>DATMMK010000001.1:0-12888 GCA_035569755.1 Steroidobacteraceae bacterium
GTACGGCGAGCCGTCGGCGCCCGTAGGCCCGACCGGCAGTATCTGCCACACCGAGAAACCGGCCGTGGCCAGCCAGTCGACGAAGGCGCGACCGCCACGCCCGAGTGGCGCCTCGAGCGCCGACAAGGGCAGCAGCGCACCGGCGCGGCGCCGGTCGAAGACGGGCAAGCGCATGCCGGACACGCGCGCGCCGACCCGCTCAGCCGGCGCTGGCGCGGCGCATGACCCCGCCGTGCTCGGGTGTGCCCTGTCCGACCGAGATCGGCTGCGCCAGGTTCGCGGGCGCTTCGAGCCCGAGCCGGCGGTAGAGCGTGACGAGCTGCCGGCGGTAGAGGCGGTCGAACTGACTCACCGACTCGGCGGGGTTGTAGTCCCCGAACCACCAGAACCAGTCCGAGCTCTCGCACAGCGCCAGCTGCCGTCCGGCGGCTTCGCGCGCGGCGGTCTCGAGCGCCGGGGTGCTCACGGCGCGATCGAAGGCCTCCTTCGCCTCGCACAGCAGGTCCCAGGCGCGGTTCTTGGCCGGATCGCCCATCCAGGTGGCGAGCGTGCCGTGCACCCAGCTGCCGGCCGCCACCCGTGGGAGCGGTGCAGCCTGCAGGCCGCGTGCGAGGCATGCGGAGAGCGTCGTGAGCTCGATGAGGGGATGGCTGGCGAGCAGGCCGTAGAGCGCCTTGAGGAAGTAGTAGCCGTTGAACGGGTAGTGCTCCCAGGCGTTCTCGCCGTCGAGCGCGATGAGCACCGCGTGGTTCGGGTCGCCGTCGTAGCGTCCCGCGAGCTGCGTCAACTCGTTCGCCAGGTTGTGAGCCGCGTCATCGCCGTGCCAGGTCGCGTAGGTGAATCCGATCAGGTCGGAGAGATTGTCGTCGCGGAAGAAGCAGTCGGTACCCAGGCCCTGCGGGCGGTACGGGCGGTTGAAACTGCGCGGCTCGCGCGCCGACCGCGGGTCGGTCAGGGCGAGGCTGTTGTGCAGCACCGCGCCACCGCTCGCGGCCCAGCGGAACCCGTGCGCCGAGAGCAGTGCGAGCGTCGCGCCGCTGACCGCACCCTCGGACGGCCAGCACCCTGCCGGTCGCACACCGAAGACGCGCGTAAAGACCCGCAGCGCCTCCTCGACATGCCACACGGCGCGCGCGCCGCCGCCCGGATAACCGGCGTGCGCGGGCAGCACCATGCCGGGCACGACGTCGCGGGCGCAGTTGAAGTCGAGCAGCAGCGGAATGATCGGATGCGCGTAGGGCGTGACCGACAGCTCGACCTGGCCGCGCTCGCCGAGCGCGCGAAAGCGCGGTATCACCTGCGCCACCAGGCCGCCGATCAGCCTGAGGAGCTCGCGGCGCTGCGCGTCGGTGAAATTGCGCCCGCGCTCGGTGAGCTGGGCCACCAGCGGATCGGCGCGGCGCACCGTCTCGCCGAGCCAGGCCAGGTGGTACCAGACGGCAAGATCGTGGATCAACTGATCCGAGGCGTAGCCGACGCGCTCGGGGGTGGCGAGCGTATCGGCGATGGTCGCGAGCTCGAGGTACGGGCCAAAGCGCTCGATCATCTGCTTGCGCTGCGCGCGCAGGCAGGCGTTGAGGAGCGCGAGGCGCGCAGCCGGCTCCACCGGCAGCGGATCGGGGCCCAAGAGCGCGAGCACCGGATCGGGGAGCGACGCGCCGCTCTCGAGATGCGCGGCGACTCGCGTGGCGATGTCCTCGAGCTGCTCGAGGAGCACGGGCGAGAAGTTGACGACGGCGTGCGCCGCGGGATTGGCCTCGAGGTGCGCCGCCATGTCGGTGTAGTCCTTGATGGCGTGCAGGTAGGTCCAGGGGAGCGTGTACTGGCCGGTGATCGCGTCGCGATACTGCGGCTGGTGCATGTGCCAGAGCAGGACGACCGGCAGGCGCGCGGCGGATGCCACCGATCAGCCTCCTCAGGGACGGAGCTTGCGCAGCATGTCGGGCGTGACCAGCACGACGCCCTTCTCGGTGACGTGAAAGCGCTGCGCGTCCGCGGCGCGATCGCTGCCGATGCTCATGCCGTCCGGGATCTCGCAGCCCTCGTCGATGATCGCGCCACTGATGCTGCAGCCGCGGCCGATCTCGGCGTGCGGCAGCACCACCGAGCGGTGGATGGAGGCGCGCTCCTCGACACGCACATCGGAGAACAGCAGCGACTCGCGCACCACGGCGCCGGAGATGATGCAGCCGCCCGATACCATCGAGTTGACGGCCATGCCGCGCCGACCGTCCTCGTCGAGGATGAACTTGGCGGGGGGCTGCTGCACCTGGTAGGTCCAGATGGGCCAGTCCTCGTCGTAGATGTTGAGCTCGGGGCGCACGTGCACCAGCTCGATGTTGGCGTCGTAGTAGGCGTCGAGCGTCCCGACGTCGCGCCAGTAGCTCTGCGCGCGCGTCTTCACGTCCTGGAAGGGATAGGCGAACACCTGGCGGGTGCTGCCGATAGCCTCGGGCAGGATCTCCTTGCCGAAGTCATGGGAGGAGGTTTCGCTCGCGGCGTCTGCGGTCAGCAGGCTCTCGAGGAGCGGTGCGTTGAACACGTAGATGCCCATCGAGGCGAGAATGGTGTCGGGACGGGCGGGCAGCGGATCGGGTACCGCCGGCTTCTCGGCAAAGCGCGTCACGCGGTTCCACTCGGTGGCGGTGAGCACGCCGTAGTGGCGCGACTGATCTGCCGGCACCTCGACCACTCCCACGGTGATGTCGGCGCCCTTCTCCACGTGGTAGGCGATCATCGGACCGTAGTCCATCTTGTAGATGTGGTCCCCGGCAAGCACCAGCACGTGCTTGGGGTGGTGCGAGGCGATCAGCTCGTTGTTCTGGTACACGGCGTCCGCCGTGCCGCGGTACCAGTGCGCGCCGATCTGCTGCTGCGCCGGCACCACCTCGACGAACTCGCCGAACTCGCCGCGCAGATAGCTCCAGCCGTGCTGTACGTGCTGGATGAGCGACTGGGCCTTGTACTGGGTGAGGATCGAGATCTGGCGGATGCCGGAGTTCACGCAGTTCGACAGCACGAAGTCGATGATGCGGAACTTGCCGCCGAAGGGGGTCGCCGGCTTGCAGCGGTTGAGGGTCAGATCACGCAGCCGCTCGCCGCGGCCGCCGGCCATGATGACCGCAAGAGTCCCGCCCGTGAGGCGGCTGACGTAGCGGCCGGAGGAGGCGCGGGCGGGCTGGCGGGCCATGGTGGCTACTACAGCGCAAGCCGCCGCCGCCGCGCAACTGCGCAAGCGACGCCCCTCACAGCCATTTCATGAGCCCGAGCTCGTAAGGGTGGGTGAGCAGCTCGTGAAACGGGTAAATGCGGATCTCGGTGGCGAACTGGCCGCATTCCGGCGGCTCGACGTCGAGCGCGTAGGCGGTCTCGCCGCTCGATGACTCCTCGGCCGCGGTCAGCACGCCGCGCCACAGGCCGTCGCGTGCCGCCAGCCCATAGGAGGAGAGCGGCGGAGGGGTGCCGTCGGCCTGCGGCAGCACCCGCCGGGCGAGAAACTCGACCCGCACGTCGGCGGGTGCCAGCCCGTTGAGCGCCACGGCGACCGAGAGACGCAGCCGCTCGCCGCGTGGCAGGTCGCGCGAGGAGTCGCTGACCAGCTTAAGACTCACCTTCGGCCAGGCCGCGCGCACGCGCTGCTTCCAGTCCGCCAGCGTGCGCGCTCCGGTGAAGCTCTCGCTGGCGAGCCGCCGGTACTGAGCCATCGCCGGCTGGTACAGGCCGCGCGTGTAATCGAACAGCACCCGGCGCATGTTGAAACGCGGGATCACGGTCATCATCGCTCGTTTGCTGCGCCGCACCCACTCCGGCGGGCAGCCGGGAGCAGCCTCGTCGTAGTAGAGCGGCAGCACCTCCTCGGCGATGGTCTCGAAGATCATGTCCGCCTCGAGCGCGTCGCGTCGAGCGGGGTCGGCCACGTTCGCGGGCGGGATGCCCCAGCCGTTGTCCTGCATCCAGCCCTCGGCCCACCAGCCGTCGAGGATGGAGAGGTTCAGCCGCCCGTTGATGGCGGCCTTCATTCCCGAGGTGCCGCTTGCCTCGAGCGGCGCGATCGGGTTGTTGAGCCACACGTCCACCCCGGCCACGAGGCTCCGCGCGAGCTGCAGGTCGTAGTCCTCGACGAACACCACGCGACCGAGAAACTCCGGGCTCATCATCAGCTGGCGGATCTCGCGCAACACCTGCTTGGCGGGCTCGTCCGCCGGATGTGCCTTGCCGGCGAACAGCAGCACCAGCGGGCGATCGGGATTGTTGAGCAGCCGCGCCAGCCGCTCGCGGTCGTGCATGAGCAGCGTCGCGCGCTTGTAGGTGGCGAAGCGCCGGGCGAAGCCGATGGTCAGCACCCCGGGGCGCTGGGGGTCGAGGCTGCGGGTGACGTGCCGCAGCTGCGCCGGGGACAGGCCCTTGCGCTCGTACTCGCGCTGCAGCCGCTCGCGCACCGTGGTCAGCATGCGCGACTTCACGTCCTGCGCGGTCGCCCAGTAGCGCTCATCCGGCACCCGCTCGAGCGCACTCCAGAAGTCGGGATCGCGCAGCCGGTCGCGCCATTCGACGCCGAGCTCGCGATCGAAGAAATCGGTCCAGCGCTGATGCAGGAAGGTCGGCACGTGCACGCCATTGGTGATGAATCCGACCGGGTTGTCCTCCGGGCGCACCTCCGGCCACTCGTCCGCGCACAGCCGCGCCGAGACGCCGCCGTGGATGCGGCTCACGCCGTTCACGTGGCGCGCGCCATTCAGCGCGAGGCGCGTCATGTTGAAGAGGTGCGGGACCGAGGGGGCACGCGCCAGGTCGAGGAAGCGCTCGACCGGTATGCCGAGCTCGCGGATGAAATCGCCGAAGTGCGCCACCACCAGATCGTGTCCGAAGGCGTCGTGCCCGGCGGCCACCGGCGTGTGCGTCGTGAAGACGCACTCGGCCGCCACCGCCTCGAGCGCGGCGTTGAAGGGCAAGCCGGCCCCGAGATGCTCGCGCAGCAGCTCGAGGATGAGGAACGCCGCGTGACCCTCGTTCAGGTGCCACACCGCAGGCTGGACCCCGAGTGCACGCAGCGCGCGCACGCCGCCGATGCCGAGAATCATCTCCTGGCGAATGCGCGTCGCGTCGTCCCCGCCGTAGAGGCGGTGCGTGATGTCGCGATCCGAGGGCGCATTCTCCGGGCAGTTGGTGTCGAGCAGGTAGACGGGCGCGCGCCCGGCCTGCGCCTTCCAGGCGCGCGCCACCACGTCGCGCCCGGCGATGCGTACGCTCACCTTGAGCCATTCGCCCGCTGCGGTGCGCAGCGGCTCGACCGGCAGGTCGCGCGGATCGCGCTCGCGGTACTCGGCCTGCTGGTTGCCGTCGTTGTCAACGGTCTGGGTGAAATAGCCCTGCTCGTAGAGCAGCCCCACGGCGACGAAGTTGGCGCGCTCGTCGCTCGCCGCCTTGCAGTAGTCCGCGGCGAGCACGCCGAGACCACCGGAGTAGATCGGGAAGCTCTCGTGAAAGCCGTACTCGGCGCAGAAGTAGGCGATCAGTGGCTCATCGGCACCGGGAGCGCTCACGCGTACGTAGGCATCGAGGAGCTCGAGCGCCGCCTGGTAGCGCTCGCGATAGTCGGGGTCGCGTGCCGCGCGCTCGAGCGCCGACTGATCGACGCAGCGGATCATCAGGCGCGGGTTGCCGTTGGTCTGCTTCCAGAGCTGCGGGTCGAGGTCCTCGAACAACGCCCGGATCGCCCGGTGCCAGCTGAAGAAGAGGTTGCCGGCGAGCTCGGGAAGCCGCGCGAGAGTCTGGGGGATGACCGGAGTGACTTCTAGGAGCGAATTTCTCATCACCGGCCTTGGCCCGAAAGTGCAGCGCGAAGTCTAGCAGCACGACCGTCCGAGCCGATTCAGCGATCCCTCGCCGGCCGGTGGCTGCGGGGCTGCTCTGAGGACTCTTATGTTGCGTAGCACAGTAACATGCACAATATTAGTTGAATACTAATACTATACAGTTTACAGTACTAGCGAATGGATGATAGTCAGGCACGCAAGTTTCAGAAGGACCTCAACGCAGGTCTGGTTGCGCTCGTCCTCCTCGCCGTGCTCGAGCGCAGCCCCGAGGACCTCTATGGCTACGAGATTGCCAAGCGGCTGCAGAAGGCCAACGAGGGTGAGGCACTCTTCAAGGAGGGCACCATCTACCCGGTGTTGCGCACGCTGGCCGCCGGCGGACTCCTCACCAGCCGCGTCGTGCCCTCCTACTCCGGCCCGCCACGGCGTTACTACCGCATCACCGACGAGGGACGGTCGCTCCTTGCGCAGTGGAGCGGCATCTGGCGCCAGACGCGCGGCTTCGTCGATCGCTTCATTGAAGGAACCGACTCATGAGTGCCAACGCTGCCCGCTCGATCGATGACTACCTCAAACAGCTGCGCGCCGCGCTCGAGGGTCAGGACCCGGCGCTGATCCAGGACGCGCTCTACGACGCGGAAGAGTACCTGCGCGCCGAAGTTGCGGCCCATCCGGACAAATCCGAGGCCGACGTGCTCGAGCTCATCGCCAGCACTTACGGCGCCCCCGATGAGGTCGCCGCCGCCTACCGCGACACCGAGGCCAAGGTGAAAGCCGCGCTGAAGACACCGGTGCCGGCAGCGGCCGCGGGCACGAGCGGCTGGAAGCGCTTTTTCGGCATTTACCTGGACCCGCGGACCTATACCTCTGTCTTTTATATGCTGCTCGCGCTCGCCACCGGCATCCTGTATTTCACCGTCGTGGTCACCGGGCTGTCCCTGTCGTTTGGCTTCGCCATCCTCATCATCGGCATCCCGTTCTTCCTCGCCTTCATCGGCATCACGCGCGTCATCGCCCTCGGCGAGGGGCGCCTCATCGAGGCGGTGACCGGGGAGCGCATGCCGCGCCGCCCGGTGCACCCGGGTCCGCCGGCCGGATGGCTGACGCGCATCGGCGAGATGCTGACAGACGCGCGCACCTGGACGACGCTCCTCTACATGCTGCTCATGCTGCCGCTCGGGATCATTTACTTCACGCTCACGGTGACCGGCCTCGCCGTCGGGCTGGCATTCACCGCCGCGCCCTTCGTGGTATTGGCGCGCTGGCTCGGATTGGACGCCGATGCCACGGTGTTCTCGGACGATGCGCACATCGGCGGCTTCATGCTCTCGGACCATTCGATGCTCGCGGCCCTGATTCTCGGCATCCTGGGCGTGCTGATCCTCACCCTGCTCATGCACGCAGCGCGCGCGATCGGGCGCGGGCACGCACACCTCGCCAAGGCGCTGCTGGTCGTCCCGGGGGGCTGAGGCGCGGCGCGCAAAGCAGGCGCGATAGACTCCCGGCATGCCGCGCTTTGCCCGAGCCATCATCCTTGCGTTGAGCCTACCGGCTGCCGCGGGTGGCGCACCGCCGATCGTGATGCCCCCCGGGAGCGGTGCGCCGGCGCAGCACGCAGCGCCGTCCGCGCCCACAGGCTGCCTGCCCACCGGCAACGGCTACCTCAAGGCGCACGTCCGCGGCGCGCTCAATCTCGACATCGACTGGCGTAACGCGGAGCTCGAATGCGATGGCGGGCCGCGGCCGGACGGCAGCGGCATCCGCCTGAGCTTCCTTGGACCGAAGCGCGCCGACGGGCGGCGGCTGCGCCTGGTGTTCGGTGTGAGCGCGGCGCGCGAAGGACGCACCGGCCACACCCTGCCGACCAACCTCACGGTGATCGTCGAGGGCGGACAGCGCCTGTACACGACCCGCGGCGACGATCACTGCACCGTGGACTCGCTCAATCAGCAACGCCTGCGCGCGCCGGGCGCGCCGCGCAAGTACCGGGTGGTCGCGCGCGGCTTCTGCGTCGCCCCGGCCACGACGCTCAACGATGCTGAGCGCATTGTGGTCAGCAGCTTCGATTTCGCCGGCCACGCCGTGTTCGGCGACGACGCCATCCGATGATGAGGAGTGCCATGCGGACCCACGCCCTGCGCGCCGCCGTCACCGTGCTGATCGCCGTAGCCGGCCCTGCGCGCGCCGACGCGCCGCCCGTCGACCTCGCGACTTACCCGCGCGCCGCGCTCGAGATCGTGCAGCACGCGCCCGATTCGGTGCGCCGGTTTCACTTCGACGTGTGGGTGGCTGACACGCCGGCGCGCTCCGAGCAGGGCCTGATGTTCGTGCGGGATCTGCCGCCGGAGCGCGGCATGGTCTTTCCCTTTGCGCCCGCGCGCGTGGTGTCCTTCTGGATGAAGAACACCTATATCGAGCTCGACATGCTGTTCATCGCCGACGGACGGGTGGTAAAGATCATCGAGCACGCCCCGCCCCTCAGGCTCGATCTGCTGAGCTCCGGGGTTCCGGTCGCGGCGGTGCTCGAGCTGCGCGGCGGCGAGGCGGGGCTGCTCGGACTGAAGGTCGGGGATGAGGTCAGCTGGAAGCGGACCCCGAAGGCGCGCGCAACGCGCTAGCCCGAAGCACGTTCGTGCCTCTTTACCCGCCCCCGGCGGGCACCGCGTCGAAGGACACGGCGGTGCGCGGCTGCGAGCCGTGAATCGGGCTCGTGCCGTGCCACATGTACGACGGATAGAGCACCAGCTGCCCCGCGTGCGGCTGTACGACGCAGCCGACTCCGGCGCCCGGCGTCGGAAAGCGCGGCTCGCCGAGCCTGAGCCACCCGCTCTTGAGCTCGGCGTCGCCGGACTCCTCGGGCACCTGCACGTAGTAGGCCGAGCTGATCCAGCCCTGGTTGTGAAAATGGTTGACGTGAAAGCCGCCGCGCATGAGCTGCACCGACCACGCGGATGCGATCTGCACGGCACCCGCATTGCGTGCGCTCAAGGGATGGCCGGCGTCGCGCCCGAGCGCCGCGAGATAGGCGCGCAGCGGCTCGTCGAACGCGCGCAGCAGCGCCCGGATCACCGGGTCGGGATCCGTCACCAGATTGCGCGTCGTCACGCGGCCATTGCGCAGGCTCTCGCCGAGCGGATAGGTGTTGGCGCGGTAGCGCGCCGCCAGTACCTCCAGGAGCGCGGCATTCAGCTCCCGCATGGACGCGAACCCGACGGGCGGCTGCAGCTCGTAGCAGCGCACCAGGCGCTGATAGTCGTATAGCTCCCCGTGGAGCGGCTGCCCGAGGAGGCGTGCCGCGAGCGCTTCGTAGGCGATCCACCCCTGGGCGCGCGGCATGCGCGCGCGCTGCGTACGGATGAACGCCAGCGCCTCCGCGGGCCGCTGGCGCGACAGCAGGATCGACACCAGGTTCTCGACCACGCCGGGGTCGTCGGGAAGCGCGGCGGCAGCTTCCAGCGCCTCGGTCTCGGCTTGCGCGAGCTGCTCCCCCTCGCGCATGACGCGTGCCAGCACGTAGCGCAGCCGCGGCACGGGTCCGGCGCGCTTGAGCTCATCGCGCAGCAGCCGCTCGGCGACGTCGCCCCTCCCGGCGTTGAGCAGCAGCACGGCGAGCGCCTCCTGCAGATTCAGGTCGTCGCGCGCCTCGAGTACCGCGGCGGCGAGCGAGCTCGAAAAATCCGGATCGCCGAGCGCCTGACGCACGCGCGCGAGATGCAGCTGCGCATCGGCGTCGCGCGGCCGCAGCTTCACCGCCGCGGCGTAGGCCTGCTCGGCCTGCTCGAGCCGGCCGAGCTGGCCGAGGGAGTGACCGCGCGCGAACTCCAGCTCGAAGCCGCGCGCGCCGAGTGACTGCGCCCGCGTGAGCGCCGCGAGCGCTTCCTCCGCCCGCTCGAGCCGCGCCAGCACCGCGCCGAGCCGCCGGTATAGCGGGGCGCCTGCGGGATTGAGCGCGAGCGCCTGGCGATAGGCGCCTTCGGCCTCGAGCAGCCGGTTCTGGTTGGCGAGCACGAATCCGAGCGCCGCCCAGCCGTCGGGGCTGGCGCGGTCCGAGTCGACGAGCGTGCGGCACTGGATCTCCGCCTCGCGCGCCCTGCCGAGGCTGTCGAGCGTCAGCACCAGTCCGTGGCGCGCGCCGCGCTCCCCGGGCTCATGCTGCAGTACCCGGCGGTAGACCCGCTCGGCCTCCTCGAGCCGCCCGGCGCGCCGCAGGAACGTGGCCAGATTCAGCCGCAGCCGCGTGTCGGCGGGCTCGAGCTCGACGCTGCGCCGCAGGAGCTCCTCGCCCCCCTGGCGGTCGCCGCCGCGGGCGCGCACCAGCCCGAGAAGGTGCAGTGCCGCGGCATTGTTGGGCGCGGCGGCGAGCACCGTGCGGCACACGCTCTCCGCCTGCGCGAGCTCACCGCGGCCGAAGGACGCGGTGGCCTGGATGAGCTGAGTGTCGAGTTCGGCCGCAGTGAGCACGCGGCGACTCTAAGGCAGGCCGCTCAGCACTGACTACTTGGGCGGCTCGCCGTGCCCGTTCGAGCGCGCGGCGGCCGCTTGATTGCCGGTGGGCCGCGCGGCTTTTTTGTGACGCTTGTGAACGATCGGAGGCTGGATGGGGGCTCCGAATGCGCGCTTTGCCGTCGGGCGTGGCGCGAAGGAGCTCGGCTTCGGGTGCTTTGGGTCCGTCGAGTCGGGGCCCGCCACTGCCGTTGCGCCGGCGGCCAGGAGGAGCAGCGCGAACGCCATGAGGGATGCGCCCTTCAGGGAGGCACGCACGCGTTGTGGGGCATTCATGTGCCGAAGTCTATAACGACACTCGATCATAGGGCGGTAACTGATCGTTGCTGTTTCGCAACAATCGGCAAGATCTCAGCAAGGGCGTTCCCCGCAGATGCGCGTGTGGGCAGGCGCCTGGAGCTACTCGTACCCGGCAACCCCCCTCTCGTCCCCTGAGCCGGGAACGTCGTTAATCTGCAACGAAGGCTTCAGTTTGGGCATGCAGTGCCCTACCATCCCACCACAAGAATCCGGGGTTGAAGGGCCAACTGGATCTATAGCTCACGGGAGAACATATGACTTCGATTAGCAGCAAAGGGCGCCTGACACGCGCGGTTCGACATGTCACCGCCATCGGAGCGCTGACGCTCGCTGTCGGCACGGCTACGGTACACGCGCAGCAGCAGGCTCAGCCCGCGCAGCCGGCGGAAGAACAGCTCCACGAAATCGTCGTCACCGGCTCCATGATCAAAAGGACCAATGCCGAGACCGCGGTGCCCATCACGGTCCTCAAGGCGGACACCCTCATCAACCAGGGCATCACGAGCGTGGAGCAGGCGCTCAACCAGCTCACCACCAACAACCCGACGATCAACATCGCCCAAAGCGTAGGAACGTTCTCCGGTGGCGGCAGCTACGCCGACCTGCGTGGCCTGGGCCGGGGCCGCACTCTGGTGCTCCTGGACGGCCAAAAGTTGGCCCCCAATGCCTTCGATGGTACTGCGGTCGATCTGAGCGGCATCCCGTTCTCGGCGATCGATAGCATCGAGGTGCTTCGGGAAGGCGCTTCGTCCCTGTATGGCTCGGACGCCATCGGCGGCGTGATCAACTTCAAAACCAAGAAGAATTTCCAGGGTCTCTCATTCTCGGGCACCTACGACAAGCCGCAGCACCAAGGCGGCAGCTCGGACCAGCTGGAGGCCACCTTTGGGCACGGAGATCTGGCGAGCGACGGCTATAACATCCTGGTCAGCCTGGGTTACAGCAGGCAAATGGAGCTCCAGGCGAGCGCGCGGGGGTTTTCGGCCGAGGGCTTTGATCCGGCGCGGGGCGACAGCGCTACAAACAATCCGGGAACGTGGCCCGCGACTATAGTCGATTCAAACGGTAACTTCTGGCAGCCCGGGTTTCCGGCCTGTGCGGGCAATCCGTACCTGACCACCTATTTCGGCAACTGCGCCTACCGGTATTCCGCGGCGACGGATCTGCTCCCGGACCACAAAGAATATTCCGCGTTGGCATCCATCACCAAGTCGCTGGGAGCCAACAACAGCCTGCAGCTGCAGTACTTTTGGTCCCAATCCAACGTGAACGGTTGGTCCGGTCCGGTGTTCTATCCGTTCGGTATGAGCGCGACGAGCCCCTACCTCCCTGGCAACGCTCTGGGCCCGAGCCTGGCTTCGCTGACATGCCTCAGTGCCCCCTGCAGCGCGCCGAATTTTGCCGGCGGCGCCCCAAATGTTTTCTGGTCCGACCCCAACAACAACCGCTACGGCGGCAACCTCAATACCGAGCAGAGGGCTTTATTGACATTCGCCGGCCACAGCGGTGGTTGGGACTACGCCGCGTCTGGCAACTACAGCAAGAACAACAACGACAATCGCTGGACCGGGGGCATACCCAATTTTGCCGTGAGTGCGCCGGGCGGCGTGCTCAGTAATCTGATCAACCCCTTCGGTCCTCAGAGCGTGGCCGGACAGGCCTTGATCGACTCATCCTACATTAACGGCACCTACTCGAACGGCGACGATAAGCGTTGGAGCGTCGATGGCCACGCCAGCCATGAGTTGGGCGATGTGATCAGCAAGGGCAATCCGGCGACGGTCGCCCTCGGCTTCATGGCGGGAGGTGAGCGCTACGATTACGCCACCACCGCGTATAACACCCTTGTGCAGGCCTCTACTGGGCTTGGGCCCAGTGCAGTCGCAGGGACTCGCAGGTTCCAGGCGGTTTTCATGGAGTTGGACCTGCCGATCACCAGCACTCTCGATCTCACCCTCGCGGATCGTCAGGACTGGTACAGCGATTTCGGCACGACCAACAACCCGAAGATCCAGGCGCGGTGGCAGCCGGTTACGTGGGTGACCTTCCGGGGGACTGCCTCCACCGGTTTCCGGGCGCCCTCGCTCTTTTCCCTGTACAACCCGCCTGCCCTGGCCGCCTCGACCGGCGGCAACATGGGGTCAGGAAACCCGTACTGCGCGAACGCCGGCGCCACTCCGCCCTCCGCCCTTGCGCCGTTTACTCCAGCAACCTGCAACACGCAGGGATTGGGGTTGTTCGGCGGAAACTCGAGTCTGACGCCTGAGAC
>DATMMK010000002.1:0-13664 GCA_035569755.1 Steroidobacteraceae bacterium
GCCTACGGCGGCAAGCGGCGCATCCACTGGATGGAGGTCTATGCGGGCGAGAAGGCCAATCGCCTCTTCAACACCTGGCTGCCGGATGAGACGGTGGCGGCCTGCCGCGAGTACCTGGTGTCGATCAAGGGGCCGCTCACCACGCCGGTCGGCGGCGGGATCCGCTCCCTCAACGTGGCGCTGCGGCAGATGCTGGATCTGTACGTGTGCCTGCGCCCGGTGCGCTGGTTCAAGGGTGTGCCCTCGCCGGTGAAGCACCCCGAGAAGGTCGACATGGTGATCTTCCGCGAGAACACCGAGGACATCTACGCGGGCATCGAGTTCGAGTCGGGCACCGCCGACAACCAGAAATTTCTCGAGCTGTTCCGCCAGGCCTTCCCCAAGGCCTACGCCAAGATCCGCTTCCCGGAGAGCTCGGGCATCGGCATCAAGCCGGTCTCAAAGGAAGGCTCCGAGCGGCTGATCCGTGCGGCGATCGAATACGCGATCGCCAACCGGCGCAAGAGCCTCACCCTGGTGCACAAGGGGAATATCCAGAAGTTCACCGAAGGCGCATTCCGCAACTGGGGCTACCAGCTCGCCGAGCGCGAGTTCGGCGGCGCCACCTACACCTGGGAGCAGTGGGAGCGCACCAAGGCGGCCAAGGGCGAGAAGGACGCCAACGCCGAGATGGACGCAGCGCGCACCAGCGGCCGCGTCCTCATCAAGGATGCGATCGCCGACATCACCTTGCAGCAGGTATTGACGCGCCCGGAGGAATTCGACGTCATCGCGACACTGAATCTGAACGGCGATTACCTCTCGGACGCGCTCGCCGCCCAGGTCGGCGGCATCGGCATCGCCCCGGGAGGCAACATCAACTACCTTACCGGGCACGCGGTCTTCGAGGCGACGCACGGCACCGCGCCCAAGTACGCGAACCTCGACAAGGTGAACCCGGGCTCGGTGATCCTCTCCGGCGAGATGATGTTCCGCTACATGGGCTGGCTCGAGGCGGCCGACGCGATCATCACCGCGATGGACCGCACCATCGGCCAGAAGACGGTGACCTACGACTTCGCGCGCCTCATGGACGGGGCGAAGGAAGTCTCGACCAGCGCATTCGCCGACGCGCTGATCAAGAACTTCTGAGCCCGCGCCGCACCGGCATGCGAGCTGCACGCCGCCCGGCTGCCGCCGCCCCGAGCGGCTACTCGGGCACGCCGCTCGCGAAGAAGCTCGGTATCGGGGCGGGCTGCCGCCTGCGCCTGCTGGCGGCGCCGCCGAACTACGCGGCGCTGGTGGCACCGCTTCCGGCAGGCGTGCGCCTCGTGCGCCGGTCCGGCGCCGACGCCGATCTCATTCACGTCTTTGCGACGCGGCGCGTTGAGCTCGAGCGCGCGCTGCGCTCGAGCCTCGCCGCCATGCGCGCCGACGCCGTACTGTGGGTGAGCTGGCCGAAGAAGTCTGCCGCGGTGCCGGGCGATCTCAGCGAGAACCAGGTGCGCGAACTCGCGCTGCCGCTCGGGCTGGTGGACGTCAAAGTCTGCGCCGTGGATGAGACCTGGTCGGGACTGAAGCTGGTGGTGCGCAAGGCACTGCGCGCGGACTGGCCCCGTCAGCGCCCGGGCGGCCGGTCGCCGTGAGCACCCGGGAGCGCGCCGCGGCCGTCCTCGAGTGGGCGCGCAAGGTGCAGGCGATCGCGCAGAATGGGCTCACCTTCAGCCGCGACCCGTTCGACCGGGCGCGCTACCAGGAGCTGGTGGAGCTGACCGCGACGATGCTCACTACCGAGCTCGAAGCGCCACTCGCGACGGTGCGCGCCTTCTGGGAGGGCGAGCACGGCTACGCCACTCCCAAGGTCGACGTGCGCGGCGGGGTGTTCCGCGGCGAGGAGGTGCTGCTGGTGCGCGAACGGGCCGACGGGCGCTGGACGCTCCCCGGGGGCTGGGTCGACGTGAACGATGCGCCGTCAGGCGCGGTAGCGCGCGAGATTTTCGAGGAGTCCGGCTATCGCGCACGCGCGGTGAAGCTCGCCGCTCTCGTCGACAAGAACCGCCATCCCCATCCCCCCGGAGTGCACCACATCTACAAGCTCTTCTTCCTGTGCGAGCTCACGGGCGGCGGCCCTGCCACCAGCACCGAGACCGACGCCGTGGGGTTCTTCCCCGTGCACGCACTTCCCGAGCTGTCGGTCGGGCGCGTGCTGGCGCCGCAGATCGAGCGGCTCTACCGCCACCAGCTCGACCGTTCCCTGCCCACCGACTTCGACTGACGCGCTGCTCAACCGTGGATTGCGCCCGGCAGCTCGTTGAAGCCTTCGCCAGCTACAACGCGGAGTTCCGTGCCATCACGCGCCGCGCCCCGCTGCGCTTCGATAGCCGCGACTGGAAGGCCAGCCAGCGCGACGCCGTCGAGCGCATCGAGCTCTATGACCGCTTCGTGCACCAGACCATCGCCGAGCTGCGCGCCGCACTCGGCGGCGAGGCTCACGATCGCGAGCGCTGGCGCGGGATCCGGGCCGAGTTCGCCGCGCTCATCGGCGATCTTCCGGACCCGGAGTTCACCAAGACCTTCTTCAGCTCGGTCACACGCCGCCTGTTCGGCACCGTCGGGGTCGCTCCCGACATCGAGTTCGTCGCCACCGATCTCGATCCGCTCGCCGGCATCCGCTCGAGCGTCGGCACCAACACCTACGCGAACCACGGGTCGCTCCCCCTGCTGTTCGAGGACCTGCTCGGGGACCTGCGCTTCCGCTCGCCGTGGCGCGACCTCGACAAGAGCATTGCGCACGTCGCCGCGGAGGTGCGCACCTACCTCGATGCGCGCGAAGAGCGCCGCACGGTCGAGAAGGTCGAGGTCATCCGTCCGGTGTTCTACCAGGTGGCGCGCGCCTACATCGTCGGCCGTATCACGGGAGCGGGGCTGCTGGTGCCGCTGGTGATCGCGCTGAAGAACACCGACAGCGGCATGCTGGTCGATGCCGTGATGCTCGCCGAGGACGACGTCAGCATCGTCTTCGGCTACACGCGTTCCTACTTCCACGTGGATCTCGAGCGCGTCGCCGAGGCGGTGGTGTTCCTGCGCTCGATCATGCCGCGCAAGCCCGTGAGCGAGCTTTTCACGGTGCTCGGGCGCGCACGGCAGGGCAAGACCGAGCGCTACCGGGAGCTCGTGCGCCACCTCGGACACAGCGACGACCAGTTCACGCACGCCCCGGGTGAGCGCGGGCTGGTGATGGTGTGCTTCACACTCCCCTCCTTCGACCTCGTCTTCAAGGTAATCCGCGATCGCTTTGCTCCGCCGAAGACGGTGCTGCGCGAAGAGGTGATGGCGAAGTATCAGATGGTCTTCATCCATGACCGCGCGGGACGGCTGGTCGACGCGCAGGAGTTCCGCCGCCTGCGCTTTCCGCGGGCACGCTTCGCGCCCGAGCTGCTCGCGGAGCTCGAGCACCAAGCGATGCACAGCGTGCACCGCGACGGCGCCGATCTGGTGTTCGACCACATGTACGTCGAGCGGCGCATGACGCCGCTCAATCTGTACCTGCGCGACGCCGGCCCCGCGGCGGCGGCGCGCGCCGCGCTCGATTACGGCCAGTGCATCCGCGACCTCGCCTGCACCGATATCTTCCCCGGTGACCTGCTGCTGAAGAACTTCGGCGTCACGCGTCACGGGCGCGTGATCTTCTACGACTACGACGAGCTCTGCCGGGTGACCGACTGCAATTTCCGCGATCTGCCGCAGGCGCAGAACCCCGAGGACGAGATGCGCGGCGAGGCCTGGTTCTACGTCGCCGACAACGACGTGTTTCCCGAGACCTTCATGCGCTTCCTCGCCTTCGGCGAAGCGGAGCGCGCGGCATTGCTGCGCGTGCACGCGGAGATACTCACCGCCAAGTTCTGGCGCGACGTGCAGCGGCGGCTGCGCGAGGGCGAGGTGCTCGAGGCGCCGCCCTATCACGCCCACCGGGTGCGGGTTGCGAGCAGCGCCTGAGCGGCACGTCCATCACTCACGTAGAATTCGCGCGGCTGCGAAACGGGAGCGCCACATGCTCAATCTCATTGCGGCGAGCGCCTATTTTCTCCTCATCCACTTCGGCGTCTCGGGCACGAGGCTGCGGGATGGCCTGGTAGCGCGCCTCGGAGAGGGCCCTTATCGCGGGATGTTCGCGCTCGCCTCAGTGCTCGGGCTGGTGTGGATGGCCTACGCGTACCGGCACGCGCCGGCGGTCCCGACCTGGGGACTGGTGCTCGGATTTCGACCGGCCGCGTACCTGCTGGTGCTGATAGCGTTCATATTCGTGGTCATTGGACTCGCAACCCCGAGTCCGACCCAGGTTGGCATGGAGTCAACACTCACCCGAGGGCCCGACATCGCGCGCGGAATGGTTCGCATTACCCGCCACCCGTTCCTGTGGGGCGTGGCGCTCTGGGCCCTGGTGCATCTCATCGTCAACGGCGATCTCGCCTCTCTGGTCCTCTTCGGTTCGCTGCTCGTGCTCGCGCTCGCCGGAACGGCCGTCATCGACGCCAAGCGACGGCGCGGCTGCGGCGCGGGATGGACGCAGTTTGCGGCCGTGACCTCCAACGTGCCATTCGCTGCGATCCTGGCCGGCAGGAACCGGCTCGGGCCGGCGGTGGCGGAGATCGGGGTCTGGCGGCCACTGGTCGCGATCGCCGTATACGCGCTGGCGTTCTACCTGCACGCGCGCGCGGGGCTTCCGCTCACGTGAGCCCCGCCCGCGGATCCAGGACTACTGCCGCGCCCGCGCGCTCGCGCGGCACGGCGACCTGCGGCTCGCAGCCAGGCTCGCCCAGCACGTCGTTGGCGAGCTCCCAGCTCACCAGCTCTTCGAGGAAGGTCGCGACATACGCGGCCCGGCGGTTCTGGTGGTCGATGTAATAGGAGTGCTCCCACAGATCGAGCGCGAGCAGCACCCTCTCGCCGCGCAGCAGTGGCGTCCCGGCATCGTGCGTCACCATGATCTGCGGAGCTCCGCGGCGCCATACCAGCCACAGCCAGCCGCTGCCGAAGTGCGCGCTCGCCGCGGATTTCAACTTGTCGGTGAAGCGCTCGTAGGAGCCGAAGCGCTTGCGCAGCTCCTCCCCCACGCGGCCGTGGGCGGCGCCGCCGCCGCGCGGCCGCATCGAGCGCCAGAAGACGTTGTGGTTCCACACCTCCGCCGCGTAGCGGTGCAGCGCGCGGTGCCCCGGGCTATCTCCCGTCGAGCGGATCAGATCCTCGAGCGACAGATGCTCGAGGCCGGTACCGCGCACCAGGGTCAGCATCCGGTCGTAACACACTCGCTGGTGGCGCAGAAAGTGAAACACCACCGTGTCTCGCGACATGGCGGGCTCGAGATCGGAGAAGTCATAGGGCATCGCCGGGGATGCGATGTTCATTGCCGGATCCCTCCGCGAGCACAGCGTCTTCTTTGGACCGACGCGTCGAGTGGCAGTTCCGCGCTAAGCTTCCGGTCGCGTGAGCCGCACGCTCATCATACTCGGCGTGGTGGCGACGGTCGCGGCCTCATGGCGTCGCTCCGGCGCCGCTGACGAGTACCGGGCTGCCCTCGCGGATCTGACCGGGACCGAGGTTGGTGCGCAGGAACTCGGTTAGCTTTCTATACAGCGTCAGCCGCATCTCGGGGCGCACCAGGCTATGCTCGCCGTGCTTGATGAGCACCAGCTCGTGGCGCAGTCCTGCCTTCGACAGCGCCCGATCCATGGCCCTGCTTTGATCGGCGAGCACGGTGTAGTCGTCCTCGCCGTGCACCAGCAGCACCGGCACCCGGATGCGCTCGACGTGCTGCAGCGGCGACTCGGCGCGCAGCGCCGCCGGATCGGTGCCCATGGCATCGCCCGCGGAATCCTTGCCACCGTAGAAGCGCTCGTCGTCGAGGGCCATCTGCGACATGTCGGAGACTCCCGCGATGCTGACCGCGCAGCGGTAGAGCTCCGGCTCCTTCTCGACGCCGGTGAGCGCCGCGTAGCCGCCGTAGCTCCAGCCGACGATGCCCAAGCGCGCGGGGTCGGCGATCCCCTGCTCGATGAGCCAGTGTGCGCCGGCGGTGATATCCGCGTGCATGATCGTGCCCCAGGCCTGGTGTCCCGCGTCGCGCCACTGCTCGCCGTAGCCGGTCGAGCCGCGGAAGTTGAGCTGCAGCACCGCGTAACCGCGGCTCGCGATGACCTGCACGAGCGGATCGTAGCCCCAGCGATCGCGGGCATACGGCCCGCCGTGCGGTAGCACGACCGCCGGCAGCCGTTGCCCCGGCTGACTGCCCAGCGGCAGCGTCAGGTAGCCCGGGATCGCGATGCCACCGGGCCCCGGCACGGTGACCGGCTTCACGTGCGCGAGCTGCGACTCGTCCAGGTTGGCGTCCTGCCGGCCGAGCTCGGTGAGGCTGCCGCTCACGGTATCGAGCAGGTGGTAGCGCGGCGGCATCACGTCGCTGAAGGAGACCGTGACGAGCTTGGACTCGTCGCGGCTCGAGTCGACGACCACGTGGTAGGCGTCGGGAAGCGCGCCCTCGAGCGTCTGCTCGATCCCGGCAGCGCGCGGGTCGATGAAATGAGTGTGCGGCCGCTCGGTCTCGTAGACGAAGCCGGCGACGTGGTGGTCGAGCGGCCACTCGAGGATGCCACCCACGTCGACGTCCGGGTGCGAGAACAGGAGCGTGAGACCCTTCGCCGGCGCGTCGAGGTCGATCTGCCAGACCGCGGCGCGCCCCTGGTTCGGGGCGAACACCAGCAGCTCGTTCGGCCGGGCGCCGAAGGCGAGCGGATCGAAGCGTGTACGGTCGAAGCGCTTGAATTCCTCGAGCGTGCGCCACGGCGCCTCGGGGCCGCTGCGGGCGATGTAGACGCCGGTGTCGGCGCGGAAGCCGTAACCGAAGCGCACCACACCCGCCGGGTCCGCGGTCCAGTCCATCACCGGCGGCTGTGAGGGTACTACGAGCTTCAGGTCTCCCCGGTACACGTCGAGCCTGTAGACCGAAGGGAAGACGCTGCCCGCGTCGCCGAGCTCGATGAGCACATGGTAGGCATCATCCGGCAGCCAGTGGATGATGCGATCCTGGAACTGCGAGTGCGCCGCCGGCGGCAGCCGCGCGAAAAAGGAGTTGCGAAACAGTATCCGCAGCGAGCCGCCGTCGGCGTTGATGGCCAGCAGGCGCGAGGCGGGATAGAGCCGCTCGGGCTGGCCGCCACGCGCCACTCCCTCGAGGTGGCACAGCAGCCGGTCGTTGGTTTTGAACTCGCAGTGAGTCACCGAGAACGGGCCCGCGGCCGCGTTGAGAATGATCCGCTCATCGCCGGTCCTGAGGTTGCGCACCGCGAAGTGCAGCTGCCCGGCGAGGCTCGTGAGATAGACGAGCTTGCCGCCGTCGGGCGCGAGGTGCGGCTCGGCCATCTGCGGCCCCGCGGCGAAGACCTCCAGCGGGATCCCCGCTCCCGAGGCTGTTGCGGGCGCCGCCGCCCGCGGCGGCGCCGGAATACGGATCGGCGCCGGCAGCGGTGGCGCGACCGGAACCGCCATGAGCGGCGCACCGGAGTTGCGTGTTGGCGGCGACGCGGACGCCTCCGGCACCGCCAGAACTCCTGCGGCACACAACACTCCCGCCAGCGTGCGCAGGATCCCCCCCATCGGCACCTCCTCGCTCACGACCGGGCGGCTGCGAGCGCCCGGGTAACATCCTCGATCAGATCGTCCAGGTCCTCAAGACCGATCGAGAGCCGTACCGTTCCCGGCGTGATCGCCGCGATCCGCTGCTGCGCGGGATCCAGCTCCCGCCCGCTCATGATATGCGCGGTGATCACGAGCGACTCGCCCGAGCCGAGGCTGGGGGTGAGCGCAAAGAGCTCGAGCGCATCGGCGAAGCGCCGCGCGGCCCCCTCCCCGCCGCGCAGGTCGAAGGTGACGATACTGCCGAAGTCGCGCATCTGCTGTGCCGCGAGCGCGTGCTGCGGGTGCGTGGGCAGCCCCGGGTAGTGCACTCGCGCCACCGCCGGGTGGCTCGCGAGCAGCTGCGCGATGCGCAGCGCCCGCGCGCACTGCGCCTCATAGCGCACGAAGTAGGTCCGAAGTCCCCGCAGGATCAGGAACGCGGCGTGCGGATCGAGGGTGCCGCCGAGCGCGCCGAAGTCGGCGTGCAGCGCACGGATGAGCTCGGCGCGAGCGATCACCGCCCCTCCCATGACATCCCCGGCGCCTGAGGCGTACTTGGTGAGGCTGTGGACGAACAGGTCCACGTCGAACTCACCGTGCTGATGAAAGCCGGCGAAGGTGTTGTCGAGCACCGTGAGCGCGCCGGCAGCGCGCGCCGCACGCGTGATCGAGGCGATGTCGGCGATCTTGGTCACGGGGTTGGTCGGGCTCTCGAAATACACCAGGCGCACCGGCTGCGCGCCCAGCACGCGCTCGATGCCGGCGGTGTCCTCGATCGAGAGCATGGTGTACGTCACGCCGAAGCGGCCGAGCAGGCGCCGGATGAGGTAGCGGGTCGGGTTGTAGGTCTCGACGAAGCACAGGATGTGGTCCCCGGCGCGCGTGAGCGCGAGCAGTGTCTGGGCGATGGCGCCGACGCCGGTCGCCGTGACCAGGCAGTCCTCGCGCCCCTGCAGCTCCGCCAGCAACTGCTCGAGCTGACGGGTCGTGGGATTGGAGGAGCGGCTGTAAAAGAATCCCGCACGCTCGCCGCGCAGGTAGCGCTCGGTCTCCTCGAGACTCTCGAACTCGAATTTGACGCTCTGGTAGATGGGCGCCACCACGGCATGGTTGTCGGGCGGCAGGGCGACCACGGGAGGATGGTTGACGCGCGTGGGCTTTTTCATCGGGCTCACAGCTCGAGCGTGAAGCGGTCGGCGTCGAGGTGCGCGGGAAATTTCTCGCGGAAGGCGGCCAGCGGCGCTGAGTCGAGCTCGACGGTGGCGAGCGCCGGCTCGCCGCCGAGCTCCGCGAGCGGCTGCCCCAGGTAGTCGATGGCGGCGCTGTCGCCCGCGTGCGCGATCCCGTGTCCGTCCGGGCCGACGCGATTGACGCCGATCACGTAGGCCTGGTTCTCGATGGCGCGCGCCCTGAGGAGGGTCCGCCAGGCGAGCGCACGCGGCGCGGGCCAGTTGGCCACGTAGAGGAGCAGCTCATAGTCGAGCGCGGCGCGGCGGCGGCTGTAGACCGGGAAACGCAGGTCGTAGCACACCAGAGGACAGATGCGCACACCGCGCCAGCTCGTGGTCCAGGCTTGAGCGCCTGGCGTGAAGTGCTGATGCTCCCGCCCCATCCGGAACAGGTGCCGCTTGTCGTAGTGCCTGAGCTTGCGGCCGGGCTCGGCCCACAGCAGCCGGTTGTAGTAGCGGCCGCCGTCCGCCGTGATGACGCTGCCGGTGATCGCCGCATCGAGCTCCTGCGCGAGATCCATGATCCACTCGCTGGTTGGCCCGCGGGCCGGCTCGCCGAGGCGCTCGACCTCCATGCTGAAGCCGGTCGTGAGGGTTTCCGGCAGCACCACGAGGTCGGTGCCGCCCGCGAGCGGCGTGAGCAGCGCCGCGAAACGCTCGCGATTGGCGGCGGGCTCGCCCCACACGAGGGGCTGCTGGACCAGGGTGACGCGCAGTGTGCTCATGAATCACGCCTTCGCGAGCCGCGCCGCGAACGCCGCGAGGCGCGCCGCGGCCTCATCGAGCGTGCTGTCGCGCTTGGCGATGCACAGCCGCAGACAGCTGAGCGCAGGAGGAGCAGCGTAGAAGGGCGATAGCGGGATCGTCGCCACTCCGCCCTCGGTGAGCAGCCGCTCGGCGAAGGCGAGATCTCCCGCAGGGGCAAACTCGCTGAAATCGAGCAGCTGGAAGTAAGTGCCCTGCGCGGGAGGCAGCCGGAAGCCGGAGTGAGCGAGCGCGGCACGCAGCCGATCGCGCTTGGCCTGGAAGAACTGCGCGAGCCCGCGCCAGCCGTCGGGTTTGTCGGCGAGGTAGGCGGCGATCGCCTGCTGCAGCGGATGCGCGATGCTGAAGGTGTTGAACTGGTGCACCTTGCGCAGCTCCGCCGTCAGGGCCCGTGGCGCCACGCAGTAGCCGATGCGCAGCCCGGTCGCGTGCAGCGTCTTGCCGAAGGAAAAGACCGCGAAGCTCTTCGGCGCGAGCTCCGCGTGCGTCAGCACCGAGTGGTGGCGGGCACCGTCGAACACCACGTGCTCGTACACCTCGTCCGACAGTACCGTGACGTCGCGGCCGCGGATCGCCGCCGCGAGAGCTTCGAGGTCGGCGGCACCGGCTACCGTGCAGGCCGGGTTCGACGGACTGTTGAGGAGCAGCAGGCGCGTGCGGTCGTTGATGGCGGCGCGCACCCGATCCCAGTCGTAGCGGAAATCCGGGGGAGCGAGCGGCAGGCGCACGCAGCGCCCACCGGCGAGCCGCACCGCCGGCTCGTAGGAGTCGTAGGCGGGATCGAAGGCAATCGCCTCGTCGCCGGGGCCGACCGCGGCCTGGATGGCCGAATAGATCGCCTCGGTCGCCCCCAGCGTCACGGTGATCTCGCTCTCCGGATCCAGGTCGAGGCCGTAGCAGGCGCGCAGCTTCACCGCGATGCCCTCGCGCAGCTGCGGCGAGCCCTCCATCGGTGCGTACTGGTTATAGCCGGCCTGCATCGCCGCGCCGACCAGCTCGGTGAGACGCGGGTCGATCTCGTAGTCCGGGAATCCCTGGCCGAGATTCAGCGCGCCGAGCTCGCGCGCACGGCGCGACATGACCGTGAAGATCGTCGTGCCGACCTCGGGTAGCTTGCTCGCTCTCATCGGGTGAGCCGCCGCTGGTCCTTCTAAAGATCGGCCTCGACCGCGGCCATGGCAGCCCCCACCACCCCCGCCTGGCCGGCGAAGTGCGCCGGACGCAGCTGTGCCTCCGAGCGCAAGAGAGGCGCGAATTCCGCGAAGCGCTCGCTCACCGCACCGCCAAGAATGAAGAGGTCCGGCCACAGGAGGTCGTGCAGGCGCTTCAGATACTCGTTCACCCGCCCGATCCACTCGGGAAAGTCGAGCTTCTCGGCGGTTCGCACCCGCGCCGAAGCCCATTTCTCGGCGTCCATTCCCTTGAGCTCCAGGTGTCCGAGCTCGGTGTTGGGGTAGAGCCTGCCGTCGCAGAAGAGCGCGGTGCCGATGCCCGTGCCGAGCGTCACCATGATGACCGTGCCGCTCTCCCCCCGGCCCGCGCCCCAGCGCATCTCGGCGATGCCCGCAGCGTCCGCGTCGTTCAGGAACAGCGCCGGCCGGCCGAGAGCGCGCGCGGCGAGCGCGGCGCCGTCGGTACCGATCCAGCCGTGATCGACGTTGGCCGCGGTGCGCGCGGTGCCCCCCTTGATGACGCTCGGGAAGGCGATACCCACGCCGCCGACCGCGCCCGGCAGGCGCCCCGCGAGCGAGGCGAGCACCGGCATCATCGCCTTGGGTGTAGAGGGCTGCGGGGTGTGCGCCGAGATCAGGCCCCCCACCAGGCGCCCGGAGTCGACGTCGACCAGCCCGGCCTTGATCGAGGACCCCCCTACATCGATTCCGAGGACGTTGCGTGACACGCGCGGCACCTCACAGGTTGGCGGCGGCGGCGAGCTGCAGGTCGCGCTCGCGCCGGCGCTGTTGGTAATGCATCCAAAGGGTCGAAACGGCGATGCCGGTCGCGACCAGCAGCACCAGGATGGTCGCGAGCGCATTCACGTCGGGTGTCACCCCGAAGCGCACCTTGGAGAACACGACCATCGGCAGCGTACTCGAGCCGGGCCCGGCGACGAATTGCGTGATGACCAGATCATCCCACGAGAGCGTGAACGCCAGCAGCCACCCGGAGGCGATCGCCGGCAGGATGAGCGGCAGGGTGATGCGGAAGAACACCTTGAGCGGCCGGGCGCCGAGGTCCATGGCCGCCTCCTCCAGCGACTCATCGAAGCCGGCGAGGCGCGACTGCACCACCACGGTCACGTAGGCCATGCAGAAAGTGATGTGTGCGAGCGCGATGGTGACCGCGCCGGCGCCCTTCGGCCAGCCGATGAGCTGCCCCAGGGCGACGAACAACAGCAGCAGCGAGAGACCGGTGATGACCTCGGGCATGACGATCGGAGCCGTGACCATGCCGGCGAGCAGCAGGCGGCCGCGATAGGCACCAAAGCGCGCCAGCGCCACCCCGGCCAGCGTCCCGAGCACCACGGCGGCACTCGCCGCGGTGAGTGCGATGCGGATCGAGAGCCAGGCGGCGGTCAGGATCTGCTCGTTGTGCACCAGCACGCCGTACCACTTGAGGGTGGGCGAATGTGCGCCATCCCACACGGTGACCAGGCGCGAGTTGTTGAAGGAGAACACGATCATCGAGACGATCGGCACGTACAGGAACACCAGGCCCAGCGTAAGCGCAATGCGCGAGAACAGCCCGCGCGGCTTCATGGCGCGGCCTCGAGCTGCCGCCGCTCGACGCGCTGGAACAGCAGGATCGGCACCACCAGCAGCAGCAGGATCACGATCGCGACCGCGCTCGCGACCGGCCAGTCGCGGTTCTCGAAGAACTCATCCGACAGCACCCGGCCGATCATCAGCTGATCGGGGCGCCCGAGGAGGGTCGGGATCACGTACTCGCCCACCGCGGGGATGAACACCAGGAGCGACCCCGCCGCGATTCCGGGCAGCGACTGCGGCAGCGTGATCGCCAGGAACGCGCGCCACGGCCGCGCGCCCAGGTCCGCCGCCGCCTCGAGGAGCGCCGGGTCGTGCTTCTCGAGATTGGCGTACAGCGGCAGGATCATGAAGGGGAGGTAGGAGTAGACGATACCGATGTAGACCGCGAAATCGGTCTGCAGCAGCGCCAGGGGGTGGTGGATCGCGCCGAGCGAGAGCAGCACGTTGTTGATCACGCCGTTGCTCTTCAAGAGGCCGATCCAGGCGTAGACGCGCAGCAGGAACGAGGTCCAGAACGGCAGCACGATCAGCATCAGCAGCAGCGGGCGGGTCGCCGCGCCCGCGCGCGCGATGGCATAGGCCATCGGGTAGCCGATGAAAAGACAACACAGCGTCGAGAGCGCCGCCACCTTGAGTGAGTACAGGTAGGAGCTCACGTACATCGGATCGGTGAACAGGAACGAGTACGCCGACCAGTGCACCTCGAGGTGCGGTGAGCCGTGGTGCCAGCTGAAGAGCGGCGTGTACGGCGGGATCGCGAGCCGTACCTCGGAGAAGGAGATGCGGAAGACGATGATGAAGGGAATCAGGAACAGCACCAGGAGCCAGAGCGTCGGTACTCCCGCGATCAGCCGCCGGCCCGTTGCTTGCGAGAGGCGCACCGGCATTGCTACTCGGTGAGCACGACCGGACTCGAGCCGTGCCAGGAGAGCCACACCCGCTCCTCGCGGCCGATCGGGCGCTCGGTGCCGCGCGAGACGTTCGGCAGTGTCACCCGCAGCATGCTGCCCGAGTCGAGCCGCACCAGGTAGATCGACATGTCGCCCATGTAGGCGATCTCCCTGACCGTGCCGCTGACCACGTTCTCGGTGCGCGCCGCGTCTGCGCCCGCGGGGGCGGTGCGCGCGATCTGGATCTTCTCCGGGCGAATCGCGGTCCAAACGGTGGCGCCGGCCGCCCCGGCGGCGGCGCGTTCGACGCGCACGGTGCAGCCGAGGTCGGCACTCCTGATGCACAGCCCGTCGCCGCCGTT
>DATMMK010000003.1:0-107166 GCA_035569755.1 Steroidobacteraceae bacterium
GCTGGGCGACGTCATCCAGTCGGGCGGCTATTTCCCCGATCCGGTCGCCTGGCAGCCGAGCACCTCGCTCCCGGCGAGCGGCAACTATGCAGCCGGACAGGCCTTCTGGGGTACCCACCCGGGCGGCGCAGCCGCGGACACCATCGGTATCCGCTACCGCACCGCGCTCAACGACCTCGTGATCCTGTGCGACGGCAGCACCAACACCACCACCGGTCCCACCCGGCTCTACGTCAACCAGTTCACCGTGGTGCCGCCCGCCGGCAACACTCCGGGGCAGCTGCAGTGCCAGCTCACCGACGGTAACAGCGGAGCCAACATCGACGGACCCGTGACGATCGTCAACGGCGTGCAGAACCTGCTCATCTATTACGGCGTGAAGCGCAATCCGGTGCCGGCCGACTACAACGTCGACACCTATCTCAGGGCGGACCAGATGAATGCGGCCAGCGGCGACTGGAACAACGTGAGCTCGGTCCGGCTGATCCTCACCTTCACCAATCCGCTGTGCACGCCGGCCTGCCAGCCCGGACAGCAGCCCACCATCCAGTTCGAGCGCGTCATCGAGGTCATGGCGCGCGCCGGGTTCCATTCATGAGCGCGCCGACACGCCGCCAGCCCGCGCGCCGCTGCGAGCGCGGCATCGCATTGGTTACCTCGCTCCTGCTGCTGGTCATCATCACCATCCTGGCGCTCAGCATGTTCCGCGGCTTCGGCACGCAGGAAAAGATCGCCGGCAACATCCGCGAGAAGGATCGCGCGCTGCACGCCGCCGAAACCGCACAGCAGTACGCGGAATGGTGGCTGCTGCAGGGAAACAACATCGCCATCGGGGCGACGGCCTGCACCCCACCGGCCGTCAGCGCGAATACCAACCGTGGACAGATCTGCAATCAGACGCTGCAGAGTGCGCTCGGGCTGGCGGCCGCGACGCCGGTTATCAGCGTGCCGCTGCCCTGGTCCATCGGCCTCACCTACACGCCTCCCAACATGAGCACGACGCCGGGCGTGAACGGCGGCCCCAATGGTCAGGATCCCCCCTACTTCGCCCCGCCGGGCTTTTATATCGCGGACGTCGGCCCCGCCAACGACGGCGCGGGCGAGGCGTACCAGATCGATGCCTACGGCTACGGAGGCGCCGCGACCACGATCTCCGTCGTGGAGAGCACCTACGAAGTCCAGCAGGGCGTCACCTGTCTCAGTTGCGGCTAGCAAGCCCATCTGAGTTGTCAGTGATGGACCGCAACAAGCTCATCGCCCTGTTGACCGCCCTCGCCGCTCTCGCGGCGCCGCTCTCGGCGGGCGCGAGCGAGAAGGAGTCCGCCAAGCTCGAGACCGGTGTACAGGCCTATTTCGCCTTCTACAACCCGAGCAACGGCTGGACTGGCCGCGTGACTGCGAGCAGCCTCGGGTTCGACACCTACGGTAACGTCGTCATCGCGACCACGCCCAACTGGGACGCCGCCTGCGACCTGACCGGGGTATCGAGCACCAGCACCTGCAGCACGACCGGCGCCGCCGGGCCGCTCGCGGCCCAGTCGCCCACCAGCCGCGTGATCCTCTCGTGGAACGGCACCCAGGGGATCCCGTTTGAGTGGAGCAACCTCACCACCGCCCAGCAGACGGTGCTCGACGCCGGTGACACAAGCGGAACGCCGTCGCTGAGCTCCCTGAGCTGTCCGACGAGCCCGTCCACGACGCCCTACGCCGCGAACTTCCGCCTGAACTACCTGCGCGGCGACCGTAGCTGCGAGGTGAGCACCGCGGGGGTCGGCCTCTTCCGCCGCCGCTCCGACGTGCTCGCCGACATCATCGACTCGAGCCCCGCCTGGGTGGGCCCGCCGATCGGGACCTACGCCTCGGTGTGGAGCGACCGCCTGTACCCATCGGCCACCAACCCGGAGAACGGCGGCAGCGCGCAGACCTACCCGCAGTTCGTCACCGCCGCGCAGCCCCGCATGAACGTCGTCTACGTCGGCTCCAACGACGGTCTGCTGCACGGGTTCCGCTCCGGCTCCTACGACATCCACGGCAACTTCGTCTCCACCGGCAACGATGGCCAGGAAGTACTCGCCTACATGCCGGGCGCCGTGGTGCAGAAGATCCATTCGACCACCACCAACGTCGACTACCCGAGCGTGCAGTACGGTCATAACTTCTTCGTCGACGCCACCCCCGGCACCGGCGACGTGTTCTACGGCGGCGCCTGGCACAGCTGGCTCGCGGGCGGCCTCGGTGCGGGCGGGAATGCGATGTTCGCGCTCGATGTGACGACTCCCACCGCGCCGAACTTCGCCGAGTCGAACGCCGCGAACCTGGTGATCGGCGAGTGGACCTCCTCGACCATCACCTGCGCCAACTCGGCGGCGGCGCCGAACTGCGGCAACAACCTCGGCAACACCTACGGCACGCCGACGCTGCGCCGCCTGCACGACGGCAAATGGGCGATGATCTTCGGCAACGGCTTCGGCAGCTCGACGGGGGACGCCGGGATCTTCGTCATGACGATCGACCCGACGACGGCGGCCAGGAGCTTCTACTACCTGAGCGCCAAGACCGGCAGCACGAGCAGTCCCAACGGCATCGCCTTCGCATCCCCGGCGGACCTCGACGGCGACCACATCGTCGATTACGTGTACGCGGGCGACCTGCAGGGGAACGTGTGGCGCTTCGACCTGACGAGCAACAGCGAGTCGAACTGGAGCGTTTCGACGGTGAGCGGCAGCCCGGCGCCGGTGTTCAAGAGCGCCGCCGGTCAGCCGATTACGACGGCGATCGCCGTGGCGGCCGGCGCGCCCAGCCCCGGCATGCAGCCGCAGGTGATGCTGCTGTTCGGCACGGGACAGAAAGTCCCGCTCACCAATACGTCTCCGGCCGCCTTCGCTTCGGGCGCGCAGAGCCTCTACGGGGTATGGGACTGGAACATGGCCGCCTGGAACGCGCACGCCACGGCTCAGTACGCGACCCTGAGCAGCGCCGCGACCGGACTCTCGACGGCGGGCTACTACCTCGCCCCCTCCAACCTGCAGGCGCAGACCGTCACCATCAACAGCGGCACGCAGGACCGTGAGATCGCCAGCAACGCCGCGGTCTGCTGGGCGGGCCAGGCCGCGTGCACGAGCAACAAGCAGTTCGGCTGGTACCTGAACCTGCCGGGCACGCAGGAGCAGGTCATCTACAGTCCGGAGCTGGTGCTGCAGGCGCTCACCGTGAACACCGTCGTGCCGGCGCCGAATAACCCCACCGCCCGCGCCAGCCCCAACGACACCGGCTTCACCTACGTCGTGAACGCCATGACCGGCGGTGCCTTCAACACGGTGTTCCTGCCGCCGAGCGAGGCGGCCAACTCGGCGGTCAACACCAATCCCAAGTACACTGACTCGGTCGCCATCGCCATCCAGACCAACGCGACCGGCACCTCCTTCATCACCACCAACGCGGCGGGCACGCGCTTCCTGGTGTTGGAGACCAACCAGGTCGAGACCGGATCGACCATCGCCGGCAACAACATCGCCGGCACCACCGTCGGCCTCAATCTGCCGCCGAACAACGTCGGCCGGCGGCTGAGCTGGATCCAGCGGCGCTAGTCACCATGAGCGACACCGGAGTCTGCGCGCGCCTTCCACGCCCTGCCGGCTTCACGCTGATCGAGCTGATGGTGGTGGTGGCGATCGCCACGATCCTCTTTGCGATCGCCGTGCCCTCCTACCTGAGCTACGTCCGCCAATCGCGGCGCACCGAGGCGCGCACCGCGGTGCTCGACCTCGCGGGCCGCGAAGAGCGCTTCTTCAGCACCAACGGCGCGGCCTATACGAACGCCACGGCGAACCTCGGCTATACGGGAGCCGCATTTCCGGTCGCGGTCGGCACCGGCTACTACCAGATCACGGTTTGCGTGCCCGCCAGCTCCAACTGCACGGCAGGCCTTGGCATGCCCAATCCTCCCGCCGCGCCCTCCTACACCGTCGTCGCGACGCCCGTCGCGGGTCAGACCCAGGTCAACGACACGCAGTGCACCGCCTTCGCGGTCGACTCGACCGGCCAGCAGTGGGCGGGCGGCAGCGGCGGGACGGCATATTGCTGGGCTAATTAGTTACGTCTAATCAATAGAATAGCAGTCTATCTTAAAGTCGAACCCCAGATCATGACGGGAGCGCGCGGCGCACTGACTGGCCGGCGCTCGTCCAGCCCGCCAGAGCGACTCCCGTTGCGCGATTGCCTTGGCTTTCCCGCCCGAAACCGCGCCGCCGTAACCGAACGGTCACCGATTAACCATATTTATTTCCTAGACTCTGAGCTATATTTCCGCCGCAGCCGCTTGAGTGCCCTTGGATTCCAATACAGAAACAACGGCGGCTGACTGACGCCCACCCCTGGAAGGCTCGCGGCACACGAACCAGTTGGCCGGGAGGCGTCGCACGAGGTAGTGATGACCACTACATGGGAAAAGCTTGAGGGGGCGGCTTTGTCGCTCGTGTGCTCGGGACCGATCAAGGACCGGCTCGCGGCCGCTTATCGCAATCATCTGGCATTCGTACGCGTCGAGGATCTTCCCGAGGCGCTGCGCGAGGACTTCCGCGCCTGTCACGAAGCGCTGACGCGCGAGCGTCCGCTGCGCGGCGAGGACGCCGTGCGCGCCACGGTGCGCAAGATGTCGAGCACCGAGGCCGATCAGCTCGCCTGCCTGGTCGTACGGCTGTTCGCTGCGATCGTGCGCGAGTACGCAGCCGATGAGGCACACGCGCTTGTCGCGGCTAACGGCAACGGCGTGGAGCTGAACGGAGCGGCGCCCAACGGCTTCAGCGGACTGGCCGCCGGCGCGCACGCCAGAAACGGCGCGGCGCGGGAAATCGCGCTCTAATCGAGCTTGAACTCGATGATATCCCAGCGCGTCGTCTCTTCGTGACGCGCCTGGCGGCGGATCGCATCGACCAGCGCCCGCTCGTCCCACGCCACCACCTCGTCGGTCAGATCGAGGATCGCCTTCGGAGCCTCGGTGCCGCTGCCGAAGGGCTTGAGCAGCACCACGGGCGTGTGCCGTGCCTTCGCGAACAGCAGCTGAAAGGTGAGCAGGTCCGGCTGCGTGGCATACAGGCTCGAGAGCGCGACCACCGCCTCCACCGGCGTGATCTGCAGCCGCAGGTCCTCGCGCAAGGCTTCCCGGTCCGCCGATTTTGGGGGCTTATCCGGCGTGCTGTAGTTCTTGTAGAAGAAATTGCGTGCACTCTCGAGGTACTCGAACACGCGCAGGTAGTCGTCGCTGTTCTGCCAGGCATGCGTGACGAACAGACGCACAGGGTTGGCTTGCGACATCGAAACCCCCTCTGGCCAAGCAGGTGTCCCCGGCGCAAGTCTCGCACACGGCGCGCAGAGCGCAAGGGCGCGCCGTCGCCGCCGCACGACAGCGTCACCGGGATAGAATGCCGGCTCCGTGCGCCTGCTCGTCTACAACATCCGTTATGCCACCGGCACCGGCCCGGCCTTCCACCTGCCGCTGCCGGGTGCCGGCTACCTGCGCAGCAACCGCCGTGTTCTCGGCGGCATCACCGAGTTCATCCGTGGCGAGCTGCCCGACGTGGTCGGGCTGCTCGAGGTCGACACCGGCTCGATCCGTACCGGCATGGTCAACCAGGCCGAGCACATCGCCCGCGAGCTCGGGCACTACTCGACCTTCCAGTGCAAGTACCGCAGCGGATCGTTCAACACCTTCATGCCGATCGTGCGCAAGCAGGGCAACGCGTTTCTGTCGGGGCCGAACGTGGCGGGCGAGCGGTTCCATTACTTCGATACCGGCATCAAGCGCCTCATCATCGAGCTCGAGCTCACCGACGTGTGCGTTTTCCTGGTGCACCTGTCGGTGAAATTCCGCCACCGCCAGTACCAGCTGCGCTCGCTGCACGATCTGGTCGTGCAGTCGACCAAGCCGGCGATTGTCGCCGGCGACTTCAACACCTTCTGGGGCACGCACGAGCTGTTCCTGTTCATGCGCGCCGCCGGGCTGCGCAGCGCCAACACCGCAGGCCTGCCCTCCTTCCCGGCGCGCGTGCCGCGCATCGAGCTCGATTTCATCCTGGTGAGCGAGGGGATCGAGGTCACGGGCTTCCGCGTGCCCGACGTGCGCTTCTCGGATCATCGGCCGCTGGTGTGCGACTTCCGCGTCGACGCCCGCCGCGGCGCCGGTGCGCAGCACACCGCGGTCTCGGCCACCTAGAGCCTCAACCATGAGCAACGACTCCGCACGCAACTGGACCCTCGAGCGGGATGCCGAGGGCGTCGCCTGGCTGACGCTCGACAAGCCGGGCAGCTCCGCCAACGTGCTCTCCGGCTCCGTGCTGCTGGAGCTCGACGGCCTGCTCGCCGCGCTCGAGAAGGAGCCGCCGCGGGCGCTGGTGGTGCTGTCGGCCAAGAAGAGCGGCTTCATCGCCGGCGCGGATATCCGCGAGTTCACCGGCATCACCGACGCCGACAGCGGCTACCTGCTCATCCACCGGGGCCAGCAGGTGCTCAACCGCCTCGCCGCACTCCCCTGCCCGAGCGTGGCCGCGATCCACGGCTTTGCGCTCGGCGGCGGGCTCGAGCTCGCCCTGGCGTGCCGCTACCGCATCGCGGTCGACGATGAGCGGCTGTCGCTCGGGCTGCCGGAGGTGCAGCTCGGTATACATCCGGGATTCGGCGGCACCGTGCGCAGCGTCCAGCTCGCCGGCGTGCGCGCGGCGATGGAGCTGATGCTGACCGGCAAGCCGGTGCGGGCCGACAAGGCGCTGCGCCTGGGCCTGGTCGATGCGCTGACTACCGAGGGCGAGCTGCGCGAGGCCGCGCGCGCGCTGGTGCTGAGGAGCCCGCCGCCGCGCCGCGCGCCGCTGCTCGAGCAGCTGCTCTCTTCGGCGCCGCTGCGACCGCTGGTGCGCCGCTCGCTGATCGCGCAGGTGGCGCGGCGCGCGCCGCGCGATCACTACCCCGCCCCCTACGCCATCATCGAGCTGTGGGCGCGGCATGGGGCGCAGGGAGCAGCCGCGTACGAAGCCGAGGCCCGCTCCATCGCGCACCTGTTCACGACCTCCACTTCGCGCAACCTGGTGCGCGTGTTTCTCCTGCAGGATCGCCTGAAGGGCGCCGGCGGCAAGAGCCCGCTGGAGATAAGGCACGTGCACGTGGTGGGCGCGGGTGTCATGGGCGGCGACATCGCCGCCTGGTCGGCGCTGCGCGGCTTTACGGTGACGCTGCAGGATCGGGCGAGTGAGTTCATCGAGCCCGCCATGAAGCGCGCCGCGGAGCTGTTCGACAAACGCCTGCGGGATCCCGCCAGGAACGCGGCAGCGCGCGCGCGGCTGCGCGCCGACGTCGCGGGCGACGGAGTCCCGCAGGCCGACGTCGTCATCGAGGCCATCTTCGAGAACCTCGAGGCCAAGCGCGAGCTGTACGCGCGTCTCGAGCCGCGCATGAAGCCTGCTGCGCTGCTCGCCACCAATACCTCGAGCATCATGCTCGAGCCCCTGGCGGATCGGCTGGCGCGGCCGGAGCGCCTGGTCGGCCTGCACTTCTTCAACCCGGTGGCACAGATGCCGCTCATCGAGATCGTGCACGCCGATGACACCGAGACATCCGCCGTGCAGGCCGCCACCGCGTTCGCGCGCCGCCTCGACAAGCTCCCGGTCCCCTGCCGCAGCGCCCCGGGCTTCATGGTGAACCGCGTGCTCACCCCCTATCTCAACGAGGCAATGTACGCCGCTGACGAGGGAGTGCCGCTCGCGCTGATCGACCGGACCGCGGTGCGCTTCGGCATGCCGATGGGGCCGATCGAGCTCGCCGACGTCGTCGGCCTCGATGTGGCGGCACACGTCGGTGAGATCATCGCGCGCGAGCTCGGCCGGCCGCTGCCGCAGCTGCCGCGCCTCGCGGCGCTGCTCGCCGCCAAGAAGCTTGGCCGTAAGAGCGGCGCGGGTTTTTACCTCTGGCAGGACGGCAAAGCCGTGAAGAGCGATGGTGGCGGGCCGGTGCCGGAGGATCTCGAGGACCGGCTGATCCTCGTGCTGGTGAATGAATGCGTCGCGTGCCTGCGTGAGCGCGTCGTGCAAGATGCCGATCTGGCGGATGCCGCGGTCATCTTTGGCACCGGCTTCGCCCCCTTCCGCGGCGGGCCACTCGCTTATGCCCGCGCGCGCGGCGCCGGTGCCATCGTCGCGCGCCTTGCGGAGCTCGCCGCGCGTCACGGTCCGCGCTTCGCCCCCGACGCCGGCTGGGCGCAGCTCGCGCCGGAGCCGAAAACGTGAGGTCGCTGCGCGCAGACGGGCCGAGGCCGTGTGCTACCATCGAACCGGCGCTGGGCCGCTATTGCTGCCGGTGCAGCGAGCCTTAACTTAAGCGGTCGGCTTCGGGGGTCCATGGCGGAAGAGCGCGCAACCAGCGTACAGGTGCTGAAGACGTTCGCGCCTCTCGATGGCATGAAGCGCGAAAACCTGGCGGCGCTGGCGAAGAAAATCACCGTGCGTACGCTCAACGCCGGGCGCCTGATGTTCGATCAGGGTGATACGGACAAGCGTACCTTCTGGCTGGTCACCGGAACGCTCGAGATCAACGAGGGCGACCGCATTACCGCGACGCTCACCGGGGGCACGCCGGAGGCGCGCAAACCGCTCTACCCGCAGCTGCCACGCCGCGTGAGTGCCCGCGCCCGCGGCGAAGTCACCTACCTCTCGATCGACAGCGATCTGCTGGATGTCATGATCACCTGGGATCAGACCGGCACCTACGAGGTCGCGGAGCTGCAGGCGCAGCTGCAGAATGCCGGCTCCGACGACTGGATGACTACGCTGCTGCAAACCAAGGCATTCCATCGCATTCCGCCGGCCAACATTCAGGCCATCTTTCAGCGCCTGCAGCGCCTGCCGACCCGGGCCGGGGAAGTCATCATCAAGCAAGGCGGCGAAGGCGACTATTTCTACATCATCGTGAGCGGCAAGTGCGCCGTCTCGCGCGAGACGCCGCTCAAGCAGGAAGGCATCCGCCTCGCCGAGCTCGGCGTGGGTGACACCTTCGGCGAGGAGGCGCTGATTGCCGAGGCCAAGCGCAACGCCACCGTCACCATGATCAGCGATGGCGTGCTGATGCGCCTCAAGAAGGAAGACTTCCGCGAGCTCATGAACGAGCCGCTGCTGCAGTGGGTAAGCCGCGAGCAGGCGAGCGAGATAGTCGCCAAGGGCGGACGCTGGCTCGACGTGCGCCTGCCGAGCGAGCACCAGACGCTCGCAATCGAGGGCGCCCTCAACATCCCCCTGTACCTGATACGCCTGAAGCTCTCGACGCTCGATCCCGCCGTCCCGTACGTAGTCTACTGCGACACCGGGCGGCGCAGCTCCGCCGCGGCGTACCTGTTGGTCGAGCGGGGCTTCGACGCCTACGTGCTCAGCGGGGGAATCTCGAACGGCAGCGCGGCCGCACGTGCCCTGCAGGCCAAAGCGGCGGGCGCCAACCCTCCCGGGAAGTGACCGCCGGACCCTTCGGTCCGCGCGACTACATGGTGTGGGTGGCCTTATCGCCCGACAGGGCGCCGGCCAGATAGGTCTCGATCTTTTTCTGGGTCTGACCGCGATCCTGCTCGCTGAACTGCACGCCGATGCCGGCGGTGCGCTTGCCCTGCGCGCCCTTGGGAGTCACCCAGATGACGCGTCCGGCCACGGGCAGCTTCTCGTCCTCGCCCATGAGGTTCAGCAGCATGAACACCTCATCGCCGAGGCGGTAATTGCTGTTGGTCGGAATGAACAGCCCGCCGTTCTTCACGAACGGCATGTAGGCAAGATACAGGGCGCTCTTGTCCTTGATGGTGAGCGTCAACAGACCCGGCTTGTTCCCGCCCGCTCTCACAGCTCGTTCCCCATCCGCAAACTGTAGCGATTGTGCATTCACCCGTGCTTCCCTAGGCTGCGGCGCCGGTACTGCGCGGTGCAAGCCGCCGTAGCAGAGCCTCGAGCGCCAGTGAGCGATTCAGCGGCACATCGAGCGTAGTCCTCAGCTCCCGGACCTCGTCCACCAGCCCGAACAGCTCCCGTATATTCAAGACCGCCCCGGCCGCTGGCAAGTAGGGGCCAGCGCGCAGTTCTTGCATTAAGTTGCCCGCCCCCGTCCCACGACGGATGCGTTCTGTGAGCCAATTCTCAAAGCAACGGAGCCTCAAGGGAAGCTCGCTCCGCGCCCAGCGCTCCGCGGTCGCGAGCGGGTCGGTTCGCCCCGCCGCGACGGCGTCGAGCGTCTCGCGGGTCTCGTCGCCGATTTGCGCCAGCGACTGCGGGTCCGCGTCCAGCAGCAGCAGCGGCGCCTCCCCCAGCGTCTCGAGCGCCGCATCCCAGGCACCCTTGCCGCGCACCTGCGTGAGCCACGCGACGGCGGCGGCACGCGTCGGGGCGCGCACCGTGAGCCGCTGGCAGCGGCTCAAGACCGTCGGCGGCAGGCGTGACGGCTGGCTCGCGACCAGCACCAGAAGCGTGCGCGGGGGTGGCTCCTCGAGGGTCTTCAGCAGCGCATTGGCGGCGAAACGGTTCATGGAATCGGCCGGATCGAGTACCCCGACCTTGTAGCCTCCCGCGTGACTCGTGAGCGCCAGCTGCGCCGCGAGGTCGCGCAGCTGCTCGATGCGGATCTGCCGCGAATCCTCGAGCGGGCTCACGCGCATGAGGTCGGGGTGCTGCCAGGCGAGCGCCCGGCGGCACGCCTGGCACGCTCCGCACGGAGCCTCTGCGGATCGCTCGCACAGCGCCAGCCGTGCCGCCCAGTGCGCGAGCCAGCCGCCTCCGGCGCCCGGCGCCTCGTGGATGAGGAGCGCGTGCGGCAAGCGGCCGGCGCGCCGGGCAGCCGTGAGCGCCGTCGTCGCGGGCGCTATCCAGGGCGGCATGACGCTCGCCGGATCGCTCACGCGAGGGCCTCGAGAATGCTCTCCACCTGGGCCTCCACCGCCGCGAGCGGCGCGCTCGCGTCGATCACGTGAAAGCGCTCCGGTGCGCGCCGCGCGAGCTCGAGGTACCCCGCGCGCACCTTCTCGAAGAAAGTCTGGGTCTCGGCCTCGAAGCGATCGGCATCGCCCGCGGCGCGGCCACGCGCCCGCGCCAGCCCCAGGCCGACCGGCACATCGAGCAACAGCGTGCAGTCGGGCGCGAGCCCGCCGTGCACCGCCGCGGCGAGCGACTCGATGAGCTGCGGGTCGACGCCGCGCCCGCTGCCCTGATAGGCGCGCGTCGCATCGGTGAAGCGGTCGCACACCACCCACTCGCCGCGTGCCAGTGCGGGGCGGATCACGTGCTGCAGGTGCAGGTCGCGCGCTGCGAACATGAGGAGCGTCTCGGTCACTGGCGACAGGGGCTCGGCACCCCGCTCGAGCACCAGCCGCCGGATGCGCTCGGCGAGCGGCGTGCCGCCCGGCTCGCGCGTCAGCCGCGCGGGGATCTGCTGCCGCGCCAGGTAAGCCAGCACGAACTTGGCGATGGTCGACTTGCCCGCCCCCTCGATGCCCTCGAGCGTGAGAAATCTGCCGGTCATGGGTGAGCGCCCGTCCCTGCCGCCGCGGCGTGCGCGGCGGCGCGCTGCTGGCGCAGTCGTGCGAGGTAGGCTTTCACCGCGGAATTATGCTCCTCGAGCGTCTTCGAGAAATGGTGCGCCCCGTCGCCGAGGCCGCTCGCTACGAAGTACAGCTCGCCGGTCTCGTCCGGCTGGACCGCAGCCATCAGCGACTCGCGTCCGGGAAGAGCGATCGGCGTCGGCGGGAGACCCGCGCGCGTGTAGGTGTTGTAGGGCGTATCGGTCAGGAGGTCGCGGGTGTGGATCTGGCCGTCGTAGTTCGCCCCGAGGCCGTAGATCACCGTCGGATCCGACTGCAGCCGCATACCCTTGCGCAGGCGGGCCACGAAGACCCCGGCGATGCGCGTGCGCTCGGACTTCAGCTGCGCCTCCTTCTCGACCATCGAGGCGAGAGTGAGCGCCTGCGTTGGGCTGTCGAAGGGGAGCTTCGGACTGCGCGCGCTCCAGGCCGCGGCGAGCGCCTCACTCATCTTGTCGTAGGCCATACCGAGGATCACCGTATCGGCGGTGTTCGCCGCGAAGCGATAGGTATCGGGGAAGAAGCGCCCTTCGGGGCTCTCGCCGGGATGACCGAGCGCGGCCATCACCTGGGCGGCGCTCTTGCCGGCCAGCGTATGCGTCACGTCCGGCTCGTGGGCGAGCAGCTCGAGAAAGTCGGCGAAGGTGGAGCCCTCGACCACCGTCAGCTGCTCGAGCAGCACCTTGCCCTCCTCGAACATGGTGATGATCTGCTCGGGGCTCGCGTGGGCAGGAATCTCATAGGTGCCCGCCTGAACGCTCGGGCGCTCGCCCAGCAGTCGCAGATACCACAACACCGCGCGCGCGTTGTGCACGACGCCCTCGCCCTCGAGCCGCGCCAGCACGGCGCGCACGCTCGCCCCCTGCGCCACCTGGATGCGTGACACCGAGGCGCCCGGCCCCGGCGACCGATACTCGTGCCTGAGCTGGTCGTGGACGATGGTTGCGGCCGCGACCAGCAGCACTACCAGCACAACCCCGGCCCATCCGGCGCGGCGCAGCCAGCGGCGCATGCGAGTGGTGCGCTCAGCCATCGGTCGCCTGCGCCAGCAGCGGCGCGAGCCGCCGCTGCAGCTCGCGCGTCACGGTGCCGGGCATGCAGGCCCGCCCGTCGAGCTCGCGCACCGGGCGCAACCCGATCACGGCGCTCGTGAGGAAGAGCTCGCGGCTGCGCTCGAGATCCGCGCCCGTGAGCGCCGCCTCGACGGCAACAATGCCGGCATGCGCCGCCTCGCGCAGCACCACCTGGCGCATGATGCCGGCAACGCCGCAGCGGTCGAGCAGCGGCGTCCGCAGTGCTCCGCCTTCGACGAGAAATACGTTGCTCATGACTCCGGAGATCAGCCTGCCGCCCGAGGAAAACATCAGCGCCTCGGCAAAAGCGCCGGCGGGCGACTCGCGCCGTGCCAGGACCTGCTCGAGCCGGTTGAGATGCTTGAGCCCGGCCAGCGCCGGGTTCTCGCCGAGACGCAGCGCCGCCGTGCGCACGCGGATCCCATCGGCGGCGAGGCCCGGATCCTCCTCCTCCCAAGCGTAGCGCAGGGTAAGGCGCGTCGGCCGCTCGGCGCCGGTCGTCCCGTAGCCGCGCGCCATGGCGGGCCCGCGTGTCAGCAGCAGCTTGACGATCGAGCGGCCGGTCCCGGCCGCCACCTCGAGGATCTCACGGCGCAGCTCGTCCCGGGCAGGGAATTCGATGCCGAGCCGCGCGCAGCCGGCACGCAGGCGCGCGACATGCAGATCGAGGAAGCGCGGGCGCCCGCCGACGCAGGCGATCGTCTCGAACAGGCCGTCGCCGTAGTGCAACCCGCGCTCGAGCGGCGAGAGCAGGCCGTCGGGGCGCCCGTTCACCCACACCGCCGCCGGCGTGCCCTCAGGCGCCATGCGCACCGCCGAGCGCGCGCAGCAGTCCGCGCGCCTTGGCGCGCGTCTCCTCGAGCTCGCGCTCCGGGTCCGAGTCGGCGACGATGCCGGCCCCGGCGCGGAACCCGAGCGCGGCGCCCGTCAGCGTCATCGTGCGGATGAGAATGTTGAGATCGAGCTGCCCGTCGCGGCTGAGGTATCCGAGTGAGCCCGTGTAGGCGCCGCGCCCGGCTGCCTCGAGCTCCGCGATGATCTGCATGCAGCGGAATTTCGGACACCCGGTGATGGTGCCGCCGGGGAACACGGCGCGCACCGCAGCGATCGGTGTCACCTCGGCGCGCAGTGTCCCGGTCACGTTCGACACGATGTGATGCACGTGGGCGTAGGACTCGACGCCCATGAGCTCGTCCACTTGCACGCTCCCCGGCTCGCAGAGCTTGCCGAGGTCGTTGCGCTCGAGGTCCACCAGCATGATGTGCTCGGCGCGCTCCTTGGGATGCATCACCAGCTCCGGAATCTCCACCGCATCCCCACCGGGGCGCCGGCTGCGCGGGCGCGTGCCGGCGATGGGACGCGTATCGATGCGCCGCCCGCGCACACGCACCAGCCGCTCCGGCGAGGACGAGATGACCCCCGCTCCGCGCCACTGGGCGAGCGCTGCGAACGGCGCCGGGTTTGCCTCGCGCAGCCGCCGGTAGAGCGCCGCGGCGGCGCCTGGGCTCGCGCTCGCGACCTCCACGCTCCAGGGGCGTGACAGGTTCGCCTGGTAGACGTCTCCGGCGCTGACATACTCCTTGGTGCGCCTGACGCGCGCGAGAAAGGCCGCGGGGTCCTCCTCGATTACCGAGCGGAATTCGAGAGTATCGGGCGGATCGGCGCGCGCGGCAGTCGCGCGCGCGTCGGCGGCGATGAGGGCCAACACATCCTCCGACCCCTCTTCCCCTACCGCCAGCACGCGATCGCTCCCGAGCTCATGGATGAGCGCACAGGGCGTACGCAGCGCAAACGCCACCCAGGGGAGCGGCGTCTGGGGCAGCACCAGCCGCGGCTCGATCTCCTGCGCGAGCTCATAGCCCAGATAAAGCGCCCAGCCCCCCGCAAACGGCAGCGGCGCGCCGGCTCCGGGCGAGCCGGCCGCCACACCCTCGCGGCGCCACCAGCTCTCGAGAGCCGCGAGAAAGGTGTCGCCCTCGATCGCGGTGCCGTCGGCCCCGAGTCGCCCGTCGGCGCCGAGCCAGAGCGCCGCGCGCGGCGCGGCGAGCAGCAGGGTCGCGGTCGCGAGCGGCCCGGAGGCCGCGCTCTCGAGCAGCAGTGGATAGCGCGCCGGATCGAGGGCGGCCAGGCGGCGCAGCACCGCCGGCGGTACCTCGAGCTCGCGGACGAGAGGCGCGTGCGTAGCGAAAGCCCGTGCGGCAGACGGCGCTAGGAGAAGCGCCGAAAGATGACCGAGCCGTTGGTGCCGCCGAAGCCGAAGGAATTCGACAGCGCGACCTCGATCTTCATGCGCCGCGCGGTGTTCGGGACGTAATCCAGGTCGCACTCCGGGTCCGGGGTGCGGTAGTTGATGGTGGGCGGCGCCACGGCGTCGCGGATCGCGAGTATCGAGAAGATCGCCTCGACCACCCCCGCGGCTCCGAGCAGATGCCCGGTCATCGACTTGGTCGAGCTGACGGCGATGCGCTTCACGGCATCGCCAAAGGCGCGCTTGAGCGCCACCGTCTCCGCCTTGTCGCCGAGCGGCGTCGAGGTCGCATGCGCGTTGATGTACTGCACCTGATCGGGATTCAAGCCCGCGTCGCGCAGCGCATTCACCATGGCGAGCCGCGCGCCATCGCCGTCTTCGGGGGGCGCCGTGATGTGATAGGCATCGCCACTCATGCCGAAGCCGACCAGCTCGGCATAGATGTGCGCCCCGCGGCGGCGCGCGTGCTCGAGCTCCTCGAGCAGCACTGCGCCTCCGCCGTCGCCCAGCACGAAGCCGTCGCGGTCCTTGTCCCAGGGGCGGCTCGCCTCGGTGGGGGCATCGTTGCGGGTGGAAAGCGCCTTCGCCTGGCCGAAGCTTCCGAGTCCGCAGCGCGTGGTCGCCATCTCGCCACCGCCCGCGACCATCACGTCGGCGTCGCCGTACTGAATGGTGCGCATGCCGAGGCCGATGGCATGCGTCGAGGTGGTGCAGGCCGTCACTACGCCGAGGTTCGGGCCCTTGAGGCCATAGCGGATCGAGAGATGCCCCGCGATCATGTTGATGATCGTGGCGGGGACGAAGAACGGGGAGATCTTGCGGGGATTGTTGGCCTTGAGATATTCGCTGAACTCTTCCTCGATGGTCCAGAGTCCGCCGATCCCGGCACCGCACACCGCTCCGCAGCGGGTCGGGTCGCTCTTGCCGAAATCGATCCCGGAATCGGTCACGGCCTGCACGCCGGCGGCGACGCCGTAGTGCATGAAGTCGTCCATGCGGCGCGCCTCTTTCGGCGGGAGGTACTGGCCGACGTCGAAGTCGCGCACCTGGCCGCCGAAACGCACCGGGAACGCCGACACGTCGAAGCGCGTCACCGGGCCGATGCCACTCGCGCCGCGCAGGATCGCGTCCCACGCCGACTGGACGGTGCTCCCGACCGGAGACACCACTCCAAGACCCGTCACGACGACGCGGCGCTTGCTCACACGCTTCCTGTATGGCGCGCGCTTGACGTCAGGACTTGGCGCGGCGCTCGTTGATGTAGTCGATGGCCTGGTGGACGGTGGTGATCTTCTCGGCGTCCTCGTCCGGGATCTCGATCTCGAACTCTTCCTCGAGGGCCATCACCAGCTCGACGGTGTCGAGCGAGTCGGCTCCCAGATCGTCGACGAACGAAGCGTCGTTCGTGACCTGTTCCTGTTTGACGCCCAGCTGTTCGGCAACGATGGCTTTGACCTGCTGCTCGACGGTGCTCATTAGCGGTTGGTCCTCTGTAGTCTTGACTTCTTGGGGCTGTAAAAAAGCTGCCCCCGGCGGACAAGAGCCGGACGGCGGGCGCGGTATTGTAGGGGAACACCCCCCGGGGTGCCACTCGGCGCCGCCCTGCGCGAGTGGTTGTTTTTACTGGCGAAAGTCCCGGTGTGCCGGTGCTGCGCGTGCCGTCACCGGTCACCGGTTGTGGCGTGCAGCCAACGGCTTCTCAGGGCATGTACATCCCGCCGTTGACGTGCAGGGTCTCCCCGGTGATGTAGGCGGCTTGGGGGGAGACGAGGAACAGCACCGCGGCGGCGATCTCCTCGGGCATGCCGAGCCGTGCGAGCGGCACGCGCGTCAGGAGCGCCGCGCGCTGCACATCGCTGAGTGCGCGCGTCATGTCGGTGTCGATGAAGCCGGGCGCCACCGCGTTCACGGTGATGTTGCGCGAGGCGAGCTCCTGGGCGAGCGACTTGGTGAGCCCGAGGAGCCCGGCCTTCGCGGCCGCGTAATTGGCCTGTCCCGGGTTGCCGGTGAGCCCGACCACCGAGGTGAGATTGACGATGCGGCCGCGGCGTTCCTTCATCATCCGGCGCACGCACGCCTTGGACAGGCGGAAAGCCGAGGTCAGATTGGTCGCAATGACGCGGTCCCAGTCGTCCTGTTTCATGCGCAGGAGCAGCGTGTCGCGGGTGATCGCCGCGTTGTTGACGAGGATCGTCGGCGATTCGTCCGCGGCCTCGAGCGCGGCGACCAGCGCATCGATCGAGGCGCCATCACCCACGTCCAGCACCGCCCCGTGGCCGTTGTATCCGTGCGACGCGAGCGCGGCGGTGAACTGCGTCGCACCCGCAGCGCTGGTGGCGGTCCCGATCACGCGTGCGCCCGCCCCGGCGAGGGCGAGCGCAATCGCGTGACCGATGCCGCGCGAGGCGCCGGTAATGAGCGCGATGTCCTTCTCAAGCATGGTTGCCCTCCCGGGTCGCCTCGAGCGCCGCCTCCAGCGATGCAGGATCCTCGAGCGCGAGGAACTCGAGCCCGGCGCGCCGCTCGATGCGGCGGTTGAGCCCGGTCAGCACGCGCCCCGGGCCGCACTCGACGATCGCCTCGACGCCGCCGTCGATGAGCGCGCGCACCGTGTCGGTCCAGCGCACCGGGCTCGACAGCTGCCGCACCAGCAGGTCGCGGATGTCGGCGGGTTCCGTGTGGGCCGCCGCATCGACCGCGCTCACGTAGCGGATGCGCGGCGGTTTCAGGCTGACGGCCGACAGCCGGCCGCGCAGCCGCTCGGCGGCGCCGCGCATGAGGGTGCTGTGCGAGGGCACGCTCACGGGGAGAACGACTGCGCGCTTGGCGCCGCGCGCCTTGGCCGCGGCGATCGCACGCTCGACCGCCGCGCTCTCGCCGGCGATCACCACCTGTCCCGGCGAGTTGAAATTCGCCGTCTCCACCACCGCGCCGGTGCCGCCGCCCGCGGCGGCCTCGCGACATGCCGCCTCCACCTCGGCGTCATCGAGACCGAGGATCGCAGCCATGGCGCCGCTGCCGGCGGGCACTGCTTCCTGCATCACTTCGCCGCGAAAGCGCACGAGTCCCACGGCGGCGCGGAACTCCAGGCTCTCGGCGCAAGTGAGCGCCGTGAACTCTCCGAGGCTGTGTCCGCACACCACCGCCGGCTCGGCGCCGCCGCGCGCGCGCCAGCTGCGCCAGGTGGCGACCCCGGCGGCGAGCAATGCCGGCTGGGTGCGCGCGGTCGCATTGAGCTCCTCCTCGGGACCCTCACTCGCGAGCTTCCACAGGTCGTAGCCGAGCACCGCCGAGGCCTCGTCGAACGTCGCGCGCACGCCCGGGTCCGCGGCCGCGAGCTCCCCGAGCATGCCGACCGACTGCGAGCCCTGTCCGGGAAAGACGAATGCAAACGCCATGGCGACCCCGTACCGCGTGTGAGGGCGAAAATTATAGCGGCTCGCGCGGACTCTTCAGGAACGCCGCGGCGGCGAGCCCGCCCGCCGCGCCGAAGAGGTGCGCGTCCACGACCACCGGGTCGTTGCCGGAGAGCGGCAATGCCCCGACCCCCTGCTCCCAGACGAGCTTGCCGACGAGGAACGCCGCCAGCAGCCAGCCGTCGCGCTCGTGGCGGCGCAGGTGTGCGAGGGTGCCCGCCGCCATGACACCGTGCAGCACTCCAGAGGAACCCACGTACCAGCGCAGAGTCGAATCCCACAGCGCGAGTCCGGCGTCGATCACGGCCATCGAGGCGAGCACGATCAGGAGCCACTGCCGCGGGGGGTAATCGCGGGCAAACAGGATCCACATGAGCAGCAGCCCCAGGCAGTTGAGCAGCACGTGATGCAGATCGAGATGTACCAGGTGCGCGGTCGCGAGCCGCCAGAGCTCGCCGCTCGCAAGCGCTGCGCGGTCATAGCCCAGCCACGCGCGCCCGGCTTCCCCGCTCAGGGCGGTGAGCAGCACGAGCAGCGCGCAGACCGCGAGCAGCACCCACCCGTAGGGCGCGTCGCAATTGAGCGCACGCAGCAGGCCGGGCCGCCGGTTCACAGGCCGATACACCCCCATTTGTTATGATCGGCGGGTCGTCCCGCCCGGATCCTCACTCATGACCCACATCAGCCGCGAGGTTAGCAGACACCGCCGCCACCGGCCGGCCCGCGCCCGGGGCTTCACTCTGCTCGAAATCATGGTGGTCGTGGTCATCATCGGGCTGTTGGCTTCGGTGGTGATCCTGAACATTCTGCCGAACGTCGACAAGGCCAAGGTGACCAAGGCGAAGGAGGACCTGCAGAGCGTCGAGTTGGCTTTGAAGGAGTTCTACCTCGACAACTCTAAGTTCCCGACCAACGAGCAGGGGCTCGCCGCGCTCGTCACGCAGCCGACCGACCCCACGATCCGGAACTGGAAGGCCGGAGGTTACATCGAGCGCATCAGCAAGGACCCGTGGGGAAACGATTACCTGTACATCTTTCCCGGCACCCACGGCAAGCCATACGACCTGTGCTCTCTGGGCGCCGACGGCCAGCCGGGGGGCGACGGCATCAATGCCGACATCTGCAACTGGAACGTCAACCAGTAAGCCGCGTACGTCCGGCCGCTGCGGGCCGCATCGCACCGGCGCCGGGTTTACCCTGATCGAGGTGCTGGTGGTAGTCGCGATCATCGGGCTGATGGTCGCGGGGTTTGTACTGTCGCTCAGCCTGACGGGGCGCGATCCCGACCTCGAGCGCGAGAGCGACCGGCTGTTCACCCTTCTCAACTACGCACGCGAGCAGGCCGAGCTGCAGACGCGCGAGTACGGAATCCTCTTCCAGGAGGACGGCTACGAGTTCCTGGCTTACGACGTGCAGCTCGGCCAGTGGCGCAGCGTATTCGAGGATGATGCGCTCGGCGCCCGCAGGCTCCCCGAGGGCCTCGGCGTGAAGCTCGTCGTGGAGACGCGCCCGGTGGTGCTGCGCCGTCCCGCGGACGCCCACGACAAGACGCCGCAGGTGATGATCCACTCCGACGGTGACCTGACTGCCTTCGCCGTGACCCTCGAGCGCGACGGTGGGCTGCGCAGCGTCACCGTCGCCGAGGACGACAAGGGACAGATCGTCGAGCAGCCGCTGATCGAGGCACGCACGCCGTGAGAGCCGCCCGCGAGAGCTGCGCAAGCGGCTTCACGCTGATCGAGGTGATGGTGGCACTCGCGATCGTCACGATCGGCATGGCCGCGGTGCTCGGCGCGCTCACCTCCTCGGCCGATACCATCTCGTACCTGCGCGACAAGAGCTTCGCGAACTGGGTGGCGCTCAACCAGATCGCACTGCTGCGCATCAGTGGGCAGCTGCCCGCGCCGGGCAAGAGCGACGGCGACGTCGATTTCGCCGGCCGCAAGTGGCACTGGCACCAGGAAGTCAACACCATGCAGGTGCCCGGGATGGTGCGCATGGATGTCAGCGTTCGGCCCGCGGACGTGGAGAGCTCCGACAGCGACCGTGGCTGGTATGCGACGGTGAGCGGCATCTCAGGGGATGCGGTGGGACTTGCGCGCGGCGACCAGCCCGACTGGGGCGCGCAACTGCTCACGCCGGGCTCGAACGCGGCCGGCGGAACGCCGGCGAGCGCGCCGCAGCCCACGCCCTTCCCGCCGCCGCGGGGCTCGCAATGAGCCCGTGCTGCCTCTCGCCGGTCCGCGACGCGCGCCGCCTGGCGCGCGGCTTCACGCTGATCGAGGTCCTGGTGGCGGTGTTCATCGCCTTCGTCATGTTCGCGATGGGCTACGGCACGATCAACCAGGCGCTCACCACGCGCGGCGCGCTCAAGGAGAAACAGGCGCGGCTCATCGAGCTGCAGACCGCGGTGCGCGTCCTCGAGCAGGACTTCGTGCAGCTCACCCCGCGCCCGGTGCGCCAGCCGATCGGCGACGAGCCCTCGCAGCCGGCGCTCCAGGGCAGTGCGAACGGCACGCAGTCCTCCGGCTCCGTGTCCTCGCTCGGCGGCGGGAGCAGCACTCCATCGGCATCTACGACCAGCGGCGCACCGCCGCTCGTCGCGCTGACGCGTTCCGGCTGGGCGAATCCTACCGGCCTGCAACGCCCGGCCGAGCAGCGCGTCGCGTACTTTTTCGAGAACGGCACGCTGCGGCGCGAATACTGGTACGTGCTCGACCCGACGCTCTCCAGCACGACCGCGCGGCGCGACCTGCTGACGAAGGTGAAGTCGGTGACCTTCGAGTACCTGGATCTCACCCACAACTGGCAGCCGCAGTGGCCGCCGGCGACCGTCGCCGGCCCTCAGGCGCTCGAGGGCAACCTGCGTATCCGGCCGCTCGCCGTGCGCGTCACCCTCGACACCGAGGACTTCGGCAAGATCGCGCGCATCTTCGAGGTCGCAGGCTGATGCGCCCCGGCGTTCCCCGTGGCCGCAGAGCGCGTGACTGCCCCTCACCCCGGGCGCAGCGCGGCATCGCGCTGCTGGTGGCGATACTCCTGGTCGCGCTCGGCACGATCCTCGCCGCCGCCACCGCCTACGAGAACGCCATGACCTTCCGGCGCGGCGCCGCAACTTACGCGTTCGATCAGGCGCTGCTCGTGCAGCAGGGCGCCGAGGCTCTGGCGGCCTACGGACTGCGCCTGGCGCAGAAGGCCGATCCGCAGCACACCTACGCCGCTGAGGGCTGGGCGCAGCCGGTCGGGCCGCTCGAGGTCGTTCCCGGCGTGATGCTGAGCGCGCAGCTCGAGGACCTGCAGGGGCGCTTCAATCTCAACAGCCTGGTGAGGCAGGACGGCACCCCCGATCCGGTGGAGGTGGGCGCGTTCCAACAGCTGCTCGCCATGCTCGGGCTCGAGCCCAAGTGGGCCGGTTACATGGTCGACTGGATCGACCGCGACATCGTGCCGTCCATCCCCGATGGCGCGGAGGACAGCGTCTACATGGGCCAGACGCCCCCCTACCGCACACCCAACCGCTACATCACGAGCGCCAGCGAGCTGCTCGCCCTGCCCGGGTTCGGGCGCGACCGCTACGTTGCGCTCGCGCCCTACGTGACCGCGCTCCCTTACGGCGTGAAGCTCAACGTGTGCACCGCCAGGGACAAGGTGCTCGATGCGTTCCTCGGTCACAGTGACTTCCAGAGCGATCCCGAGGGGCTCGCCAAGAACCGGGCTGCCGCCGCCGGCTGTTTTCCCAAGCTGAGCGACTACCAGGCGGCGGCCGATTCCGCGACCTGGAGCAAGATCTCCACCAAGCTGCAGATGACCTCGAGTTACTTCCGCCTCACCAGCCTCGTCACTATTGGCAGCACCGAATTCAACTTGTACAGTCTTCTGCTGCAGGATCCCACGGGCCAGGTCCGTCCCGTCCTGCGCAGCTACACACCGGATTGAGGGGGACGCCCGCACATGGCTGACTGGCTGCTGCTGCGTCTGCCGCGTACGCCGCAAGAGCCGGCTACGTGGCTCATCGCGAGCGCCGCCGGCGCCCCGCTCGCGGCGACGCAGAGCGGGCCGCTCGAGGCCGCCGCTGGCGCCGCCGCCGGGCGGCGCGTGTGCGTCCTGGTCCCGGGGAGCGACGTGCTGCTCGCGGACCCCGAGCTGCCGACGAGGAGCGGCGTCAAGTTGCAGCAGCTCGTCCCCTACGCTCTCGAGGAGCATCTCGCCGACAACATCGACGAGCTGCACTTCGCCATCGGCCGGCGCACGGGCGATTCCGCCCGCACGCCGGTCGCCGTCGTGGCGCGCGCCCTCATGGACGAGTGGCTCGGGGCGCTGCGCCGCGCGGGCCTCGAGCCCGGCTGCGTATACGCCGACAGTGAGCTGCTGCCTGCGAACCCCGGTCAGGCGGTGGCGCTGCTCGAGGAAGATACGGTGTTCGTGCGTGCGCCCGGCGCGCCACCGGTCTCCCTGCCGATCGACGCGCTCTCCGAGGCGCTCGGCATCGCCGCATCGCCGCCGCGTACCCCCGAGCCGACGGAGGAATCCGGCACCGGCGGCGAGGCGCGCGGCCTGATTCTCTATAGCGGCACAGCCGAGTGGCAGCAGCACTCTGCGCAGGTCGAGGAGGCGCGCGAGCGCTTCGCCAGCCTCAAGGTGCAACTGCTCCCGGATGGGCCGCTGGCGCTCTTCGCGCAGCAGCTGCCCGCCACGGCGGCGACCAATCTCCTGCAGGGGCCGTATGCGCCCAAGAGATCGCGCGCGGCCGGCTTCTCGGCCTGGCGCGTCGCGGCGCTGCTGCTGCTCGCGCTGGTCGCGCTGCACGTCGTCGGCAAGACGGCGGAGCTGCGGGTGCTGAAGAGCAAGGAGCATGAGGTCGATGCCTCGATCCGTGACACCTTCCACCGCGCGCTGCCCACCGAGCTGGGCACGGGCGATGCCCGCCGCCGCATGGAGCAACGCCTCGCGGCGCTGCGTAACGGCGGCGGTGCGAGCGGCCTGCTCGGCGTGCTGCAGGCCGTCGCCCAGGCGCGCGGCGCGGCGGGTGCCAGCGTGCAGTCGCTCAACTTCCACGACGGGCTGCTCGAGCTGACGCTCAACGCGCCCGATGCCGCGAGCCTCGACCATCTGAGCCAGCAGCTCCGTAACGGCGGCTGGCGGGCGGAGCTCGTCGGCGGCAACACCGTCGGCAGCGCCTACCAGGGGCGCGTGCAGATCCACTCACAGGTCCCGTAGGCACCGATCCATGAAGCTGTCGGCCGAGACTTTGTCCTTCGAGAGCATCGCGCAGTGGTTCGCGGCTCTCTCCGGGCGTGAGCAGCGCATCGTGCAGATCGGCGCGGTGCTCGTCCCGCTGCTGCTCGTGTTCGGCGTGCTGCTGCCGCTCGACCGCAGCGTCTCCCAGGCGCACGAGCGGCTCCTCAGGAAGAGCAACGACCTCGCGTGGATGCAGGGCGTCGCGCCCGAGCTGGCAGCCTCGCCCCAGCCGCCCTCCGCGGCCGGAGAATCGCTGCTCGTGATCGTCGATCGCTCGGCGCGCGAATCGGGACTGGCCGGCGCGCTCGCCGGCAGCGAGCCTGCGGGTCCCGGAGCCCTGTCGCTGCGCCTGCAGAAGGCCCCGTTCGACACGCTCGTTGCCTGGCTCGCGCGCCTCGCACAGCAGAACGGCATCCGCGTTGACTCGGCCACCATCGACAGTGCCGGCGCGCCGGGCCTGGTGAACGCCGCGGTCGTCCTGCACACGGGCTGAATGCCGCGGCCCCTGTGGATGGCGCTGCTCGCCGCGGCCGCTTTCGCGGTCATCCTGGTATCGCGCCTGCCGGCGAGCTGGGTCGTGCCGCGCACCGGAATCGCCGCCTGCGCGAGCGCCGAGGGCTCGGTGTGGAGCGGGTCCTGCAGCGGCCTCACGTTTGAGCGCATGCCCTTTGGCGATCTCAGCTGGGATGCGGCGCCGCTCAGGCTCCTTACCGGCACCGTCGCCGCCCACGTGGTGCTCGCGCACGGCCCGGTGACGGCAAGCGCGGATGTGGCCTACGGAGTCGGCGGGCGCCTGAGCCTGCGGAACCTGATCGCAGATCTGAAGCTCGACCCCCGGCAGGTTCCGCACGTGCCGCCGCAGCTGCGCGGGAGCCTGCACACCGATCTCGCGCTCGTGCGCCTCGAGCACGGCCGTCTTGCGGAGCTCAAGGGTCGCATCGAGGCGCACGATCTCACGCAACGGACCGGGCACGTGACCGCGCTCGGGAGCTACGCCATCAGCTTTCCGGGCGGCGGCTCCGAGCCGGTGGGCAACCTCACCGACCTGGGTGGTCCGCTGGCCGTCGAAGGAACACTGCGTCTCACCGATCAGCCTGGCTATGTGCTCGAGGGTCAGGTAGCAGCGCGCGCGGACGCGGCGCCCGAGCTCATCGGCAACCTGCAGTTCCTCGGCAGCCCGGATGCTTCCGGCCGCCGTCCGTTCAGCATCGCCGGAACATTCTGAGCGCGCCTCAGACGAGCTCGCGCAGCGAGCCGAGCAGAGGGAAGTAGAGAGCGGCGCGCACCGGCTCCGGACCCAAGCCGCGCGCCAGCTCGCGGTAAGTCGTGAGCTGCGGCCGGTAGCGCTCGAGCTCCTGGTCGAGAAACTCTTCGAGTCCGCCGCCTTCATGCGCGCTGGTCTTGTAGTCGACCACCCAGCGGGTGCCGTGCGCGTCGATGAAGCATCGGTCGATCACGACGCTGCGCAGCACCCCGCCGCTCACGCCTGAGACCTCCCACTCGCTGCGCGCCTCGCGGTGTCCGTGGTCGAGAATCCAGCGCCCGCGCTCGTCAGAGAGTGTGCGCGTCAGCGCCGCGAGCACTTGCGCGCGCGCCTCGAGGCGATCCTGCTCGGGGACGCCGGCGCGGGCGAGCTCGGCGAGCACGGCCCCGCTCTCCTCGGCCATCGCCTCGGCCGGCGGGAGGAGCGCCTCCTCGGACAGCCGTGCGAGCCAGGCGTGCACCACGGTCCCGACGTGACGCTGCGTCTCGCCAACCCAGCGGAACTCGGTCGGCTCGGCCGCGAGGTAGGCCGCCGGCAGACGCTCCACTGCGATGCGCGGCGGCGGCTCGGCGCTGCGCCAGCTCGGCAGGAGCCGCAGCAGCGGGCCGGTGCGCGCCAGGTTGCCGGCAGCGGCGGGGGCGGCTGCCACCGTCTCGAAGCGCGGCGCAAGCGCCGGCCAGACAGTATGGAGCGCACTGCGCCGGTCGGGCCGCACGGCCCCGTCGGCGCCGCTGGGTGGTGCGCCCGACAGCCACAGTGTGCGCCGCGCGCGCGTCGCCGCGACGTACAGAACCCGCGCGCGCTCGTGCGCGTCGTGCTGGCGAATCAGGTCCTTCAGGTAACCGTTGAGGTCCCCCTCCTCCTCGCGCGCGCCGACGACCGGAACCGGCGCGATGAGCAGATTGCTCTCGCTCGTCTCGCTCGGCAGATCAAGCCAGCGCAGCAGGCGCCGCTCGGGCGCGCGCGTCGTGCGATCGAGCGCCGGCACCAGTACGTGGTCGAACTCGAGCCCCTTCGCGCGGTGGATCGTCATCACCTGCACGGGGTTCTCACCGCCCGCAGGCGAGCTGAAGAGATGCTCGAGAACTCCCTCGAGATCTTCCGGACCGCGCCACTCGAAGCCCGTGGCGGCAGCGGCCAGCGCCGCAAAGAAGGCGCGTGCGTCCGCGAGCTCTCCGGTTCCGTAGGCATCGGCCGCACCGAGCCGCAGCCAGGTCGCCTCGAGCCAGCCCGCTAGCGGTTGCGCGCCGCGGCCCCTCAGAGCCTCGCTCAGCACGGCGCGCACGCGCTCGAGGTGCAGCCGGTCGCCCGGATCGCAGCGCGCCAGCCTCTCGGCGTTGGCGAGCGCCTCGATGATGAGCTCCCGGTCGTTCGCGCCCGAGAGCGCGCTCAGCGTGCCGAGCCGCGCGCCGCACCACGGTGCGCGCAGCACCGCGAGCCACGCGGCGCGGTCCCCGAGGTCGTGCAGGGCGCGCGTGAGCTGCACCAGATCGCGTACCACCAGCCGTTCGCGCAGCGCCACCAGGTCGACGCCGAGCGGCGCGAGACCGCGCGCCTCGAGGGCGCCGATGATGGGCACCGCGTGCGCGTGGGCCACGACCAGCACGCCCACGGTGCCCGCGGGGTCGAGCCGGCGCAGCTCCGCCACGCGCGTCGCGATGGCGCGCGCTTCGGCGGCCGGATCGCCCGGATAGAGGCGCAGCGTGACCGGCGAAATCGCGCCGGGCGATCCGGCGTCGGCGCGCGTCGCCAGGCTCGGGCGGTAGCTCACGCCGCCGGCGCGCAGCTCATCGACCGGTGGGAAGACCCGGACGAAGAGCTCGTTGGTGAACTCGACGAGCGCCTCGGCGGCGCGAAAATTGCGCAACAGGCGCAGCGGCTTGAGTGTCACGCGTCCGACACCCGCGGCGCGTGCGCGCAGGAACAGGCCCACCTCCGCGTCGCGGAACCGGTAGATCGACTGCATGGGGTCGCCCACGACGAACAGCGTCCGCCCGTCGCCCGCCTCCCACCCGAGGGTGAGCGCCTCGAGCAGCTGTACCTGGGCGAGCGAGGTGTCCTGGAACTCATCGACCAGGATGTGCCTGAGCGCGAGTCCGACCCGCAGTGCGAGCTCGGTCGGCTCGCCACCCTCGGCGAGGGCCTGGCGCGCCGCGCCGGTGACGTAGCTGTAATCGACGCGGCCGGCTTCCGCGAACGCGGCGTGCAGCTCGGCGGCGGCGCGCGCCAGCAGCCGCGCCAGCGCGGCGAGCGCAGCGGCCTCCTCAGGGGCGAGCCCCGCGGCCGGCGCGCGCCGGAGCCCGAGCAGCGCCTCACGTGCCCCGGCCGTATTGCGCAGCTCATCGATCAGATCCCGGAGCCGCGTGCGCACCGCCGGCTCGCCGAACCCGGGACGCAGCCGGTGGGCGGAGAGCTGCCTGCGCCAGTCGCTGCGCGTGAGCACGAGATGGGCGAAGTGCTTCCAGTGCGCGAGGTCGCCGGGCTCGGGACCGAGCGGCCCCGATCCCGGGAAGCTCTCGGCCCGGCGACGCAGCCCTTCGGGCAGGAGCGCACGCAGTTCCCTGAGGCGCGCGCGCGTCTCGGCGGCGAGACTCTGGTCCACCCGGCGGCACAGGGACTGCGGATCCTCGCCGGCGATGAAACGCAGCCAATGCCCGCGCTGCTCGAGCATCTGGCCGATGAGCCGCTCGAGATTGAGCCAGTGGTTGTCGAGCCGCTCAAAGAGCAGCCGCGCGTCCGGGGCGAGCGCCGGGTCGGCTTCTGCCGCGAGGAGCGTCCGCCGGGCGGCACGCCGGTAGAGCTCGCCGGCGTTCTCGCTGACGTTGAGCACGCCTCCCGCGCGCGAGGCGACCGGCAGCTGACTCGCCAGCCAGTAGTTGAACGAATCGATGGTCTGGATACGCAGACTCTCGGGCTCCGCCTCGAGCTGCCAGCCGCGCGCGAGGCCGTGGGCGCGCGCCGCCGCGGCCAGCGGGGCGAGCGCGGCAGCGGCGGGCTCGCCGGCCGGGAGCTCGGCGCGCAGCGCCCGGATGACGCGCGCGCGCATCTCGGCGGCGGCCTTGCGCGTGAAAGTGATGGCGAGGATCTCGCCCGGGTCGTCGACCGTGGTGAGAAGGGTGAGGAAGCGCTGCGTCAGCACCGCCGTCTTGCCGGACCCGGCCGGCGCCTCGAGCACGATCGAAGCCCCGGGTTCGGTCGCCGCGCTCCGGGCCGCGTCGTCCTGGCGCTCGCGCGGATCACTCATCGGCTTCCTCCGTGAAGGAGCCGAGCTCGGGAGCGAGGTGCGCACCGATGCGGCACAGATCCGTCAGGTGGCAGTAGTCGCAGGCTCCGGGCGCCGGATCGACGCGCGCCTCGCCGGCGAGGAAGGCACGGATGAGCCGCCCGACGAGCGCCACCCACGCCTGCTGCTGCGCGCGCCAGTCGGCGACGGCTGCCCCGGTGACTGCCGGAATGGCTTTGACCCGCGGCAGAATCTCGCCTGTCGCCGCGACGCCGGTGAAGCGCACCTCGCGCGCCGTGAGATTGACGGTCGCGAGCGCCACCACGTCCGCTCCCAGCGCCGCCAGGTAGGCGAGCAGCTGTGCATGCGCCGGCCGCTCGCCGTACCAGTCCGGAGGTGGTGGCCGTCCGCTCTTGTAGTCGAGCACCACGCGGCCGGCGGCGACCCGGTCCACACGGTCGAGCCGCATGCGCACGCGTGCGCCCGCGAGCGTCAGCTCGGTCACCTGCTCGGTCGCCTCCACGGCAAAGGGCGTGCGGGTGCGCTCCAGATCGCACAGCTGCCGTATGAGCCGCTGCGCGCGCGCGGTCTCGCGCGTGAGCGCCGGCGACAGCACGCTGAAGAGGTCGAACTGGCCGTCGGGGATGCGGCGCGCGCGCCGTCCGCGGCCGCGTCCCTCGACCTGCAGCGCCTGCGCCGCGCGCGCCACGCAATCCGCGATCAGTGCATCGAGCGCGCCGTCTCCCAAGGCTCCGAGCGCGCGTGAATCGTGCAACCGCTCCCACAGAAGCTGCAGTGCCGCATGCAGCAGCAGTCCGCGCTGATCCATGGGCACCCCGGGCTCGGGGTGCTCGGGCGCCACCGCTCCGAGGCGCAGCTCCGCGTAAGCGCGAAAGGGACAGTCGTTCTGCAACGTGATGGCGCGTGTCCCGGCGGGGAGCGGCGCGGGGGCGGTGAACGCCGCGCCTCTGGAGTCCTCGCGCGCTTCGGTGCAGCCACCGCGATGCAACCGCAGTGCCAGCCACAGCCCGCGCGGCGCCTGCTCGGCGAGCGTGAGACGCGCGAGGCACGGGCTCGGCAGGAGCTCGAGGTCCTTCTCGCGGGCCGGCACCGAGAGCACCAGCTCGGATGTGGTGCGCGCCCAGGCACTCAGCAACGACTGCGCCTGCGCGCGCCGGCCGGCCGCACTCGCCTCCGGCAGGCCTGCCGCGAGCTGCGCGGCCAGCGGCAGGAACGGATCGGGCGCCACCGGCATGGGCAGCACGTCGGCGCTCAGGCCGCCCACCCAGATGCCGTCGTAGACCACGACCGGATCGGCAAGCACCGGAGAGATCGTCACCGGCACGTCCTCATCTGCGGGGCGGTACGCCGTGTGCGCGGCGAGCGCGCGCAGGTGCTCGAGCGCCGCCTCGCGCCCGAGGCTTCCGGCGCACGCGGCAAGTCCCCCGAATTCCTCGAGCAGCTCGCGCCAGCGCAGCCGTGTCTGTTGCAGGGCCCCGTCACACGGGAGTTCCCCCGGCCAGCCGAGCGCGGCAAGCGCCGCCTCGAAGCGCTCCGACCAGCGCCTTGGGGAGGCGCTGCCCTCGCCGAGCAGGCCCGTCGCGCGTCGCATGAGCGCCTCGAGCTCCCGCGCCGCGGGCCGCAGCTCGCGGGGTGCGAGCTGCAGGGCTCCGAGGAGCTCGCGCGAAGTGAGGACTGCCGCACCGCGCTGACGCACGAGCTGTGCGAGTACCGCACGGGCTGTGGCCGCGATGCCTCCCCAGTACGGAGAGGCGAGCCAGTGGCCGATGGACGTGACCTCGACCGCGCCGCCCGCCAGGATCGTGAGCGAGAGCAGTGCCTGCGCGGGCAGCGGCTGGGAGGCGAGCGGCTCGCCCCCTTCGATACCCACCAGGGAGCGCGCCTCACCGGTACCACTGAGCACCGCGCCCGGATCGAGGCATCCGCGAATGAGATCCGCCAGGCGCTCGCGCGCGGCCGCCGGGCCCGGAAGCATCACGAGAAGCCGCGCGTCGGGCTCGATGCTCAACCGGTCACGGCACCAGGCCGTGATCGCCTCGAGCTGCGCCTCCGCCTCGGCGGTGCGCACGCCGCGCGGGCTCACACGGCTGCCGGTTTGCGGAGCGCCCACCCCTTCCCGGGCGCGGTGCGCGAGGCGCGCCAGGGCGCGCGGCACCCCATCGAACCCGCAGAGCAGCGGTGTCCGCCCGGCCTCGACCGGCTCGAGACCCGCCATCAGTGCGCTCACGCTCGCCGCGCCGAGCGCGCGGCAGCGCGCGGCAAAGATACGGCGCGCCTCGAACAAGAGTCCTGCCTCGCTGTCGGGGGGCGCGTACTGAAGCGCGATGCCCCACTCCGCTGCCCGCTCGCTCGCACGCCTCAGGGCTTGGGCGAGTGGCTCGGTGCCGAGGAAGGGGTTGCCCTCCGCCGCCTCACGTGCAGCTTCTGCTGCCGCCTCGCGCCACAGCCACCACTCCTCCGTGGGGCCGAGAAGACGCGGCCATTCGGCCGGCGCTCTTTCCGCGCGACGCTCACACTCGCGCCGCACCCACGCCGATGGCACCAGGGCGCCAGGGCTTACCCATACGCGCGCTCCCTCGGCGAGCTGCGCTGCCGCGTGCGCAAGGCGCACCGCATGCGCGCGCTGACGGCTCGGGACAACGACCGTCCCGCCGCGCTGTATGTGCCTGCCTACGTCGCTAGTAATCCTAAACAAAACCGAATATTACAAACTCTTTAGAGAGTTTACTTGAATCGAGACTCCGCGCTCACCACGTTGTCCCGCCCTGCTCCGCCGGCGCCCTGCCCACCGCTCGCGTAGGCCGTCAGCAGCTCCTCGATACGACTGAACACCTCGCGCAGCGTCGCGGCGTCGGGAAGGTTGGTAATGCGGAAGTGGTTGCGGTACGGGACGTTGAAGCTCACGCCGGGCGCGACCAGGACGTGCTGGTGCTCGAGGAGATCGAGCGCGAACTGCTGGTCGTCGAAGCCCGGCAGGGTGCCTTCCCGGATACCCACGAAGGCGTACATGGCGCCGAGCGGTGGCGCGAGCGCGAGGTAACGGCTGCGCCCGACGGCCTCCAGGATCATCGCGCGCGACTCGTACAGCCGTCCGCCGGGCGCGACGAGCTCGCGGATGCTCTGGTGCCCACCGAGCGCCGTCTGCACGGCCCACTGCGCCATCACGTTCGAGCACAGGCGCAACGATGCGAGCAGCTCGAGCGCGTTGAGATAGTCGCCAGCCGCGTGCACGCGGCCGGAGAACACCGCCCAGCCGGCGCGGTAGCCGCAGGCGCGGTACACCTTGGACAGGCCCGAGAGCGTGGCGCACAGCGTGTCGTGTACCAGGGTCGCCATCGGGACGAACTCGGTCCCCTCGTAGGTCATCTGGTCGTAGATCTCGTCGCTGAAGACCACCAGGCCGTGCTGCTCCGCGAGCCGCGCCAGCGCCTCGAGCACCGCGCGCGGATATACCGCGCCGGTCGGGTTGTTGGGGTTGATGACGACGAGCGCGCGCGTGCGCGCGCTGATGAGCCGCGCGATCTCCGCCGGGTCCGGCACGAAGCCCTGCTCCGGCCGGCAGGGATAGTGGACCGCGCGCCCGCGGTTCAGAGTTACCGCCGCGGTCCACAGCGGATAGTCGGGGCTCGGCACCAGCACCTCGTCGCCGTCGCTCAAGAGCGCCCGCAGCGTCAGGTCGATGAGCTCGCTCACCCCGTTGCCGATGAAGACCTCCTCGGCGGTGACTCCGGCGATGCCGCGCTCCTGCTGCTGCATCACCACCGCCTCGCGCGCCGGGAAGATTCCCTTCTGGTGGCAATAGCCCTCCGCCTGCCCGAGATTCTCGATCATCGCGAGACGCATGGTCTCGGGCGTGCGAAACCCAAACGCGCGCGGGTTGCCGATATTGAGCGAGATGATCTCGTATCCCTGGCGCTCGAGCTCGAGTGCCCGGCGGGCGAGGCGCCCGCGGATCTCATAGCGGACGTGCTTCAGGGCTTCGCTCGGGCGAATGCCGGGTTCGGTTCTCATAGGGGGAGAATAACGTAACTCGCGCGGCGCGCTTAGTTGCTACCGAGCTCGCGCCAGCGATGGCAGGCAACGCTGACGCCACCGCCGGCGTCCTCCCAGGCGGGCACGCGCTCGGCGCACACGGCAATCGCATGCGGGCAGCGCGTGCGGTAGACGCAGCCGCTCGGAGGCGAGAGCGGTGACGGCGGCTCCCCGGCGCGGGCGCTCCTGAGGCGTGCAGGCTGCACGTCGGGGTCGGGCACCGGTACGGCGGCGAGCAGCTCCCGAGTGTAGGGATGCCGGGGTCGGGTATAGAGGGCCTCGGCGGGCGCAAGCTCCATCATGTTTCCCAGATAGAGCACCAGGACCCGCTCGCACAGCCAGCGGACGACCCCGAGGTTATGGCTCACGAAGAGGAGGCTGAGCCCCGCCTCACGCCGCAGCCCATCGAGCAGTGCCAGGATCTCCCGCTGCGTTGGCCCATCGAGGGCGCTCAGGGGTTCATCGCACACGAGGAGGCGCGGCTTCAGGATCATGGCACGCGCGATGCCGACGCGCTGACACTCTCCACCTGAGAGCTCGTGGGGATAACGGTCGAGAAGGCGAGCCGCGAGCTCCACCCGGCCCAGCATGGCCGTTGCCGCCTCGGCGCGCGCCCGCGGGTCGAGCTCCGGGCGATGCACGAGCAGCGGCTCGGCGACGATCTCCGCCACCGTCATGCGCGGATCGAGGGCACCCAAAGGGTCCTGAAAGACGATCTGCAGGTCGCCGCGGAGCGCCCGCAGCTCCCGCGGGTGAAGGGCGAGAAGCTCCCGCCCCATCCACACGACCGCGCCAGCCGCGGGGCGCAGCAGCGCGAGCACCGCCCGCGCGAGGGTCGACTTCCCGCCCCCCGACTCCCCCACGACGCCGAGCGCTTCGCCGGCGGCGAGCTCGAAGCTCACACCGCGCAGTGCCGTCAGAAGCGCCCGGGACTTCAGCCAGCCGTGGCCGACCGCGAACTCGACGCTGACGCCCGCCAGCGCCAGTGCCGTCGGGCGCGGCGCTCCGAGCGGCACCGGCACGAGCGCTACCGGCGGCGCCGCCGCGCGCACCAGCTCGCGCGAGTAAGGGTCGCGCGGCGACTTGATGATCGTGGCCACCGCGGCCGTCTCGACCAGCCGTCCGGCGCGCATCACGGCCACGCGGTCGGCGATACCCGCGACCGCGCCCATGTCATGGGTGATGAGCACCATCGCCATAGAGCGCTCGCGCTTCAACTCGGCGAGCAGCGCGAGAATCTGCGCTTGCACGGTCACGTCGAGCGCCGTGGTCGGCTCGTCGGCGATCAGCAGCCGCGGCCCGCAGGCGAGCGCGAGCGCGATCATCACGCGCTGGCGCATGCCGCCCGAGAGCTCGTGCGGGTATTGGCGCAGGCGCTGAATCGGATCGGTCAGCTGCACACGCTCGAGGAGCCCGAGGGCGCGGTCGCGCGCCACGGCACGGGACAGGTGCAGGTGCCGCCTCAGGACCTCGCTAAGCTGCGCGCCGACCGTCAGATGCGGAGTGAGCGAGGTCAGCGGATCCTGGAACACCATCCCGATGCGCGCACCGCGCACACGATCGAGCGCCGCCGCGGGCAGGCCGAGCAGCTCCGTGCCGGCAAAGCGCGCGCTCCCCGAGGCACGGCCGTTCGCGGCGAGCAGTCCGATGACGGCGAGGAACGCCTGGCTCTTGCCGGCGCCCGACTGGCCCACGACCCCCAAGCACTCCCCGGGCGCCACCGCGAGCGACAGGTTCTCCACGGCGTTGAGCGTGCCCGTCGCGGTCGCGAACGTGACCGTGAGCGCCTCCAGCGTCAGCACCGCGGACGCCGGCGCCCCCGCGGCGGCCTCAGTGATCGCGTGGGTCGAGGGCATCGCGCAGGCCGTCGCCGAGCAGGTTGAGGCACGTGAGCAGCAGCACCAGGAATGCCGCCGGCACCAGCAGCATCCACGGCGCCGACTCCATTTCCTGCGCCCCGGCATTGATCAGGTTGCCGAGGCTCGCGTGCGGCTCCTGCACGCCGAGGCCGAGAAAGCTCAGGAAGCTCTCGAACAGAATCATCTGCGGCACCGTGAGCGCCGCGTACACGACCACCGTGCCGGCGAGGTTCGGCACGACGTGCCGGGTGAGGATCGCCGCCGTGGTGAGCCCGGTGGCGCGTGCCGCCTCGATGAACTGTCGGCGCTTCAGCTGCAGCGTCTGGCCGTGCACGATGCGCGCCGTCGTCAGCCAGCCGACCGCGCCGATCGCGAGCAGCAGCACCGCGATGCTGCCGCGACCGATCACCGCGCTCAGGATGATCACGAAGAACAGATAGGGGAGCGAGTAGAGCACGTCGACGAAGCGCATCATGGCTTCCTCGGTCCGCCCGCCGACGAAGCCCGCGACCGCGCCCCACGCGACCCCGATGCCAACGCTGAGCGCACTCGCCAGCAGGCTGATCAGCAGCGACAGCCGTACGCCGTGCAGCGTGCGCACGAACAGATCGCGCCCCAGGCGGTCGGTGCCGAACCAGTGCGCGGCCGTGAGCCCGGGCGGCTGCGCGAGGTGGCGCCAGTCGAGGCTGTCGTAGCCCCAGGGGCTCGCCGCCGGCGCGAGCAGCGCCAGCAGTGTCACCGCCGCCAGCAGCACCAGGGCCACGCGGGCGGCGCGCTGGCCGCGCAGGCGTCCCGCGGCATGGCGCCACAGACCGCGGGTGGGAGCGGCCGTCTCACTCATGCCGCGCTCCCGGGTCGAGCCAGCCGTAGAGGAGATCGGCGGCGAGATTGCAGGCGAGCGTGAGGGCGGCGTACACGATGATCATGCCCATGACGAGCGGGTAGTCGCGGTCGATGGCGCCCTGCACTAGGTAGCGGCCGCTGCCCGGCAGGCCGAACACCGTCTCGATGACGAGCGACCCGGTGAGCACGAAGGCTACCGCGGGCCCGAGGTAGCTCACCGCCGGCAGCAGCGCCGGTCGCAGCGCGTGGTGCCACAGCACCTGTCGGGCGCCGAGTCCGCGCGCGCGGGCGCTGCGCACATAGTTGGCGCGCAGCACCTCGAGCAGGCTCGCGCGCGTCAGGCGTGCGAGATAGGCCGCGACCGGCAGCGCGAGTGTCACGACCGGGAGCACCAGGTAGCGTGGCGCGCCCCGCTCCCAGCCCGCCACGGGCAGCCAGTGCAGGTGCAGCCCGAAGAGCAGCGCCAGAGCCGGCCCTGTGACGAAGGTTGGCAGCGCAATGCCAAGCGTGGCGAGGGCGGTGAGCGCGTGGTCCGTGCCGCCGCCGCGCGCGAGCGCCGCCGCGATTCCCGCCGGTATGCCGACGAGGATCGCCAGCAGGAGCGCCGCGAGGCCGAGCGTGGCGCTCAGCGGCAGCCCCTGGCCGATGAGCTCGGCGACCGTGAAATCCCGCTGTCTCAGCGAGGGCCCGAAGTCGCCGTGCGCCAGGGCGCCGCAGTAGCGCGCGAACTGCACCACCAGCGGCCGGTCGAGCCCGTAGACGCGGTCGAGATTGGCGCGCACCGCCGGGGGGAGCGTCTGCTCCTGATCGAAGGGACCCCCGGGGGCCAGGCGCTGCAGAGCGAACGACAGGGTGATGATGACGAGCAGGGTCGGAACGGCAACGGCGATGCGACGCAGCGCGAGGCTCAGCATGGGCAGTGACTTTAGGGAGCGGGCGCGCAATCCGTCAACGCCGTGGCGTCTCCCGGCAACCCGGCTTGCTGCCGCCCGCTATACTGAGAAGCTCATGAAACGCATTCTGGTTGGTATCAAGCGCGTCGTCGATTTCAACGTCCGCATCCGGGTCAGGCCCGACGGCAGCGGCGTGGTCACCGATGGCGTCAAGATGAGCGTCAATCCCTTCGACGAGATCGCGCTCGAGGAGGCATTGCGCATCAAGGAGCGCGGCGGCGCCGCGGAAGTGATCGTCGCCACGGTAGGTCCCGCCGACACTCAGCAGCAGCTGCGCAGCGCGCTCGCAATGGGCGCGGACCGGGCGCTGCACGTGCAGGCGGACGGCGTCATCGAGCCCCTGGTCGCGGCACGCGCCCTGCTGAAGCTCGTCGAGCGCGAGCAGCCCTTCCTCGTCATCCTCGGCAAGCAGGCGATCGACGACGACAACGGTCAGACCGGCCAGGTGCTCGCGGCCCTGTGGAACCGCCCGCAGGCCACCTACGCCTCCAGACTCGAGATCCTCGGCGACACGACCGCGCGGGTGACGCGCGAGGTGGACGCCGGCCTCGAGACGCTCGAGGTCGACCTGCCGGCGGTCATCACTACGGACCTGCGGCTCAACGAGCCGCGTTACGTGAAGCTGCCGGACATCATGAAGGCGAAGAAGAAGCCGCTCGAGACGCTGACCCTCGCAGCGCTGGGAGTCGAGCAGCGCCAGCAGCTGAAGCTGGCGCGCTTCGAGCCGCCGCCGCAGCGGCAAAAGGGCATCCGGGTGAAGGACGCCGCGGAGCTGGTCGCGCAGCTCAAGAAGAAGGGGATTCTCTGATGCCGAGGGTTCTGATCGTCGCCGAGCACGACGGTGGCAGGCTGAACGTCAGTACCGCCAGGTGCGTCAGCTGCGCGCGTGCCCTGAATGAGGCCGAGCTCACCATTGCCGTATGCGCCGCCGACCCGGGCGCAGTGGCCGCGCAGGCGGCGCAGCTCGCCGGCGTCACACGCGTGCTCGCGGTGGCAAATCCGGCCAACACGCACGCGCTCGCGGCGGTGCTCGCCCCGCAGATCGTCGCGCTCGCCGGCCCCTACACGCATGTGCTCGGGCCCTCCACCACTTTCGGCAAGGATCTGATGGCGCGTGTCGCGGGACTCCTCGGCGCGCCGCAGGTGAGTGACATCATGGGGATCGAGAGCCCCAGCCGCTTCCGGCGGCCGATCTACGCCGGCAACGCGATCCTCACCGTCGAGGCCGAGGCGGGCGTGAAGGTCGTCGGTACCGTGCGCATGGCCTCGTTCGAGGCGGCCGGCGGCGGTGGCTCGGCCCCAATCGAGAAAGTGGCGCTGTCGGTGGAGCTGCCTGCTCACACCCGCTTCATCTCCGTGTCGGCGGCCAAGACTGACCGGCCGGATCTGCTGACCGCGGCCAGAGTCGTATCCGGCGGCCGGGCGCTCGGCAGCGCCGAAGGGTTCAAGATCCTCTACAGCCTCGCCGACAAGCTCGGAGCGGCGGTCGGCGCCTCGCGCGCCGCGGTCGATGCCGGGTACGCGCCGAACGAGATGCAGGTGGGACAGACCGGCAAGATCATCGCGCCCGAGCTGTATGTGGCGGTTGGGATCTCCGGGGCGATCCAGCATCTCACCGGCATCAAGGACGCGCGCACCATTGTCGCCATCAACAAGGACGGCGAAGCCCCGATCTTCGAAGTGGCGGATTTCGGGCTGGTCGGGGATCTGTTCCAGATCATCCCCGAGCTGGAGAAGCTCGTCTGAGCTGTTACAACTGCCCGAGGACGTGCTCGGCGGATGAGACCTTGAACTGACCGGGCTCTTCCACGTCAACGTGAGTCGCGGTCCCGTCCTTCACGATGATCGCGAAGCGCTGGCCGCGCTTGCCCATGCCGAACTTGGTCCCGTCGAGCTCGAGCCCCAGGGCGCGCGCATAGTCGCCGTTGCCGTCGGCGAGCATCAGCACCTTCTCCCCGACGCCCGAGGCCTTGCCCCAGGCGTTCATGACGAACACGTCGTTCACCGCCATGCAGGCGATGGTATCGACGCCCCTGGCCAGGATCTGGTCGGCGAGCTGGACAAAACCCGGCAGATGCTTGGCGTCGCAGGTCGGGGTGAAGGCGCCGGGCACCGAGAACAGGACGACGCGCTTTCCCCGGAAGAGCTCGTCAGTCGTGACTTCCTTGGGACCCTCCCGGGTCATGCGCTTGAACGTCCCCGAGGGCATGCGGTCGCCGGCCTTGATCGCCACTGGAAGCTCCTTTCCGTGTCTTGAGACTCAAGCCTGCCGCGCGTGCAGAATCCACAGGCTGTCCAAACGCTCGAGGATCGGCTCGCCCTTGACGGCCTTGAAGGCCTTGACGGCATCGTCCTTATGGCCCGCCTTGAGCAGGGAGATGCCGAGCATCAGCTGCGTCTCCGCGGCGTTCTTCAAGCCGCCCTTCGAGGCGGCCTTGGTGTACTGGTCGACCGCCTTGTCGTACTGGCCATAGCCGAGGTAGGCGAGCCCCATAGCGGCATTCTTGGTCCCGGTGGGAGCCGCGTCGGCCTCCTTGGCGATCTTGTCGAGGGTAGGAAGATCCGCGGCCGCCTTATTCTTGGCCTTCTCGAGCAGCCGCTGTGCCTTCTCCTTGCTGCGCTGGTCGCCGAACACGTTCTTGTCGAAGCCGTGCTGCAGCGCCTTCTGTGCCTCGCCGGGCGAGCCGGCATCCATCGCGAGCTGTGCCATCTCGATGAAGTCGTCGGGGCTCTTCAGGACATCGACCTCCGACATCAGGCGGAAGGTCTGCAGCGTGTTGGCGTCGCTGCTCGCGGTCTCCTTCATCAGGCTGAAGAGCAGATTGGACCAGTACTCGGGCTTCGGGTAGTAAGCCACCAGCTTCTCGAGCGCCTTGGTCTGGCAGGCGGTGTCCTCCATCTTCACGCAGGCGCTCAACAGCAGCTGCAGCGACTCGCTGTTCGGATTCGAGCCGGACTTGATCGCCGCGTCGACCAGTCCCTCCTCGAATTTCAGCGTGCCCTTCCAGTCGCCTTTGAGGTAATAGGCCTGGCCGACGAGCTTCTTCAGCCCCTCGTCGCCATAGCCGCCCTTGATGGCGCGCTGCCCGAAGTCGATCGCCTTGTCGTAATTCTTGAGCTGATAATGCACCTCGGCGAGACCGCGCACCTTCTGTTGCTCTTCGGTCCCGGTGGTGAAGCCGTCCTCGACTTCCGCCTCCCAGGCCTTGGCGGCATCGGGGAGATCGTTGGTCTTGATGTAGGCGAACGCCAGCATGTCGTTGATGAGGTGCTGATCGTAAGGCGTCTTGCCGGCGATACCCTCGGCTTCCTTCAGCTTGGCGATCGCTTCCGGGAACTTCTTCGCGTTGAGATCGTCGTGCGCCTCCTTCAGGGGCTTACCGAACTTGGGGCTGTTCTGCGGCTTATCGGCCCCCATAGCGGTCGCGCCGATGAACAGCAGGCTCGCTGCCAGGGCGCCTGCGGCCGCCCAGGAGATGCGGGGATCTGCCGGAAATCTGCTTCGGATGTGTGCCATTGCCTGCCTGTTAGTCAGCAAATTCTGCCGTGTTGACGAAGCCGATCTTTTTCATGCGGTTGCGCTGCGCTGCCGCCAGAACCTTGGCTACCACGTCGTACTTCGCGCGACGATCCGGGCGCAGGTGAATCTCCGGCTGTGGATCCTTGTCCGCATAGGTGTGGAAATAACCCTCGAGCGTATCCAGGTTCGGAACCGAGGTGCCATTCCAGACCACGGTACCGTCGAAGTCGATCTCCAGATCGATGACCTCGGGCTTGATCTGATCGGGCGGCGGCGGCTGGTTGAGCTGCGGCATGTCGAGCTTGACCGCGTGGGTCATGACCGGGAGGGTGATGATGAGGGTGACGAGCAGCACCAGCATGACGTCGATGAGCGGCGTCGTGTTGATGTCGCACATCTCCTCGCCGGCACCGCCAACCTGCATGGACATGTATTCGCTCCTTAGGGCTTCAGTGAGCGGCGCCCGTGCCGCGGTCAGGCTCCGTGAGGAAGCCAACCTTGACGATGCCGCCGCGCTGGATGGCGTACATCACCCGCCCGATGAACTCGTAGCGCGCGTCCCGGTCGGCGCGGATGTGGATCTCGGGCTGCGGCACCCGCACGGCCGCTTCCTTGATGTAGCCCAGTAGCACCTCCTTGTTCGCCATCTTCTTCTCGTTCCAGTAGATGCCGCCCTCCCGGTCCACCGCGATGGTGATGTTCTCGGGCTTGGTCTGCGTCGGGATGTTGACCGCCTTGGGCAGGGTGAGCGGCACAGTCTTCGTGATCACGGGGATCGTGATCAGGAAGATGATGAGGAGCACCAGCATCACGTCCACCAGCGGCGTGGTGTTGATGGTCGCCATCATGCCGCCGCTGCCCGACTCGCCCACGTTCATCGACATGGTCAGCTACTCCTCAAAGAGTGCACCGGGCCGCGAGCCGTGCCGCGCGCTGCAGTTGCATCGCGCGCGGCGGCCGACCCGCAGCTGCGTACTCAGCGAACGCGCGGCGCAGCTTTGGCCGCGGCAGGACGCGCACCGCCACCGCTGGCGCCGCCCTCGACCTTGACGCCGCCTACCAGATAGGCATGCAGGTCGCTGGCGAAGTTCCGCAGCGCATCCTGCAGCACCTTGTTGCGGCCCAGGAGCCAGTTGTAGCCCCACACCGCCGGCACGGCCACGAACAGCCCGAGCGCGGTCATGATGAGCGCCTCGCCGACCGGGCCGGCCACCTTGTCGATGCTCGCCTGGCCGGCGATGCCGATGCCGACCAGCGCGTTCAGGATGCCCCACACCGTGCCGAACAGTCCGACGAACGGCGCCGTCGAGCCGACCGTGGCCAGCAGGCCGAGCCCGCCGTTCAGCTTGCTGTTGACGCCGTCGACCGCGCGCTGCAGCGACATGGTGATCCACTCGTGCAGATCGATGCGGTCGGTGAGACGGCCGTCGTGATGGGAGGCGGCGCGCAGTCCGTCCTCGGCGATGCCGCGGAAGTCGTCACCCTTCTTCAGCCGATCGACGCCGTCCTTGATCGAAGGCGCGTTCCAGAACTGCTTGTCGACCGACCTGGCCGACTTGCGCAGCGCCCGCTGGTCCCACAGCTTGGTGAGGATCACGTACCACGAGGCCAGCGACATGATGAGCAGAAGTATCAGCACGGAACGGGAGACCAGGTCTCCGGACACCCACAGCGCGCTCAGCCCGTAGGGATTGTTGACGGTTACGCTCGGTTGGTTTTCCATAGTTTCATCTCAGCTGGAATTTGACGTTGTAGTTGATGCACTTGGTGATCGGCTTGCCTTCCTCGGTGCCGGGGATGTACCTGCCCGAGCCAGCCTTGGCGAGCTTTATCCCGCCGCCGTCGAGCCGCGCACTCCCGGAGCTCTTTGCGATGGTCGGCTCCTCGGTGATCTTGCCATCGGGTCCGACGCACACGTGCACAGTGACGACGCCCTGCTCCTCGAGTCGGCGTGACGCATCGGGGTAGAACTCGTCGCTGTTGGGGAAGCCCCTGCCGAAGCCGACGCTGGTCCCCGGCCTGGCCACCGCCACCGGCGGAGCCTTGACGACCGGTGTGTTGGTGACGCGGATCGCCGTGGTCTCGGTCTCCACCGGCACGTTGATCGTGACGTCGGGTGGCGGCAGCTCGACCGGCGGCCGCTCGAACTGCGGCGGCGGCGGTGGAGGCGGTGCCTCCTCTTTCTTCGTCTCTTCGACGATGGTCGTCTGTATCGGTGGCGCGAGCACTTCGATCGCGCGGCGCGCGAGTCCGGTGGCGAGTGCCCACGCGATGAACCCATGCAGCGCCAGGATCGCGACGACCACGGCACCGCGTTTGGTCATGAATTGGGAATCGTGTACTAAAGCGGCCATGTGTTTGTTTGCTGCGCTTCGACTTCAGCCAGAACCCCGTCACCGGCGGGCGGACCCGCCAGCTCCCCCAAATTCTACTTGCGAACTCACTTCGTCAAACCACCGCACGGCGGGCGTGAAATTCTAAAATCCCCGCGCGGACGGTGCCCCGCAGTGTGCGCTGCGACGAATGCTTTCCCGAACTGTACCGGGTGCCCTCCGGACTGACAACTCCGGCAGCGGCTCAGGATTCGCGCCGAGGCGCCTGTGCGGCCTCGGTTACCGCGCCTTCCGAGGCGCTGCCGACGAGCCGCGCGTACTTCTCGAGCACGCCGGCCCGCGCGGCCGGCCGCGGCGGCAGCCAGGATCGCCGCCGCTTGCGCAGCTCCGCGGCAGGCAGCTCGACGCGAAGCTCGCGCTTGGCCGCATCGATGGTGATCCGGTCGCCGTTGCGCAGCAGTCCGAGCGGACCGCCCACCGCGGCCTCCGGACACACGTGTCCGACCACGAATCCGTGGCTGCCTCCGGAGAAGCGCCCGTCGGTAATCAGTGCCACTTTGCCGTCCAGGCCCCGCCCGCTGATGGCGCCCGTCGGGCTCAGCATCTCGCGCATGCCCGGACCGCCCTTCGGCCCCTCGTGCCGGATCACGACCACGTCACCCGGGCGCAGCCTGTTGGCGAGAATCGCCTGCGTGGCACGCTCCTCGCCGTCGAATACGCGCGCCCGGCCCTGGAAACGCTCCCCCTCCTTGCCGGTGATCTTGGCCACCGCTCCCCCGGGCGCGAGATTGCCGTAGAGGATGACGAGGTGGCTCTCTTTCTTGAGGGGGTCGGTGAGAGGCCGGACAATCTCTTGTCCCCTCATATACATGGGTACCTTTTCCAGATTCTGACTCAGTGTCTGCCCGGTGACCGTCAGGCAGTCCCCGTGCAACAGCTGCGCGTCGAGAAGCATTTTCATCAGGGGCTGGATGCCGCCGATCGCGACCAGCTCGGACATGAGGAAGCGACCGCTCGGCTTGAGGTCGGCGAGTACCGGGGAACGGCGCCCGACCCGCGTGAAATCGTCGAGCGTGAGGCGCACGCGCGCGTCACGCGCGATCGCGAGCAGGTGGAGCACCGCGTTCGTCGAGCCGCCGAGGGCTATGACTACGGTAATCGCATTCTCGAACGCCTTGCGGGTGAGGATGTCGCGGGGCTTCAACCCGTCGCGCACCAGACGTACCACCGCCGCGCCGGCGCGCGCGCTGTCGGAATGCTTCGCCTCGCCGACGGCTTCCTGCGCGGAGCTTCCCGGTAAGGACAAGCCCAAGGCTTCGATCGCCGAGGCCATGGTGTTGGCCGTGTACATGCCGCCGCAGCTCCCCGGGCCCGGGATGGCGGTACGCTCGATCTCCTCCAGGCCGCTCTCCGAGAGAGTTCCGGCGGCGCGAGCCCCGACGGCCTCGAACACGCTAACGATGTCGCGCCGCTGTGCCCCGGGGCGGATGGTGCCCCCATAGACGAAAACTGCCGGACGGTTGAGCCGCGCCATGGCCATCGCGCAGCCGGGCATGTTCTTGTCGCAGCCGCCGATCGCGACGAAGCCGTCGAAGCCCTCGGCCCCGACCACCGCCTCGATGGAGTCGGCAATGATTTCCCGGGACACGAGCGAGTAGCGCATGCCCGGGGTGCCCATCGAGATTCCGTCGGAGACGGTGATCGTGTTGAAGAGAACGCTCTTGCCGCCGGCCCCGTCGACTCCTGCGGCCGCGGCATCGGCGAGCGCCCCGATGTGCATGTTGCACGGAGTCAGGTTGGCCCAGGTCGAGGCCACCCCGATCTGGGGCTTGGCGAAGTCCTCGTCCCGGAATCCCACCGCGCGCAGCATGGCGCGGGCCGGTGCCTGCTTCAGCCCGTCGACGACGATGCGCGAGTACGCGCGCGGGTCCACCGCTTTTTTCATGGCGCTGAGATTAACACCGCGCCGCACGAGTGCCTCCAGGGCCGCGGGGGCCCGCAGGTTCCGCGCTCAACTCGTTGACAACTCCGCGGTTCCTGTGATCCCATCGGGCCAACAGGTTTGTTCCCGTGACACCCGAAGCAACAGCGACCTTGACCCGCGCCGCGGCACCCGCCGCCCGGCTGGCGCTGCTTATCGGACTGCCCGCACTGCCGCTCCTTAGCGGGGCAAAGCGGTGTGGGGCACGCGCGAACGCCTGACCCAGCAGGCACGAGCGAGAGCTAAGAGACTCAAGACCCCGCACCGGCCCAGAGCCGCTGCGGGGTTTTTTACGTTTGCAGTGCGGCCGCAGCCGCAGGAGTGATGCGATGAGGCTTTATTCACAAAAGGACGTCGACCGCAAGGCCCTCAAGGGCGCCCGCATCGCCATCCTGGGTTACGGCAGCCAGGGCCGGGCGCACGCGCTCAACCTCAAGGACTCGGGCTTCGAGGTCGTGGTCGGGGTGAGGAAGGGTGGCGCGAGCTGGAAGAAGGCGCGCCGTGACGGCCTGGAGGTGGCAGAGCCCGCCGCGGCCGCCGCGAGCGCCGATCTGGTCGCGATGCTGGTCCCGGATCTTGCCCAGAAGGGGCTTTACGAGGAGGTGAAGAAGGGCCTGAAGAAAGGCGCCGCCCTCCTCTTTGCCCACGGGTTCAACATTCATTTCCGCCAGGTGAAGCCGCGTGCCGACCTCGACGTCGTCCTGATCGCGCCCAAGGGGCCGGGAGATCTGGTGCGGCGCCAGTACCAGCAGGGCCGCGGCGTGCCCTGCCTGCTCGCGGTCGCGCAGGATGCCACCGGCAGGGCGCAGGCCCGAGCCCTCGCCTACGCGCATGGCATCGGCGGCACACGCGGCGGAGTGCTCGAGACCACCTTCGCCGAGGAGACCGAGACCGATCTCTTTGGCGAGCAGGCGGTGCTATGCGGGGGTGCCACCGAGCTCGTGGTCAAGGGGTTCGAGACGCTGGTCGAGGCCGGCTATCAGCCCGAGGTCGCCTACTACGAGTGCCTGCACGAGCTGAAACTCATCGTTGACCTGCTGCACGAGGGCGGGCTCGCCAAGATGCACCAGTTCATCAGCGAGACCGCCAAGTACGGTGACCTCACCCGCGGGCCGCGCATCGTCAACGACCGCGTGAAGAACGAGATGCGCCGCGTGCTGAAGGAAGTCCAGAGCGGCAAGTTCGCGCGCCAATGGATCCGGGAGAACGCCGAGGGGCGCCCCAACTACCGCAAGCTCCTCGCCGCCGACATCGACCGGCAGATCGAAAAGGTCGGCGCGTCGCTGCGCGCCAGGATGCCGTGGCTCAATGAGCGGCGGGCGTAAATGGAGGCGGAGGTACGACCGATGACCACCAACCCCGACCGAGTTCTGATCTTCGACACGACGCTGCGCGACGGCGAGCAGTCGCCCGGCTGCAGCATGACGCAGCCTGAGAAGCTGCGCGTCGCACGCGCGCTCGAGGAGCTCGGCGTCGACGTCATCGAAGCGGGCTTTCCGGCCGCCTCGCGCGGCGACTTCGAGAGCGTCCAGGCCGTGGCGCGCGAGGTGCAGGGACCGATCATCTGCGGCCTCGCGCGCTGCAATCCCGAGGACATCGATCTCGCGGCGCGGGCGCTGCAGGACGCCGCCCGCCATCGCATCCACGTGTTCCTGGCGACCAGCGCCATTCACCGCCAGTACAAGCTCAACATGGCGCAGGACGAGATCCTCAAGGCCGCCGCGGCCGGCGTGGCGCGCGCGCGCGAGCTCGCCGACGACGTCGAGTTCTCGCCCGAAGACGCCTCGCGCACCGAGCTCGAGTTCCTCGCGCAGGTGGTCGAGACCGCGATCGCCGCAGGTGCCACTACGGTCAACATCCCCGACACGGTCGGCTACACGGTGCCGGACGAGTTCGCGGAGCTGTTCCGTTACCTGCGCAAGAACGTGCGCGGCATCGAGGGAATCCGCCTGTCGGTGCACTGCCACGACGACCTCGGCATGGCGGTCGCGAACAGCCTGACGGCGGTAGTCGCCGGGGCGCGCCAGATCGAGTGCACCATCAACGGCATCGGGGAGCGCGCCGGCAACTGCTCGCTCGAGGAGGTGGTGATGGCGCTGAAGACCCGCGCGGCCTTCTTCAACGTGGCGACGCGGATCCAGACCAACCGCCTCTACCCGACTTCACGCCTGATCTCGAGCATCACCGGCATGCCGATCCCGCGCAACAAGGCCGTGGTCGGCGAGAACGCCTTCGCGCACGAGGCCGGCATCCATCAGCACGGCATGCTCAAGCACTACTCTACCTACGAGATCCTGCGACCCGAGGACGTGGGTCTCTCGCGTAGCCACCTGGTGCTCGGCAAGCACAGCGGCCGGCATGCTCTGCGCGAGCGCGTACAGGCGCTCGGCTTCGAGCTCGAGGAGGAGGAGTTCAACCGGCTGTTCGAGGAGTTCAAGGAGCTCGCCGACCGCAAGAAGGAGCTCTACGACGGTGACATCGAGGCCCTGGTGCTGCGTGCCGAAGGCTCGGCACAGGGACCCTGGACGCTCAGTGAGCTCACCACCGAAACACGCAGCGGCGGCGTAGCGCGCGCACTGGTCGTGCTGAGGCACGCCGACGGCCGCTGCGCCGAGCACACGGCGAACGGCGACGGCCCGGTGGACGCCGCCTTCAAGGCGATCGAGGCGGCCACCGGCATCCGCGTGACGCTGCGGAAATTCGAGGTGCAGGCGGTCTCCGAGGGCGAGGATGCGCAGGGCGAGGCGCGCGTGTACGTGGAGTACAATCGCCGCACTTACCGGGGCGCGAGCGTGAGCACGAACATCGTCGAGTCCGGTACGCGCGCGTTCCTCGAGGTGATCAATCGCATCGAGCTGGCGCAGGCCGGGACGCGCGCGCGCGCGGCGGCTGCGCCGCCCGTGCCGGCCGCGGTCTGAAGCACAGGAGTTCCCATGCCCATCCCCGCCACGCAGTTCATCTGGTTCAACGGCAAGCTGGTGCCGTGGGAAAAGGCGACGGTGCACGTACTGTCGCACGCGCTGCATTACGGCTCTTCCGTCTTCGAGGGCGAACGCGCCTACGAGACGCCCCGCGGCGTCGCGATCTTTCGGCTGCGGGATCACACCCGGCGGCTGTTCGACTCGGCGAAGATCTATCGCATCGCCATGGCCTACTCCCCGGAGCAGATCAACGACGCCTGTCGCCAGGTCATCTCCGCCAACAACCTCAAGCGCGGCGCCTACATCCGCCCGATCGTGTTCCGCGGCTACGGCGAGATCGGTGTGACGCCGAAGAACGATCCGCCGACGGAGGTCGCGATAGCCGCCTGGGAATGGGGCAAGTACCTCGGCGCCGAGGGCGAGGACGGGGGCGTCGATGCCTGCGTATCCTCCTGGCACCGCGTGGCGCCCAATACCCTGCCGGCGCTCGCCAAGGCGGGCGGCAACTATCTCTCGAGCCAGCTGATCGGCTCCGAGGCGCGGCGCCTCGGCTTCGCCGAGGGCATCGGGCTCTCTCCCGACGGGACCCTGAGCGAGGGCTCGGGGGAGAATCTCTTCCTGGTAAAGGACGGGGTGCTGCTCACGCCCGCACTGGCCCATTCGGTGCTCGGCGGGCTGACGCGCGACTCGGTGATGCGCCTGGCGCGCGAGCGCGGCATCGAGGTGCGCGAGATGTCGATCCCGCGTGAGCTCCTCTACCTCGCCGACGAGGCGTTCTTCACGGGAACGGCGGTCGAGATCACCCCGATCCGCTCGGTCGACCGCCTGCCCGTGGGCAACGGCAAGCGGGGTCCGGTGACGGAGACGCTGCAGAACGCGTTCTTCGGACTGTTCTCGGGAAAGACGCCGGACCGCTGGGGATGGCTCGACTACGTCGATATGTCGGCGCCGCGCGCCGCGGCCGCCTCGGGCTGAAGGCTTGAGTCCGCGCACGCTCTTTGAAAAGGTCTGGGAACGGCACCTGGTGGCGCCCGAGACCCCCGCCACCCCGGCGGTGCTCTATGTCGACCTGCACCTGATCCACGAGGTCACTTCGCCCCAGGCGTTCGCGCTGCTGCGCGAGCGAGGGGTCAGCGTGCGGCGCCCCGAGCTCACGCTCGCCACCATGGATCACTCGACGCCGACCCGCACCGCTCAGATATTCGGCGGCGCACCGATCGCCATCGAGTCCGCCGCGCGTCAGATCCGCGAGCTCGAGGTGAACTGCGCGCAGTTCGGCGTCGAGCTCCTCGGACTCACGAGCGAGCTGCGCGGCATCGTGCACGTCATCGGGCCGGATCTCGGGCTGACGCAGCCCGGCAAGACCATCGTCTGCGGCGACAGTCATACCAGCACGCACGGCGCGGTCGGGGCCCTCGCCTTCGGCATCGGCACGACCGAGGTCGCTCACGTGCTCGCCACCCAGTGCCTGCTGCAGAGGAAGCCGCGCACGCTGGCCGTCGAGGTCGAGGGCGCGCTGCAGGCCGGCGTCACCGCCAAGGATCTCATCCTCGCCATCATCGGCAGGCTCGGTGTCGCCGGCGGCACCGGACACGTGATCGAGTATCGCGGCGCGGCCATCCGCGCACTCGACATGGACGAGCGCATGACCGTGTGCAATATGTCAATCGAGGCGGGCGCGCGCGCCGGAATGATCGCGCCCGACGAGACGACCTATGAGTACCTCGCGGCGCGTCCGCGCGCGCCCAAGGGCGCCGCCTGGGAGCGCTCGCTCGCCGCGTGGCGCGCGCTGCCGACCGATAGCGGCGCACGCTTCGATCGCGAGCTGCGCCTTGATGCCGGCGACCTCGAGCCGATGATCACCTGGGGCACCAATCCCGGCATGGTGGTGCCGATCAGCGGTGCCATCCCCGAGCAGCGCGCGGACGCGGCGTTCGCCCGCGCCCTGAGCTACATGGGCTTCGAGGCCGGCCAGCCGATCAAGGATCAACCAGTCAACGTCGTGTTTCTCGGCAGCTGCACCAACGCGCGTCTCTCGGACCTGCGCAGCGCTGCGGGGCTGCTGCGTGGCCGGCGTATCGCCCGCGGGCTCACGATGCTGGTCGTGCCGGGCTCGCAGCAGGTGAAGCGCCAGGCCGAGGCCGAGGGCCTCGACCGGGTGTTCATCGAGGCCGGCGCCGAATGGCGCGAATCGGGCTGCTCGATGTGTCTCGGCATGAACGGCGACACGGTGCCGCGCGGGGAGTACGCGGTGAGCACCAGCAACCGCAACTTCGAGGGTCGCCAGGGCGCCGGGGCGCGCACCCTGCTCGCGAGCCCGCTGACCGCGGCGGCCACCGCCGTGCGTGGCCGCGTGACCGATCCGCGGGAGCTGCTGTGATGGAGCCCTTTACCACGCTCATCTCGCGCACCGTGGTGCTGCCAGCCACCGACATCGATACCGACCAGATCATTCCGGCGCGCTTTCTCACTACCACCACCCGCGCCGGCCTCGGCACCCACCTGTTTGCCGACTGGCGCTATGACGAGCGCGGCGCGCCGCGGCCCGACTTCGTGCTGAACCGGCCGGAAAGCGCCGGCTGCCGGATCCTCGTGGCTGGACGCAACTTCGGCTGCGGCTCCTCGCGCGAGCACGCGCCCTGGGCGCTGCTCGATCACGGCTTTCGCGCCGTGGTGAGCACCGGGATCGCCGACATCTTCCGCAACAATTCGCTGAAGAACGGCCTCCTGCCCGTGATCGTCGACGAGGCGACGAGCGGCTGGCTCCTTGAGCATCCCGGCGCGGAGCTCAGCGTGGATCTCGCCGCCGGGATCCTCGGCCTGCCGACCGGAGGGCGGGTGAGCTTCCCCATCGAGGCCTTCGCCCGGCACTGCCTCCTCAACGGCGTCGACGAGCTCGGCTACCTCCTCTCGCGTAGCGGCGAGATCGAGGCATACGAGCGGCGCGCGTGAGGGCGCGTATTGCGGTACTGCCCGGCGATGGCATCGGGCCCGAGGTCATCGACGCCGCGCTTCAGTGCCTGCGAGCCGTGGCGGCGCGCTTCGGCCATGAGCTTACGCTCGAGGAGCTCGCCTTCGGGGGCGCCGCCATTGACGCCCACGGCGACCCGCTGCCACCGGCGACGCTCGCCGCGTGCCGCGCGGCCGATGCGGTGCTGCTCGGGGCCATCGGCGGCCCCCGCTGGTCGGCGCCCGACGCTCCGGTGCGGCCGGAGGCGGGGCTGCTGCGCTTACGCAAGGAGCTCGGCGTTTACGCCAATCTCCGGCCGGTGAAGGTGCACGCGGCGCTTATCGGTGCCTCGACCCTCAAGCCCGAGGTGGTCGAGGGGGTCGATCTGGTGTTCGTGCGCGAGCTGACCGGCGGTATCTACTTCGGCGACAAGACGCGCGATGCGGTACGCGCCACGGACCTGTGCGTGTACACGGTCGCCGAGATCGAGCGCATCGTTCGCGCCGCCGCGCGCCTCGCGCGCGAGCGCCGCCGCCGCCTCACCTCGATCGACAAGGCGAACGTGCTCGAGACCTCGCGCCTGTGGCGCGCCGTGTGCCAGCGCGTGATCGAGCGCGAGTTTCCCGAGGTCGCGCTCGAGCACATGCTGGTGGACGCAGCCGCCATGCATCTCATACACCGCCCGCGCGATTTCGACGTGCTGGTGACCGAGAACATGTTCGGGGACATCCTCACCGACGAGGCCTCGATGCTCGCAGGATCGCTCGGACTGCTACCCTCGGCCTCGCTCGGCGAGGGACAGCGGGGAGTGTACGAGCCCATCCATGGCTCGGCGCCGGACATCGCCGGCCGCGGCATCGCCAACCCCTTCGGCGCGATCTACAGCGTGGCGCTGCTGCTCAAGCACTCGCTCGGCCTCGTCGCCGAGGCCGCGGCGCTCGAGCAGGCAGCGGATGCAGCGCTTGCCTCCGGCGCCCGCACCGCGGACCTGGTGCCTGCCGGCGCGCGCCACCTGAGCACGCGCGCGGCAGCCGAGGCCGTGGTCAGCAGCCTGCCGCCGCGAGCTTGAGCGGCCGCGCAGGCAGCGTGCGCGCGGCGCGCGCCAGCGCCCGTGCGAGATCCTCGCGCAGATCCTCGAGCGCCTCGATGCCGATCGAGAGGCGGATCAGCCCGTCCGTGAGCCCTGCCCTGGCGCGCGCCGCCGGGTCCATCGCCGCATGAGTCATCGTGGCCGGATGCGCCACCAGGCTCTCGACACCTCCGAGCGACTCGGCCAGTGAGAAGCAGCCGAGGTCGGAGACAAACGCGCGCACCGCTTCCTGTCCGCCCTCGAGCTCGAGGGTGATCACCGCGCCGAAGCCGCGCTGCTGGCGCGCGGCCAGCGCGTGCCCCGGATGGCTTGCGAGGCCCGGGTACCAGACGCGGCGGACATGCTCCTGGCCGTCGAGCCAGTGTGCGAGCTGGTGCGCGTTGCGCGCATGGTGCTCGAGGCGCGCGTGCAGCGTCCGCAGCCCCCGCAGCGTCAGGTAGCTGTCGAAGGGTGCACCGGTGACACCCAGACAGTTCGCCCACCAGACGAGCTGCTCGTGCAACGCCTTGTCGCGGGCCACCACGGCGCCACCGACCACGTCGCTGTGGCCGTTCAGGTACTTCGTGGTCGAATGCACTACCAGATCCGCGCCGAGCGTGAGCGGCTGCTGCCACGCCGGCGAGAGGAAGGTGTTGTCGACGACGATGAGCGCGCCGCTTGCCCGCCCCAGGGCGGCAAACGCCGCGATGTCGGTGATACGCAGCAGCGGGTTGCTCGGCGTCTCGATCCACAGCAGGGCCGTCGGCCGCGCTAGGGCGGTGCGCACCGCCGCCTCGTCGCCGAAGTCCACGAACTCGACGTCCCGCTCGCCGCGACGCCGCCAGGCTTCGAAGAGCCGATAGGTGCCTCCGTAGCAGTCGTGCGGCGCCACGATGCGTGCGCCTGCCGGCACGAGATATCCGGTGAGCATGACCGCCGCCATACCGGTCGCGGTGACCACGGCGCCCGCGCCCTGCTCGAGCTCGGCGAGCGCCGCGGCGAGCAGATCACGCGTGGGATTCCCGGAGCGTGTGTAGTCGTAGGCGCGCTTCTCGCCGAAGGCGCTGAAGGCGAACGTCGATGACAGGTGCAGCGGCGGTATGACACAGCCGGTCCCATCGCCACACTCGACGCCCGCGCGCACCGTCTGTGTAACCTGGCTCACGCCGTTGGCCGCGGCTTCGCCGGATGACAGAAGGTCAGTAATCGTGCTCATGAATGCTCCGCTTAGGTTCTGGGCTCATCGGACACCTGCGGAGCGTGCCTCTCGCGGGAGGCGCGAGGCTGTTGCGTCCATCCTCGGCCGGGAAACCCGGGAGGCTACGCAGACCGCTCATCTGTCGACACCCGTTGACACGGGCATCGCAGGAGTTAGCACCTTTCCAGGGTGGTTAAGCCTGGCGGTTGCCCCGGCGTCTAAGGGCCTTATCCCTCAGCCGGTCTCGATGAGTTGACCTGAGTTTAGGATGCAGAGGCCCCACTGCGCAAGCGCAACCCACTGGCGCTGGGCGTGTTTTATGAGCCGGCCGGACAGGCAATATGTCTCCAGGCGATAGTGAACCATTTGGTTCAGTGTCGCCGTGGGGACCTGCAGCCGCTCTGCCGGGCCTGCGGCCGCCGCCGATCGCGAGTCACTGCGGCGCGAGACCCGCCGCCCGCTGTTCCGCCTCGAGCGCCTCGGCGGTGCGCCCCCGGGCGTGCAGTGAATCCGCAATCAGCCGCCAGGCGGAGGCTTGCGCCGACGGATCGCCGGTCGCGAGGGCGAGCGCCTTGCGGCCCATGGCGTCGGCCTGGCCCGCGTTCCCCTCCCCCATCTGCACGCGGCCGAGCTCGACCCAGAGGAGCGGATTGTCCGGCTCGATGCGCAGCGCCCGCTCGAGCGTGGCGCCGGCCGCCGCGTACTCGCCGCCTCCTGCCTGCGTACGGGCCTGCGTGACGAGCGCATTGGCCGCCGGCCCGAGATGAAACTGGCGCGACGGCGCGGCGCCGGGTGGCGGGGCAGAAGGCGAGCTCGGCGAGCCGCCCGCCTCCGAGCCGGGTACCGCCACTTCACCCGGCAGGCCGGGCGGCACCGGGCCGCGCGAGGCACAGGCCGCGAGCGCTACCGCGGCCAGGAGCGCCGACACGCCCGCAACCCCCGTCAGTGTACGAGGGCGTGCAGCCATCGCTGTGTGCGGTCGATGAATGTCGTGACCGGGTTGCCGCTGTCCGGGAAGCCGCAGCCACCCTTCGGTGCGACCTGCGTCGCGGCCGGCACCGCGACCGTCACACGGTCGTCCGAGCAGCCCGGCAGCACCCGCAGTCCCGTCGTGTACTCGATCTCCATCTCCACGAGCCCATCCGGCATGGGGGCATTCCATGAGCTGCCGCCGAGACTCGCCATGATGCGCGCCCACACCGGCAGCGCGCCGGCGGAGCCCGTGAGACCGGTCGGCGCGTCGTCATCGTAACCGACCCACACGACGGTGAGATTGCTGCCCGAGAAGCCCGCGAACCAGCTGTCGCGGTAGTCAGAGGAAGTGCCGGTTTTGCCGGCCACCACGAGGTCGGCGGGCAGAAGCGGGCGAGCGGGTCGCCCGGTGCCGCGATTCATGACGAGAGTGAGCAGCCGGTCGAGCTGATAGACAGCCTCGGGAGTCGCCACCTGGGTCACCTGCAGCGGGAAGGCTTTGAGCGCCTTGCCGTCGGCGCCGATCACGGCCCGCACGGCGCGCAGCGGGTTGCGGAATCCGCCGTTCGCGAGTCCGTTGTAGAGCTGCGCCGCCTCGAGCGGCGTGACGTCGACCGCTCCGAGCAGCATCGCCGGCACCTGCTGCGGCGTGCGGTCGAGACCAAAACGCTGCAGCGTCTCGGCCACCTTCGGCAATCCAATGTCCAGCCCAACACCGACGGTCGCCAGGTTGAGCGATTCGGCCAGCGCGCGGGCCACCGGCACGGGTCCGTTGGTGTCGTGGGCAAAGTTCTCGGGCCGCCAGTGCTGCCCGCCGGCGAGCTTCAGGTCGACCGGCTCATCCTGCACGATGGTCGCGGCGCTGTAGCGGCCGCTCTCGAGGGCGGCGAGATAGACGAAGGGCTTCACCATCGAGCCCATGGCGCGGCGCGCATCGAGCGCCCGGTCGAAGCCGTCGTAGCCGACGTCGCGGCCACCCACGATGGCGATGACATCGCCGCTCTGCGGCGCCGTGACGACCACCGCACCCTGGAGAGCCTGCGCCTCGCTGCCGCGCTTTTTCATGCGGTCGAGCCGGGCGAGCTCGGAGTCGAGGGCGCGCTCGGCCGCATCCTGCGCGCGCGGGTCGAGGCTCGTGTAGATCGAGAGCCCGGCCTCGGTGAGGTCCTGGTCGCGGTAGTCGCGCCTCAGGGTGCGCCGCACGAAGTCGAGGTAGGCGGGATAGTAAGCACCCGCCGGCCGTGGCGTCACACCGAGCGGCCGCCGTGCGGCCGCGGCCGCCTCCGGCGCGCCGACGACGTGCTGATCGGCGAGCTCCTTCAGCACGAGATTGCGCCGCGCGAGAACCCGGTCGGCGTGCCGGCGCGGATCGTAGTAGGACGGCCCGCGCACCACCGCCACGAGCAGCGCGATCTCCGACAGGTCGAGCTCGGAGAGCGGCTTGCCGAAATAGAACTGGCTCGCGAGGCCGAAGCCGTGGATCGCGCGGTTGCCGTCCTGTCCGAGGAAGATCTCATTGATATAGGCGTTCATGAGATCGTCCTTGGTGAAGCGGGCGTCGAGCGCGATCGCCATGATCGCCTCGCGCATCTTGCGTCCGAGCGTCTGGCGCGTGGAGAGGAAATAACTGCGCACCAGCTGCTGAGTGAGCGTGCTCCCTCCCTGCTCAATCTGGCGCGCGCGCGCATCGACCCACAGTGCGCGCAGGATCGCCTGCGGATCGACCCCGCGGTGCGAGTCGAACCGGCGATCCTCGACCGCCTTGAGCGCGGCCGGCAGCAGCGGCGGAACTTCGCGCGGCGTGAGCACGATGCGGTCCTCGCCATGGCTCGGGAAGATGCTGCCGATGAGCAGCGGCTCGAGGCGGATCACCGGCACCTCGTGCCCGGCGGCGTCCTTGAGGGCCTCGATCCCCTGGGAGCCGGCGGAGATACTGAGCAGCTGCGCGTCGCGACTCTCGTCGGCGAAGCGTGCCGGGCGCAGCGCGACATCGATGCGCGCCCCATTGACGCGGTAGGTGCCCGGGCGGTCGAGCTGCGCCACCTTGCGGTAATGCAGCCGCTCGAGCTCATGGCCGACCTCCGACTCAGAGAGCGGCAGGCCCGCATACAGCTCGAGCGGCGCGGCGAACACCTGGGCCGGCAGTGTCCAGCGGCGTCCCTCGAACTGATGGATCACCAGCAGATCGAGATAGAGCACGTAGGCGGCACCGGCGACCGCCGCCACCGCCAGCAGGCGGAGAATCAGGCGCCTCAGAGGATCAGCTCCACGGCCGGGTCGCGCAGGTTGTAATGCGAGCTCATGACATGCCCGTAAGCTCCGGCGTTCGCGATCAGCAGCACATCGCCGGCCTGCGTTACCGGCAGCAGGCGATCGTGGCCGAGCACGTCGGCGCTCTCGCAGATCGGACCCACGACATTCACGAGCTCCGTAGCCGGCTCATCGAGGCGCGTGAGGTTCGCGATCTCATGATATGACCCATAGAGTGCCGGACGGATCAGGGAGTTCATGCCGGTCGCAACTCCGACGAACCGCACCCCGCCCTTCTGCTTGAGCTGCGTCACCCGGGCGAGCAGCACTCCGGCGGCCGCCACCAGGTAGCGTCCGGGCTCGAGCCACACCTCCAGGCCCGGATGCTCGGCCCGCACCGCCGCGAGCAGCGTGTCGAGCTTCGCCAGATCGACGCCGGGCTGATCGGCCCGCTCGGGCACGCCGAGCCCGCCACCCACGTCAATCACCCGTACCTCCTCCATGCCGTGCGCGGCCCCGGCCAGCAGCCGCGCGGTGTGCTCCCAGCTCGTCACGTCGAAGATGCCGCTGCCGACATGGGCCTGCAGGCCGGTGACGCGCGCTCCGGCCGAGCGCGCCGCGCGCGCCAGCGCCGGGAGCTCCGCGATCGGCACGCCGAACTTCGAGCGCGTGCCCGCGGTACGCACGTGGTTGTGGTGCCCGCGGCCGACGCCCGTGTCCAGGCGCACGAAAATCTCCTGGCCGCGGAACAGTCCCGGCCACGCGGTGAGCGCGAAAGTATTGTCGACCGTGACGCGCACCCCGCGCTCGAGTGCCCAGGCATATTCATCGCGCGGCGCGAAGTTCGGCGTATAGAGGATGCGCGCAGGCGCAAGCTCCGGGCAGGTGGCGAGCAGCCGCTCGATCTCGCCGCGGGAGACACACTCGAACTCGATGCCCTCCGCACGCAGGGTGCGCAGGATCTCGCCGTGCGGGTTGGCCTTCATCGAGTAGTGCACGCGGTCGAGCGAGCTGAGCCCGCGCAGCGCGCGTGCCGCGGCCCGTACCGTGGCGAGGTCGTAGACGTAGGCGGCCGCGCGCTCCCCGAGCGTCGCCTGCAGCGACTCGCGCCGCGTGCGCCACCAGGGAGGCGGCGGGCGGGCGCTCCCCTCAGGCGGCGCCGCGAACAGCTGCTGCCAGGTGGGACCTAAGACCTTGTCGCCGGGCACCGGGCGGATGAGCAGCTCGTGCAGCTGCTCGACCAGGCGATCGCCCTGGTCCTCGTCGACGACGAAGGTGAAGTTCAGGTCGTTGGCCGCCTGGCTCACCAGGTAGATCTTCTGCTCCTCGAAGAACTCGAACGCCCCCCCGAGCTGGTGCAGGATCGCGCGGATGTTGCGCCCGACGAGGCTCACCGAGGCGCACGGGCCGATCACCTGCACGCGGCACAGCTGCGAGAGGTCGGCCACCAGAGCCGTTACCTGGGCGTTGTCGAGGGTGTTGGCCGCCGGGTCGAGCGACACCGTGACGTTGGTCTCCGAGGTCGACACCAGGTCCACCGACAGGCCGTGCTGCTTGAACACCTGGAAGGCATCCGCGAGGAAGCCCACCTGATGCCACATGCCGGGGCTCTCCATCGAGATCAGGGTGATGCGTTTCTTGCTGCACACCGCCTTGAGCTGCGCGCCGCCCTCCCCGCCTTCGGCGCTCAGCACCGTGCCTTCGAGATGCGGCGCCTGAGTGGCGTATATATGGAGCGGGATGCGCTGCTGGCGCGCGGGCAGGATGCACCGCGGGTGCAGCACCTTCGCGCCGCTGGTCGCGATCTCCTGCGCCTCGTCGTAATGCAGCGCGCGCAGCAGCCGTGCCGTGGGAGTGGCGCGCGGATTCGCGCTGAACATCCCGGGAACGTCGGTCCAGATCTCGAGCCGTTGCGCGCGCAGCTTCGCGGCGAGATAGGCCGCGGAGGTGTCGGAGCCGCCGCGCCCGAGGAGCACGGTGTTGCCGTCCTCATCGCTCGCGATGAACCCCTGAGTGACGAGCACGGGAGGGAGCGCCGCCAACTGCGCCGCGAGCGCCGCGTCGGGCGCAAAGCTGCACACCGCCGAGAGCACGCTCGCCTTCGCCGAAGCGCTGTGCCGCTCCTCGGCGCGCAGCATGGTGCGGGCGTCGGCCCATGCGACCGGGAGTCCGCGTGCCGCGAGGAAAGCGGCGCCGATCCGGGTTGCCATGAGCTCGCCGGTCGCCATGACCCGCGCGCGCGTGCGGTCGCTCACCTCGCCCACCAGCGCGATCCCGGCGGTGATCTCGCGCAGCTCCGCGAGGTGTCGCTCGACCTCTTCGCCGAGCGGCACGCCGAGCTCGGCCGCGAGCCGCCGATGGCGCTCCTCAATGGCCTTGAGCTCCTCCTCGTAGGCTTCACCCACGGCGCCGTCGAGCAGCCGCTCGAGCCGATCGGTGATACCGCTCACGGCCGAGTGCACCAGGAGAACGCGCGCGCCGCTTGCGGCGCGCTCGGCGACCACCCCTGCGATGTTGGTCCAGTTGGCGAGCGTAGCGACGCTCGTGCCGCCGAACTTGAGGACGATCCAGGCAGAGGGCGTACGGGTCAAGACTCGATTCTCCGCATCAAGCGCCGCGGGCGCACCGCAGCCCGACAGCTTAAGGCTGTCCCAGTCCGTCGTTGCTTGAGCCTGGAGTGAGCAGCGCGAGCTTACAGCTCGTCGTCGAAGTCCTGCAGGTCCTTCTCGAGCTTCTTGTCCGCGAGCACTTCCTCGAGGCGGCTCCACGCAGCCTTGCCTCGCTTACCCTGATTGCGGACACGCTTGTCCACCCGATCGAGCAGCCGGTCGTAATCGGTACCGTCCTCGGGAGGACTGTTCAGGAATTCCTCGTCGAGGTCGAAGCCCTCGTTGTCCCGCTCGGCCATCTGGTGGTGCAAATCCTGAATTAATTCAACGGCTAACGTGCTAATTCGGCATGGAACAAGGCGCGAACTATAGCCGATTCGCGGCGGCGATCAACACTACCGGGGATGGGGGGGCGGGACGCCTGTCACAAGGGGGGGTCGGGGTGGGCCTCAGGCGTGATCTGTGCCGTCGCGGACCACCACCGGGGCACCCCGGCTCAGCCCCAGGCCCTCCGCGGCGTTGTGCTCCGCGCGGGCGATCTCGACCACTCCGAAGGAATTGACGAGGGCGAGATACTCACCCGGCCTGGTGTCGCCGTAGGTGCGCAGCAGGGGGAACGCGTGGTTGCCGGCGTGGACGACCGGCAGGCGGAAACGCTCGATGAGCGGCGCGTCTATGTTGGTGATCAGATTGCCGAAGTGATCGATGCTGATGACCACGCCCGAGACGCTGGCAGGGTCGACGGTGGGATCGTCCACCCAGGACGGTATGAGCGTGCTCACCGGCTCGCCGAGATCCGCCGCCTTGCAGCGGCCCGCCGCGAGCTCCGCGGCAACCGGCGCGAAGATGTCCCGCCCGTGGAAGGTCGCGCTCGGATGAGTGACCCCTATGCGCGCGAGGCTCTGCGCGGTGAGCCGCGTGAGGCGCGCATCGGGAAAGCGGCTCACGACCGGCGCGAGCAGCCCGTTGTCGGGCGCCAGGAAGAAGTGCCCGCCCGCCTCGAGCGCGAGAATGTCGCGCGAGGTCCCGACTCCGGGATCGACGACCGCCACGTGCACCGTGCCGGGCGGAAAGAAAGCAAAAGCGCGCGACAGCCAGAAGCCCGCCTCCGCCGGCCAGTGCACCACGATCTCGTGAGTGAGGTCGATGATCCGTGCGGCCGGGAAGCGCGTGAGGATACAGCCCTTGATGACGCCTACGAACGGGCCCTGATGGCCGAAGTCGGTGGTGACGGTGATGACGCCCGAAGCTGCCAAGGCTCGCTCGACGCCGGGCCGCTCAGCCGCCCGGGCGGCCACGCCCGGGCATCGGACGCGCTCCCTCCGCGCAGGCACGGCACTTGTCGGTGTAGGGGACGGCCGCGAGGCGCTCGGGCTCGATGTCGCCGCCGCAGGCCGAGCAGGTCGTGTAGCGCCCCTGCGCGAGGCGCCGCAGCGCCGCCTCGACCTGCTGCAGCTCGGCGCGCGCGGAGTGCGAGATTGCGCCGAGCACGTCGTCGTTCTCGCGCTGGGTCACCTGCTCGGCAAAGTCGGCCGAGAGCGGATCCGCCTCGTGCCGCAGATCGGCGCTCGCGTCGCTCGCCCGTTGACGCAGCTCCTCCCGGCGTTTGAGCAGCCTCTCGCGTACCGCGTCGGTTTCCACTGAGCCTCCCGCGCTCTCAGGATGTCCCGGCAGCGCGCCGCCGGTCCTCGAGCCACTTCTGCAGCCGGTCGAAAGGCTCGATGAACTTGGCGACGCCCTCCCGCTCGAGCTGCATCGCGACCGCTTCGAGATCGACGTCGAGTCGCTCGAGACCTTCGCGCGCATCCGAGCCCTCGGCGAGGTGCCGCTCGAGGCGCAGTTCCGGGCGGCCGAGACGCCGGTAGGCGTTGAGGGTCTCGAGTGGCATGGTATTCACGGTCCCGGGCACCACCAGCTCCTCGACGTACTTGATCGGGCTGTAGCTCGGGTCCTTGGTCGAGGTCGACGCCCACAGCAGGCGCTGCGGTCGCGCGCCCTGCGCGCTCAGCGCCTGCCATTGCGGCAGCGCGAGCGTCGCCTCGAAGATCTCGTAGGCGCGCGCGGCACTGGCGATCGCCGCCTTGCCGCGCAGCGTGCGCGCGGCCGGCTGGCCGCTTGCGCTCAGCTCATCGAGCAGCTTGTCGACCAGCGTGTCGATGCGGCTGAGGAAGAAGCTCGCGACCGAGGCAACGCCCGCGATCGGCCGCCCGGCGCGTGCGCGCTCCGTGAGACCGTCCATGTAGGCCTGCACCACGGCGCGGTAGCGCTCGGCCGAGAACAGCAGTGTCACGTTGACGTTGATGCCTTCGGCGATCAGAGCGCGGATCACCGGCAGCCCGGCCTCGGTGCCGGGGATCTTGATGAAGGCGTTCGGTATGTCGAGACGCGCCCACAGGCGGCGCGCTTCGGCGAGGCTGCCCGGAGCGTCATAGGCGAGGTGCGGCGAGACCTCGAAGCTCACGAAGCCGTCGGCGCCCGCGGTGCCGTCGTAGAGCCCGCGGAACAGCCCCGCCGCCGCGTGCACGTCGCTGAGGGCGAGCTCCTCGTACAGTGCCATCGCCGAGGCGACCGTCGGCAGCAGCCGCGCGATCGGCTGCGCGTAGCGCGGATCGGTGGTCATCGAGTTGGCGAAGATCGCCGGATTGGAGGTGACGCCGGCGATGCCGTCGTCGCGGATGAGGCGCGCGAGGCTCCCGTCCTCGAGCATGCCGCGGCCGAGGTCGTCCAGCCACGCGCTCTCGCCGAGCTTGCGCAGCTCCAGGAGCGGATTGGGGACCGACGCGTTCATCGGAAGCTTCCGCCCCGAGAGTAGCGCAGCTTAATTCCGCCGTCTCGCGGTTTCGGGCCGGATATGCGTAAATCACGGGGAACACACTTGCCTGGAGCGCCCCTATGACGGACGTGTTCAACGGCGGCAGACTGGCCGAGGAGCTGCGTGCCCTGGTGAGCGACGCTGAGGCGCTGCTGCGCACCTCGACGGGTACGGCGAGCGCCGCGGAGCGGAAGCACGCCGAGGACACGCTGGCGGAGTTGCGCACCCGGTTGACGGCCCTCGAGCAGCAGGTCAAGGCGCGCGCGCGCGACGTCGACGGCTACGTGCGCGACAACCCCTGGCAGGCGGTGGCGGTCGCGGGCGGAGTCGCCCTGCTGCTCGGGCTCATCATGGGCCGCAGGGGATGAGCGAGGGCGCCGCGCCCGCGGGCACCGCCTCGCCCGAAGGGACACCGCCGGTGCAGGGGCTGGTGGCCGCGGCGCTCGAGGCCCTGCGCACGCGACTCGAGCTCGCGGCGGTCGAGCTCGAGATCCACCTCATCGGGCTGGTACGCACGCTGGTGTGGGCGGTGGCTGCGATCCTGTGCGTATTGCTCGCGCTCGCCTTCGGTCTGGTGGCGCTGATCTCGGCTCTTTGGGACAGCCATCGACAGCTCGGACTGCTCGCCGGCGGCCTCACCTTCCTCGTGCTCGCCGCGGCCTGCGCCTTCGCTGCCACGCGCCTCTTCCGCCGCCGTCCCGGGATCCTCGACGATTCGCTCGCGCAACTCGAGCGCGACCAGCGCAAGGCCGGCACGCCGTGAGCCGGATCAAGCAGCTCGAAGCGCGGCGCCGGGCGCTCCTCAGACGCTGCGAGGAGCAGCGCGAGGAGCTCGCCGCACGTCTCGCGCAGCTGAGTCCCGCATCGTTGCTGGGCGCCGCAGCAGATGGCTCCGGCGGGAAACTGCGCCACCCGTTCGCCTGGGCGGCAGCGCTCGCGGGACTCCTGTTCCTCGGGCGTACCCGCGAGGTGCTGACCTTCGTCCTGTGGATACGCTCGGCGCTGGCGCTCGCCGGGCGCGCGGCGCATCTGGTGCGGCTGCTGACGCAGCTGCGCGCCGCGCGCGCAGAACCCTAACGCTTCACCGCCTCCGCGGTTCCGGTCGCGAGGCGCGCCGGCCCATCGGCATCCGCGGCGGCTGCCTCCGCAGGTGGCGTGTCGAGCTTCGCGGCGAGCCCGACCACGGTCGGGATGCCGTCGGCCGCCTGCAAGGTCTTGCGCGCAAGATCCCAGTGGATCGCGGCGGTGCTGTCGCCGAGCGCCTGGTCGAGCAGCTTCGAGAGCAGTCCGAGATCGGGCTCCACACTCTGGCCTTCCTCGTCGACGGGCGGATGGGCCTCGAGCAGCAGCTCCCCGTTCACCCACGCAACCTTCACCGGCTCGTTCACCAGCCACACCTTGGTGCCGACCGCCACCAGGGGAAAGAGCGCCGCGACATCCTCGGGGTACATGCGGATGCAACCGTGTGTCACCGACATGCCGACCGCGGTCGGATTGTTGGTACCGTGGATCATGTATTCGCCGTCGCCGGCGGCGAGCCGCAATGCAAAATCGCCGAGCGGATTGTCGGGACCCGCGGGCACCACCTTGGGCAGTGGATCGCCGTTCGCGGCATGCTCCTTGCGAATCGACTCCGGCGGGTACCAGGAAGGATTGCGGATCTTGGCGATGACGCGCGTCTCGCCGAGCGGCGTGCGCCAGTCCATCTTGCCGATGCTGATCGGATAGGTGATGACGACGCGCTGCTCGTGGGCGTTGCGCGGCTTCGGATAGTAATAGAGGCGATGCTCCGGAAGGTTGACGACGATGCCCTCGCGGGGACCGGTCGGGAGAATGCGCCGGCCCGGGAGCACGACGCGCTTGCCCGCACCCGGCAGCCACACGTCGACACTGGGATTCGCGCGGATGATCTCGTAGTAACCGAGACTGTAGCGATGGGCCAGTTCGGGCAACGTATCCGCGTACGCGCTCGTCACGGCCTCGTCGGTCCCGACCACGGCGGAGCCGTCGGCCGGCAGCGGATAGACACTCGCGATGACCGGCGCCGAAAGCCCGAGGGCAAAGCCAAGTCCCATGGCCCACCAGGCGGGCAGGCGCCGCGCGCGACTCGTCTGATACTCCATTACTTTGATTTTACTACAAAACAATCCGGGGATTCCTTTAGCATCGGGCGGTGGGGCAGTGTATCAAGCCTGCGCGCTCTTTCTTTGCACGCAGTGCGCTTAACGTGGCGCGCGAGCTGATCGGCATGCACCTGGTGCACGACGACGGCGTCAGCCTGCGCCGTGGACGCATCGTCGAGACCGAGGCGTACCTGGGTCCGCGCGACCGTGCGGCACACTCCTCTCGCGGGCGCACCGCGCGCACCGAGGTCATGTTCGGCCCTCCGGGACACGCGTATGTCTATTTCATCTACGGGTTCTGGAATTGTCTTAACGTGGTCACGGCCCGGGAGGGAATTCCGCATGCGGTGCTGCTGCGGGCGCTGGAACCGTTGGATGGGATCACGGACAAAACCTGGGGACCGGGGCTGCTGTGCCGCGCGATGCACGTCGACCGGCGCCTGAACGGCGCGGATCTGCTGGGCGCCGAGCTGTGGATCGAGCGACCGCGGCGCGTCCCGCGGGTCGCGATCGGCCGCAGTGCGCGTATCGGGGTCGACTATGCCGGCGAGTGGGCCCGCCGTCCCTGGAGGTTCTTTGACCGCGCCTCGTGCTACGTTTCCACCTTTCGACGGAGACCGACTGAATGCCGACCCGCACCTGTTCGCTGATTCTTGCCGTGTTATGTCTCAGCGCCACGGCACTCACTGCCGGCGCCCCCGCCTCGACGCCCCTCACCGAGGGACAGGACTACCGCGAGCTGAGGCCCGCGAGGCCCACCTCCAGCCCGGGGAAGATCGAAGTCCTGGAATTCTTCTCCTACGGCTGCCCGCACTGTGCCAAGTTCAGCCCGTTGGTGGGCGCCTGGGCCGCGGCGCTTCCCAAGGACGTGGTCTTCAAGCGGGTCCCGGTGAGCTACGGCCGGCCGGCGTGGATGAACCTCGCGCGCGCCTACTATTCGCTCGAGGCGACCGGCGATCTGAAAAAACTCGACGCCGTCCTGTTTCGCGCCATTCACGATGAGCAGCAGAGTCTCTTCGACGAGCAGTCGCTCGCCGACTGGGTCGGCAGGCAGGGAGGCGATGCAGCCCGGTTCGCCAACGCCTACGCCTCCTTCGGCGTCAACAACCAGACCGTACAGGCCGATCAGATGGTCGAGGACTTCGGGATCGAGGCGATCCCCACGCTGGTCGTCAACGGTCGCTACGTAGTCGTGAGTCCGGCGCAGTCGGGGGACGAGGAGCAGACCTTCAGGGAGTTGCTGGCGCTCACCGACAAGGTGATCGCGCTGGCGCGCGGCGGCGCGCCGCCGGCCGCCGCGCCGAAGTAACGGCTGCCGAGCGCGCCCGGCCCTCAGCCCGACTTTCCGCTCGCGGGAGCGGCGTTCCCCGCGGGCGCCCTCAAGTCGAGCTGCCCATCGTGGAGCGGGATACGCGGGCCCGGGTCGTGATCCATCCTGACGGTCGCTTCCTTGCCGCCGAGGCGGTAGCGCACCTGGTAGCCGGTGATCCGATCGGAGCTGTCGTAGACCGTGGCACACCTCTGCTCGGTCCCGGTGGTGGTGTCGCGGTCCTGCAGATTCTTCTGAATGCGATTGCCAGCGTAGCCGCCGCCCGCGGCTCCGGCGACCGTCGCGATGTCGCGCCCGCTACCGCCGCCCACCTGGTGGCCGAGCACTCCGCCGATCACGGCGCCGGCGATCGTGCCCAGGACCTGGTGCTCATCCTTTACGGGGGCCTTCTGAGTCACCTGCTGGTCGTGGCACTCCTGCCGCGGCGTATGCACCGTCCTGGTCAACGGCGTTACGTTCAGGACCTCGGCGTACTGCGGGCCTTTGTTCATGAGCTTCAGCCCCGCCACGGCGCCCGCACCGGCGGCCACCGCCGCACCGATCACGAGTCCAGTCACCAATGACTTGTCCATCTCTCCTCCTTGCCATCGTCCGTACCGACAGCGCCATTTTACCGCTTTGCGTCCTCAGCCTGGTTCAGCTCCAGCAGCTGGCTCCCCTCGGGCACGCGATCCCCACGGGCGAAGTGAATCGTCTGCACCGTGCCGGCGTGCGGCGCGGTGATGGTGTGCTCCATCTTCATGGCTTCGATCACCATGAGCACCTCGCCGGCGGCCACCTTCTGACCGACCGATACCGGCACCGAGACCACGACACCGGGCAGCGGGGTCGTGAGTCCCCCGGTGGCCGCGCTCGCGGTGAATTCCCGGGTGCGCGGGTCCTCGAGGAGGAACTCGTAATGCGCGTCCTCTTCCCAGACACTGACCTGCGCGCCTTCGACCCGGCACCGCGCGTGCCGGCGCCGCTTGACCAGGCGCGCGGCGATCGTGCCCACACCGCGTGGCTCAGCGGAATAGCAGACTTCCGCGACCTGAAGCAGCGGGCGGCCGTCGACGGTCGCCGCGCCAGGCTGGCCTGCCGTGCAGCCGAGCTCCACCGTGTGGACGTGGCCCTTCCATGCGAGGGTATAAGTGACCGCCGCCGGAAGATTCGGCGTGAAGCCATCGCGCGCCGCCCAGGGGCTAGCATCGCCCGTCGACCCCGCGGAGTGCAGCGCGAGCGCGGCGAGAATGAGCGTCTCGGGCGCCACGGCCGAGGGGCCGGCGAATTCCCCCGCCCCCTTGTCGAGCAGCGCGATGTTGTGGCGCACCTCGAGGAAGCGCCGCGAGCGCAGCACGCGTGCCAGCCAGCGCTCATTGGTGTGCACGCCGGCGCTGAAGGTCCGATTGAGTGCCGCCGCCAGCCGCTCGGCGGCGAGCGTGCGCTCCGGGGCCCAGGCGATCACCTTGCCGAGGAGCGAGTCGTAGCAGTCGGGCACCGTGTCGCCGGTCACGAATCCGGCGTCGACGCGCACCGAGTCGAGCCCGGGCCATTCCATGAGCGCGAGCCTTCCGGCGCTCGGGAGAAAATTGCGCTCCGGATCCTCGGCGCACACGCGCGCTTCGATGGCGTGGCCGTCGAGCCGCACCTGATCCTGGGACAGGGGCAGCGGCTCGCCGCCCGCGACCCGCAGCTGCCACTCGACGAGATCGAGCCCGGTGACGGCCTCGGTGACGGTGTGCTCCACCTGCAGCCGGGTGTTCATCTCCATGAAGTAGAACTCGCGCCCGTCGTACAGGAACTCGACCGTGCCGGCGCTCACGTAGCCGATCTCGCGCGCCACCACCAGCGCTGCGGCGCGCAGCCGCGTGCGCACCGCATCCGGGACGTCGGGCGCCGGCGCTTCCTCGATGAGCTTCTGGTGGCGGCGCTGCGTTGAGCAGTCGCGATCGCCGAGGTGCACGAAGTTCCCGTGGGTGTCACCGAACACCTGGACCTCGAGATGGCGCGGCGTCGGGAGGAATCGCTCGAGCAGCAGCGCCCCGTCGCCGAAGGCGCTCTCGGCGAGGCGCCGCGCCGCGGCGAGCCCCGCGGTGAGCTCGGACTCCTGCCGCACGATCTGCATGCCCTTGCCGCCGCCCCCGGCGGCGGGCTTGATGATGAGCGGAAGCCCGACGGTGTGGGCCGCGGCCGCGAGCTGCTTCAGGTCCTGCTCCGATCCCGCGTAGCCCGGCAGCACCGGCACGCCGACCTGCCGCATGCGGTTCTTGGCCACGATCTTCGAGCCGAGCGCGGCGATTGCCGCCGCGGGCGGGCCGACGAAGGTGATCCCGGACGCGGCACATGCCTCTGCGAACTGGGCGTTCTCGGAGAGAAAGCCATAACCCGGATGGATGGCGTCGGCACCGCTGGCGCGCGCCGCGCCGAGGATCCGCTCGATGTCGAGGTAGCTCTCGCGCGCCGGTGGCGGCCCGATCCACAGCGCCTCGTCCGCCTCGCGCACGTGAAGCGCGCGCGCGTCCGCATCGGAGAACACGGCAACCGTGCGCCACCCGAGACGCCGCGCGGTGCGGAAAATGCGGCAGGCGATCTCGCCGCGGTTCGCAACCAGCAGGGTCCTCACCGGCCTCACATCCGGTATACGCCGAAACGCGCCGGCTCGAGCGGCGCGTGGCGCACCGCGGCGAGCGACAGCGCCAGCATCCGGCGCGTCTCGACGGGGTCGATCACGCCGTCGTCCCACAGCCGCGCCGAGGAATAGTATGGGTGCCCCTGGCGCTCGTATTGCTCGCGGATCGGCGCCTTGAACGCCTGCTCTTCCGCCGCGGGCCACTCCTCGCCCGCGCGCGCCATCTGATCGCGCTTCACGGTGGCGAGCACGCTAGCCGCCTGCTCGCCGCCCATGACCGAGATCCGCGCATTGGGCCACTGAAAGAGCAGCCGCGGCTCGTAGGCGCGGCCGCACATCGCGTAGTTGCCGGCGCCGTAGCTGCCGCCGACGATCACCGTGAGCTTCGGTACCGGAGCGCAGGCGACCGCGGTGACGAGCTTGGCGCCGTCCTTGGCGATGCCGCCGGCTTCCGCACGCCGTCCCACCATAAATCCGGTGATGTTCTGCAGGAACAGCAGCGGGATCGCCTCGCGCGCACACAACTCGATGAAGTGCGTCCCCTTGAGCGCGCTCTCGGAGAACAGCACGCCGTTGTTGGCGAGGATCCCTACCGGGTAGCCGCCGAGGTGTGCGAAGCCGCAGACGAGCGTCGTGCCGTAGAGCTCCTTGAACTCATCGAGCTCGGAATCGTCCACCAGCCGTGCGATCACTTCGCGCACGTCGTAGGGCTTGCGCAGGCTCGCCGGCACGATGCCGTAGAGCTCGGCCGGGTCGTAGTGCGGCTCGCGCGCGGCACGCGGCGGCGCGCTGTCGGCGGCGGGCTTCAGCCGCGCCACGATGCGCCGGGCGATGGCGAGCGCATGGGTGTCGTTCTCGGCATAGTGATCGCAGACGCCCGACTCGCGGCAATGGACGTCGGCGCCGCCCAGCGTCTCGGCGTCGATGTCTTCGCCGGTCGCGGCCTTTACCAGGGGTGGGCCACCGAGGAACACCCGGCCCTGGTTGCGCACGATGACGTTCTCGTCCGACATGGCCGGCACATAGGCGCCACCTGCGGTGCACGAGCCGTGCACCACGGAAATCTGCGCGATGCCGAGACCCGAGAGCGTCGCCTGGTTATAGAAGATGCGCCCGAAATGCTCGCGATCCGGGAACACCTCGTCCTGGGCCGGCAGGAACGCCCCGCCCGATTCCACCAGATAGACGCACGGCAGGCGGTTGTCGCGCGCGATCTCCTGTGCGCGCAGATGCTTCTTCACCGTGATGGGGTAGTAGGTGCCGCCCTTTACGGTCGGATCATTGGCGACGATCACGCACTCGCGCCCCCCTACCCGGCCGATGCCGGTGACGATGCCGGCGCAGGCGATGTCGCCACCGTACATGCCGTGCGCGGCGAGCTGCGAGAACTCCAGCAGGGGGCTGCCGGTATCGAGCAGCAGGCGCACACGCTCGCGGGCGCTCAACTTGCCGGCCGCACGGTGCTTGTCGACGGCCGCCTTGGAGCCGCCCCGGGCGGCCCGCGCCACCTCGCGGCGCAGGTCCTCACACAGGGCACGCATGGCGCGCGCGTTGTCACGGAATTCCTCGGATTGCAGGTCGACCCGGGTAGCGATGCGGGGCACGGTACTTGCCATGATTGCCGGTTTGTCCGACAATCATACGATCTGGTCCAAGCAGAAGGCAAGCCCTCATGAACCCGCTCGACTGCACCGACAGCGACTTCGGCTTAGGGTCGGAGCTCGAGGAGATCCGCCGCGAGGTGCGCCGCTTCGCCACGGAAATGATCGCCCCGCGCGCCGCCGACATCGACCGCAGCAACGAGTTTCCGCGCGACCTGTGGCCGGCGCTCGGCGCCCAGGGCCTGCTGGGTATCACGGTTCCCGAGCGCTTCGGCGGCGCGGGTCTCGGCTACCTCGCGCACGTCATCGTCATGGAGGAGATCTCGCGCGCCTCGGGAGCCGTTGGCCTCTCCTACGGCGCGCACTCCAACCTGTGCGTCAACCAGCTGCGGCTGAACGCCAGCGAGGAGCAGTGTGCGCGCTACCTCCCGAAGCTCGTCTCCGGCGAGCACGTCGGCGCGCTCGCCATGTCCGAGCCCGGCTCCGGTTCGGACGTCGTGTCGATGCAGCTCTCCGCCACGCGGCGCGGCGACTCTTATACGCTGAACGGCCGCAAGATGTGGATCACCAACGGACCGGACGCCGACGTCCTCATGGTGTACGCCAGGACCGACCCGGCGGCCGGCTCGCGCGGCATCACGGCGTTCATCGTCGAGCGCGGCACGCCGGGCTTCGAGAGCGCGCAGAAGCTCGACAAGCTCGGCATGCGGGGCTCGAGTACCTCGGAGCTGGTGTTCGACGATTGCCGCATTCCGGCCGCCAACAGGGTCGGAGCGGAGAACGACGGCGTGCGCGTGCTCATGAGCGGGCTTGACTACGAGCGCGTGGTGCTCGCCGGCGGTTCCCTCGGCCTGCACGCCGCCGCGCTCGACGTGGTGCTGCCCTATATCCGCGAGCGCAGGCAGTTCGGCGTCCCGATAGGCACCTTCGAGCTGATGCAGGGCAAGATCGCCGACATGTATGCCTCGCTGAACGCCGCGCGCGCCTACGTCTACTCCGTGGCGCGCGCCTGCGATGCGCGCACCGTGCGGCGGCGCGACGCGGCCAGCTGCATCCTGTTCGCCGCCGAGCGCGCGACGCACGCCGGCCTCGATGCCATCCAGGCTCTCGGCGGCAACGGCTACGTCAACGACTACGCGGCCGGGAGGCTGCTGCGCGACGCCAAGCTCTACGAGATCGGCGCCGGCACCCAGGAGATCCGCCGCATGCTCATCGGGCGCGAGCTGTTCGAAGCGGCCGCGTGAGCGTCGAATTCGCACCCCTGCTGCTCGAGCCCGCCTACCGCAAGGTGGCCGCGACCATCGGCGAGCGCATCCTGTCACGCGCGCTGCGCGAGGGCGAGCGGCTGCCCTCGGAGATCGAGCTGGCGCGGCAGTTCGGCGTGAACCGCTCGACGGTACGCGAGGCGCTGCGCGAGCTCGAGAGCCGCGGACTGGTGCAGCGCCGGCCCGGCTCGAAGCTCATGTCGGTGAGCCGCCCGCACCACGCGACGGTCGCCGCCGGGGTGAGCCACGCCCTGCTGCTGCACGATGTCACCGTGCGCAACGTCTGGGAGGCGCTCACCATACTCGAGCCGCCGCTGGCCGAGACTGCCGCCCGCACGCGCAGCGCCGCCGACCTCGAGTGCATCAGGGCGGCCGCCGACGCCTTCAGCGCACAGCGCGCGCGCGCCGCCCAGGCGGTACACAGCTGTGCCGAGTTCTTCCGCTGCATCGGCCGGGCTACCCATAACCCGGTGCTGGGACTTGCGCAGGAGCCGCTGCTGCAGCTGCTCGAGCCCTCCCTGGGCGTCATGATCGACAAGGTGCCGCAGGCCCGCGCGCGCATCGCTACGGCGCAGCGGCGCCTGGTCGAGGCGCTCGAGGCGCGGGAGCCCGAGCTCGCACACCAGTGGATGGCGCGGCACATCCGCGACTTCCGCAGGGGCTACGAGCTGGCCGGGATCGACCTCGGGCTGCGGGTGACCTCGGCCTGAACGGCCGCCCGCGGCCGCCGCGGGCCGCGCGACCGGGGAAGCCCGGGGGCAATGTGACGCGCATCACGTCCTCCTCTTGTGCCGAGACCTTCACACTGCCTGCGGCTTGTAACCGGTATGCTGCGCCCCGACTTGTCGCCGGCAACACCCGCCTCTTCGCAAGGAGTCGTCCGATGCTCGGGTTACTGGTCGTGCTCTTTCTCTTCATCGCCGTAGTCGGGTATGTCATCGGCGCCTACAACGGCCTGGTGCAGGTGCGCGCCGCGGTGAAGCTCGCCTGGTCCAACATCGACGTGCTGCTCGTGCAGCGTCACGACGAGCTGCCGAAGCTGGTCGAGGTCTGCAAGCAGTACATGCAGTACGAGCCGGGCGCGCTGGAGCGCGTCATGCGCGCGCGCGCGGGCGTCGACGCCGCGCGCAGCTCCGGCAACGTGGCCTCCGTGGGAAGCGCGGAGCGCGAGCTGCGCACCGGGCTCTCGGGGCTGTACGCGGTCGCCGAGAACTACCCCGAGCTCAAGGCGAACGAGGCGTTCCGGCACCTGCAGGATCGCATCAGCGGACTCGAGACCGCGATCGCCGACCGGCGCGAGGTGTACAACGACGCGGTCAACACCAACAACGTACGCATCTCCTCCTTCCCGGGAGTGCTGGTCGCCGGGCTCGGCAGCTTCCCCGAGGCCCAGCTGCTGCACTTCCAGACGGACGAGAAATCGGACGTCGACCTGAAGGCCGCCTTCTCGCGCTGAGGTCACCCAGGTGCAATACCCGGCGGTGATCGCGGCCGTCGCCGGCGCGGGCGCACTGCTGTGTCTGTACGGATTCTTCCGCCGGCTGCGCCGCGACCGGTTGCTCGCCGACACGCCCCTGGTGCACATCCGCTCCGCCGCTCAGGGCTACGTGAAGGTGCAGGGCCAGGCCCGGCCCGCGGGCGCCGCCCCGACCGCGGCGCCGCTCAGCAGCCGCCCGTGCGTGTGGTGGGACTTCAAGATCGCCGAAGAGCAGCGCGACTCCCGCGGCCGGACGGAATGGCGCACCATCGAGAACGCGACCAGCGTCGAGCTCTTCGTGCTCGCGGAGGACGATGCCCAGTGCCTGGTCGGGCCGGTGAAAGCGGAGGTCACTCCTTCGCGGGTCAACACCTGGTACGGCACCACCACGCGGCCCCTGGGGGGTCCGCCAGCGGTCACCACCGCGCTCCTCATGGGCCCGTATCGCTACACCGAGCAGCTTCTGGAGGTCGGCGCGCAGCTGTGCGTCGCCGGCGAGCTGCGCTCACACTCCGAGACCGGCGACGTCGCCGCCGCCACCGCAGCCAGGATTCACGAATGGAAGCAGGATCAGGGGCAGCTGCTGCGGCGCTTCGACGCCGACCATGACGGGCACTTGAGCGCCGCGGAATGGGAGAATGCGCGCCGGGCCGCCGCGCAGGAATGCGAAGCGCAGAAGCTGCAATCCAACATCCAGCGCGTCAGCATCGTCTCCGAGCCCGCCGACGGACGGCCATTCCTCATCTCGCCCCTCGGTCCCGAGCGCATGGAGGGGCGCGAGAAGCGCATGGCGTGGCTCTACTTCGCGCTCGGGCTCGTGTGCGTGTGGGTGTGCGCCTGGGCCCTGCGCCAGGTGGGGGTGGTCGGCGTGCCGTAGCGGGCCGGAGCATCGCAACGGGGTACACTCCGCTACATGCGAGTTCTCGCCGCCCTGCTCGCGCTCTCTGCTCTTGCCGGCTGCGTGCACCAGCCGGCGCCCGCCACTGCGCCTGCGGCCGCGCCCGCGACTTCGAGCCCCGGCACCACGCCACCTTCCCCTTCTGCAGTCACGCCAGCGCCGGTGGGTCCCGCTGCGAGCGCAAGCCCCGCGCCGGGGGCGGCGACCCCGCCCTCCGCTGCTCCGAGTCCGCCGGTCCGCGCGAGCGCTGCTACGGCCAGCCGCGCGCCTGTACCGAAACGTCCGGCGACCGCGCCAGCGCCTGCGGCCGCCGCGCCTGGCAGCAGCGCGGCCGGCCCCGCCTCTGCGGCGAGTGGGCCGGCGCCGCTCGACCTGACCTCCCTCGAGCAGCGGCTGCGTGAGACGCGCGCGATCGGCGTGTTCACCAAGCTCTCACTCAAGAACCAGGTGGACGATCTGCTGGGGCAGTTTCGCGCGTTCTATGCCGGCCAGGGCGGGCTCACGCTCGGCGCGCTGCGGCACAGTTACGAGCTGCTGCTCATGAAGGTGGTCACGCTGCTGCAGGACGCCGATCCGGGACTTGCGACTGCCGTATCCTCTTCGCGAGAGCCGATCTGGGCCATCCTGAGCGACCGCGACAGGTTCAACCATCTCTAGATCTGCACGACAGGAGCTGACCATGAAATCCGCGACGCTGGTGTCTCTGGTGCGCGCAGCGGCGCTGGCTGCCGCCGCGGGCGTGTGCGCCGCCGACGAGCCTTCCTTCGGCAAAGACCTGACGGCGACGATCGTACTGCACGGCCAGCCGTGCGACGCCGTAGTCGACGCGAAGCGCAACGGCGACAGCGACTACACCGCCACCTGCCGTGACGGCAACCGTTATCACGTGTACGTAGACAGCAACGGTCGCGTGATCGTGCAAAAGCTCTGAGCGGCAGCTCGCCTCATAACCCGCGCTTCTGAGCCCATGAGTACAAATACGCAGAGCGGCAGCCTGGCCCCAAGCTAACATCTGCTCCGGCTACCAGCATCCGGAGGCATTAGATCCTTGGCAACCGCCATCGGCAGCGAGCGCGTGCTCGCCGTGCACCACTGGACCGACACGCAGTTCACTTTCACCACCACCCGTGACCGCGGCCTGCGGTTCGAGAATGGCCAGTTCGTAATGGTGGGGCTGCCGGTCGCCGGGCGGCCGCTGCTGCGCGCCTACAGCATCGCCAGCCCCAACTACGAGGATCACCTCGACTTTCTCAGCATCAAGGTTCCGGATGGACCGCTCACCTCGCAGCTGCAGCACGTGCGCCCCGGCGACATCGTCCTCGTGAGCCGCAAGCCCACCGGAACACTGGTATTACACGATCTGAAGCCCGGGGAGCGGCTCTACCTGCTCAGCACCGGTACCGGCGCCGCGCCCTTTCTCAGCCTGATCGGCGACCCGGATGTCTACGAGCGCTTCAAGAGCGTGGTACTGGTCCACGGAGTTCGCTGGGCGCGCGAGACCAACGTGGTGCGCACGCGCATCGAGTCGCTCAAGCGCCACGAGCTGCTGGGACCGCAGGTGCGCGCGCAGCTGCGCTACTACCCGACCGTGACCCGCGAGCCCCATGCGCACCGCGGCCGCCTGACCGCCCTCATCGAGTCGAGCCGCCTGACGCGCGACCTCGATCTGCCACCGCTCGATGCGCTGACCGATCGCGTCATGGTATGCGGCAGCCCGGCGATGCTCAGCGATACTTCCAGGCTCCTCGAGGCACGGGGCTTCCACATCGCGCCGCGCAGCGGCGAGCCGGGGGATTACGTCGTCGAGCGCGCGTTCGTCACGCGCTGAGGCTGCGAAGCGCCCGGGCCAATTCAGGAAAGCAGCGGGTGATCGGCCGGCAGCTGCCGCGCGTACCACATCGCGAGCTTGTGCCGCAGGGCAGCCTCACTCACCTGATCCTCAGGCAGGGGCTGCAGCAGCTTGTCGTGCACCAGCAACCGATAGACGAACAGCAGCTTGTCGCTGGCCGAGTCGCGGGGCTCGAACTCGACCGCGCCGCGCTCCTCGGCGTACTTCATCGCCGCCTGCAGTGCCGCCTTGAAGAGCCCGGACTCGTTCTTCAGTTTCTTCATACCTCGCCAATGTATCCGCTAATGACCGCCTTCCACCAGTAGCCCGGCATCGGCGAGCGCCTGCGCGAGCGAGCCCTCGATGCGCTCGGCCTCGCGGCGCGCCAGGCGCTGCAGATGCAGTGTCGGTCCGGTGAGCACCTCGAGGCCGCGCTTGAGCACGCTGCCGGCGGCGTGAATCCCGGCCTTGTGCTGGTCGAAGCGCTCGGCGGGCGTGTACCGGCTCATACCAACATAGACGCCGTACGGGCCCCTCCTCCGGTCGGCGAAGTCGAGCAGCACGAGGTACAGGTTGCTGCGGCCGGGGCGGCCGGCACGCAAGCCGAGTGCCGTCTCGTAAGCGGTCGGGAGCCACTCGATGTAGCGCATCGGCAGCCACTCCGGCACCGATGCCGCCGCCCGCCGCCACAATGCCTCGAGAGCTGCCTCGATCCGGGCGGCGAACTCCCCGCGCATCCACAGCTCGTGAATGCAGTGCGCACCGGTGAGTCCGTCGCGAGCGCTCAGCGCTGTCTCGAGCCGCGCTGCGATTTGCGTGGCGCTCGAGGTCGCCAGAGGGCGCGCCGCCGGTGGTAGCCGGGCATCGAAGGCGCGGGCGGCGCGGCTCACGCGGGTGCAGGCAGGGCCGCGCGCGCGTGCACGCGCGCGGCGAGCAGCCAGATACAGCCGCTGACCGCGATCGCCGCCGGCACGATGAGCACCGCCTCACCGAGCGAGCTCAGGTCCGAGACCCGGCCGATGATCACCGGCGAAGGAACGTCGCCCAGCAGGTGAATGGCGAACATGCTGAGGGCGACCGCCGAGGCGCGCTCGAACGGCGCGGCGATGTTGACGATCGCCGCATTGATCGGACCGGTCGACATGAAGAGCAGCAGCTCGGCCAGGATGATCGCCGGGTAGTAGACCGCGGGCGCGGGAGCCACGAGTGCCACCAGCGCGCAGGGCACGGCGAGCAGCGTCGTGACGCCCGAGAACCACAGGTAGGCCTGGCGCGAGTAGCGCAGCAGGTAGTCGCCGAGCCAGCCGCCGGCGAAGGTGCCGAGCAGGCCGGTCACGATCACTATCTCACCGAAACCGGTGGTGGCCTTGTCGAGCGGTACGTGCCGCACCCGCTCGAGGAACGACGGCATCCAGAATGCGAGCCCGCCGAGGGCAAACGTGTACGCCGCGTACCCCAGCACGACCACCATGAATGGCCAACGGCGCACGAGCCCCAGGTAGATGTCGAGCGGGCCTGCGCTCCGCGACGGCTGCGAGGCGGCTGCGGCCGCCGGGTCGTGCGCGCCGCGCGGCGGATCGGGCAGGCGCAGCACCGCCAGCGCCAGCAGCAGCCCCGGCACGCCGCCGACGAAAAAGGCCGCGCGCCAGCCGAAGTGAGCGCTCACCTGCCCGCCGACGATGTAGCCGAGCGCGGTGCCCACGTAGATCGCCATGTTGAGTACCGCCAGTACGCGGCTGCGCCGCTCGATGGGGAAGCAGTCGGCGAGCAGCGCGGGCGCGATCGCAACGTAGGCGGCCTCGCCGATCCCCACCACCGCGCGCCCGGCGAGCAGCTGTGGGTAGCTTTGCGCGAAGCCCGAGAGGAAGGTCGCCAGGCTCCACACCAGCACGCCGATTGCCATCGGGCGGGTGCGCGAGCCCCGATCACCCCAGGAGCCGAACGCCGGCGCTGCCACCATGTACACCAGCAGGAACGCCGGCATGAGCCAGCCGAGCTGCGTGTCGTTGAGCGCCATCGCTGCCCTCAGGCTCGGCGCGATCGCAGATACCACGTAGCGATCGAGGTAGTTGACCAGATTGATCGCGGTCAGTACGCCGAGCGCCCAGAGGGCGGCACGCCGGGTGGGTGTCGCGGTGCCCAAGGTGAGAGACTCGCAGCGGGTGGCCCACGGGCCACTCTATCAGTCCGCCTCAGGCGGGCGCGAGCTTCAGCCGCTCGAGGTACTGCCGGACGGGATCGCGAAAGCCCTCGCTGCTGGTCACCGTCGTGCCGCCCGCGACTACCAGGATGAAATCGCCGCGCGGCGTGCGGCTGACTTCCTTCACGTGGCTCATGTTCACGAGACACGAGCGGCTGATGCGCAGCATCGGCTGCGTCTGAAAGGAGCGCTCCGCCTGGCACAGCGTGCTGCGCGCGTGAAACACCTCGCGCCCGATCGTCAAGCGCACGTAGTTGCGGTCCGCCTCGACCACCTCGACCTGCGCAACGTCCAGCATGTGCATGCGGCTGCCCGCCTCGGCCAGCACGCGCGCCTGCGCCTCGCGGGCACGCGCGCCCCTCTCGAGCTGCTCCAGGAGCGAATCGAGCGAGCGCTGCCGGTCGCTGCCGCTCTCGCCTTCGCGCCGGCGGCGGCGCACCCGCGCAGCGGTCGCCCGGAAGCGCGCGTCATCGAAGGGCTTGAGCAGATAGTCAACCGCGCTCACCTCGAAGGCCTCGAGCGCGTAGTGGTCGTAGGCGGTGACGAACACGATGAGCGGCAGGTTCTCAGGATCGAGCGCGCGCGCCAGCGCCATCCCGGTCATCGCGTCCATCTCGATGTCGAGAAACAGCACGTGCGGCACGCGCTCGCGGATTGCCTCGAGCGCTGCGCAGCTGTCGCCGAATTCCCCGACGACGTTGAAGTCCCCTTCCCGCTCGCAGCACTCGCGCACCGTGCGCCGCGCTGCCGGCTCGTCGTCGACGATGATCACGTCCATCATTGGGCGCCATCCGCGGAAATGCGCGCGGCCCCCTCGGGCCCGTCGCGCAGCAGCGGCATGTGGATCTCCGCCACCCATTCATGATCGCCGGCCGGTCCGGCCGTGAAGCTGGCACGCTCGCCGAACTGCACCGACAGGCGCTCACGCACGTTGGCAAGTCCTATCCCCGGCCCGTGCAGCCCGCGCCGCGACGGCGCGAGGTTGTTGACGACGCGCAGCACCAGCGTCTCGCCGGCCGCGCTCGCCTCTACCCGCACGCTCACCGGACCCTCGTGGCCGGCGAGGCCGTGCACCACCGCATTCTCCACCAGCGGCTGCAGGATCAGACTCGGCACCCAGGCGAGCGGCGCCGCATCGCGCTGCGGTACCGCGACACTCACGCGGTCGGCGAAGCGTCGCTGCTGCAGCTGCAGGTACAGCTGCACGAACTGCAGCTCGTCGCCGAGGCGCGAGAATTCCTGCTCACCCGCCGTCAGCAGCCGCCGCAGCAGGTCGCCGAGTTGCACCACCATCGCCTGCGCGGCGGGCGGATCCCAGGTGATCTGTCCGCGGATGGTATGCAGGAGGTTGAAGAGAGTGTGCGGCGAGAGCTGCATGCGCAGCGCCGCGAGGTGGGCCGCGGCAAGCGCGCGCTCCAGCGCCGCCGAACGCAGCTGCGAGTCGCGCAGTCGCTGATAAAAGCCGAAACTGGTAATGAGCGCCAGACCGAAGCCGAAGGTCACGAGAAAGCTGGTGGCGCTCGCAATCCAGGTAGGGACCGCCGGGCCGGCGAAGAACTCGGCCCAGCTCTCGTAGCTCTTTCCCGTCGGATGGGTGACGCCCGTGGTGCCGTGCCACTCGCCCATCGCCATCTCGCCGAGCACCAGCGCCGGCGCCGCCAGCACCGCGAAGCCGAGCGCGCACGACAGCTGGATCGGCAGCGCCCGCCACAGCGGCCGCCAGCCGACCCGCAGCGACGTCCAGGCGCACAGGATGAAGAGTGGATAGAGGATCAGGTGCTGGATCAGGCGCGCGTCCCAGGGAGCGAAGAAGTCGGTGACGGCGAACTGCTTCAGGCTCTCGCCCATCGTGTTGGCGTACATCAGGTTCGAGAGCGCGACGTAGATCCAGAACCCGGTGAGGACGGCAAGCTGCGGCCAGAAGTTGCGGCGCGCGCGCGCCGCGCGGGCCTCGCCCGCGGCATCGCCGTCGCGTGCGACGCCGAGGAATGCGGGTGTGATCCGCTCGAGGGGTGAGACGCTCATTCGGGGGAGCATAGCGTACGCCCAGCCGCGCGAAAGTGTCGCCGTCGAGCGCGCTGGGACGATTCCGTCGATTCACGGGACGAATCCGCAGCGCCGGCGTCCCGGCTGGCACGCGCCGCGAGGCTGCGGAAACGGCCGCGCGCGCTCGGTACGAAGTCGTCGCTCCCGGGGATCAACGCGTGGCGCGGATCTTTAAACGCAACGGCCAACTTGCGAATCTCAACATCAGCGTCGCGAAGGTCGTGACGCGCTTGAAGGACCCGAAACCGTTATGTCCACTCAGGAGAAATCCATGACCTCTGCAACGCTCAGCACCGGCCGCCTGCGCGCCGCCGTGGCATTCGTCGTTCTCGCCACCTGCACCGCCATCGGCGCCGTCGGCAGCGCACATGCCGCCAACGTCGACTCCCCATCGCTCAAGGTCCGTTACTCGGATCTCAACCTTTCGACCGAGCAGGGATCGCTCGTTCTCTATGGGCGAATCGTGGCGGCGGCGCACCTGGTGTGCGCGGTCGATGACATCCGCGATCTGAAGGCGGTGCGCGCCGCGCAGGCGTGCCGCGAGCAGGCAATCGCGCAGGCCGTGCGCGACGTCAACAGCCCGATGCTGGCCTCGGTGTACGCCGCGCGCCTGCAGCATGGCTAAAGGACGCGCCCCGCTGAGCGTGGCGCCGGCTTCGGAAAGTGCTCTCGCACGGGTGACCGCTGGAACAGGTCACCCGTGCGGCGGCGCAGCGGCGCACAGCGGGCTCGCTATGCGAGGCTCGCCAGCTCGGCGGTGCTCAGGTGAATGCCCGCTGCCGCCACGTCCTGCTCGAGGTGCTTGACGGACGAGGTTCCCGGTATCGGCAGCATCACCGGCGAGGCCGCCAGGAGCCACGCGATCCCGATCTCGAATACGCTCACCCGATGCGCGCGTGCCAGCGCCTCGAGTGGCTCGCTCTCCCCACCCTTCTCCAGAGCCTCGCTCGAGCCGCGCGCGATCGGCGCCCACGGAATGAACGCGAGTCCGTCGCGGGTGCACGCCTCCAGCACGTCGGCCGAGGTGCGATCGGCAATGTTGTAGCGATTCTGGACGGAGACGATGTGCGCGCCGCGGCGCGCCCGCTGCAGCTCCTCGAGCTTGAAGTTGGAAACCCCGATGTGGCGGATCTTGCCTTCGGTCTGCAGCCGCACCAGCTCGCCGATCGAGTCCTCGAGTGGCACCTTGGGATCGATGCGATGCAGCTGGTAGAGGTCGATGCGCTCGAGCTTCAGCCTTCTCAGGCTCGCCTCACACGCCTCGCGCAGGTGCTGCGGCCGCCCGTCCGCAACCCACTCCGGGGCGCTCGGGCGGGTAAGGCCCCCCTTGGTAGCGATCACCAGACCCCGCGGGTACGGATGGAGCGTCTCGGCGATCAAACGCTCGCTCACCTCCGGCCCGTAGGCATCCGCGGTGTCGATGAAGTTGACGCCGAGCGCGACGGCGCGTTGCAGCACGCGGCGCGCCTCGGCCGCATCGGGCGGCTCGCCCCAGATGCCCGGTCCCGTGATGCGCATGGCGCCGAAGCCGAGCCGGTTGACGCTCAGGTCGCCGCCGATCATCAGCGTACCAGCCGCCGCCGCCGGCGGTTGACCCGAGGCGCGCAGCGCCTCGCGCGGCGTCATGAGAGCTGTGATGCCTACGACACCGCCCATGAGCACCTGCCTGCGTGTGAACCGCGCGCCGCGCATGTACGGATGATGGACCGCGCCGCGCGCCGCTGACAAGCCACAGGACGTGGCCGCGACCGAGCTACAGCCGGGCGCGCAGGAACAGCATGTACGAGGTCGGACGGTAGCCGTAGGAGGCATTGAGTGTCGCCGGATAGCTGTAGGTGCTCGCCAGTCCCCCGATGCCGACGCTCAACCCTTCGCGCTCGAGGAAGTCATAGATATAGCCGAGCGAGAGTTTCCCGACCGTGAACGTCTGGCCGGCGAGCGGCGCGCCCGCCAGGAACAGCTCGTCCTTCGCGACCCGCTCCACGCGCCCGAAGAGCGTCTGCGCCGCCGTGAGCCTGAGCGCCGACTCGAGCAGCCAGCCGCTGCCCGGCGTGCCCTGCGACGGCGAGTTGTGGCCCCAGGCGAGCGTCGTCTGCCACCACCCCTCCGCGCAGGGAGCGTTGTAGCTGACCGACGCCGTGGTGCGCCGCACGGCAATGCCCGGCTCGAGCTGCTCTGGGCTCGCGAGGCGCCCGGTGCTCACCTGCATCGACCAGTCGCGCGCGGGGTTCCAGGCGAGACGCGCCGACCAGGAGTCGAGCGCGCGCAGCTCGACGTCGTAACGATGCTGGTCGGGCTCGCGCCCGTTGAAGGCGGAGGCGTCGAGCTTGAGCTGCCGCCATACATAGCCCGCGGTCACCACACCTGAGGTCACGTGGGTCGAATCGAGCCAGTGATGCGTGAGCGGCGCCTCCGGATTGTCCATTCCAGAGAGCCGGTGCGTGAACGTGCTGGGTCCGAGGGCCGGCTCGCCCACAGGGCCCGCGTACACGAACACGCTGCTCCCGGGCGCCAGACCGCGGCTGTAGGTCAGGGCGGCTTCGACCAGCAGGTTGTGCGGATGCTGGCGGTCGATGAGCGGCACGCGCCCGTCGGCCGTCTCCCCCGTCTGCAGGAGGAGCGGATAACCGCTCGCGCCCATGAGTGGCTCGCCCGAAGCCATCAGGCGCAGGCCCAACGCACCCGCCCCGAGCTCGCGGCGCGCCATGAGCATCAGCATGCTGGTGGAGAAAGACTGGGAGCTGCCGCGTGGGCCGCCCTGCGCGTCGTAGATTGCATCCACGAATCCATGCAGCATCGTCATCCAGGCGCCCTGCATCCCATGGACGCCTTGCATGGGGGTCGAGTCAGGCTGCCAACTCGTGCCGGAGGACTCACGCGTCATGTCGTAGCGGCCGTAGAGCCCGCTCATACCTGAAGGATCCTCGGCGTGCAGTGCCGGCGCGTATAACGCCACGAGCGCCAGTGTGAGAGAGCGCGGAAGATGGCGGGCCGGCAAACGCATCCACGCGCATGCTGCCGGATACCGCCGGCGCAATCTACGGGGACCTCGCCCTTATGCATTGCAATACGCCAACGTCGCCAGAAGCCGTCGCGCTGTCAGTAGCGTATTTACAGCGTATTTGTGAACTATTGAGGCAGATATACCGAGTCGTTATCTTGCAACGCACACGGGCTATATTCCGGCCAGCGAGCAAGTCGCACGGCCTTGGTAAGATCCGCTGATGCCCGCGAGCAGAATCCCGGTAGCAGAGCTGGCCAGGTACGTCGGCGAGGAGATCGGCGTCTCCTCGTGGATCCTCCTGGACCAGAACCGGATCAACGAGTTCGCTCACTGCACCGGCGATCACCAGTGGATCCACCTCGACGCCGAGCGGGCCGCGCGCGAGGGCCCCTTCGGCGGGACCATCGCGCACGGCTTTCTCACCCTGTCGCTCCTCGCGCCGACGGGCTTCGAGGTGCTGCTGCGATGCATCACGCCCAAGTCGGTGGTGAACTACGGGCTCGACAAGGTGCGCTTCGTCGCCCCGGTGCGCTCGGGTAAGCGCGTGCGCAACCACATACGCATCTCCGAGGTCGAGGATAAAGGCGGCGGGCGCTACCTCGTTACGACCGAGAACACGATGGAAATCGAGGGCGAGAGCAAGCCGGCACTCACCGCGAGCGCCCTCGCCATGTTCATCGCCTGAGCTTCACGCCCGCATGCGGCTGCCGTCGGGGTCGAACAGCGCGGCCGGCTGCGGCGTCGCCTGGCAGCGTTCACCGAGGATCTCGATCTCGAATCCGCCGCTCACGCCGGCATACTCCTTCGGCACGTAGCCGAGCGCGAGCGAACGCTGCACGCTGTGGCCGTAACCCCCGGAGGTCACCCAGCCGATCACCCTGCCGTCGTGCCAGATCGGCTCGTCTCCGCTGGCGTCGGCGTCGCGTGCGTCGACCGAGAAGCTCAGAAGGCGCAGCTTCCCCCCGGATTCCTTCTCTTCGAGCGCCGCATCGCGCCCGATGAAGGGTCCCTTCCCGAGATCGACGAAACGTCCGAGACCCGCCTCGTAGGGGCCGTAGATCGGGCGGTACTCGCGCGCCCAGGTGCCGAAGCTCTTCTCGAGCCGCAGCGTATTGAGCGCCCGGCCGCCGAAGAGCCTGAGGTCGTGCTCGGCGCCCGCCCCGACCAGCAGGTCGTAGAGCGCCCGCTGATACTCGCTCGTCACCCAGATCTCGTAGCCGAGGTCCCCGGTGAAGCTGATGCGTCCGACCAGCGCGGGGATCATCCCGACATCCAGGCGGCGGAAGCTGAGGAACGGAAATGCGGCCGTGGCCAGGTCCTCATGCGTGAGGCTCTGCAGCAACGCGCGCGCCCGCGGTCCTGCGACCGACAACCCCACGTACTGCATGGCGCATGGACGTATCGTGACTCCCGCAGGCGGTGCATGGCGGTCGAACCAGCGCCGGTAGTAATCCTCGGCGGCGTAAGTGCAGACCAGGAACACCCGGTCCTGCGCCACACGCGCCATGGTGAAGTCGCCGATCAGCCTGCCGCGCTCGTTCAGCATGGGCGTCAGGGCGATGCGCCCGACCCTCGGGACACGGTTCGCCATCACGTGCGAGAGCCACTCCTCCGCGCCGCTCCCGGTCACCTCGAACTTGCCGTAGTTGGAGATCTCCAGCAGCCCGACCGACTCGCGCACCGCGCGGCACTCGGCTCCGACGTGCGCATGCGCGTTCGAGCGGTGGAAGGTGACGACCTCGCTCGCCTCGGCGGTGCTCGGGGCGAACCACAGCGGATGCTCGAGCCCACAGTAGTCGCCGAACACCGCGTGATTGGCCTCGAGCCGCTCGTAGATCGGCGTGGTGCGCAATGGCCGCGCTGCAGTCAGCTCCTCGTTCGGGAAGCGGATGCGAAAACGGCGCGAGTAGTTCTCGCGTACCTTGGCGTTGGTGTAGGCAAGCGTGGCCCAGTCGCCGTAGCGCGCAACGTCCATGCCCCAGACGTCCGCGCCCGGGTCCCCGTCCACCATCCAGTGCGACAGCGCCAGCCCTACCCCGCCTCCCTGGCTGAAGCCGGCCATGACGCCGCACGCGACCCAAAAATTCCGCAGGCCCCGGATCGGGCCGACCAGGGGGTTGCCGTCGGGAGCGAAGGTGAACGGGCCGTTGACCAGCTTGCGGATGCCTGCCTGCCCGAGGGCCGGAAAGTGCTCAAAACCCACTTCCAGGCTCGGCGCGATCCGCTCGAGGTCATTCGGCAGCAGGCTCTGGGTGAAATCCCACGGCGTCTGGCGCGGCGACCACGGCACACCGGCTCGCTCGTAGGTACCGAGCAGCATGCCGCCACGCTCCTGCCGCGTGTAGATCTCGCCCTCGAAGTCGATGCAGTGGAGCTGCTCCTTCTGGCCCTTGAGGGCCGGGATGTCCTCGGTGATGAGGTATTGGTGCTCCATCGCGAGGATCGGCAGCTCGAGCCCGACCATGCGGCCGACCTCGCGCGCCCACAGCCCGCCCGCGTTCACTACATGCTCGGCGTGCACGTTGCCGTGGTCCGTGATGACGTCCCAGCTGCCGTCGGCGCGCGCCCTGAGGTCCGTGACGCGGGTATGGCGCACGACCTGCGCGCCGCCGAGTTGCGCGGCCTTCGCATAGGCATGGGTGACGCCGTAGGGGTCGACGTGCCCCTCGATCGGGTCGTACAGCGCGCCGACGAAGTGCTCCTTGTTCATGAGCGGGAAGAGCCGTGCCGCCTCGTCGACCGAGATGATCTCGAGCTCCATGCCGAGATAGCGGCCGCGCGCCTTGGCCATCTTCAGCCAGTCGAGTCGCTCGCGCGTGCCGGCCAGCATGATGCCGCCGGTGACGTGCATGCCGCAGGACTGCCCCGAGATCTGCTCGAGCTCCTTGTACAGGTTGATGGTGTACTGCTGCAGCTTGGCGACGTTGGGATCGCCGTTGATGGTGTGCATGCCGCCGGCCGCGTGCCAGGTCGAGCCGCACGTCAGCTCGCCCCGCTCGATCAGCAACACATCCTTCCACCCCGCCTTCGTCAGGTGGTAGAGCACGCTCGCGCCGACTACCCCGCCGCCGATCACCACCACCCGTACGTCGTTCTTCACGCAGCCTCCACGCGCCTCATTCGTTCGATACCGCCAGCTGCACCGCGGGCACCGGCGCTGCTCCGCTGCCGAAGCGCTCGATCAGCCAGGAGCGGAACAGCGCGATCGCGGTGTCCGACAGGCCCTCGGGCTGGGTGATCAGGTAGTAGCCGTAGCCGTCGTCCAGCGTGGCGTCGAAGGGCTCGACCAGTCGTCCGGCGCGGATCTCCTCGGCAAAGAGATTGGTGTCGAGCACCGCTATCCCCTGTCCGCCGAGGGCGTACTGCGCCGCGAGCACCGCGGTGTCGAACACCATGCCGCGCTCGAAATCGAGGCCGGCGAGGGCATTCTGCCGGGCGAATTCCTTCCAGAAATGGTGGCGCGGCGCCTCGGCGATCCTCACGTGGATCAGCTCGTTGGCCTCGATGAAGGCCGCCAACCCCTTGCCGGCGTGCGCCGCGGCGATGTTGGGATGGCAGAGGATCGACTGACGCACAGACCACAGCAGATCGGTGACCAGGTCGCTGACCGCGGGCCTCGAGTACATCACCGCCACGTCGATGTCGCCCAATGGAGGACCCACGCCATGGGGACTGACCAGATCGATGTCGACGTCCGGGCAGCTACGGCGAAAGTCGCGCAGGATCGGGACGGCGAGCTGCACGGCGAAGCTCGGCGGCATCTGCACGCGCAGGGTGCGCTGCAGCGGGACCCCCTCAGTGCTGATGTCATCGAGCGCGTACTCGAGCCGGTCGAAGGACTTGACGACCGCCGGCAGCAGATGCTGGCCCGCCTTGGTAAGGGTGAGGGCGTGCGGGCGGCGCTCGAACAGCTGCACCCCCGTCAGGCGCTCGAGTGCTATCACGTGGCGCGAGAGCGCACTCTGTGAGATCAGCAGCGCATGGGCCGCCGCGGTGAAGCTGCCGTGCTTTGCCACCCCTTCGAAGGCGCGCAGGGCATTGAGCGGCAGCCAGCGCCGGTCGATTGCTTTCTTATCCATCAGGCCTTGTGGCGATACTCCGTCTGGATCCTGCGGATCATCCTGTCGGTGCCGAAGAACGAGTGCTTGGACATGTCGACCGTGTAGCGGCTCGCCGGCGGATGGCGCCCGAGGCTCTCGGCGAGTGCCCGAATATGATGCGGCCCGGCGCCACAGCAGACGCCCAGATAGCGCACTCCGAGCTCAAACGCCTCGCGCCCGAAATCGAAGATCTCGGCACGCGTGGCCATGAAGGGATCGAGTCCCACCGGGAACGCGCGCTGGTTGTTGCAGCACGGATCGGTGAGCGACATGAATGAGGGTTGCTGGGAGCTGGTGCGGTACGGTACCGGCAGCGCGGCCACGTGGCACCGCACCGCCTGCCGGATGTCGCGGATCATCGGCATCATGGTCGCCGGTCCCCGGTGACAGTTGAGCCCGACTACGTCCGCCCCCGCCTGCTCGATGCGCCGGGCGGCCTCCGCCGGCGTGAGGCCGTCGCGCAGAATCGGCTCCTGATGCATCGCGAACGTGACCACCGTCGGCGCCTTGGACTGGCGCTTGATGGCCTTGAGCGCCAGCTCCGCCTCTCCCACCCACGCCAGCGTCTCGGCCACGAAATAGTCGACTCCCGCTTCAACCGCCCATCCGACCTGCTCCTCGAATATTCTCTCGACCTCCTTGATCGCCTGCGGATCGTTCGGGTCGTAGATGTTGGTGTTGCAGATGTCCCCGGCGAACAGCGTTCCGGTCTCGCGCGCCACCTTCTTCGCGATCCGCAGCGCCGCGCGGTTCATCGGTGCCAGGTCCTTCTCGCGGCCGATCAGGCGCAGCTTCTCGCGGTGCACGTAGTAGGTGAGCGCCTGTGTCACGTCCGATCCTGCGTGTACGAAATCCCGGTGCAGCCGTTCGACCACCTCCGGGTGCTCGAACAGCACCTCGGGCACGAAGGCACCGGCCTGCAGGTAGCCGCGCCGCTCCAGCTCGAACACGTAGCCCTCGGCGCATATCACCGCCCCCTCTTTGAGGCGCGCCAGGAGACCGCGCCCGGCGCCGTTGCCGCCGCTGGCGCGCTGCGGCGGGCTCGCGGACCTCGCTCGCGCAGTCTTGGGCTTCGCGGACTTTGCCTTGGCGGACTTCGCCTTGGCGGACTTCGCCTTCGATCTGGCCCTGGCTGCCATGAGTGTCTCCGATCAGGGGTGGCGCGGTCTTCAGGCGCGCTTGAGGATCGACCGGCCTTATTCTAGCGAACCGCTCATGGCTCGCCACCGCCTCTCAGCCAATGGCATCATGCCGGCCGTGACCAGCCCGGCCCAGACGCGAGCCCGCCGCGGGTATGTCGCGACCGTCTGCGCGGTCGTTCTCCTCGCCGCCGGCGGGGCGACCCGCGCCACGCCGTCGACCGCACCGGCGGCAGCGGCCGGGAGCGCCGCCGTCGCGGCACCCGACGTTTACGGTGCCGACACCGCGGCGCACATTCTCTCGATCGGTGGCAATGCGGTCGATGCCGCGGTCGCCGTGGCCTTCACGCTCGCCGTGACCCTCCCCGACGCCGGCAACCTCGGCGGCGGCGGCTTCGCCACGCTCTGGATCGACGGCAAGGCCTACTTTCTTGATTACCGCGAGTGCGCTCCCGCGAGCGCCAGCGCCGGAATGTATCTCGACGCCGCCGGCAACGTCGTGCCGGACGCGAGCACGGTGGGCGCCGGGGCCGCGGGCGTCCCCGGCACGGTGGCGGGTCTCTGGGACCTCCACCGCCGCTTCGGGAAACTCCCGTGGCACACCGACCTGGCGCCCGCGATCCGCTATGCGCACGAGGGCTTCCGCGTGCCCCCTCTGCTGGTCGCCCTGCGTGACAAGCGTGCCCGTGAGCTCCACGGGCGCACCAACTTCCTCGACTACTTCGGCAAGCTCGCTCCCGCGGCGACCTTCCGCCAGGGCGAGCTCGGACGCACCCTCGAGGCGATCGCCGCAGGCGGTCCGCAGGGCTTTTATGCGGGCCATACCGCCGAGCTCATCGTCGCGGAGATGAGACGCGGCCACGGCCACCTCACCGCCCAGGACCTCGCCTCCTATCGACCCGTGTGGCGCGAGCCCCTCCAGGGCGAGTGGGCCGGCTATCACGTGATCACGGCGCCGCCGCCGAGCTCTGGCGGGATAGCGCTTCTCTCGCTGCTCGCCATGAAGGCCGACCTCGGCGCGGAGTTCGCCGGCGTCACGCTCAACTCTCCGCAGTACGTGCATCTGCTGGCGGAGATGGAAAAGCGCGTGTTCGCCGACCGTGCGGTCTATCTCGGCGATCCCGACTTCAGCCCCTTTCCCGTGGAGCAGCTCCTCGATCCCGCCTACCTGGCGCGCCGGGCGCACGAGGTGAGCACCACGGCGCCGACGCCCACCGCCGCCGTGCAGCCCGGTCTCGGCGCGGGCGTCGCGCATCACGACACCACCCACTTCTCGATCGTCGACCGGACGGGCAATGCGGTCTCGAACACCTACACGCTCAACGATGATTTCGGCTCCGGCCAGGTGGTGAAGGGTGCAGGGTTTCTCCTCAATAACGAGATGGACGATTTCTCAGCCAAGCCCGGCGCTGCCAACCTCTATGGCGTCGTGGGCGCGGACGCCAACGCCATCGCCCCGGGAAAGCGGCCGCTGTCGACAATGACGCCGACGATCCTGCTCGAGCACGGCCGGGTTGCACTCGTCATTGGCACGCCCGGCGGCTCGCGCATCGCGACGTGGGTCTTCCAGGTGATCACCGACTGGCATGACTTCCACATGCCGCTCGCGGACGCGGTTGCCGCACCGCGCGTGCACCACCAGCTGCTGCCGCCCAACACGCTGATCGAGGAGCCCTATGCCACGCTCGACCCGACGGTGCGCGCGGCGCTCGAGCAACGCGGCTACGTGTTCGTGAATCAGGGCTGGAACGGCGACATACAGGCGATTGCGGCCGACGCTTCCGGCATGGTCGCGGTCTCGGACCCGCGCGGCCGCGGGCGCGCGCGCGTGCTCGGTGCCGCGGGGCACTGAGAGCAGCGAGCTGCTCAACCCTTCACGCGCGCGCTCGCCGGATCGTAGAACGGCCGCAGCGAGGCGCGCGCCGGCACGCGCTCCGCCGCGACCTCGATTTCGTAGTGTCCCGAGGCAAGCCACTCATCGCTGGCGGACTCCTCGCGGCCGGCGACATAGCCGAGGCCGAGCGGCGCGCCCACCGTATGCCCGAACATTCCGGAGCTGACTTTCCCCACCAGCTCCCCCTCCCGCCAGATCGGCTCGTTGTGATAGAGGAGGCGGTCGGTACGTTCGAGCGCGAAAGCCACCAGGCGGCGCCGCACGCCGCGCGCCCTCTGCTCGAGCAGTGCCTCGCGCCCGAGGAAACCGCCGCTCTTGTCCCAGGCTACGGCGAAGCCGAGGCCCGCCTCGAGCGGCGTGTCCTCGTCCGAGATGTCGTGGCCCCAGTGGCGGTAGGCCTTCTCCATGCGCAGGCTGTTGAGCGCGTGGTAACCGGCGAGGCGCAGCCCGAAGGGCGCACCGGCCTCGACGATCACGTCGTAGACCGATTGCGCGAATTCGCTCGGGATGTAGAGCTCATAGCCGAGCTCGCCGACATAGGTGATGCGGCTGGCGCGCACGCGCGCATAAGCGAGATCGATGACGCGCGAGGTGCCGAACGGCAAGGCCGCGCTCGAGAGATCCGCGTCGGTGAGTGACCGCAGCAGCTCGCGGCTCCTCGGCCCCATGAGCCCGAGGACGGCATAGGCGGAGGACACATCCACCGCCACCGCACGGGCGTCCTCCGGGATGCCGCGGCTCAGCCAGAGGAAGTCCCGGTGCTGCGTGGCGCAGGAGCTGACGATCAGAAACGAGTCCTCGGCCTCACGCGTCACCGTGAGGTCCGCCTCGATGCCGCCGCGCTCGTTGAGCCATTGCGTATAGACGATCCGTCCGACCGGCACGTCGACGTCGTTGGCTGAGAGGCGCCCGAGGACCCGTGCGGCATCCGGGCCCTGCAGCACGAATTTGGCGAACGAGGACTGATCGAAGAGGCCCACCGCCTCGCGCACCGCGCGGTGCTCACCGGCGGAAGCGTCAAACCAGTTCTGGCGGCCGTAACTGTACTCGTAGCGCGGCTCGCTGCCCGCAGCTGCAAACCAGTTGGCGCGCTCGAAGCCCGCCACCTCGCCGAAGCAGGCGCCGGCGGCGGCGAGCCGATCGTGGAGCGCGGACTTCCTCACGCCACGGGCGGTCTCGGGCTGCCGATACGGCCAGTGCATGGCGTAGAGGAGCCCGAGAGTCTCGACGGTGCGGTCGCGCAGGTAGCGCCGGTTGCGCTGGAACGGTGCGCAGCGACGGATGTCGACATCCCAGAGATCGAAGGGCGGGTGTCCGTCGAGGATCCAGTCGGCCAGCACCTTGCCTGCGCCACCCGCCGACTGGATGCCGATGGAGTTGAAGCCCGCAGCGACGTAGAACCCCCTGAGCTCCGGCACCTCGCCGAGCAGGTAGCGGTCATCGGGCGTGAAGCTCTCGGGACCGTTGAAGAAGACCTGCACGCCCGTCGTCTCGAGGATCGGCACGCGGCGCATCGCGCCGGCGAACAGCGGCTCGATGTGCTGAAGGTCCGCCGGCAGCTGCTCGAACGCGCAGCTCTCCGGTATCCCCTGCTCGCCCCATGGCTTGGCCTCGGGCTCGAACCAGCCGACGAGGAGCTTGCCGGCGTCCTCCTTGAAGTAGGAGCGGGCGTCGGCGTCGCGCAGGATCGGCAGATCCGCGGGCAAGCCCGGGATCGGCTGCGTGACGATATAGAAGTGCTCGGCGGCGTGCAGCGGCACGCTGGCATCGGCGAGCTCACCCACCTCGCGTCCCCACATGCCGGCGCAGTTGACGACCACATCGGCGCGCACCTCGCCGGCCTGGGTGGCCACCCCCGTGACCCGCCCGTGCGCGCGCAGGATCCCCGTGACCTTGACTCCCTCGACGATGCGCGCACCGCGCATGCGCGCGCCGCGTGCCAGCGCCGCCGTCGTGTCGACCGGGTTGGTCCGCCCGTCCTTCGGCAGATACACCGCGCCCACGACATCGTCGATTGCGAGCAGCGGCCAGCGCTCACGCGCTTCGCCCGGGGAGAGGATCTCGACCTCGAGACCGTAGCAGCGTGCCATCGAGGCGCCGCGCTTCAGCTCCTCGAGTCGCGGCTCGCTCGCTGCGACTGCCACCGAGCCGACCTGGCGAAAGCCGGTCGCCTGCCCGGTCTCGCGCTCGAGCCCTTCATAGAGCTCGGTCGTGTACTGGGCGAGACGGGTGAGATTGTGAGTGGCGCGCAGCTGCCCGACGAGCCCCGCGGCATGCCAGGTCGTGCCGCAGGTCAGCTGCCGCCGCTCGAGCAGCAGTACGTCGCTGCAGCCGCGCCTGGCGAGATGGTAGGCGACGCTGCAGCCGACGATGCCACCGCCGATGACGACCACGCGCGCGTGCGACGGGATGCTCTGCACCCTTTCCCCCAAAAGGCGGCGTGTCCGCTTCAGAACTCGGAGATCGCCTCGCGCAGCATGTCGGCGATCGCATCGATGTCTGCCCGGCTCGCGATGAGGGCGGGAGCGACGATCGCGTTGTCGCCCGTGGTCTTCACGTGCAGACCACGATCGTAGAGTTTCGCCTGCAGCTCGTTGCCACGCACGCCCGGGGCCTTACCCGGCTTCACCTCGACCCCGGCGAGCATCCCGAAGCCGCGCACGTCCGCGATCGCGGGCAGATCACTCAAGGCGAACATCTTGTCGAGGAAGTAGCCCGAAAGATCTCTGCCCTTCGCGAACAACTGCTCCTTGCGGTAGATCTCGAGCGTCGCAAGCCCCGCGGCGCAGGCGGCCGGATGGGCCGTGTAGGTATAGCCGTGGAAAAACTCGGGCATGCCCTCGGGCGCCGCATCGAGAATCGTGCGGTAGATGTCTGCGCGTACCGCCACCGCACCCATCGGCTGGGCGCCGTTGGTGAGCGCCTTCGCCATCGTGATGACATCGGGTGAGACTCCAAAGGAGGTCGCAGCAAAGGCCTCGCCGGTGCGGCCGAAGCCGCAGATCACCTCGTCGAACACCAGCAGGATCCCGTAGCGGGTACAGATCTCGCGCAACCGCTCGAGATAGCCGCGCGGCGGGACGATGACGCCGGTGGAGCCGGCGATCGGCTCGACGAACACCGCGGCGATGCGCTTCTCACCCACCAGGTTCACGAAGCGCGCCAGGTCCTCCGCGAGCTCCGCCCCCTTCTCGCCCATGCCGCGAGTCAGGCGGTTCTCCGGCAGCAGCGTGTGCCGCAAGTGCAGGATCCCGGGCATGAGCGCGCCGAACACCTCGCGGTTGCGTACCATGCCGCCGAGCGCCGTGCCGCCGATGTTGACGCCGTGATAGGCGCGCTCGCGCGAGACGAAGTAATTGCGCTGCCCCTCCTTGCGCGCCAGGTGATACGCCAGCGCCACCTTCATGGCGGTGTCGACCGCCTCGGAGCCGGAGTTGCAGAAGAACACGTGATCGAGGCCCGGCGGCGTCAGCGCCGCCACGCCGTCGGCCAGCTCGAAGGCGCCCGGGTGGCTTCTCTGAAAGGACGGCGTGAAGTCGAGCGTCTCGAGCTGCCTCGCTACCGCGGCCGAGATCTCCGGCCGGCAGTGGCCCGCGGCGCTGGTAAAGAGCCCCGAGCTGCCGTCGAGGACCTTGCGTCCGCTCGGCGTGTAGTAGTGCATGCCGCTCGCGCGCACGAACAGGCGCGGCTCGCGCTTGAACTCGCGGTTATTGGTGAACGGCAGCCAGTGCCGCTCGAGGTTTTCAACCTTCATGTCCATGTGGATCTCCGCAATCAGCCGAAGGTGGAGCCGATCTCCGCCGCCGCCGCGCGCAGGCGCGGAATGAATTCGATGGCGCGCATCAGAGGCAGCCGCGCCGTGGCGCCCTGCACCGCGAGGGCGGCGATGACTTCGCCGCTGCGGTTGCGCACCGGGACTGCGACGCAGGCGACGCCGAGCACGTACTCCTCGTTATCGACCGCGTAGCCGACGGACACGATACGGTCGAGCTCGGACTCGAGTACCGCCCGGTCGGTTATCGTACGCTCGGTGAAGGGCTCGAGCGGCAGCAGCTCGAGCAGCCCCTGCCGCTCAGGTGCCGGCAAATGCGCGAGCAGCAGCTTGCCACTCGCGCAGCAGTGCGGCGGCAGCTCGGCGCCGCCTTCGGGCATGTGCAGCCGCAGCGGCCAGGGAGCCTCGACGCGATCGAGGTAGACGAGCGCCCCCTTCCTGAGCACCGCCAGGTTGCAGGTCTCGGTAATCTCGCTCACCACCTGCCGCAGGATCGTGCGCCGACGGGCCGCCGCGGCATCGCTGCGCAGCACGTCGAGCGCGAAGCGCGACAGCCGCTCCCCGATGATGTAGGCGCGTGCCCCGGGCTCGCGCGCGAGAAACCCGGCTTCCTCGAAGAGCGCGAGCGTCCGGTGCAGTGTCGGCTTCGGAAGGTCGGTCGCCTGCATCAGCTCCGAGAGGGTGACCGCCCTCCCGGCACGCACCAGCACCTCCAGAACGCCGAAGGCCTTGAGGGTCGAGGAGGTCTCGCCGGCGATCTCCGCACTCTCGGGCGGGAGGGACAGGACACGGTTCATCCAACAACTCTTTGTTCCGTTAAACGAGACGAAATATGCTTAAACAGCAATGAGATTTCGCCTGATGAGCGCATATTGTAGTATGCGCGCTCTCAAAGAAACAAATCATTTCATCTGAAGAAACCTTAGCAAACGGAGCGAAGCCGATGACCCAGCCGCAGAAAATGGGCCCCTCCGAGGCGCTCGTCGAGACTCTCGCCGCCAACGGCGTCACTCACGTCTTTGGGATCGTCGGCTCGGCCTTCATGGACGCCCTCGATATCTTTCCCGCCGCCGGTATCCGCTTCGTCCCCGTCGCCCACGAGCAGGGCGCGATCCACATGGCCGACGGCTATGCGCGCGCCTCCGGCCGGCACGGCGTCTGCATAGCCCAGAACGGACCGGGCGTTACCAATTTCGTCACCGGCGTCGCGGCTGCCTATTGGGCGCACTCGCCGGTCGTGTTCATCACGCCGGAGACCGGCTCCATGACCATGGGCCTCGGTGGCTTTCAGGAGACCGAGCAGCTGCCGATCTTCTCGAAGATCACCAAGTATCAGGGACACGTCAACAACCCGCGGCGCATGGCCGAGATCGCCGCACGCTGCTTCGATCGCGCCATGCTCGAGATGGGGCCGACGCAACTGAACATCCCGCGCGACTATTTCTATGGCGACATCGAGACCGCGATCCCCTCCCCGATGCGCATCGCACACGGCGCCGGGGATACCGCCGCACTCGATGCCGCCACGGAGCTCCTCGCCGGCGCCACCTTCCCGGTGATCGTGGCGGGGGGCGGTGTGATCACCGCCGGCGCCACGGCGGAGGCCACGCAGCTCGCCGACGTTCTCGGCGCGGCGGTGTGCAGCAGCTACCTGCACAACGATGCCTTTCCGGCCTCGCATGCGCTCGCCGCCGGCCCGCTCGGCTATCAGGGCTCGAAGGCCGCGATGAAGCTGATCGCCCGCGCCGACGTGGTGCTCGCGCTCGGCACGCGCCTGGGTCCCTTCGGCACGCTGGCGCAGTACGGCCTCGACTATTGGCCGAAGCAGGCCCGGATCATCCAGATCGACTCCGACCCGCGCATGCTGGGGCTCGTCAAGCCGATCTCGGTCGGCATCCACGGCGATGCGCGGGCCGCCGCCGCCGCGCTCCTCGGGCGTCTCACGAGCCGCAAGCTCGCGGGAGCCGCCACCCGCGCCGAGCGGCTGGCGCGCATCGCGGCGGAGAAGTCGGACTGGGAAGCGGAGCTCACGGCCTGGACCCAGGAGCGCGATCCCTACTCGATCGAGGTGTCGTCGAGCTCCAAATACATGCACCCACGCCAGATGCTGCGCGCACTCGAGCAGGCGCTCCCGGCCGGGTCCATGGTGTCCACCGACATCGGCAATATCTGCTCGGTGGCCAACTCGTACCTGCGCTTCGATCAGCCGCGCTCGATGTTTGCCGCCATGAGCTTCGGGAACTGCGGCTACGCCTTCCCGGTCATCTGCGGCGCCAAGGTCGCCGTCCCCGGGCGCCCGGCATTCGCCTACGTGGGCGACGGCGCCTGGGGCATCAGCTTCAACGAGCTTCTCACCTGCGCCCGCGAGAAGATCGGCGTGACGCCGATCGTGTTCAACAACGGCCAGTGGGGGGCCGAGAAGAAGAATCACGTCGACTTCTACTCGCGCCGCTACCAGGGCGTGAACCTGGAGAATCCGAGCTGGGCGAAGGTGGCGCAGGCCTTTGGCTGCGAAGGCATCAGCGTCGAGCGGCTGACTGACATCGAGCCGGCACTGCGCGCGGCCAGCGCCGCGCAGGCGCAAGGGCGAACCACCGTGCTCGAGATGATGGTCACGCAGGAGCTCGGCGACCCGTTCCGCCGCGACGCGCTCGCGAAGCCGGTGCGGCACCTAGCCAAGTACCAGAAATTCGTGTGAAGGCTGCATCGATGAGCGCAAGCGCAATGGCGCCCGGGCTTGCCGCGAGCGGCCTGCGCCGTTCGCTGCAGCGCCGTCACATGCAGATGATCGCGCTCGGCGGGGTGATCGGCGCCGGACTCTTCGTCGGCAGCGGCGTCGTCATCGGCTCGGCCGGTCCCGCGGCGGTCATCTCCTTCGCCCTCACCGGCACGCTCGTCGTGCTGGTGATGCGCATGCTCGGCGAGATGGCGGTCGCCTACCCTGCGGTCGGGGGCTTCTACGAGTACAACCGCCTGGCGCTCGGGGAGCTCGCGGGATTCCTCACCGGGTGGATGTACTGGTACTTCTGGGTGATCGTCGTCGCGCTCGAGGCGGTCGCGGGAGCGAAAATCCTCGGCATCTGGTGGCCGCGGGTCGCGCCCTGGGAGTTCACGCTCGCCCTCATGACGATCTTCACGATCGTCAACCTGCTCTCGGTGCGCTCCTACGGTGAGGCGGAGTTCTGGTTCGCCTCGATCAAGGTGGCCGCCATCGTGGCGTTTCTCGTCGCCGGCGCGCTGTTCGTGTTCGGCGGCTGGCCCGGAGCGCACGCCGGCTTACCGCACCTCACCGCCGACGGCGGCTTCATGCCGAACGGCATCGTGCCGGTGCTCACGGGCGCGGTCGCGGCGACCGGCTTCTACTTCGGCGCCGAGATCGTGACGATCGCCGCGGCCGAGTCCGCCGAGCCCGAGAAGGCGATCGCGGAGACCACGCAGTCGGTGATCTGGCGCGTGCTCGTCTTCTACATCGGCTCGATCTTCCTGGTCGTCGCCCTCGTGCCCTGGAACGACACGGTGCGCATGTCGCGCCCCTATGTCAGCGTCATGGAGGTGCTGCGCGTTCCGGCCGCCGCCACGGTGATGAGCCTCGTGATCCTCACGGCGGTGCTCTCGGCGCTGAACTCGGGCCTGTTCGCCTCCTCGCGCATGCTGATGGCGCTCGCCGGGCGGGGCGATGCACCCGCGGCCGCCTCGAGGCTCGACAAGCGCGGCGTGCCGGTGGCCGCCATTCTCGCCAGCACCGCCTTCGGCTACGCGACGGTCGTGATGAGCTACCTCTCTCCGGACCGGATCTTCGCTTTTCTGGTCAACTCCTACGGCACGGTCGCGATCTTCGTCTACGTCCTGATCGCGCTGGCGGAGCTGCGCCTGCGCCGCCGTCTCGAGCGCGAGGCGCCCGAGCGGCTGCGCGTGCGCATGTGGGGCTATCCCTGGCTCACGCGCATTACGGTCGCCGGAATGCTGGCAATCCTCGCCGCCATGGCGGTGATCCCCGAGCAGCGCGTGTCGCTCGCCTTCGGTCTCGTGAGCGCCGCGATCCTGCTCGGCGCCTGGCTCGTGCGCCGGTTCACGCAGCGCGAGGCGCGCGGCTGATGCTGCTCCTCGTCTTCAACGCCGGAAGCTCCTCGCTCAAGTTCGATCTGCTCGACTGGTCGGAGGGGCGCGGCGCACGCCGCCTCAAGGCCGGCGCCTTCGTCGACAAGGCCGACGGCTCGGGCGGCTTTGCCCTCGAGACCGCCGCTCCCGCGCCAAAGCTCCCCGCCCCTATCCGCTCGCTCGCGGCGGCGGCGGAGTTCCTGCTCGGCTGGCTTGCGGACGAGAGCGCGCACGGGCGCAACCTCCTCGCCGAAGTCGCCGCGACCGTGCACCGGATCGTTCACGGCGGCGAGCTCTTCCGCGCAACCACCCGGCTCGGCGCCGCGGAGCTGAGCTCGCTCGCCTCGCTCGATGAGCTCGCGCCGCTGCACAATCCGCCGGCACTCGCGGTGATCGCCGCCGTGCAGGCGCGGCTCGGGTTCCGCCTGCCGCTCGTCGGGGTCTTCGACACCGCCTACTACGCCGCCCTGCCGGAAGCGGCCTGGCGTTACGCGATACCCAACAGCTGGTATCAGGACTTCGGCGTGCGCCGCTACGGCTTTCACGGCACCGCGCACCGCTACCTGTGCGCCACGGCGCGCACGCGCGTGCTTCGGGGCAAGCCGACAGCCAAGGTCGTGAGTCTGCAGCTGGGGCGCGGGTGCTCGGTAACCGCGACGCTCGACGACGCACCCGTCGCCACCAGCATGGGCTTCACGCCACTCGAGGGCCTCGTCATGGGGACGCGCTCCGGGGACTTCGATCCCGGCGCCCTGCTCCACGTCATGGAGCGCGGCGGTCTGTCGCCGGCGCAAATGCGCACGGCGCTCAATAGCGAGAGCGGCCTCAAGGGTCTCTCGGGCGGCAGCGCCGACATGCAGGAGCTGCTGCGCCGCGAGCACCAGGGCGATGCGGGTGCGCAGCTTGCGATCGAGATATTCTGCCGGCGGGCGCGGCACTACCTGGGGGCCTTCGTGTGTGAGCTCGGCGGAGTCGACGTCATCGCCTTCGGTGGCGGCATCGGCGAAAACAGCGCCGAGGTTCGCCGCCGCATCGTGCGCGGCCTCGAGTGGGCCGGCATCGGCATCGACGAGCAGGCCAACCGCGCCCACGACGCCGGCAGCATCGGCGCCGGGGGCAGCCGGGCCGCGGTCGAAGTGATCCGTGTCGACGAGGCGAGCGTATTGGCAGAGGAAGCGGCGGCACTCCTGAAGCGCGCCGCCTGAAGATCATCCGTAATTGACCCGGCATCTGGAGATTCTTTCAATGAGCGTGACAAATAAGCTTTCTTCAACGGGGCGCGTGCCTGACGAAATCCGCCGGGCCTCGGCGCAGCAGCAGCGCTTCGATCAGGACAATACCGAGAACACCGTGGGCTACGTGATGCTCGACTGCTCTGGTACTACGATGGACCGCTACGTCGATGCGCCGGCCATCGTATTCGTCGAGGTGTTCAGGAAATACGGCCTCGAGATCAGCATGGACGAGGCACGCAAGCCCATGGGTCTGCGCAAGGACCTGCACATCAAGGCGGTCACTGAGATTGCGTCAGTTCGCGAGCGCTTTACGGCGAAGTTCGGTCGTGAGCCGACGCAGGCAGACGTGGACAAGATGTTCGCGGTATTCGTTCCGACTCAGATCGACCTCCTCAAGAGCGGCAATTATCACGAGCTCTTGCCGGGCACGGCGGAGGTCGTCCGCGAGATGCAGAAGGACGGAATAAGGATCGGTGTCACTACCGGATTCACCCGCGGCATGCTCGATATCCTGCTCGCCGGCGGCACCAGGCAGGGATTCAATCCCGATGCTGCCTGCGCCGGCGACGAAGTGGAAATGCCTCGCCCAACCGCGTACATGGTCATCAAGAACCTCGAGCGTCTCGGCGTGTTGAACCTCAAGAACGCGATGCGCCGCACCGTCAAGGTGGACGACACCGTCTCCGGCGCCGGAGAGGGCGCGCCGCTGTGCTGGCGGGTGGGCGTATCGAAGTGGAGCAACTACGTCGTCGACAGCTGGGCCGTCGCGAGGTCGCTGACTCCGGAGCAGCTGGCGGCGCGGGAGCGAGCTTCAAAAGAGAAGCTGATCACCGAAAGCGGTGCGCATTACGTGATCGACGATCTGCGGGACCTGCCGGCGGTGATCGCCGAGATCAATCAACGGCTGGCCCGCGGGGAAAGTCCGGACTGAGAGGACAGGTTCATGAGCACCGAGCCGTATCTACTGACTCCCGGACCGCTGACGACCTCGTTGCGCACCCGGCAGAGCATGCTGCGCGACTGGGGATCCTGGGATGTCGACTTCAACAACATCACGGGCCGGATCCGCGAGCGGCTGTTGCAGATCGTTCACGGCACCGGAAGCCACGAGTGCGTGCCGATGCAGGGCAGCGGCACGTTCTCGGTCGAGGCGGCCATCGGCACGCTGGTGCCCCGCACAGGACACGTCCTGGTCCCGCAAAACGGGGCTTACTGTCAGCGCATCGCCCGAATATGCCGCGTGCTCGGTCGCAAGCTGACGACCATCGATTACGCCGAGAACGTGCCGGTTGACACCGCGGACGTCGACCGCGTGCTGCGCAGCGACGCCTCGATCACGCACGTGGCGCTGGTGCATTGTGAGACCAGCACCGGGATCCTGAACCCTTTGCAGGAGGTCGCCCAGGTCGTCGCGCGCCACGGCCGGGGCCTCATCGTCGACGCGATGAGTTCCTTCGGCGCGCTCGAGATCGACGCGCGCACCACGCCCTTCGATGCCGTCGTAGCCGCTTCGGGGAAATGTCTCGAGGGACCGCCCGGCATGGGCTTCGTCGTCGTACGCCGCGAGGCGCTCGAGCGCTGCGCGGGCAACTGCCATTCGCTCTCGCTCGACCTGTATGACCAATGGATCTACATGCAGAAGACCACGCAATGGCGCTACACGCCGCCGACCCACGTCGTGGCAGCATTCGATTCGGCAATCGCCCAGTATCTCGAGGAGGGCGGCCTCGCGGCGCGCGCTGCCCGCTACGCCCAGAACTGCCGCACTCTGATCGGCGGCATGTCCAAACTCGGGCTGAAGAGCTTTCTGCCCGCAGCCATTCAGGCGCCGATCATCGTGACCTTCTTCGCGCCCGACAGTCCGCGCTACGTCTTCAAGGATTTCTACGACGCCGTCAAGGCGCGCGGGTATATCCTGTATCCGGGAAAGCTCACCACGGTGGAGACGTTCCGGGTCGGCTGCATGGGACAGCTCGGCGAGCGCGGCATGGCCGGCGCAGTCGAGGCAGTAGGCAAGGTGCTCGCGGAGATGCGGGCGGCGGCCTGAAGGGCCCCGCAGCCGACTGCCTGATGCGGCGCTTCACCAACACCAGGACCTGCTCCCTCCCGTGGCTGCCCTGACGGCGCCCCCCGCGGACACTGCGGCGGCGCCCGGCACGCGCGCACTGCGCGTCGCGCAGGCGCGCACGGTCGCGCTCCTGTTCCTCGGCTATGCCGCCTGCTACTTCTGCCGCTCGAACCTGTCGGTAGCGACCCCGCTCCTCATCGACGAGCTCGGGCGCCACGGCATCAGCCATGACGACGCCCTCGTCGCCATCGGCTCGCTGGCCTCCTTCGGCGTGTTCGCCTATGCGCTCGGCAAGTGGTTCCTCACCAGCCTCGGCGATTACTGGGGCGGCAAGCGCAACCTCCTGATCGCCACCGGCGGCGCGACCGTGTTCACGCTGCTGTTCGCCGCGAGCGCGGCGCTCCCGGTATTCACTCTCGCCTGGATCGGCAACCGCCTGTCGCAGTCGATCGGCTGGTCGGCGCTCGTCAAGGTTTCCTCCAAGTGGTTCCATTACTCGCGCTACGGCACTGTGATCGCCATCCTCACCTGCAGCTACCTCCTCGGGGATGCCGCCGCACGGCAGAGCATGAGCCTGCTGCTCGAGCGCGGAGTGGGCTGGCGGGGCCTGTTCCTGTTCGGCGCGGCGGTCGCCGGCGCGATGTTCCTCGCCAACCTGTTCCTGCTGCGCGAGTCGTGCACCGACCAAGGTCACCCGGAAGCGGTCGCCAACCCGCGCAACGTGTTCGCCAGCGGACAGCAGCCCCCCAGAAGCTATCTCACGCTGGTGCTGCCGCTGCTGAGGACGCGCGCCTTTCTCACCGTCTGCCTGCTCGGCTTCGCGACCACCATGGTGCGCGAGACCTTCAACACCTGGACGCCGGTCTACTTCCGCGACTTCATGGGGTATAGCGTGAGCCACGCGGCGTCGGCCTCCGCTATCTTCCCGGCGGCCGGCGCTCTGTCGGTGCTGCTCGCCGGCTGGACGAGCGACAGGCTCGGCCACCACTGCCGGGCACTGTTGCTGCTCGGCGGGCTCACGGCCACCGCCGCGGCCCTCCTCGTCCTCACGACGCTCAAGCCCGCCGGCGCGAGCTCGGTGCTGCCGATCGTCATGGTCGGACTCGTCGCCTTGTGCCTCATGGGACCGTATGCCTTTCTTCCCGGCGCCTTCGCGCTCGACTTCGGCGGCAAGCAGGCGGGAGCCGTCGCCTCGGGACTCGTCGACGGGACCGGGTACCTCGGCGGCGTGCTCTCCGGCTATGCGATGGGGAAGATCTCCGTGGCCTTCGGCTGGGGCGGGGTGTTCGTCACGCTCGCGACCGTCGCAGCGCTCGCCGCGCTCGGCGCGGCCTACCTCTATGCACTCATCATGCGCCCCGTCGCGGGCTCGGTAGCGACGGCGGTGGCCGGCTTGTAAGCGATGAAGATCGCCAGCCTCGAGACCTTTAGCAACCAGTTCGTGTGCTTCGTGCGAGCCACGAGCGACTCGGGCGCGATAGGCTGGGGCCAGACCTCGACCTACAACGCCGACATCACCGCCAGCATCTTCCATCGCCAGGTGGCGCCCTGGGCGCTCGGCCAGGATGTCTTCAATGTCGGGGCCCTGGTGCAGCGCATCGAGGAGCGCGAGCACAAGTTTCCGGGCAGCTATCGCTGCCGCGCCATCGCCGGGCTCGACACCGCGCTCTGGGACCTGCGCGGCAAGCTCGAAGGCAAGCCCGTCGTCGAGCTCCTCGGCGGCAGGCCCAGGCGGCTGCGCGTCTACGCGTCCTCGATGAAGCGCGACATCACCCCCGAGCAGGAGGCCGCGCGCTTCCTCGCGTTGCGCGATGCGTACGGCTTCGATGCCTTCAAGTGGCGGGTCGGGGCCGAATGCGGTCACGACGTCGACGAATGGCCCGGACGCACGGAAGCGATCGTGCCTTACGTTTCGCGCGCGCTCGGCAACAAGGTCGCGAAGCTCGTCGATGCCAACAGCGGCTTCTCGGCGCCGCGCGCCATCGAGGTCGGCAGGCTCCTCGAAGCCGAGGGCGTCGGCCACTACGAGGAGCCCTGCCCTTACTGGCGCCTCGAGGAGACCAGGCGGGTCGCGGATGCGCTCGACATCGACGTCACCGGCGGCGAGCAGGACTGGGACCTGGCCACCTGGGCGCGCATGATCGAGATGCGGGCGGTCGACATCGTGCAGCCCGACGTCATGTACATGGGCGGGATAGTGCGCACACTCAAGGTCGCGCAGATGGCGGCCGCGGCCGGCGTGCCCTGCACGCCGCACAGCGCCAATCGCTCGCTCGTCACGCTCTGCACCATGCACTTGCTCGGGGCGATTCCCAACGCCGGCAAGTACCTCGAGCTGTCGATCGAGGGCTCCGACTACTACCCGTGGGAGAGCGGCCTGTTTCGTAGCGACCCCTACCGCGTCGTCGACGGTCAGGTCACCATCCCGTCGGAGCCGGGCTGGGGGGTCGAGATCAATCCACAATGGCTCGAGGCGGCGGCCTACCAACGCAGCAGTTAGGAGCGTTCGTTCATGCAGCCAGAAGAAGTGCGCACCGCGGCCCAGGCCCGCGCCATCGTCGAAGAGCGGGAGCTCACGCACGTCAAGGTCGCCGTGTTTGACAACGACGGAGTCCTGCGCGGCAAGCTCATCGACCGGGAGAAATTCTTCTCCGCCCTCGAGAAGGGCCTGGGCTTCTGCGACGTCGTGCTCGGCTGGGATTCGAACGATCAGCAGTACGACAACGTCACTTTCACGGGCTGGCACACGGCCTTCCCGGACGCGCCAGTGCGGCTCCTGCCCGAGACCTGCCGCTCGCTCCCGCTGGAAGGCAACATGCTGCTCTTTCTCGGCGAGTTCGCCGGCAGGGCAGAGGAGGTATGCCCGCGCGCGACGCTGCGCCGGGTGCTCGCGCGCGCCGCTTCCATGGGCTATGGAGCGGCCAGCGCGGCGGCGGAGTACGAGTTCTTCGTCTTCAGCGAGACACCCGCGAGCGTGCGTGAGAAGCACTACCGCAATCTCACCAACCTGACGCCCGGTTACTTCGGCTACTCGGTGCTGCGCAGCGGCGTGCACGCCGAGCTCTACCAGGCGCTGCTCAAGCTCGCCGACGATATGCGGATGCCGATCGAGGGCCTGCACACCGAGACCGGGCCTGGCGTCATGGAGGCGGCGCTGCACTACGCCGACGCACTCGAGGCGGCCGATCGCGCGGCCCTTTTCAAGACCTTCGTGAAAGTGCTGGCGCAGCGCCGTGGCCTCATGGCCACCTTCATGGCCAAGTGGTCGCAGCAGCTCCCCGGCCAGAGCGGCCACCTGCACGTCTCCCTCGCCCGCAAGGACGGCGGCTCCGCCTTTTACGACGAGCGCAAGCCCCACACCATGTCGGACGAGATGCGGTGGTTCGTCGGCGGCCAGCAGGCGCTGATGCCCGAGCTCCTCGCCATGGTGGCCTCGACGGTCAACAGTTACTCGCGCCTCGTGCCGGGCTACTGGGCACCGACGTCTGCGACCTGGGGTGTGGAGAACCGCACCTGCGCGCTGCGCGTGATTCAGGGCGGCCCCAGGAGCCAGCGGGTCGAGTACCGGATCGCCGCCGCCGACATCAACCCCTATCTCGCCCTGGCGGTGGCGCTCGGCTCGGGGATCTGGGGCATCGAGCACCGCATCGAGCCTGATGAGCCGATCACCGGCAACGCCTATGACCGCAAGCTCCCCGCGAAGCGCCAATTGCCGCGCACGCTCGGCGAGGCGGCCGAGCGCCTGGCGGGCTCGAAGACGGCGCACGAGCTCTTCGGCAAGCCGTTCGTCGAGCACTACGCCGCGAGCCGCGAGTGGGAGGAGCGCGAGTTCCGCCGCGCCGTGACCGATTGGGAGCTGGCGCGCTACTTCGAGATCATCTGATGACCCTGAAGACCATCTCGCCCGTCGACGGGCGCGTCTACGCAGAGCGCACTCCCGCCACGGCGGCTGAGATCGACGCGGCGCTCGAGCGCGCCCGCAAAGCGCAACGCGAATGGCGCGCCGTGCCCGTAACAGAGCGCGCGAGCATCATGGAGCGCTTCTGTGCCGAGTTCGAGCGGCGCGGCCAGGAGCTCGCCGTCGGCCTCTCGTGGCAGATGGGACGCCCCGTCCGTTTCGCTCCGAGCGAGGTACGCGGCACCCTCGAGCGCGCCCGTTTCATGATCGGCATCGCCCCCACGGCGCTCGCCGACCTCGATGCGGGACCAAAGGCCGGCTTTCGCCGCTTCGTGCGCCGCGAGCCGCTCGGCGTCGTGTTCACGGTGGCCGCCTGGAATTATCCCTACCTGATCGCGGTCAACAGCGTCGTGCCCGCCCTCATGGCCGGCAACGCGGTCCTCCTCAAGCACTCGGCGCAGACGCTCCTCGCGGCGGAGGCTTTCGCCGCGTGCTTCGCTGCGGCCGACCTTCCTGCGGGACTCTTCCAGGTGCTGCACCTCTCGCATCAGGACACCGAGCGGGTGATCGGCGATGCGCGCATCGACTTCGTCTCCTTCACGGGCTCGGTCACGGGCGGCCGTGCGGTGCAGCGCGCCGCCGCCCAGCGCTTCGTAGGCGTCGGCCTCGAGCTCGGCGGCTGCGACCCGGTGTACGTGCGGCACGATGCGGACCTGAAGCACGCGATCGAGAACATCGTCGACGGCGCCTATTTCAACTCCGGCCAGTCCTGCTGCGGGCTGCAGCGCATCTACGTGCACGAGAGCCTCTACGAGCCCTTCACGCTCGGCGCCGTCGAGCTCATCCGCCGCTACCGGCTCGGCGATCCCCTCGACCCTGAAACGACGCTCGGCCCCGTGGTGCGCAGCGCCGCCGCGGATGCGGTGCGCGCGCAGATCCACGCCTCGATGGACGCCGGCGCCAGAGCTGCGATCGATGAGCGCGAGTTCGCGGCGAGCAAGGCCGGTACGCCCTATCTCGCGCCGCAGCTCCTGCTCGATGCGCCCGCGGCCTGTGCGGTGATGCGCGAGGAGATCTTTGGTCCTGTGGCCGGCGTCATGCGAGTGCGCTCGGACGCGGAGGCGCTCGCGCACATGAACGACAGCGCCTTCGGTCTCACGGCGGCGGTATGGACGCGCGATGCGGCGGCCGCCGAGCGGCTCGGCGCGCAGCTCGAGACCGGCACCTTCTTCATGAACCGCTGCGACTACCTCGATCCCGCCCTCGCCTGGGTGGGCGTGAAGGACTCGGGGCGCGGCTGTACGCTTTCGGTGGTCGGGTACCAGCACCTGACCCGGCCCAAATCCTTCCATCTGCGGGTGACGACGTGAGTGCGATCCTCAAAGCCAACTGGAACTATCCGACTACCGTTTGGGCGGGTCCCGGCCGCATCGCCGAGCTGCCGTCCGCCTGCACGGCGCTCGGCATCAAACGGCCGCTGCTGGTCACTGACGAGGGCCTGCGCGAGGCGCCGATGGTGCGGCGGGCGCGCGCGCTGGTGCCGGGCTGCGGGCTGTTTGCGCGCGTGCGCGGCAACCCCGTGGCGGCCAACATCGACGAGGGGCTCGCGGCCTATCGCGCCGGATCTCACGACGGCGTGATCGCCTTCGGCGGGGGCTCGGCGCTCGATGCGGGCAAGGTCATCGCCTTCATGTCGGGACAGACGCGGCCGCTGTGGGATTTCGAGGACGTCGGCGACTGGTGGACGCGCGCCGACCCCGCAGGCATTGCCCCGGTCGTCGCGGTGCCGACCACTGCCGGCACGGGCTCCGAGGTCGGGCGCGCCGGCGTCGTCGTCAACGAGGAAACGCATCAGAAGAAGATCATCTTCCATCCGCAGATGATGCCCAGAGTCGTGATCAGCGACCCGGAGCTCACCGTTGGACTGCCACCGGCGATCACCGCCGCCACCGGCATGGACGCCTTCGTGCACTGCTTCGAGGCGTTCTGCGCACCGGGATTCCATCCGCTCGCTGACGGCATTGCGCTCGAAGGCATGCGGCTCATTCAGACCTATCTGCCGCGGGCGTGCGAGCAGGGTACCGATCTCGAGGCGCGCTCGCGCATGCTGGCCGCGGCCAGCATGGGCGCCACGGCCTTTCAGAAGGGCCTGGGGGGCGTGCACGCCATCGCGCACCCGGTCGGCGCGCATTTCAACACGCATCACGGACTGACCAACGCCGTGCTGCTGCCCTACGTCATTACCTACAACCGCCCGGCAATCGAGGGCAAGGTGGGCGTCATCGCGCGGCTGCTGGACCTCAAGGGCGAGCCGTTCGGGGCGCTGTTCGACTGGGTCCTCGGCTTCCGGCGGCGCCTCAAGATCCCGCAGACTCTCGCCGACATCGGCGTGCCGGTGACGAGCGCCGAGCTCATCGGCCGCGAGGCCGCGCTCGACCCTTCGGCATCCGGCAACCCGCAGCCGGCGGACGCCGCGGCCTATGCACGCATCTTCCGGGCCGCGGTCAAGGGCGATCTGACAGTGAGCTAATGCGCAGCCGGCAAAAGCCCGTGCGCCAACCTTGCCTCGGAGTGCTCGGCTGCTGAGGTGACGGCGGCTGATGCGCATCGAGCCCCGCCTTTTGCCGGCGGAAACCAAGGTAATGTCCGACGAAATCGCTTCCTGCCGGCTCAACCGGTCGGCGCAACACTTGCGTTGAGTTTATCCGCGGGAGTGGCGAAGCCCAAGGTCTTGCGAGGTCGCTGGTTCATTTGGAGAGCGACCTGGTCTAGGACGGCTTGGGAGTGGACCGAGAGATCGGTCCCTTTGGGAAAGTACTGACGCAGCAGCCCGTTGGTGTTCTCGTTGCTGCCGCGTTGCCAAGGGCTACTTGGATCGCAGAAGTACACCGCCACGTCGGTGGCGAGAGTGAAGCGCTTGTGATCGGCCAGCTCCACTCCTCGGTCCCAAGTCAGGGAGCGACGCAGCTCCCGGGGTAGTTTGCGCACTTGGCGAGAGAGAGCGCTGACGACGCTGTGAGTGTCCTTGCCCGACACCCTCACCAGCATCAGGTAGCGAGAACGTCGCTCTACCAAAGTGGCGATGTGTGAGTTCTTTGAGCCCGCCAGCAGATCGCCTTCCCAGTGACCTGGAACCGCTCGATCCTCGACTTCCGGTGGCCGTTCACTGATGCGTATCGCATCCTGGATCTGGGAAGGTGGCACCCGGATGCTGGCCGCCCGAGGCATACGCATGGGGTGCTTGCGGCGCAGCTGCTTCACAAGCTCCTTCTTAAGCAGCCCACGGGCTTGGATGAACAGACTGCGGTAAATCGTCTCCGGCGACACCCGCATACTCTCATCGTCGGCAAATGAGCTGGCAAGCCAGCCGCTAATCTGCTCGGGTGACCAGCGCTCTTGGAGCTTCTGCTGCACCAGCTCTCTCAGCCGCACATTGCAGGCCAACCGATACGGCTTGGGGCGGCGGGAGCGGTGCCACGCAAGTTGCTCTGCGCGGCACGCCCGGTAGCGTTCTCGGCCACCGTTGCGCCGCAGTTCCCGACTGATGCTCGAGGGGGCACGCCGCAAAGCCCGAGCGATCTCACGCATCGTCGAGCCGCTGGCAATGCCCCTGGAGATCTCCTCGCGCTCGTGCAGATCGAGCGAGCGGATGTCGCGCACACGAGGTCGTGGGGCAAACCCTCCTTGCCTGCGCAGAAAGTTAAAAATAGTGCCTGGCTGCTTCCCTAAAGCCCGCCCGATCTCGCTCAGGCTCTCCCCTTGCTTCCAGCGCCGCCAGATCTGCGCCCGGAGCTCCTCCGACATCCCCAATTGACCCACGTCCACACCCTCCTGTTACAGATGGTGTTGCACGGACCGCCTGAACGCACCTCCTGCGATTTCGTCCCATTAAACCAAGCCGAGCTCCGCGACCGCCTCTTGCCACAGCGCCTCGTTCGCGGCCGCCACTACGCGGCCGTTACTCGCAGTCGTCAGCGGCTCGCCGCGCCAGCCGCTGATCCTGCCCCCGGCGCCTTCCACCACCGGAACGGCGGCCATGAAATCGTGGGGCTTCAGCTGTACCTCGATCACAAGCTCGCAGGAGCCCGAGGCGAGCATGCCGTAGAGATAGCAATCGCCGCCGTAACGCCGCAGCGCCGCACGCCCGGCCAGCGCCTCGAAGCGCGGCCGCTCCTCGCTGTTGAAGGTCTCGGCGGTGGTCGTGTACACGACG
>DATMMK010000004.1:0-26073 GCA_035569755.1 Steroidobacteraceae bacterium
TCGACCAGCGGATCGACGGCATTGATCTTGCCCGGGAAGCTCTCGCCGGGGAAGGCATCGAGGCTCAGGCGCACCTCGAGTCCCGGACGCACCTGCGCCAGCTGCTCCTGTGGCAGGCGGAAGTCGACGTAGACGGGATCGAGTTCCTGCAGCGTCACTACCTTGTCGCCGGTGTTGAGGTACTGCCCCGGGTTGACGGTCGTGATCCCGAGCCGCCCGTCGAACGGCGCGCGCAGGGTCTTCTTCTCGACCAGCGCGGCCTGAGCAGCCGCCTGCGCCTTCCTGTTCTTGAGGTCCGCGGCATCCGCATCGAGCTGCGCCTGGCTGATCGCCTGCGCCTCGAACTGCATCTTGTCGCGCGCATACACGGTGTCCGCCAGATCGGCCGCCGCCTGGAGCGAATGCAGCGTGGCGATGTCAGCATCGGCGTTGAGGTGTACCAGCACCTGGCCGCGCCTGGCGTCATCGCCCGAGCGGAAGTCGACGCTGCGCACCAGCCCGGTCACCTCGGTCGTGATGTCGACTCCGCGTACCGCGCGCACACTGCCGACCGCACTGATCTCCGGCTGCCAGTCGGTGTACTGGACGAGGGTGGTCGTCACCGTCTGCGGCGGCTGCGAGTTACCCGCCATGAACTTCTTGATCATGATCCCCTTGAACACGTTGAAGCCAACCAGCAGCGCGAGCAGCCCGCCCACGACGGCCACCACGATGATCAGCCGCCGTCTCGCGAGCTTGCCCGAGTTGGCTGAGTCGTTGTGCATCGACGTGTGCCCGGAGGTTCTTGAGGTCCCGATGACATCGTTCACGGACGAGTCTCCTTCGCATTATCCTGCCGGTTCCACCAGCCGCCGCCGAGGGCGTGGAACAGGGCAGCGGTATCCGCATAGCGCGCGGCTTCAGCCTGCACGCGGTTCTGCCGCGCCTGCAGGAAGACGCGTTCGGCATTCAGCAGCTGCAGGTAGCTGACGCCGCCCACCTTGTATTGCAGCTTGGTCATGTTGAGAGTGTCCTGCGCGTCGGTCTCGGTGATGAGATCCGCCTGCAGCGTGCGCGCGTCGGCTTCGAGAGCGCGCAAGGTGTCGGCGACGTCCTGCAGCGCCGCGAGCACCGCCTCGCGATACTCGGCGGTGGCGCGGTCGAGGTCGGCGCGCGCCGCGCGCTTGAGGCCCAGGAGCTCGCCGCCGTGAAACAGCGGTTGCGTCAGCGAGCCGCCTATGTTCCAGGCGGCGGTGCCGGTCTTGAACAGGTCGCTCGCGGTGACGGTCTCCGAGCCGATCGAGCCGGTGAGATTGAGCTGCGGATAGAGGTTGGCGGTCGCCACGCCGAGCTGCGCGCTCGACACGTGCAGCAGCGCTTCCGCGGCCTGCACGTCCGGCCGCTGGCGCACCAGCTTGGCCGGGACCGACAGCGGCAGCTCCGCCGGCAGCGTCAGCTGGTCGATCGTGAAGTCGGGCACCGTGGCATCGTCCGGTGTGCGGCCGGCCAGCACCGCCAGGCGATGCTGGGCCTGCGCGAGCTGCTTCTCGAGCGCCGGCAGCTGCGCCTCGTTGTCTGCTACCTGTGTCTGCTGCGCGAGCAGGTCGGAGCGCGAGGCGGCACCGGCGTCGAACTGCCGCTGCACCACCTTGAGCTGGTCGCGTTCGCTCGCGATGATGTCTGCGAGCGCGGCCACCTGCGCGTGGAGCGAAGCGATGTTGATCGCCGTGGTGACGACGTTGTCGGCGAGCGTCAGCCGCGCGGCCTCCAGCTGCCAGCGCTGGTAATCCGACTGCGCGTACAGCGCCTCCACCTGACGGCGTGAGGCCCCGAAGAGATCGAGGCGGTAGGTCACGCCGACCGAGGCGTCGAACAGGTTGAAGAGGAATGCGGAGCCCGGCTGCCCGAGGACCGCCCCCGGCTCACGCTGCCTCACGGCCGTCCCGGTCGCATCGAGCTGAGGCAGCAGCAGCGCGCCGCGTTGCGCCTTGTAGGTCTCTGCGGCGGTGCGCAGTGTCGCTTCTGCCGCCTGGACGTTCGGGCTGTCGGTGAGCGCCTGCCGCACGAGCGCATCGAGCGGCTGCGAGTGAAACAGCGTCCACCAGTCCGCGGGGATGTCGCGCTCGGTGCTGAAGGTCTGCGCAGTGCCCCTCGGGCCGGGCGCAGACACGGTGCCGGTGGGCTCGGGCGCACGCGTGTAATGGCTCGTAGCCGGCGCGGGCGGCGCATGGAAGTCGGGCCCGACCGCGCAGGCTGAGACCGCCGCGGCCGTCAGCAGGGCGAGACAGATTCCACGTACGCTCCGTGTCATTGCGTGCTCCCGCATTGGTCGGCGGCCCGCAGCAGTGCCTTGACGAGCCGCGAACGCTCCTGGGGAGTGTAGGGCGAGAGCTGCAGCAGCTCCGCGAGCAGCAGCCCCTGCACCCCGAGCATCACCATCGCGCTGCCCTCGAAACCACCCGGGAGCCTGGCAAATTCATCGAGGAGTTTGCGGTACTCGGCGCGGCAGACCGCCATGTGCTCCGGATTGTCCGCGGAAGCGGCCACCATGGCGGCGCCGACCGCCGGACGCTCGGGGTGCAGCTCGAGCAGCACGCGCACCCGCTCGCTGAACACCTCGGCGCGTGAGGGCTTGCGGGCGCGGCGCGCGCCGCCGTTGGCGCTGCGCACTGGCTTCTCGGAACGGAGCGCGAGCCTGCGCGACACCTCGGCGTCGACGTCCTGGAAATGCCGCGACAACATGCCCTCGAGCAGCGCTTCCTTGGAGGGAAAGTGGTACAAGAGGCCACCCTTGCTGACGCCCGCCGACTTTGCCACGGCATCGAGGGTCAGGTGGGTTGCGCCCGCCTCGACCACCACTCGTTCTGCCGCATCGAGCAGCCGGTCGCGCGCGGGACGCAGCGGAATGGGTTGGCGAAAGTACATACAGTAGCGCTGGCTGCCGCGGTCTGTGCGCCGACGGTCCCCTGAAATCCAGGCAAGGCCGCAGACCCTACCGTCTGGACGGTCCACAGACCATCTCCCGATCGGGAGAGGGTCAGGGCGTGGTCACCGAGCCGTCACGGAACGACGCTGACACTGCTCACGGGGTGTATCTCGTTCCACTGAGCGTGGAATGTGTCCTGCACGAATGTGCCGGTGACGCTCACATGTGAGCCGACGGGCGGGAGCTGGACGTGATCCGTGTAGCCGCTGCAGGCACTCTGCGCATCCGGCTGGGTGACCGGATAGCGGCAGATGATCTCGAAGACCAGGTTGCCGCCCTCGGCGCTGCGGTTACCCGCGTTCAACATGCTCTGAAACTGCGGATCCACCTCAAGCCAGCCGTGCGTGTCTCCGTCCGCTTCGTGGCGGACGCCGTCGCCCTGGCGGCCCGAGGTTGCATCGACGAGCATTCCCGTGACCGTCACACATGCGCTCTTCACGAGCAGCCGCGTCGGATGGTAGACGTGAGTCCACAGAGCTGACTCGCAGGCGGCCGCGGGCACTGCGCCGATGCCGGTGGTGGCGGCCGGCTCCGGCGGCGGCACGAGAGGCGCCGCCGACACCGCGAGCAGCCTTGCGTAGACCCAGCCCACCTGATCGTCCTCCGTTCTCACGTGGTAGTAGCCGCTGTCGGCGCTCGCATCCACGAGGGTGAGCCTCGCTCCGCGGTGCAGAACCGTGATGACGGGGCTGGCAGTGGACGGATCGCGCCTGAGGTTTGCGCTCCTGGTTGTCGCGGCTTCCTCGGCCAGAGCGAGAATCGGCAGCAGGCCGAGGAGGGCGAGGGCTGCAGCTCCTGCCGGGATCCGGTACATGGCTTCAGTCTAGGGGCGCGGAAAGGCCGCCGCCATCTCGCGCAGCCAGACGAGCAGTTGCTGCACCTTCGGCATGGCGACGTATATTTCCGGGCACACGAAGTAGTAGGCGCGCGGACAGAGCACGGTGCGCTCACTCGCCCGCACGATGCGGCCGGACGCCAGATCCTGCGCCACGAGCGACCAGCGCGTCAGGGCGAGGCCGATTCCCTGCTCGGCGCCGGCCAGTACGGTGAGCGAGTCGTCGAAGGCCGTGCCGCGCTCCTGCCAGTCCGGCGCGCTTCCCGGGTCCAGCCAGTACGACCACTCTTCATCGGAGCTGTGCAGCAGCGGGAAACGCTTCAGGTCCGCGGCTCCGCGCAACGGGCCATGTTTCGCCAGCAGCTCGCGCGTGCACACGGGCAGAAACCACTCGTCCATGAGCTTCTCGTTGTAAAGGCCGGCGCTCGGGCCCGCGCTCATGCGCAGCGCCGCATGAAACCCGGTGCTCGCAAAGTCGACCGGCGTGCGCGAGGTGTGGATGCTCAGATCGATCTGCGGATGCCGGTCGTGAAACTGCGGCAGGCGCGGCAACAGCCACTTCTGCAGGTATGAGGCGAGCGTGCTGATGCTGAGCGCGCCGCTCGAGCGGTCCTGCCGCAGCTGCTGCATCGACTGTTGCAGCGTGCTGAGCCCGCGTCGCACGCCCGGGAGCAGCAGCTCGCCCTCGGCCGTGAGGGTGATGCTGCGTCCCTCGCGCCGAAAGAGCGGCACGCGCAGGTACTGCTCGAGTGCGCGCACCTGCATGCTGACCGCCGCGGGCGTCACGTGCAGCGCTTCCGCCGCCTCCGTGAAGCTCAGGTGCGAGGCGACGCTCTCGAAGACCCGCAGCCCGTTCAGAGGCAGCCGCTCGAACCCCGGCAATCGTTTAGTTTTTCTTAATACTCTCTTAGGCATTGCGTTTGCTGCCTGAGCACCTCCCGACGACACTGTGCGCCACCAAGTAGGAGGTGTTCTGTATGAAAACCAGTAACTTAGTAATTCTGATCATATCACTGCTGATCACGACTGGAGGGTTTGCAGGGATCAACTATCTCTTTACCCAGGCTGCCGGCGGCAACCACCGGGTGTCTGCCACGCTGACGCTGCGCGCCTGAGGGAGCCTGAGCCATGGAAGTCCATGCCGAGATCGAGTTTCTCGTGCCGGGTAGCGGGCGCCCCTTCACTTACGCGCACGAGGCCCCGCCCGGGGGCGAGCCGGAGACCGTGCGCTTTGCCGGCCATGCGGTCGGGATCCGTGACGTGCGGGGCGGCGAGCCGCTGCGGCTCGAGGAGCACGGCGCGACGCTCGGGCGCTGGCCGACCCGGGTGCGGCGTTTCGAGGACGACGCTCACGTGCGCGGGCGCTACTACCCGGAGAGCGCGGAGATCATCGGTTCGGCACTCGGCGCCGACCAGGTCGTCGTGTTCGATCACAACGTCCGCCGCGGCGGGGCCACGGGTCGCACGGACCACGGGCACGCCATCGGCCGGCCGGTGCGCCACGCGCATACCGATTACACGCCGGGCTCGGCGCTGCAGCGCTTGCGCCACGAGCTCGGTCCGCACGCGGAGGCGGGGCTCAAGCGCTTCGTGCAGGTGAACCTGTGGCGGGCGATCCGCGGCCCGGTGCGCGATGCGCCGCTCGCACTGTGTGACGGGTCCAGCGTTGCGCCGCAGGCGCTGCGTGCCGTCGAGCTGCGCTATCCGCAGCGCTCGGGCGAGATCTGCTACCTCGTGCACCAGCCCCGGCAGCGCTGGTACTTCGCCTCGGACATGGCCGTCGATGAGGCCTGGCTGTTCAAGAACTTCGACTCGGCGCCCGCGGGGCGCGCCAGCGCCGCCCCGCACAGCTCGTTCACCGATCCGCGCCACGCGCGTGTCATGCCGCGCGAGAGCATCGAAGTGCGCGCGCTGGCGATCTTCCGGTGAGCTGACTCGTGCGCCTGGTCAGCGCAGGGCGTGCTGGCGAAAGAACGCCCAGATGGTCTCGCTGGCATCGAGCGCCTGGCTGACTTTCCCGACGATACGCGGGCCGAGATACGGCTCGCCCTGCGGCCAGGTATGGCCGCCGCCGCGGATCTCGTACAGCCGCACTTCGCTCCCCTCGGCGCAGCGGGCGCTGCGCGGCGCAGCCACGGTGCCGTCCGCCGGATGAGCCTCGATGAGCGCCTGCGGCTCGAGCGTGCCGCAGCGATCGAGCGCGAGCCAGCGCGCCGCGCTCTCCTCGGCCGACAGCACCGTGCCGCGCGTCATCCACAGCACGCGGATGGCGCCGCCCTTCCACGGCATGATGGGATCGTCGACGCCGCTCATGATGAGGATCGGCACGGGGCGCGCCGGATGGCAGGCACCCCCGAGCTCGACCGCCATGTTGGCGGCGACGGGTGCCGCGGCGGCAAACACCTCTGCCGCATCGCACGCCAGCCGATACGACATCATGCCGCCGTTGGACATGCCGGTGACGTAGAGCCGCGTGCGATCGACCGGGTGGAGCGCCGCGAGCTCGAGCGGCAGCGCGCGCAGGAATGCGAGGTCGTCGACCGCCGCCTCTGCCGCGGACCGATGGGCGCTGCGCCCGTCGTTCCAGCCATGGCCGATGCCGTCGGGGTAGACGATCAGGGCGCCGTCGCGGTCGGCAATGCGGTTGAAGCCGCGCCGCGTCAGCCATTCCATGCCGCCGCCGGTTCCGCCGCCGCCGTGCAGCACCAGCACCACGGGCAGCGGCCCGCCGCGTGCTCGCGGCACGTAGACGCGCAAGGTGCGCTTGCGGCCGTCCTGCACCAGCGAGTAGCAGGCGGCCTCATGGCGGGTCTCGGCGCGGCGTGCCGCGAGGCAGTCATCGGGCCGGATCGCGGCTGCGAGCGGCGGCGGGCTGAAGCCCGCGAGCGCGAGCGCCAGGGCGAGGGCGAGGGTGGCGGGAGCTGAGCGCACCGGAGTCGGTCCCGAGGACTTCCCCGCTATTGCGGCGCGGGCCCCTCGCTCACGCGCACCAGGTCGGCGGGGCGAATCCATTTGCGGAACGCGGCCTGCACGACCGCCGGCTCCAGCTCGACGTAGTGGCGGGCGGCGTTGCCCGGCTCATCGAGCGGCAGGCCGGCGTCGCGCCGTCCCAGCATGCCGCGGGCAATCTCCGCGACGCCGGCCTCGGAGAGCGGCATCTGCCGCAGCAGGTACGCCTTGACGCGGATGAGCTCGTCGGCGCCGACCGGTGTGTCCTGCATGGTGGTGAGCTCGCGCGCGACCATGGCGGCAGCCTTGACCACGTTCTGCGGGTCGCTCGCGTATTCGACCAGGTAGACGCTGCGCGTACGGCCCGCCTGCAGCACCGAATCGACCCCATAGACGAGGCCTGCGTTCTTGCGCAGGTCAATGCTGAGACGCGTCGAGTAGAAGCTGCCGCCGAGCACGGCATTGCCGAGCGCGAGCGCGTAGTAGTCGGAATCGGCGCGCGTCAGGGCGAGGTTCTGCGCCAGCACCACCCGGTCCTGCACGCGGCTCGCGTCCGGGACCGCGATCACGCCCGCGTGGTTTGGCGGCGCGGACGGCAGCTCGATCGGCGGCGCCGGGCCATTCGCGCTCCAGGCGCCGAAATAGCGGGCGACTGCGGCGGCGGCGGCCTCGGGAGTGACCTTGCCGACGATCACGACGGTCGTGAGATCCGGGCGGAACACCTTCTGGTAGTAGGCCCGCACGCCGGCATCGCTGAGGGCGCGCACCGACTCGGGCGTCGCCATGCGCAGGCTCGGGTCGTTCGCGGGAAAGAGCGCCGCGCGCAGCGAATGCTGCGTGAGAAAGCCCGGGCTGACGTTGCGCGCGGCCACGCCCTGCGCGACCTGTGCGCGGATCACCTCGAGGGCGGCGGATGGCAGCGCCGGATGCAGCTCGTTGTCGGCGAGGAGCTCGAGCGCCCGGTCGAAGTGCTCCGCGAGCGACTGCACCGAGAAGTCGGTGCCGGCCTGCTCACGCGCGCCGATGGCATCGAGCGCGCGCTGAAAGGCGAGCCGGTCGAGTTGCTCGCTGCCGTAGGGGAGGAGGCGCTCGAGTACCTGGCTCACGCCCTCCTGTCCGGCGAGCTCCTCGGTCTCGGGACGGTTGCGGATGTGGCCGTACACGCTCACCGTGTCACTGACGTCTTCGGTCTGCACGATCACCGTGAGCCCGTTCGGTAGTGTGCTGACGACCGGATGCAACGTCGACGGCGGCACTTCGAGGCGCGCCAGCGCCTTGGCTGCCCACGAGGGGAGCGCGGTCGCATGGGCTTCCCCGAGCGTGATCGCCTCGTGCCCGCCGAAGCCACCGCCCCCGGGCACCGGCCGCCCCGAGCCGTGCGGCAGCATGATTCCGGTGACGGCGTGACTCAGGTCGAGGTACTGACGTGCCACGCGATTGACGTCCGCGACCGTCACTTTCTCGATGCGCTTCAGGTCATCGTCGGGAGACTCGAGCCCGAAGATGGCGACCGCGTCAGACCAGACCGCGGCGAGCTCGCTGATCGAGTTGCGCTGCAGCTGCGCATCGCTCCGTTCCTGGAGCTTGGCGGCCTCCACCAGCTCGGCGGGTACGCCCTCGCGCGCGACGCGCGCGAGGATCGCCCGCACCTCGCCCTCGAGCGCGTGGCTGTCGCTGCCGGCCGTGAAGGAGGCCACCGCGTAGGCAATTCCGGCCTGAGGCAGTGGGTCGAGGGCGAACTCGGCCGCGAGAGCCTTGCCCTGGGGCACCAGCCCGTAGAGATCGAAGCGCCGGTTGCTGAGCACGTCCGCGAGCACCTCGAGCGCGGCGAAGTCGGCGGAGCGCGGACCGGGCGTGCGCACTGCGATCATCAGGGTGCCGCTCGGCCGGTCGGTATCCACGGTGAATGAGCCCGGTGCGATCGCCCTCGGGCGCACCGCCGGGCGCGCCGGCAGTTTCTTCGCACGGATGTCGCCGAAGAGGCTCTTTACCTCGCTGAGCGCCCCGGGGGGATCGACGTCGCCGGCGATCACGAGGATGGCGTTGTTGGGTGCGTACCAGGTCTGGTGAAAGCTCTGCAGCATCTCGGCGGTGGTCTTCTCGAACGAGGGCCGGGTGCCGAGTGCGTCGTGCGCGTACGGCGTACCGCCGAACAGGCGCGCACGCAGCTTCGAGTACAGCACGTAGCCGGGCTCCGACAGGTCCTGCGCGACCTCCTGCTCGATGGCGCCGCGCTCCTGGCTCCATTCCTTCGCCGTGTTGAGCGCTGCGCGCATGCGCAGCGCCTCGATGTGCAGCGCCACGTCGAGATCCTCGGCGGGAACCGTGTAGAGATACTGCGTCAGCCCTTCACGGGTGTCGGCGTTGAAGTCGCCGCCGAGAACGCTGCCGATGTCGGCGAGCTGATCGGCGGTGAGCCCCGGGCTGCCACGGAACATCATGTGCTCCTCGGCGTGCGCGGTCCCGGGGAAGCCCACCGGCGCCTCATCCGAGCCGACCAGGTAGTTGACCGAGGTCGTGACCACGGGCGCGAGCGAGTTGCGCACCACGATGACGCGCAGCCCGTTCGCCAGCGTGGCGCGCAGCACCTCGCCGTCGGCGGCCGCAGCGGTGCAGGGCGCGGCCGCAGCCGCCAGGGCGAGCGAGGCGATCAATAGGGGCCGCATGCGTGCAGTCTTCCGGTGGCGGGGGGTGCGCAGTATAGCTGCCATCTTCTGCCACAAAGCATCCCTCCGCTGACGCCTTTGCATCATCGGCGCGGCCGGCGCCTGCGTTGAACTGTCTCTCGTACGGGACCGCTGTGGTGGCGGTCGACGACTCATCAACGAGAGGAGGCAAACATGATTACGCAGAATTCGAGACGTCTGGCCTGCGGGCTCGCGGCCGTGGCCTGCCTTGCCGGGGCACCGGTCTGGGCGGGAGCCGCCGCCGAGCCCGCCAGTAACGCCAAGGCGGAGGACCTCGGCATCGTCACGGGGCTGGCCGTGGGAGCGGCCGCCGGGGGGCCGATCGGCGCCGTGATCGGCGCGGCCGCCGGCGGCTTCATGGGCGATCGCTATCATCGGGAGAAGCAGACTGCGCGCGAACTGAGCACCGACCTCGGCAAGAGCGAGTCCGAGCGCGCCCGGCTCGCCGCCAACCTCACCGAGCTCGACGGCTCGCTGGCGGACGCGCGCTCCCACGGCGCGCGGCTCGAGCAGACGCTGGCGGCGGTCGATGCGGTCGGGATGGATGTCAGCTTCCGCACCGACGACACCTCGATCAAGGCTGAGGACATGGGGCCGCTGCTGCGGCTCGGCGCTCTGGCAGCGGCCGTCCCGGATGCGACGCTGCGTGTCGCGGGATTTGCCGATCCGCGCGGCGATGCGGCTTATAACGAAGCCCTGTCACAGCGCCGCGCCGAGGCGGTGGCCGCAGCGCTCGTGTGCGGCGGCGTAGCGCGCGAGCGGCTCATCGTCGAGGCGCACGGCGCGGCCGAGTCGAGCAGTGCGAGCGGCGACCTCGACGCCTACGCGCTCGACCGGCGGGTCACGGTGCGGCTCGAGCGCGCCACAGGCACGCCCGCGGCGAGCGCGACGGCCACGACTGCCGGCCAGCCGCTGCCCGGGACCGGCCCGTGAGGCTCGCGCCGGGCTCGCCACGGGATGCGCCGCGGACGCTCGCGTCCGCGGCGCACCTTCGCGCTAGAATCTCCTGGCACCAGCACCTGCGCGACGCCCACATGAGCACCTCCATCGTACGGCTCGACGGCACTCTCGCTGCCGAAGTATCCGAGCCGCCGGCCGACCGCTTGATCGCGGGCACGCCGGAGCTGCGCGTGCAGAACCATTACACCGACGGTACGCAGCAGTTCTTTGCCGGGCGCTGGGCGGCGACGCGCGGCAAGTGGCGCGTGCGCTATACGGAGAACGAGCTGTGCGTCATGACCGCTGGACGCGTGGTGATCGAGAGCTCCTCCGGCGAGCGCAGCACCTTCGGGCCCGGCGACGCGTTCGTCGTGCCCGCAGGGTTTTCCGGCACCTGGGAGGTGTTGGAGGACTGCGCGAAGATTTACGCGATTTTCGAGCCCACTCCCGGCTGACATAACGCTGCTGCGCGTTGAACCCCGTCGCAGATCCACGACGGGTTGCTTCACCGCGCGCCGCGTCCGTGGGAGTCTCCCTTGACTCTTGTCGGGTCTTGCTGGTCGTGGAGGTTGTTATGCAGACGATAACCGTGGTCGCTTCGCGGAGCGGCTTTGGACTCACCGAGATGGAATTGCTGATCGGCAGCGGGCTCGTGATCGCGCTGGTCGTGTGGACGGTGCTGTCGCGCGTCAGGCATTTTCGCGGCAAGCCGCACGCTTAAGGCGCGCCGCTCAGCGCTAACGTGCGCGGGCGCGCTCAGCGCGCGCCGCCTGCGAGCCGTGGTCACTGCGCGCGCAGCACCTCGCCGAGAGTGCCGAAGATCCGCTCGATCTGCGCGCGCTCGACGATGAGCGGCGGCGACAGCGCGATGATGTCGCCGGTCTGGCGTACCAGCACGCCACGCTCGAAGCACTTCAGGAACACCTCGAATCCGCGCGCCCCCGGCTTGCCGGGCTGCGGCGCCAGCTCCACTGCGCAGATGAGCCCATAGGTGCGCACGTCGATGACGTGCGGCAGGCCCTTCAGGCCATGCGCCGTGTCCTCCCACTCTCTGGCGAGCGTGCGCGCGCGCGTCAGGAGTCCCTCGCGCTCGTAGATGCCGAGCGTGGCGAGCGCGGCCGCGCACGCCACCGGATGCGCCGAGTAGGTGTAGCCGTGGAACAGCTCGATGCCGTCCGGGCCCTGCATGAAGGCCTCGAACACCCGGCTGCCCACCAGTACCGCGCCCATCGGCACGCAACCGTTGGTGATTCCCTTGGCGAGCGTGATCAGGTCGGGAGTCACGCCGAACTCCTGCGCTGCGAACGGCGAGCCGGTGCGGCCGAAGCCGGTGATCACCTCGTCGAAGATGAGGAGAATGCCGTGGCGGTCGCATATCTCGCGCAGGCGCTTCAGGTAGCCGCGCGGCGGCAGCAGCACGCCGGTCGAGCCGGCGAGCGGCTCGACGATGACCGCCGCGATGGTCGAGGCGTCGTGCAGCGCGACCAGCCGCTCGAGCTCGTCGGCGAGCTCGGCGCCGTGCTCGGGCAGGCCACGCGAGAATGCGTTGCGCGCCAGGTCGTGGGTGTGCGGCAGATGATCGACGCCGGGGAGGAGCGAGGCCGACCACATCTTGCGGTTGGGCGAGATGCCGCCGACCGAGATCCCCCCGAAACCCACCCCGTGGTAGCCCCGCTCGCGGCCGATGAGGCGCGTGCGCGTGGCATCGCCGCGCACGCGGTGATAGGCGAGGGCGATCTTGAGGGCGGTGTCGACCGATTCCGATCCCGAGTTGGTGAAGAAGGCATGATCGAGCCCGCTCGGGGCGAGCTTCACCAGCTCGCTGGCGAGCTGGAAGGCGCCCGGGTGGCCCATCTGGAAGGGCGGGGCGTAGTCCATGGCCTCGAGCTGTGCGGCGACCGCCGCAGTGATCTCGCGCCGTCCGTGCCCGGCGTTGACGCACCACAACCCCGCCACGGCGTCGAGAATCTCGCGCCCCTCGGCGGTCCAGTACTGCATGCCGCTCGCGCGCGCGAGCAGCCTCGGTGCCGCCTTGAACTGCCGGTTCGCGGTGAACGGCATCCACAACGCTTCCAGGTCGCTGCGCTTCAACGCTTCGCTCGTGCGGGCCATGACTCGTCTCGATGAGGGGACCAGAGGGGGCCGGATGATAAATAAAGTGGACAAAGCAAGCCACCGGAGCCATATTCCGCGCCCTTTCGTCTAAGATCCTAAACACCATGAGCACCGACGTCGGCGCGCGGCTGCGGGGCGTGCGCACCAGCTTAGGGTTGTCGCAGCGCGAGCTCGCGCGCCGCGCGGGCGTCACCAACGGACTCATCTCCCTCATCGAGCAGAACCGCGTGAGTCCCTCGGTGAGCTCACTGAAGAAGGTCCTCGATGGCGTACCGATGGCGCTCGCCGAGTTCTTCGCGCTCGACCTGTCCGCCGCGCCGCAGGCGTTCTTCGGCGCCGACGAGTTGGTCGAGCTCGGGAACGCCGAGGTCTCGCTGCGCCTGGTCGCCGCCCAGCGCGCCGGCCGGCAGCTGACGTTGCTGCACGAGCGTTATGCCGCCGGGGCCGCCACCGGCGAGGACATGCAGGCGCACCGCGGCGAGGAGGCGGGCGTGGTGATCCGCGGGCGCATCGAGCTCACCGTCGGCGGTGCGACGCGGGTACTCGGGCCCGGCGAGGCTTACTATTTCGCCAGTCAGCTGCCGCACCGCTTTCGCAATGTCGGGCGCGAGGCGTGTGAGATCATCAGCGCCTCGATCCCCGCGACCTTCTGACAGAGTTGAGACGTCCATGAACGCACAACCCGCTCCGGTATCCTGGCACGAGCGCGCTCGCTCGCTGTCGTTCCGCACCCAGGCCTTCGTCGAGGGGCGCTACGTCGCGGCTGCCTCGGGAGCAACCTTCGACTCGATCAACCCCGCGACCGGCAAGCTCCTGGCACGCGTCGCATCCGGCGACGCGGAGGACATCGACCGCGCGGTGAAGTCGGCGCGTACGGCCTTCAGCACCGGCGTCTGGGCGCAGCGCACGCCGGCGGAGCGCAAGCAGATCCTGCTGCGTTTCGCCGAGCTGATCGCCAGGCATGGCGATGAGCTCGCGCTCCTCGAGACACTCGACATGGGGAAGCCGATCACCGACAGCCTGAAGGTCGACATCCCGGGCGCGGTGCGTTGCCTGCGCTGGTACGCCGAGGCCATAGATAAGGTATACGACGAGGTGGCGCCCACCGGGCCGGGGGCGCTCGCGCTCATCACCCGCGAGCCCGTCGGAGTCGTCGGCGCGATCGTGCCGTGGAACTTTCCGCTGCTCATGGCTGCCTGGAAGTTCGCACCGGTACTCGCCACCGGCAACTCACTGGTGCTGAAGCCCTCGGAGAAGTCACCGCTCACCGCGCTCAAGGTCGCCGAGCTCGCCGTCGAGGCGGGCGTGCCGCCGGGCGTGTTCAACGTCGTGCCAGGACTCGGCCCGACCGCCGGTAAGGCGCTCGCGCTGCACATGGACGTCGACTGCATCGCCTTCACCGGCTCGACCGCCACCGGCAAGATGGTCTTACAGTACGCCGGTCAGTCGAACTTGAAGCGCGTATCGCTCGAATGCGGCGGCAAGTCACCTAACATCGTGCTGGCCGACTACCCGGACCTCGACCGGGCCGCCAAGGCGGCGGCGTTCGCCATCTTCTTCAATCAGGGGGAGATGTGCTCGGCGGGCTCGCGGCTGCTGGTGCACGAGAGCATCCGCGACGCGGTGCTCGAGAAGGTGCAGGCGGTGGGGCGCAAGCTTCAGCCCGGCGATCCGCTCGATCCCGCGACACGTCTCGGCGCCATCGTCGACGAGACGCAGATGAAGCGTGTGCTCGGCTACATCGACTCCGGTCGCCGCGACGGCGCCAACATACGCTTCGGTGGGCGGCGGGTCCGCGAGGACAGCGGCGGCTATTTCATCGAGCCCACGGTGTTCGATGGCGTCGAGCCGCGCATGGCGATCGCGCGTGAGGAGATCTTCGGGCCGGTGCTGTCGGCGATCACCTTCAGGACGGTCGATGAGGCGGTGGCGATCGCCAACGACGTGATCTACGGTCTCGCCGCCGCAGTCTGGACCCGCGACATCACCACCGCGCACCGCGTTGCGCGCGCGTTGCGCGCGGGCACCGTGTACGTCAACTGTTACGACGCCGATGATCTCACGGTGCCGTTCGGGGGCTACAAGCAGTCGGGCCTCGGGCGCGACAAGTCGCTGCACGCGCTCGAGAAATATACGGAGCTCAAGTCCACTTGGATCGACCTGACGCAGGAGTGAGTCCGGCCGCGCCGCGCGCTGCCGGCCGCGTCCGCATGACGTGACCGCAGCCGCGCTCAAGTTTCTCGCGAGCGCGCCGCGCGGACTCCCGGATCTGCTGGTACGCGAGCTCGCCGCCTGTGGTGCGGGCGAGCTGCGCGAGCGCTCGACCGGCGTCGCCTTCACCGGGACGCTGGAGAGTGCCTACCGCGCGTGCCTGTGGTCGCGGATCGCGAACCGCGTGTTTCTCGAGCTCGGCTCGTTCGAGGCGCGCGACGCACAGGAGTTCTACGCCGGGGTGCGCGCGCTCGATTGGTCCGCGCACCTGGCGCCGGGAGCCACGCTCGCGTGCGACTTCAGCGGGCGCCACCCGACGATCACGCATACCCACTTCGGCGCCCTGAGGCTCAAGGACGGCATCGTCGATGCGCTGCGCGAGGCGAGCGGATCGCGCCCCGATATCGCGCTCGAGCGCCCCGACGTGCGCGTCCACGCCCACGCCCACGGCACGGATATCACGGTGGCCATCGACCTCGCGGGCGAGAGCCTCCACCGGCGCGGCTACCGCGGCGCGGCGGGTGAGGCGCCGCTCAAGGAAAACGTAGCCGCGGGCGTGCTGCTGCGCGCCGGATGGGAAGCGCTCGCCGCGCAGGGCGGGGAATTCCTCGACCCGTTGTGCGGGTCCGGAACCTTAGTCGTCGAGGCCGCGCTCATCGCCGGCGACCGCGCGCCGGGGCTGACCCGCGAGTACTTCGGCTTCCGCGGCTGGCGCGGCCACGAGGCGCCCTTGTGGGAGCGGCTGCGCGCGGAGGCGCTCGCGCGCGCCCGTGCCGGCGAGGCGAGCACCGCCTGCGTGCGCGGCCGGGATCGCGAGAGTCACGCGATCCGCACGGCGCGCGAGAACGCCGCCCGTGCGGGCGTTGCCGGCCGCGTGCAGCTCGAGGTGGGCGCGCTCGCCGAAGCCGCGCCGCTCGCCGGCCCGAGTCCGGGTCGAGCGGGGCTGGTCGCCACCAATCCGCCCTATGGAGTGCGCCTCGAAGATCGCGCCGGGGCGCGCGCGATACATCGCGAGCTCGGCGCCGTCCTGCGCGCGCGTTTTGCCGGCTGGAGCGCCGCGGTGCTGACCGGGGCGCCCGAGCTGGGGATGGAGCTCGGACTGCGTGCCTATCGCACGCATGCCCTGTGGAACGGGGCCATCGAGTGCCGGCTGCTGCGGATCGAGGTGGGCCCCGACAGCGAGCGTGCGCCGGGCACGCTCGGCAAAGGAGTGGCGCACCTCAAGGACAGCCCGGGTGCCCGCATGTTCGCCAACCGCCTCACCAAGAACCTGAAGCGGCTGCGAGCCTGGGCCGAGCGCTCCGGAGTGTCCTGCTACCGGCTGTACGACGCGGACATGCCCGAGTACGCCTTCGCGATCGACCTCTACCGGCTGGCGGACACGCAGGAGGACTGGCTCTACGTGCAGGAGTACGCGGCGCCGGCCGAGATCGAGCGCGAAGCGGTGCAGCGCCGCCGCGGCGAGGTGCTCGCGAGCCTGCCCGGCGTCACCCAGGTTCCCGCCGAGCGCACCCGCGTGCGCACCCGGCGGCGCACGCCGCGCGGTGAGCAGTATGGCAAGCAGGGCGAGCGCGAGCGCTTTGAAGTGGTGGCCGAGGCGGGCTTGCGGTTCCGGGTCAATTTCGACGACTACCTCGACACCGGACTGTTCCTCGACCACCGCCTGACGCGCGCGCGACTGGGGAGCGCTGCGCGGGGCGGGACTTTCCTCAACCTGTTCGCCTACACCGGAACCGCCACGGTGTACGCCGCCGCGGGCGGCGCCCGCGCCAGCATTTCGGTCGACCTGTCGCGCACCTATCTCGAGTGGGCGCAGCAGAATCTCGCGCTCAACGCGCTCGCCGGCCCCGCCCATGGCTTCGTGCAGGGCGACTGTCGCGAATGGCTCGCGGAAGCCGCGGGTCGGGCAGCGCGCTTCGATCTGATATTCCTCGATCCGCCGACCTTCTCGAACTCAAAGCGCATGGACGGGGTGCTCGACGTCGCGCGCGACCACCTGCAGCTCATCGACGCGTGCGTGCGGCTGCTCGCACCCGGGGGGCTGCTCGTGTTCTCGACCAACGCGCAGCGCTTCAAGCTCGCCGCGGAGCTCAGCGAGCGCCATTCAGTCCTCGACATCTCGGCGGCCACATTGCCGGAGGATTTCGCCCGCAATCCGCGCATCCACCGCTGCTATGAGATCCGCGCGGCGGCGTCGACCTAGTGGGGTGCGTTCTCGAGGCGGTAGATTGCGTTGACAGCCGTGCCGAGCGTGATCGTCGCCGGCACCATGACCTGCTCGGCCGAGGTGCGACGGCCACCGGTCACCATGACCTCCGACACGCCGAGACCCCCTCCGGCATAGGTGTAGCGCATGTCGGCCCGCAGGAAGCGGCTGCTGATCGCCTCGAACGGCTCCTGCGAGACGGCCTGCAGGGCACCCAAGTGCTGCCCGAAGCCTGCGGCCATGCGCTCGGCCCGCTGCTGCGCCTCGTGTGCCGCGGCCGCCAGCAGCTCGGCTTCGAGCGCCTCGCGATCGGTCCGGTCGAACTGGGCCTCGAGGTCCTCGATGTTCTGCATCTCGAGCAGCCTCGTGCCGATGTCCGGCCAGGACGCCACTCTTCGCAGCAGTACCGAAAAGGAGCGCGACACCGCGTAGCGCGGCGGGCCCCGCCGCGTCCCGTCGGAGATCCCGGAATCACGCTCGAAGATCACTTCCTTGGCGACCTCGTGAGCATCGATGTCGGCCGCGGCGATGTCGCGCGCGCTAAGCAGGTCGAGCACTGCCTGGGCACCCGCCGACACCGCGTGCGCGGCGACCTCGGCACTCGCAGCGCGGGCCTTGACGGTGAAGTTGATCCTGGCGAGATCCGGGCTCACGGCGCGCATCGCGTGGCCGGTCACGTCGATGAACGGAAAGGCAGGGAGGTCGGTCGCCCCGGCCGGTGCCGCCAAGCCAAGCATCAGGAGCCAGACGTAACGAGCTTTCATGACTTATCTCCGCGCGAAACGGTCGTTGGAGTTGGGACTTCCGGGCATTCTGCCGGTTCCGCTTTACAGGTCGCCGCCGCTCAGGTAGGAACGAGGCACCTGGTCAAAAGGGGTTAACGGAGAGTTGCACATGGTTTCTGAGGGGGCCAGCCGGACGCCGGTAGTGGCAATCGTCGGGGCAACCGGTGCCGTCGGCCTCGAGATGCTGGGCTGCCTCGAGCGGCGGCGTTTCCCGCTCAGCGAGCTGCGGTTGCTGGCGTCGGCCCGCTCGGCCGGCAAGACGCTCGAGTTCCGCGGCAAACCGCTCGCGGTGCGCGAGCTCACCGAGACGAGCTTCGCTGGGGTCGACCTGGCGCTGTTCTCCGCCGGCAGCTCCGTCTCGAAGAAGTTTGCGCCGCTCGCCGTGCGCGCCGGCGCGACCGTCATCGACAACTCCTCGGCGTTCCGCATGGATGCCGCGGTGCCGCTCGTGGTGCCGGAGATCAACCCGCTGGCCGCCCGCGGCCACCGCGGTGTCATCGCCAACCCCAACTGCACCGCCATCATCTCCATCACGCCGCTCTGGCCGGTCCATCAGGCGAACCGCATCGTGCGCCTGCTCATCTCGAGTTACCAGTCGGCCTCGGGTGCCGGGGCCGCGGCGATGGAGGAGTTGCGCGAGTCGACGCGCGCTTATCTCGAGGGGCGCGCCTACGAGCCGCGCGTGCTGCCGCACCCTTATGCCTTCAATGTCTTCAGTCACAACGCCCGCATCGATCCCGTGACCGGCTATAACGAGGAAGAGATCAAGGTCAGGGAGGAGACCCGCAAGATCTTCGGTGACCCGGAGCTGCGCATCTCGGCGAGCTGCATCAGGGTGCCGGTGCTGCGCGCGCACTCGGTCGCGATCACCTTCGAGTGCCAGCGGCCGATCGCCGCGGACGAGGCCCGCCGCCTCATCGCCGGCGCGCCGGGCGTGAAACTGGTCGACGATCGCGAGCGCAATTACTTCCCCATGCCGCGCGATGCCTCGGGAGGCGACGCGATCCTCGCCGGGCGCATCCGCCAGGACCTGAGCGACCCGAGCGGCCGCTCGATCGCGCTGTTCGTGGCGGGCGATCAGCTCTTGAAGGGTGCCGCGCTCAACGCGGTGCAGATCGCCGAGATTTTGTGAAGGGGATGAGCGCGGGTACTGCCTGACAGTACTGCTCGTACTGGCCGGGAAAGGTCTCGCGCATGAAGCGCTCCTCGGTGCGCGACTTGACGAGCAGCGCGGCGGCGATGATCGCAAAGCCGAGCGCTGCCCGCAGCGTACCCGAGCAGATGGCCGTGCCGATCACGGCGCTGAGGATGCCGGTGTAGATCGGGTGGCGCACGTAGCCATACGGGCCGCTACGGATCAGCTCGTGATCCTCCTTGACCGTCACCGTGCCGCTCCAGTTGCGGCCGAGGCGTACACGCGCCCAGGCCGCGAAGGCCAGGCCGGCGAGGAGTAAGGCGAGGCCGGTCCAGTCAGTGAGCGCGGAGCGTGGCCAGAGACGCATATTCATGAGCGGTGCCAACGGCGACCCACGCCACGCGATCAGCAGCCCGCCGATGACGGCCGTCAACACATAACCGAGCCGCGAGCCGAGGGGCTCGCGGCGCTGGGTGCGCTTGGTCCCTATAGCCATCACGAGCCAGAAGAGCGCCCAGGCCAGCCACAGCCCGCCGATGAGATGGCGGTAGATCTGCATATCGCGGCTCACAATCGCGATGCCACGCGGCGGCACGCCGCGCGCCTCACAGCAGGTCCTTCAGCCGGTAGTACAGCATCGCGAGCACCAGCGCCGGACGGCGCAGCGCGGCGCCGCCGGGGAAGTTGGCGTGCGGGATGCGCGCGAACACATCGAAGCGGCCCGCGGTACCGGCGACCGCCTCTGCGACCAGCTTGCCGGCGATGCCGGTGAGCGCGATGCCGTGCCCGGAGAAGCCCTGCAGGAAATAGACGTTGGGCGATAGTCTGCCGAAGTGCGGGGCGCGGTTGAGGGTAATGTCGACCTCGCCACCCCACGCATAATCGATGCGCACGTCCTGAAGCTGCGGGAACACGCGCAGCATGCGCGCCCGGGTGGCGGCGGGCGCGTCGAAGGAGCGCAGCCCCGAATAGTTGACCCGGCCGCCGAACAGCAGGCGGTGGTCGGCCGAGCGGCGGAAGTAGTCGAGCACCCAGTTCATGTCGCAGGTGGCGGCGTTGTTGGCGATGAGCGAGCGGGCGCGCGCCTCACCGAGGGGCTCGGTCGCGACGATGTAGGTCGCGACCCCCATGATCTTGGCCGCCAGCGCCGGCGCGGTCTCGCCGAGGTAGACGTTGCCACACAGCACCAGGTGCCGCGCACGCACCTCGCCACGGGCGGTCGCGACGCGCACCTGCGCCGCGGGGGCAGCGGAGAAACTGGTGGCGCGGCTGCCCTCGAAGATGCGTACGCCAGAGCCCTCGGCCGCCGCGGCGAGGCCGAGGGTGTAGTTGAGAGGGTGCAGATGGCCGCTGTTGGTATCGTGGAGCGCGCCGAGATAACGCCCGGTCGCGAGCAGCGTGGCGAGCTCCGCGCGCGGCACGTAGCGCACGCTCTGGTAGCCGTAGATCTCGCGCAGCTCGGCGACCTCGGCCGTGAGCTCGCGCTCGTGGCGCGGCTTCACCGCCGTCAGCAGGTAACCGTCCACCCAGTCGCAGTCGATGCGAAAGCGCCCGATCAGCGAGCGCATGAGCGAGAGGCCCTCGAGCGAGACGTCCCACACCGCGCGCGCGCCCGCCGCGCCGACGAGGCGCCGGAGCTTCCCCTGCCCGGCGGCGACCCCGAAGAGCGCCTGCCCGCCGCTGCGTCCCGAACCGCCCCAGCCGACGCGATGCTCCTCGAGGAGCACCACCGAGAGGCCCCGCTCGGCCAGATGCAACGCCGCCGAGCACCCGGCGATCCCGCCCCCGACGACGCACACGTCGCAGTCGACCGCCCCCTCGAGCCCCCGGCGCTCGGGTGCCGGGCGCGCGGAAGCCGCGTAGTAGGAGTCGACGTAAGCCGGGCGTCCCAAGGTCAAAGGGCCTCCGCTCTGTTTAAGATATTTTGACGCCGCCGCGGGCGGGCGGGGTGCGCAGGATACCGATCCGCGGGCGGCCGGAGCAAATCCCAAGCCTCGCTGCGCCGCCCTGGAAGGGCCTCTTATGCCCCCGCCTGAGCCTCTACCTCACTTGCGGGGTGCCTGGCAACCTGAGGCTTCCGCAGGGCGGCTGTGTTCTAATAGCCTCCATTCCGGAGGTTCAGATTGGCAGGGATTGTTTAGAATATTAAACACCTGCCGACAGTAAGCCGTCATGGCGTCCGCCCGCCCGATCATTGGTATTCCCGCCGACCGGCGCATGGTTGGCCATCATCCCTTTCACATGGTCGGAGAGAAGTACGCCCGGGCGGTGATCGATGCGGCGGGGGCCGCACCGGTCCTCATCCCCTCGCTCGCGGAGGAGCTGCGCTTCGCAGAGCTGCTCGAGCGGCTCGACGGCCTGCTCTTCACCGGCAGCCCCTCCAACGTCGAGCCGCACCATTACGCCGGTCCGCCGAGTGCCCCCGGGACGCTGCACGATCCGGCGCGCGATGCGACCACGCTCCCCCTGATCCGCACGGCGGTCGAGTCGGGAGTGCCGGTCTTCGGTATCTGTCGCGGATTCCAGGAGATGAACGTCGCCTTCGGCGGCACGCTGCATCAGAAACTGCACGAGGTGCCGGGCCATCTCGATCATCGTGACGATGAGACGCAGCCCCTCGAGGTGCAGTACGGGCCCGCGCACGAGGTGACTCTGGAGCCCGGCGGGCTGTTGCGCTCGCTCGCCGCCGGCGACCGCATCCGTGTGAACTCGCTCCACAACCAGGGGATCGACCGTCTCGGCGCGCCGCTGGCCGTCGAGGCGCGCGCTCCGGACGGGGTCATCGAGGCGTTCCGCGTACGCGAGGCGAAGAGCTTCGCGCTCGCCGTGCAATGGCACCCCGAGTGGCAAGTGATGGGAAATCCGTTTTCGCGCGCGCTGTTTGCCGCCTTCGGGCGCGCGGCGGCTGAGCGCGCGACGCAGAAGTGAAAGGCGCGGCTATGGTGAGCGAGATCCGGCAATTTTTCCGCGATCACGGCATCTCGGAGGTAGAGGCCATCATTCCCGACATGGCCGGCATCGCCCGCGGCAAAATCATGCCGGCAGAGAAGTTCGCCGAAGACGGCGGCATGCGGCTGCCCGAGAGCGTGTTCCTGCAGACCGTGACCGGGGACTATCCGCCCGAGACCGGCGATGCGATGAGCCCGGCGGAGATCGACATCATCCTCAAGGCGGACGCGAAGACCGTGCGCCGCGTCCCGTGGGCGGCCGAGCCCACCGCGCAGGTGATCCACGACTGCTTCTATTCCGACGGCCGCCGTGTGTCGATGGCGCCGCGCCACGTGCTGCGCAACATCCTCGAGCTGTACGCACAGCGCGGCTGGGAGCCGGTGATCGCGCCGGAGCTCGAGTTCTATCTCGTCGAGCAAAACAAGGACGCGGATTATCCGCTCAAGCCCCCGGTGGGGCGCTCCGGGCGCGCCGAGCCCGGCCGCCAGTCCTACAGCATCGCCGCGGTCAACGAGTTCGATCCGCTGTTCGATGACATCTACCAGTTCTGTGAGGATCAGGACATCGAGATCGACACGCTGATCCATGAGGACGGCCCGGCGCAGATGGAGATCAATCTGATCCACGGCCCGCCGCTCGATCTCGCCGACCAGGCGTTCCTTTTCAAGCGCACGGCGCGGGAGGCGGCGCTGCGCCACAAGATGTACGCGACCTTCATGGCCAAGCCGCACGCCAAGGAGCCCGGCAGCGCCATGCATATCCACCAGAGCGTGGTGGACGTGAAGACGCGCAAGAACATCTTCAGCAATCCCGACGGTACGCCCTCGACGCTGTTCTTCCACCACATCGGCGGGCTGCAGCGCTACATGCCGGCGGCCATGGCGCTGTTCTGCGCCAATGTGAACTCCTACCGGCGCCTGACGCGCTACCTGTCGGCGCCCATCAACGCGCACTGGGGCTACGACAACCGCACCGCGGGGCTGCGCGTGCCGATGTCGGACGCGCAGGCGCGCCGGGTCGAGAACCGCGTCGGCGGCGCTGACGCCAACCCCTACATCGCGATCGCCGCCTCGCTCGCCTGCGGCTATCTCGGAATGGTCGAGGGCATCCAGCCGTCGGACCCGATCGTCGGCAGCGCCCACGACCTGCCGTTCGGCCTGCCGCGCTCCCTCGACGAGGCGCTGCGCGAGCTGCGCGCCTGCGAGCCGCTGGTCAAGCTCCTCGGGGAGCCGTTCGTCGAGGCGTTCACGATCGTCAAAGAGGCCGAGTACGAGGTATTTCTGCAGGTGATCAGCTCCTGGGAGCGGGAGCATTTGCTGCTGAATGTATAAGAAATGAGTCGTGAGTAGCGCGCCCGGGCTCGGGCACCTTTGTCTCTGTTGCGTGGCAGTGCTGGCTGGCGGGGCGGGCTGCTCGGGCCCGAAGGCGCACGGCGCGCAGGCGTCGGAGTCCGAGAGGGTTGTCAATGTCGACAACTGGTCCGACTACATCCAGCCGAGCGTGATCACGGATTTCGAGAGGGAGTACGGCATCCGCGTCAACTATGACGTGTTCGACTCCAACGAGATCCTCGAGACCAAGCTCCTCACCGGGCATACGAATTACGACGTCGTGGTTCCTTCGGGTGCGTTCCTCGAGCGCCAGATCCAGGCCGACATCTACCAGAGGCTCGACAAGCGCCAGCTGCCGAACCTGAAGAACGTCGATCCGGACGTGGCGCGCGCGGAGGCGCTCTACGACCCGGGCAATGAGTACAGCGTCGACTACATGTGGATCACCTCGGGCGTGGGCTACAACGCCGCGGAGATCAGTGCCCGCATGCCCGACGCGCCCCTCGACAGCTGGCGCATGCTGTTCGACCGGGCGGTGGTGTCGCACTTCAGCGATTGCGGCATCTCGATCCTGGATGCACCCTCCGAGGTGGTCGCGACGGTGCTGCTCTACCTCAAGCGCAACCCCAACAGCAACTCGCCCGCTGACCTCAAGGCCGCCGAGGCGGTGCTCAGGTTGATGCGCCCTTACGTGCGCTACGTGGATTCCTCGCGCTACATCGACAACCTCGCCAACGGTGACATCTGTCTCGCGATGGGCTGGTCGGGCGACGTCAAGCAGGCGCATGACCGGGCCGCGGAAGCCGGCAAGGGGGTGGACCTCGCCTATTCGATCCCGCAGGAGGGCGCCATCGCCAACTACGACGTGCTGGCTATCCCCGCGGACGCGCCGCACGTGCGCAATGCGCACCTGTTCATCAATTTCCTGCTGCGGCCGGATGTCGCGGCGCGCAACTCCAACCTCATCAAGTACGCGAACGCCGTCATCCCCTCGATACAGCCGCTCGATGCGGCCGTGGTGAGCGACCCGGGGGTATACCCGCCGGCCGAGGTGCGCGTCCGGCTGATACCCGAGCGCCCGCGGCCCCCCGAATACCAGCGGCTCCTCACCCGCATGTGGACGCGGTTCAAGACCGGAAGGTAACGTTCTGCAGTGAGCTCCGAACCTACGCCCGCCGCGGCCCAGGCCGCGGCCTCCGCCCCGGACCCCGCCTACGTCCGCATCAGGGACGTCAGCAAGAAGTTCGGCGATTTCACCGCCGTCGACCAGGTCTCGCTCGACATCCGCCGCGGCGAGATCTTCTGCATGTTGGGGGGCTCGGGGTCGGGCAAGACGACGCTGCTGAGGATGCTGGCCGGCTTCGAGACCCCCACGACCGGCAGCATCGAGATCGACGGGCAGGACTTAAGCCGCGTCCCGCCCTACGAGCGTCCCGTGAACATGATGTTCCAGTCGTACGCGCTCTTCCCGCACATGAGCGTCGAGAAGAACGTCGGCTTCGGCCTCGAGCAGGAGCGTCTCGGGCGCGACGCCATCCGTCGCCAGGTGGGCGAGATTCTCGAGATCGTGAAGATGAGCGGCTACGGCACCCGCAGGCCGCACCAGCTCTCCGGCGGCCAGCGCCAGCGCGTGGCGCTGGCGCGCGCGCTGGTCAAGCGCCCGAAGCTGCTGCTGCTCGATGAGCCGCTCGCCGCCCTCGACAAGAAGCTGCGCGAGCACACCCAGTTCGAGCTGCTCAACATCCAGCAGCGCCTCGGGGTCACCTTCATCGTGGTGACGCACGATCAGGAGGAGGCGATGACGCTCGGCACGCGGCTCGGGGTCATGAACCACGGCCGCATCGTGCAGGTCGGCACGCCGAGCGACATCTACGAGTCGCCGGCGACGCGCTTCGTCGCCGACTTCATCGGCTCGGTCAACATGTTCGAGGGCGAGGTTTACGCGAACGGCGCCGAGGGCCTGTGCATCAGGAGCGCCGACCTCGGCTGCACGGTGCGCGCCGAGCGCGCTGGCGGCAGCGCCCGGGGAGCGACCGTGTGGACCGCGATCCGGCCCGAGAAGATCCAGATAGCGCGCGCCCCGGCGGCCAACGCCGCGGCCGCGCCCGGCGAGAACCGCGTGGCGGGTACGGTGAGTGAGATCGCCTACATGGGGGACATGTCGATCTACCTCGTGCGCCTGGATTCCGGCAGCATGCTGCGCGTGACGCTGCCGAACGTGCTGCGCGGCGCCGAGCGCCCCATCGCACGCGAGGAGCGCGTGTGGCTCTCCTGGCACGGCTCGAGCCCGGTGGTGCTCACCGAGTAGGGATGGCGATGCGCCTCAGCCAAGCAATGGGCCGGCGGCTGATCGCGGGAGTGCCGACACTCTGGCTGCTGCTGCTGTTCCTCATTCCCTTCCTCATCGTATTCCGCATCTCCTTCTCCGAGGTGCGCCTCGCGATCCCCCCGTACACGCCGCTCCTCAGCTGGCATCACGGCGCGCCGCGCTTGGAGGTGCACTGGTCGGCGTACTCGTTCCTGTTCACCGATCCGATGTATGTGAGCTCCTACCTCTACTCGCTGCAGGTGGCGGCGGTGTCGACGCTCTGCTGCCTCCTCATCGGCTTCCCGATGGCCTACGCGATCGCGCGCGCCGGCCCGGCCACCCGGCCGTTGCTGCTGATGCTGATCGTGCTGCCCTTCTGGACCTCGTTCCTGCTGCGTGTGTACGCCTGGATCGGGCTGCTCAAGAACAACGGCGTGATCAACAACGTGCTGCTGTCGCTCGGGGTGATCCAGCACCCGCTCGCGCTCATCCAGACCGACTTCGCGGTCTACATCGGCATCGTCTACTCGTACCTGCCGTTCATGATCCTGCCGCTGTACGCCAATCTCGAGAAGCACGACGCGGCGCTGCTCGAAGCGGCGGAAGATCTCGGCGCGCGCCCCTGGCGTGCGTTCTGGCGCATCACGCTGCCGCAGTC
>DATMMK010000005.1:0-54921 GCA_035569755.1 Steroidobacteraceae bacterium
GGCAGCCAGGTCAGCGTGAAATAGAAAGCGTAATTGACCGAGAAGAGTCCGAGGCTCGTCCCCCAGAGCTCGCGCCGCCCGAGCAGCGCCCGCAGGGGCGGATCGGCGCTCCCGCTCACCGCGAGGGGCTGCGGCGGCAGCCGCACCCGCGACCAGGGCAGGAGCCACAGCAGCGACAGGGCTCCGAACACCCAGAAGGCGCTGCGCCAGCCATAGCTTGCCATGAGCAGGCCGCCGGCCAGCGTGCCCACCGCGGGTCCTGACAGGTAGCCGAACGCCACGATGCCGTTGGCGAGCCCCATGCTCTTCACCGGCACGACCGTCGCCAGCAGTTTCGACATGGAGGGAAAACCGACGCTCTCGCCAATACCGAGCAGCAGCCGCAGCGCAAGCAGCGCGGCGAAGGAATGCACGACCCCGACCAGCATCGTGGCGCAGGCCCACAGCGCCAGCCCCGCGCCGAGGAGGCGCGAGGCGCCGAAGCGCTCGACGAGCGCTCCGACCGGGAACTGCAGGAGTGCGTACAGCCACCAGAATGCCGACATCAGGAGGCCGAGCTGCTGCGGCGATAAGCCGAGATCGTCCTGAATGAGGGGCGCGGCTGTCGGCAGCGCGCCGCGATCGACGTAGTTGATGAAGAGCGCCGCGGCGACCAGGCCGACGATCGTCCAGCGCGAGCGCGCGCTGAGGTCAACCGCCGACCCGGCGCGCGTCAACTCGCGTAGTCCGCGAGCTGACGATCGAGCATGCGCTTGAGCGCCTCGAAGTGCAGTTGCGTGCGATCCTGGCCGCCGACGCTGCCGCAGTGAGCGAATTGCCCGAGCGTCGCGCGCACGACCTCCTCGGAGAGAACCCCGAGCCGCCGTCCGGTCGCGAGCGCGAGGAGCTGTACCTGACAGGCACGCTCGAGAAAATACAGCCGCTCGAACGCCTGGGCTGCCGAGTCTCCCGTCACCAGCACTCCGTGGTTGCGCAGCATCGCCACCGATTTGCCGCCGAGCGCGCGTGCCAGACGCTCGCCCTCGGCGAAGTCGAGCGCGAGGCCGTTATAGTCGATGTAGGCGATGTCGCCGTGGAAGCCGATGGCGCTCTGCGATGCGCTCTCGAGGCGCCCGTCCGCGAGCATGCCGAGCGCGGTCGCATAGGGCATGTGCGTATGCAGCACGCAGCGCGCCTGCGGGCTAAGCCGGTGCGTCGAGGCATGGATATAGAGCGCGGTCTCCTCGACCAGCCCGCGGCCGGCGAGGAGCTTGCCGGTGAAGTCGACCTCGAGCAGGTCGCTCGCCTTGACTTCCGCCCACAGCAGCCCGAAGGGCGCGAGATAAAAGCGGTCCGTGAATCCCGGCACGAGCATCGTCATGTGGTTGTCGATGCCCTCGTGGTAGCCGAAGTGGGCCGCGAGGCGGTGACAGGCCGCGAGGTCGACACGCGCACGGCGCTGGGCCTCGTTCTGCATCGAAGCGAGTTGCGGTGAGGCGCTCATTTCGTCTCGAACTTTATCGCAAGCTGCGCGCAGCCGGTTACCGCGGCTGCACCGCTCGGGCGGTAGTAGGGCGCCCCCGACCGCGCGATTCTGAGCGCGGCCTCATCGAGGCCGGAGTCGCCCGATGAGCGGGTGATGATCGGGTCCCCGGCGAGCCTGCCGCTCTCATCGGCGCAGACGCGCACCTCGGCTCCGCCCGAGGCGGCGGGCGGCCCCGCCGACCCTGGCGGCGCTGGGCCAGCGGCGGTAGCGATCGTTGGCGCCGCCGCGGCAACTGCCGCGCCCGCAGCGGCCGGGCTCTGAGCGCCGTAGCCGCGCCCCCACTTCCACGCGATCTCCTGCCAGGACGCCATTGCCGATCCCTCGCCGGCGCGCACTGCCGGGTGAAAACGCAGCTTCATGACGCAGCCGATGGCTGCAGCGTCGAGGCTCTCCGACCCGGAGGACGACTTGATCGAGGGCTGAGAGGGCACGCCGCTCGGACCCACCACCAGGACGACCGGCGCCGCCGACGGCTCCTGGACATCCGTCTGGATCAGACCCGGACAGCGCTCCCTGGACTCGTGGCCGACCGCCACGCTGGCCTCGCGCAGCTCGGCACCGGCCGGCGGCGCGCCCCAGGCCGGCGTCCCGGGTACGGTGAGAAGCGCGGTGCAGGTGAGGAGTAAAGACCGCCGGATGTCCATCGAGACCCCCTTTGGCGCGCCATTCTAGCGTGGTGAGCGGAGCGGGGGGCCGGTCGGGCCGCACCCCGGGGTCTCGCAGTCACCTTCCTCCTCGATCTGCACGGTGGTGTGCTCGACCCGCAGGCGCTGCTCGAGGCGGGCATGGATGGCGGCGATCACTTCGCCATGCCGGCTGCCGGCAGCGAGGTTGGCGTGCAGCGTGACCGTCGGGCGCTCGCCGGTTATCGACCACACGTGCACGTGGTGCACGCCCATGAGGCCCGGTACGTGCCCGATGAGCTCCGACTCGATCGCCTGCTCATCGCAGCCGGGCGGGGCCCCTTCGAGCAGCACGTGAGCCGACTCGCGCGTGAGTCCCCAGGCAGAGCGCAGGATGAGCGCCGAGACGACCAGCGAGAGCAGCGGATCAGCGACGGTCCAGCCGCGTGTGAGGATGAGAAGCGCCGCAATGCTCGCGGCGGCCGAGCCCAGCAGATCACTCAGCACATGCGCGCGCGCGCCACGCTCGTTGAGCGAGCGCGCACCGGCGAGCGCGAAAAAGGCGGCGAGGTTGGCGGCGCCCCCGATGAGAGCGATCTCGAGCATCAGGCGGCCGTTGATCCTCGGCAGCGCCATGATGCGCAACACCGCCTCGTACACCACCCACGCCGTGAGCAGCAGCAGCAGCTGGCCGTTCACGAAGGCGGCTAGCGGCTGGTAGCGGCGGTGGCCGTAGGTGCGCCGCACGCTGGCCGGGCGGTGCCCGACGCGGATCGCGACGATCGCGAGCAGCAGCGCAGCCGAGTCGGCCAGCATGTGCGCCGCCTCGGCGAGCAGCGCGATCGAGTTGGCGAAGTACCCGCCGAGCGCCTCGACCAGTGTGAAGCTGCCGAGGATGAGCAGCGCCGTGGTGAGCCGCCGCTCGCCGGCCTCGGTGCCGTGAGAGTGCCCCGCGCCCCCGTGGCCGCCGGGATGATCGTGCGCGTGCGCGTGATGGTGGTGTGGATCCGTCATGCCGCCGGAGGTATGGCCCACGGTGCCCGCCACGATACGACGGCAGGCGGGTGTGGGCAAGTGCCTGCAGGCCCTGAATACGGTTGGGGGGTATGGTATATGGGGGCCGCAAGTCAGCCCGCCTGACGCCGCCGGCGCACCGGACCCCGGGGCCGCCGGCCGCCGCGTGCCGCCCGCAGGCTTTGCGGCTATCCTTGCCCGCGTGAGCACGCCACTCGATCTCGTCGCGATCGGACGCGTCAGCGTCGACCTCTATGGGCAGCAGCTCGGCAGCCGGCTCGAGGACATCGCGACTTTCGCCAAGGGGGTAGGGGGCTGCCCCGCCAACGTCGCCATCGGTGCGGCACGCCTCGGGCTCAAGGCCGCGCTCATCACCCGGGTCGGGGACGAGCCCATGGGGCGCTTCGTGCGCGAGCAGCTCGAGCGCGAGGGCGTCGACACGCGTGGCGTGCAGGTCGACCGGGAGCGGCTGACTCCGCTCGTGCTCCTCAGCGTGCGCGATCGGGAGACCTTTCCGCTGATCTTCTACCGCGAGAATTGCGCCGACAGTGCACTGAGCGGCGCCGACATCGACCCGGAGCTGATTGCCTCCGCCCGCGCGCTGCTCGTAACGGGCACCCACTTCTCCATGGCCGCAGGCTCGCAAGCCCAGCGCAAGGCGATCGACCTCGCCCGCAGCCATGCCGCCCGGGTCGTGCTCGACGTGGACTACCGGCCGAATCTCTGGGGAATCGGCGGACACGGCGCGGGTGCGAGCCGCTACGCGCGCTCCCCGCGCGTCACCGAGGCGCTGTCCGCCGTGCTGGCCGATTGCGATCTCATCGTAGGGACCGAGGAGGAGCTGCAGGTCGCCGCGGGCGTCGAGGACACGCTGGCCGCCGTGCGCCACATCCGCGACCGCTCGCCCGCCGTGATCGTATGCAAGCGCGGCGCCCACGGTTGTGTCGTGTTTGAGGGCCGCACGCCGAAGCGGATCGAGGACGCGCTGGTGGTTCCTGGATTGGACATCGAGATCTGCAACGTGCTCGGCGCGGGCGATGCGTTCCTCGCCGGCTATCTCCTCGGGTATCTGCGCGATGAGCCACACGAGAAAAGTGCGCGCTATGGCAACGCGTGCGGTGCGCTCGCGGTATCGCGCCTGCTGTGCTCATCCGAGTTCCCCTCGCGGGCGGAGCTCGAGCACCTCCTCTACTCCGGCAGCGAACCGCGCGCGCTGCGCGCCGACCGGCAGCTTGGCCATCTTCACTGGGTGACGACGCAAAGGCGCGGCCCGGGCAGCGTCTGGGCGCTGGCGATTGCGGCGCCGGCGCAGACCGGCGCGGCGCCGCCGATTGACGAGGAAACACCGCAAGGCGCCGAGCGGCGCTCGCGGCTCGAGCTGCTCGCAGTCGAGGCTACCGCCCAGGTCGCGGCGGGGCGCGCGGGCTGCGGCGTGCTGCTCGAGGGGACCGCCGGGCCGGCGGTGCTGCGCCGGGCGCAGGACGCGAGCCTGTGGCTCGCGCGCCAGGTGGCGCGACCGCTCTCGCGGCCGCTCGAGTTCGCGGACGCGGCGAGTCTTGCGGTGCATCTCACGGAATGGCCGACCGGCGTCACGGCGGCCTGCCGCTGTCAGTATCACCCACAGGATCCCCGCGAGCTGCGCGAGGTGCAGGAGCGCAACCTCCTGCGGCTCGCCGCGGCCTGCCGCGCCCAGGGACGCGAGCTGCTGCTCGAGATCAGCTCGGGCGGCGCGGGCGCGCTGCAGGCCGACACCGACGCCCGCGCACTGTCGCGGCTCTACGAGCTCGGGATCCGCCCGGACTGGTGGGCGCTCGAGCCACAGCTGCGCGACCGGAGTTGGGAGAGTTGCGCGCGGGTGATCGGGGCGAGCGATCCCTACTGCCGCGGCATCCTGGTCGCGCTGCGCGTACCCCTCGGGCAGCAGGCGCCGCTCGTCGCGACCGCCGCTGCGAGCCCCGTCGTGCGCGGCTTCATCGCCGGCGGTAGCATAATCGACGAGGTTGCGCCGACGTGGCTCTCGGGGCAGGAGTCCGCCGAGTCGGTGGCCGCGGAAATTGCAGAGCGTTTTCGCACGGTGGTCGAAGCCTGGAGCGCAAACCGCGATCCGCGGCTCGACCGGCCGGATGGGGAAGGGCGTTGACGGCAACTCGGCTCACGACGGCGCAGGCACTGGTGCGGGTCATGGCCGCGCAACGGACCGAGCAGGGCGGCGAGCGGCGCCGCGTGTTCGCCGGCGTGTGGGCCATCTTCGGGCACGGCAACGTGGCGGCGCTCGGTGAAGCGCTGTACGCGGCGCGCGACGCCCTGCCCACGTTCCGGGCGCACAACGAGCAGGCCATGGGTCACGCGGCGGTTGCCTACGCCAAGGCCTCGGCGCGACGCCGCATGATGGCGTGCACCACTTCGATCGGCCCGGGCGCCACCAACCTCGTGACCGCAGCCGCGGTCGCGCACGTCAACCGCCTGCCGCTGCTGCTCCTGCCCGGTGACGTGTTTGCGAGCCGTATACCCGATCCGGTGCTGCAGCAGGTGGAGGACTTCGGCGACGGGCTGGTCACGGCCAACGACTGTCTGCGTCCGGTGTCGCGCTATTTCGACCGCATCACGCGGCCGGAGCAGCTGCTGCGCGCCTGGCCGCGGGCCATGCAGGTGCTCACCGACCCGGCGAGCTGCGGTCCGGTCACCCTCGCGCTTTGCCAGGACGTGCAGGCCGAGGCCTATGACTGGCCGGAGAGCTTCTTCGCGGAGCGCATGTGGATTGCGCGCCGCCCGCCGCCCGATCAGCGCGAGCTGCTGCAAGCCGCGCAGGCGCTGCGCGCCGCGCGCCGACCGCTGCTGGTCTGCGGCGGAGGGGTGCTCTACTCCGGGGCGGGGGAGGCGCTCGGCGCGTTCTGCGAGCGCCACGGCGTGCCGAGCTGCGAGACGCAGGCGGGCAAGTCGGCCCTCACCGCGAGCGAGCCCCTGAATCTCGGCGGCATCGGCGTCACCGGCACCACGGCCGCCAACACCCTCGCGGCCGAGGCGGACGTCATCATCGCGGTGGGTACACGCCTGCAGGATTTCACGACCGGCTCCGCAGCGCTCTTTGCCGCGCCAGGACGCCGCATCGTCGCCCTCAACGTGCAGCCCTTCGACGCCGCAAAGCAGGGAGCTCTGCCGCTGGTCGCCGACGCACGCGAGGGTCTCACGCGTCTCAGCGCAGAGCTCGGGGACTGGCGCGCTGCGGACGCCTGGCGCGAGCGCGCGCTGAGCGCGCGGGCGCAATGGCTGCAGACCGTGGCAGCGTGCACCGCCCCTCCCGCCGCGACGGCGCTTCCCTCCGACGCGCAGGTGATCGGCGCAGTGCAACGTGCGGGCAAGCCTACCGACATCGTCGTGTGTGCCGCGGGCGGCCTGCCGGGCGAGCTGCACCGGCACTGGCAGGCGGGTCAGCCGGGCGGCTATCACCTCGAGTATGGCTACTCCTGCATGGGCTACGAGATCGCCGGGGCCCTCGGCGTGAAGCTCGCGCACCCCGGGCGCGAGGTGATCGTCCTGGTGGGCGACGGCTCCTATCTCATGCTGAACAGCGAGATCGCGACCTCGGTGCGCCTCGGTGCCCGGCTCATCATCGTGCTGCTCGACAACGGTGGCTTTGGCTGCATCGAGCGGCTGCAGCACGCGACCGGAAATGCCAGCTTCAACAATCTGCACGCCGACGGAACCCGGGTGCTCGATCTCGTGGCGCACGCGCGCGCCCTCGGAGCGCTCAGCTGCGCCGTGCAGGGTATCGCCGAGCTCGAGCGCGCGATCGCCGCGGCACGCAGCGCCGATCGCACCTCGGTGATCCTCATCGCGACCGACCCCGCCGCCAGCACTGCCGCCGGTGGCTGCTGGTGGGACGTGCCGGTGCCCGAAGTATCCGAGCGCGCCGAGGTCCGTGCGGCGCGCGCTGCCTACTCCGCGGCCCTGAGCCGGCGCGCCGACGAGGCCTGAGCCCCATGAACGTCCGTCTCGGCGCCAATCCCATCATCTGGTCCAACGACGATCTCAGGGAGCTCGGCGCCGACATTACGCTCGAGACCTGCCTCGCCGAGGCGCAGGCGGTGGGTTTCGAGGGCATGGAGCTCGGGCACAAGTTTCCGCGCGAGCCGCGCGCGCTCGCTGCGGTGCTGGGGCGCTTCGGCCTGCAGTGCGTCTCGGGCTGGCATTCGGCGCAGCTGCTCACCTGGGGAGCGCGCGCGGAGCTGTTACGGCTGCGTCCGCATCTCGAGCTCCTCAAGGCGATGGGAAGTCCGGTGCTGGTGTTCGCCGAGGTGAGCCGGGCGGTGCACGGTGACCAGGACCGTCCACTGTCGGAGCGACCGATGCTCAGCGCGCGCGACTGGCCCGAGCTCGGCCGGCGGCTGACCGAGGTGGCCGCGGTGACCGCGGCGGAGGGCGTACGTCTCGCCTATCACCATCACATGGGCACCGTGGTGCAGAGCGAGGCGGACATCGACGCGCTGATGGCCGCGACCGGACCCGAGGTAGGGCTGCTGCTCGACACCGGGCATGCGGCGTTTGCGGGAGCCGACCCGCAGGCGCTGGCGCGGCGCCATGCGGCGCGCATCGTGCACGTGCATGCCAAGGATGTGCGTGCCGAAGTCTGCGCCCGGGCGCGCAGCGGCGACTGGAGCTTCCTGCGCGCCGTGCTCGCGGGCGTCTTCACGGTGCCCGGGGACGGCGGCGTCGCTTTCGAGCCTGTGTTCGCGGAGCTCGCCGACTACTCGGGCTGGGTGGTGCTCGAAGCCGAGCAGGATCCGCGCGTCGCCAAGCCGCTGACCTATGCGACACTCGGCTACCGCAACCTTGAGCGCCTCGTGTCGGGGGGTGTCCGGTGACCTCGAGACTCCTCGTCAAGCCCGATCTCTCGGCCAACGGACCGCAGGTGCACCTGGTCACCCCGCAGAGCGCCGGCTGGCGCTACGTCGGTTTCGAAGTATTCGATCTCGCGCCCGGGCAAACGCTCGCGCGGCGGCTCCCGGATCGCGAGCAGTGCCTGGTGCTGCTGTCGGGTCGGGCGAAGGTGCGCGTCGCGAGCGAAGACTTCGGCACCCTCGGCAACCGCGCGAGTCCCTTGGCCGGCAAGCCGTTCGCGGTCTACGTGCCGCCGCGCGCCGAGGTGCAGCTCACGGCGGAGGGCCACTGCGAGCTCGCCGTGGGCTCGGCGCCCGCAGAGGGCCGGTTTCGGGCGCGGCTGATCCGCCCGGACGAGGTGCGCGAGGAGGTGCGGGGCACCGGCACCAACACCCGCTACGTGTACGACATACTTCCGGAAGGCACCGAGGCCGAGTCGCTCCTCGTCGTCGAGGTGCGCACGCCCGGCGGGCACTGGTCGAGTTACCCGCCCCATAAGCATGATTCTGGCGTGGGCGGCGAGAGTCAGCTCGAGGAGATCTACTATCATCGGCTGTCGCGCCCGGGCGGCTTTGCCTTCCAGCGGGTCTTTACCGACGACCGCTCGCTCGATGAGACGATGTCGGTGGAGGATCGCGACCTGGTGCTGGTGCCGCGCGGTCACCACCCGGTGAGTGCCCCCCATGGGTTTGATCTCTACTATCTCAACGTCATGGCAGGACCGGTGCGGCGCTGGCGCATTACTTACGCGCCGGGCTACGAGTTCCTGACGCGGCGCTGACGGCGGCGGGGCATGGCGACGCTCGGCATGGCGGTACTCGGGTGCGGGCGCATCGGCCGCCTGCATGCGCGCAGTCTCGTGCGGCACCCGCGCGCGCGGCTCGCGATGGTGTTCGATGTGGCGGCCGAGGCGGCGCAGCAGGTGGCGGCGGAGCTCGGCGTCCGCAGCGCCCGTAACGTGGATGAGGTGTGGGACGACCGCAACGTCCGCGCGGTGGTGATTGCCACGCCCACCGACACCCACGTGCCCCTGATCGTCGCGGCGGTCAGGGCCGGCAAGGCGGTCTTCTGCGAGAAGCCGATCGACATGAGCCTCGAGCGTGCGCGTGCCTGCTGGGGCGAGATAGCCGCCGACAACCCGAGCGTGATGATCGGTTTCAACCGCCGCTTCGATCCCTCCTACCGCGCCTTGCGCGAACGGCTCAAGCTCGGGGAGATCGGCCGCCTCGAGCTGGCCGTTATCACCAGCCGCGATCCGGCGCCGCCGCCCTCCGGCTACATCCAGACCTCCGGCGGGCTGTTCCGCGACATGACGATCCACGACTTCGACATGGCGCGCTATCTGGCGGGTGATATCGCCAAGGTGCATGCCTTCGGTGCGAACCTCGTCGACGCGGAGATCGGCAGGCTCGGTGACATCGACACCTGCGCTATCTCGCTGCGCGCCAGGTCCGGTGCGCTCATTCAGATCAACAACAGCCGCCGCTGTGTCTACGGCTACGATCAGCGGCTCGAGGCCTTCGGGTCGGGCGGCATGCTGCAGGTGGGCAATCGCCACGAAACCTCGGTCTCGTCCTGGAGCGCCGAGCGCACCGCCGGGCGCGACGTCGTGCTGCACTCCTTTATTGAGCGCTACGCGCAGGCCTACGAGGCCGAGATGGATGCCTTCATCGCCGCGCTCGAGGAGGGCGCACCCGTGAGCCCCGACTTCGCCGACGGCGTGGAGGCGCTCAGGCTCGCCGTGGCGGCCGGCGAGAGCCTGCGTACGGGGCGGGTGGTCGACGTAGGCGCTTAGAGTGCCCGCAGGGCGAGCCGGCGCCGTGTCTCGAGCGGCGAGAGCACCCGCGCGCCGAGCAGCTCGACGATCCTGACGGCGCGCTCGACCAGTTGCGCGTTGGTCGCCAGCACTCCTTTCTCGAGGTAGAGGTTGTCCTCGAGGCCGACCCGTACGTTGCCGCCGAGGAGTACCGCCTGGGCGACCATCGGCATCTGCAGTCGTCCGACCCCGAAGGCCGACCACTCGACGTCGCGCGGCAGAGCGTCGCGCATCGCCAGCATGGCCTGCGCCGTGGCGGGGGCCCCGTAGCGAATGCCGAGGCACAGCTGAAAGAGCGCCGGAGCCGCGAACAGCCCCTCGCCGATCAGCTGCCGGGCGAGCTCGATGTGCCCGAGCTCGAAGACCTCGATCTCCGGGCGCACGCCGCGCGCGCGGTACTCCGCGGCGATGTCGCGCAGATAGCGGGGCGTGGTGCCGTACAGCGCCTCGTCGAAGTTGAGCGATCCGCAGTCGAGGCTGCCGATCTCCGGACGCAACTCGAGGATGTGCGCGATGCGCTCGCGGGGTCCGACGAAGTCCGTCCCCTTGCCGAAGGCGAGCGGCGCCTCGTCCGGTCCGAGCACCAGGTCGCCACCCATGCCTCCGGTGAGATTGAGGATGAGCTCGGCGTTACGGCTGCGGATCCGGTCGACGACCTCACGATAGAGGGCGGTGGCGCGGCTCGGTGCGCCCGAGGCGGGATCGCGCACGTGGATGTGCACGATGGCCGCGCCGGCGGCATGGGCCTCGAGCGCCGCCGCGGCAATCTGCGCCGGCGTTACCGGAACGTGCGGGCTCTTCCTGACCGAATCGCCGGAGCCGGTGACCGCGCAAGTGATGAAAACCGCCTCGCTCGGCACCACCGTCCTCCGACGCCGCGGGAGGCGAGCAGCATAGCGCCAAAGCCCTCACAATAGCGCCCGCAGCGCGCGACGCTCGCGAGAGGATCATGACCAGGAAGAGCTCGGCTGGCTGGGGATTGAGTGCGCTGCCGCGCATCGCGCGCGGCGAGGGCAGTTACCTCTACGACTCGACGGGTCGCCGCTACCTCGACGGCTCGGGGGGTCCGGCCGCATTCAGCATCGGGCACGGCAACCGTGAGGTGAACGCCGCGATCGCGGCACAGCTCGAGCGGGTTGCCTGCGGTTATCGGTATCTGTTCACCAGCGAGCCGCTCGAGGAGCTGACCAGCCTGTTGCTGAGGCTGTGCGGGCCCGAGTTTGGGCACATCGTGTACTCGGGCAGTGGCTCGGAGGCGGTGGAGTCGGCGCTCAAGGTGGCGCTGCAATACTGGGACGCCCGCGGGATGGCGGACAGGAAGCACTTCATCGCGCGCGAGCGCTCCTACCACGGCAATACGCTCGGGGCGCTGTCCGTGTCGGGATTTCTCGAGCGGCGGCGCCCGTTCGCGGGCAGCCTGCTCGATGTCTCCTTCGTGTCGGCCGCCAACAGCTATCGGCCGCTGGGCGGGCTCGCGGGCGCAGCGCTCACCGAAGCCCTCGCGCAGGAGCTCGAGAAGAAAATCGAGGCGCTCGGCGCCGGGCGCGTGGCGGCCTTCATCTTTGAGCCGGTGGTCGGGGCGGCGGGCGGGGCGGTGCCGGCTCCCGAGGGCTACGCGCGTGCGGTGCAAGCCGTATGCGCGCGACACGGGGTGCTGATGATCGCCGATGAGGTGATGTGCGGCTCCGGCCGTTGCGGCACGTGGCGTGCTCTCGAGCACGACTCGACCGTCCCCGACATCATGGCGGTGGGCAAGGGACTCGCGGGCGGTTACATCCCGCTCGCGGCGACCATCGTCCGGCGCGAACTCGCCGACACGATTCTCGCGGAGCAGGGGGCCGTGCTCACCGGACACACCTACTCGGGCCATACCACCGCCTGTGCGGCCGCCCTCGCGGTCCAGCGCATCATGCAGCGCGAGGGGCTCGTCGCTCGTGTCCGGGAGCGCGGCGCGGTGTTGCTTGCGCAGCTGCAGGGCGCACTCGGACGCTTCCGCCAGGTCGGCGACGTGCGCGGCCGCGGCTATCTCATCGGTATCGAGTTCGTGCGCGATCGTGCCACGCGCGGCCCGCTGCCGCCCGAGCGCGCCTTTGCCCAGGCGCTCGGGCAGCGTGCGTTCGCGGACGGGCTCATCATCTACCCGTGCGCCGGGAACGTCGGCGGCACGGCGGGTGACACCGTGATCGTGGCGCCGCCCTACAACGCGAGCGAAGCGGAGCTCGCCGAGCTCGTCGACAAGCTGACGCGCGCCATCGAGCGCACGCTCACGGGCGGCTGAGACCGGTCAGATCAGCAGGCACATCCGGGTAGGAGGTCAGCACCGATCCGAGCGCGGCCCGCAGCGGCTCGAGACAGGGCTCGTAATGTCGCCATTGCTCGAGGCCGCTCGTGAAAATCGGCTGGCGCACCTGCTCGGAGCTCGCGGTGCGGACCGCGCGCTCGTTGTCGTAGAACCTGAGGCAGCTGTCCTCGAATTCGAGGCCGCAGTGCGCCAGCAGTCGCCGCACCTGCTGCTCGGTGTCGACCACCAGGTCTTCATAGAAGACGCGCTGCACTCTCCCGGGGAGCACGGCATCAAAGTGGTGCATGAGCGCGACGTAGTCGCGGTAGTAGGAGCCTAAGTCCTCGAGCGCGTAGGTGAAGCTCTGGCCGCGGGCGAAGTGCTGCTTGAAGCAGGAGAAGCAGCACCCCATCGGGTGGCGCCGCGCATCGATGATGGTGGCGTTCGGCAGCATGAGATGAATGAGGCCGACGTACAGGCAGTTGTTCGGCATCTTGTCGATGAAGAACGGTGCGGCGCTCTTGCGCACACGGCGCGTGCCCTCGAGATAGCGCTCGCCGAGCGCGCGCAGCTCCGTGCTGCTGAGGCTCGCCACCGCCTCGAAGAAGCCCGTGCTCGATTCCGGGCCGCCGCGCTCGGCCAGCTCGCGCGCGATCTGCGGCACATCCGGCAGCTCCATGGTCCCCTCGACGCGCGAGTGGCTCGCGAGGATCTGCTCGAGCAGCGTCGAGCCCGCGCGCGGCAGGCCGAGGATGAAGATCGGATCCCGGGCAGGGGCTCCGGCGCCGGCGCGGGCGGCGAAGAACTCGCGCGTGAAGAGCTCGCGCGAGCGGCTCACGAAGACGGAGTTCTCCTCGGCGCTGTAGGGCAGGGACTTCAGCCGCAGGGCGTTGCCTGCCGCGTAGTGACGGAACGAGTCCTCGTAGGACCCCTGATCCTCGAGCGCCTTGCCGAGCGTGAACTCGAAATGCAGCCGATCCTCCTCACTCAGGTCAGCGCGCACCAGCGCCGCACGCAGCGCGCTCACGTCGGGCTCCGAGAAAGTGAAGGTCTTGAGGTTCGCCAGGCTCCACCACGCCTCACCGAGTGTCGCCTCGCGGGCGATCGCGCCGCGGTAGGCGGCGATGGCGTCGGCAGAGCGGCCGGTGGTCTTGAGCGAGTGCCCGTAGCTCATCCAGACCTTCGGCTGCTGCGGGAACTCCTCGAGCACGCGCGCGTAGATGCGGGCGGACTCAGCGTATTCACCCAGGTTGACGAGCACCGCGGCCTTGAGATTGCGATATCCGGGGTTGCGCGGCTCCCGCTCGAGCAGCTGCTCGACCTGCGGGAGCGCGGCGACCGCCTTTCCCTGGCGGTTGAGCACGAGGGCGTAGTTGTGGCGCGCGGCATCGAAGCCGGGCGCGAGCTCGAGGCAGCGCTCGAGGAGTGTCTGCGCGTCCCGCCAGCGTCGCAGCCGTGCGGCCACCTCCGCCAGCATGCGCAGGGCCGCGACATCGGTCGGGTGAGCCCGCAGGTGCGCGCGCAGCAGCGCTTCGGCCTCGGGAATGCGGTTCTCGACCAGGGCTGCCGCGGGAGCGAGCAGCCGCGGATCGCGCGTCGCGGCCTTGATGTGCCGCGCATAGGCCTCAGCGGCGCCGGCGGTCTCACCCGCCCCCGCGAGGTGGTCGGCCAGCGCATGCCAGGCGTCGGGCAGGTCGGGCTTGAGCGCGACGGCGCGGCGCAGCGCGGCGATCGCAGCCTCGCCCTGCCCGGCGCTGCCGAGCGTGACGCCGAGCTCGTACTGTGCCTCAGCCCATCCCGGCCGGCGGCGACCGAGCTCCTCGAGCCCGGTGAGGGCGGCGGGCAGATCGCCGGCGGCGCGCTGCGCTACCGCCAGCAGGAGCAACGCTCCGGGGTGACCGGGTGCGACCCTGAGGATCTCGGCGGCCTGCTCGACGGCGAGCGCCGGCCGGGAGGACAGCAGCCGCGCGCCGTGCTGCAGGGCGACCTCGAGCGAGCCTAGCGGCTGTGATTCGCCACTCACGCGCGCCGCGCGGCACCGAAGTGCCGGTCGGCAATCACGCACAGGATCTCGTACATCATGGTGGCGCCGACGAGCGCGGTGTTGCCGGTCTGGTCATAGGGCGGCGCGACCTCGACGACATCACCGCCGATGAGATTGAGACCCCGCAGCCCGCGCAGCAGACGCAGTGCCTCGAGCGTCGTGATGCCGCCGATCTCAGGCGTGCCGGTGCCGGGGGCGTACACGGGGTCGAGGCCGTCGACGTCGAAGGAAATGTAGGTCGGGCCGTCGCCCACCACCGCGCGCGCGAGGGCGATTACCTTCTCGACGCCGAGCTCGGCGAACTCGTCCATGAACACGACGCGCATGCCATGTGACTTCGAGAACTCGATGCCGTCGAGAAAGTTCTGGGCGCCACGGATTCCGATCTGGACGGTGCGCTTCGGGTCGAGCACGCCGGCCTCGACCGCCAGACGAAACGGCGCGCCGTGCGTGAACTTCGAGCCGAAGAACTCGCCCCAGGTATCGCAATGCGCGTCCACGTGCACCATGCCGACCGGCTGCTTGGCACCCAGGGCCCTGAAGATCGGGTAGGTGATCGAGTGATCGCCACCGGCGCTCACCGGCAGAATGCCGGCCGCCTGCACGCGGCGGTAGAAAGCCTCGATGTCCTCGTTCTGCCGCTCGAGGTCGTAGCGGTGAGAGAGGTGCACGTCGCCGAGATCGGCGACGCGGCACAGCTCATAGGGGTTGACGCCGAGCGCGACGTTGTAGCCGCGCATCAGGCTCGAGGAATTGCGGATCTCGCGCGGGCCGTGGCGGGCGCCGGGTCGGTTGGTGACGGCGAGGTCGGTCGGGACGCCGATGAGACCGATGTCGACATTGTCGAGCGCGTGGGCGAGCGGACAGCGCATGAAGGTCGCGATTTCGGTGAAGCGCGGCTCCTTCATCGGGTCGTAGGGCTTGCCGTCGCCGGGGGCTCGCTGCTCGTAATCCGTAGTGCTCATGAACCCTATCGTGTGCGCCCCTCAGGTAGCCGTCAATCGACGCCGGCGCCGGTACTGGTCGGCGACCACGGCCGCGACGATGATCCCGCCCTTGACGATCTCCTGGTAATAGGCGTCGATCCGCAGGAACGTAAAGCCCGAGGTCACGACCCCGAGGATCAGCGTACCGATCACCGTCCCGGTGATGCGCCCGACGCCGCCGGACAGCGAGGCCCCGCCGATCACGGCGGCCGCGATTGCATCGAGCTCGTACATGAGCCCCATGCCGGCCTGGCCCGAGACGGCGCGCGCCGAGGTGAGCACGCCGGCGAGTCCCGACAGCAACCCCGCGATGGCATAGACCAGCACCAGGTGCCGTCCGACGCGGATCCCCGCGACGCGCGCCGCCTCGCGGTTGGCGCCGATCGCGTAGGTGAATTTGCCGTAGCGTGTGTGGCGCAGCGCCACGTGAAAGAGCAGCGCGGTGGCGAGAAAGACGACGACCGGAACGGCACCGCTGCCGATGGCGGCGTACGGGTCGGTGAGCATGCTGACCGGCTGGCCGCGGGTGTACCACTTGGCAAGCCCGCGCGCGCTCACCATGACCCCGAGGGTCGCGATGAAGGGCGGAATGCCGGTGCTGGCGATCAGCGTACCGTTGACGAGACCTGCCGCGGCGCCGACCGCGAGCCCGGCGACGACCGGCACGATCACCGGAAGATCGATGAGCGCAGGATAGACGGCGCGTACCGCCTCCGAGGACTGGGCGAGGCTGGCTGCGACCATCGCGGTGAGCGCCACCACCGAGCCCGAAGAGAGATCGATGCCGCCGGTGATGATGACCTGCGTGACGCCGACGGCGATGACGCCGATCACCGAGACCTGCAGGATCATGATCACCAGCCGCTGCTCGTTGGCGAGAAAGCTCTGATGGACGAAGATCCACCCGAGCAGCTCGAAGGCGAGCGCGAGCGCGATCAGCACCAGCAGGATCCCCGCCTCGGGCGGCAGGCGGCGCACGCGCGCGGCGGCGGCGGATGGCGCGGTTCGGTCTGCCAGGGCCTGTTGCATGCGGGTAGTGCCTGTGGGCGGCTAGCGTGCGGCCAGATCCATGATCTTCACCTGAGTGGCTGCTGCGCGTTCGAGAATGCCGGTGACCCGGCCCTCGTGCATCACCATGACGCGGTGGCTCATGGCGAGGATCTCGGGCATCTCCGAGGAGATCATGAGGACCGCGGTGCCAGCGGCGACCAGGCGCGCGATGAGCTGATGGATTTCCGCCTTGGCGCCGACGTCCACCCCGCGGGTCGGCTCATCGAGGATCAGGATCTTCGGCTCGAGCAGCAGCCAGCGGCCGAGCAGCACCTTCTGCTGGTTGCCGCCGGAGAGATTCTCGATGCGCTCGCCCAGGCCTGGCGTCTTGACCCGCAGCGCGCTGACCATCCGCTCGCACGCGCGCCGCGCCCCAGCGGCGTGCACGAACCCCATGCGGACGAAGTCGCGGCTGAGGACCGAGATCTCGAGGTTCTCGAGCACGCTGAGACTCAGGAAGCAGCCGCTCTCCTTGCGGTCCTCGGTGAGGAAGCCGAGGCCGCGGGAGATCGCCGCCGCAGGCGAGTCGAGCCGCACCGCGCTGCCGCCGATGCGAATCTCGCCCGCGGTGGGAGCCACGAGGCCGAAGAGCGTTTCGGCGAGCTTGCTGCGGCCGGAGCCCACGAGCCCCGCCACGCCGAGGATCTCGCCGGCGTGCAGCTCGAAGCTCACATCCTCGAACTCGCCCGCGACGCTCAGCCCCTGTGCCGACAGTGCGACCGGACCGGCCTGCGCCGGTGCGGCCGCGGCGGGCGGCGGGAGCTCGCGCCCCACCATCATTCGGATGATGTCGTCGCGCGTGAGGTCGCGGGGGCAAGAGGTGCCGACGTGCCGGCCGTCACGCAGCACAGAGATCTCGTCCGCGAGCGCGAACAGCTCCTCGATGCGGTGAGTGATATAGAAGATGCCGACGCCACGCGAACGCAGATCGCGAATCACCGCGAACAGCCGCTCGGCCTCGCGCTCGGTGAGCGCCGAAGTCGGCTCGTCCATGATGAGGAGCCGCGAATCGTAGGACAGCGCGCGCGCGATCTCGACCATCTGCCGCGCGGCGAGCGGCAGGGTGCGCAGCTCCGCCTGCGGATCGAGGTCCACGGCGAGCCGCTCGAGCAGGTCGCGCGCCCTGCGGTTGAGCTCGCGACGACGCACCAGTCTCAGCGCATTGAGCGGCTCGCGGCCAATCCAGATGTTCTCGGCGACGCTCATGGTGGGCAGCAGGTTAAGCTCCTGATGGATCATGGCGATGCCCGCCGCGAGCGCCTGGCCCGGGGAGCCGAGGCGCAGCGCGCGGCCTTCGAGCCGCAGCTCGCCGCTATCCGGTGTGCACACGCCCGCGACGATCTTCATCAGCGTCGACTTGCCGGCGCCGTTCTCGCCCATGAGCGCGTGCACCGTGCCGTGCCGAAGGCGCAGCGTCACGTCCTCGAGCGCCGCGACTCCGGGGAAGGATTTCGAGACCCCGCGCACCTCGAGCAGGTCGGGTCTCACGGGGGTGGCGACGGCAGCTGCCATCTAGTGCTGCCCGAGATAGCGCGCCAGGTTGTCGCGCGTCACCAGCTCGAACGGTACCCACACGAAGGACGGCACCGGCTCGTGCCGCACGAGCTTGAGGGCGGTGTCCAGGGCGCCGCGGCCCTGTGCCGCTGCGTTCTGGAACACCGTCACCCGCAGCGCTCCAGCCTTCATCTCCGCGAGCCCATCCGCAGTTGCGTCGATGCCCGCGACGATGGTGCTGCCGAGGAGCTTTGCCTGCCTGAGCGCCTGGATGGCGCCGATCGCCATCTCGTCGTCGTTGGCGACCACGGCGGCCGGACGGACTCCGGCGCTCAGCCAGTTGGTCACGAGGTCGGCCGCGGCGGTGCGCTTCCAGTCGGCGGCTTGCCGGTCGACGATGCGGATCGCGCGGCAGGCGGGCCGCGCGATCACGTCCTCTATGTCCTGGGTGCGCTGGCGCGCCGACTGGTTGGTGAGTTCGCCCATCAGCACGACGATGTCACCCTTGCCCCCGAGGAGCCGGCAAACTTCGGTCATCTGCAGCGTGCCGGACTCAGTCTCGTTCGAGCCGACGAAGGAGACACGCGGCGGCAGCTGCCGGTCGGCCGGCATGCGGTTCACGTACACCAGCGGGATGCCGGCGCTCACCGCCAGGCGCGTCATGCGCGGAGTTGCGTCGGTGTCGACCGGATTGACGATGATGGCGTCGACGTGCTGGGCGATGAAGTTCTGGATCTGGTTGAGCTGCCGGCCGATGTCATTCTCGGCGTCCTCAAACTGAATCTGCACGCCAAGCTGCTGCGCGCGCTCTTTCATGCTGGCACGAACCGCGGTCAGGAAGTTGTCGTCGAATTGGGCCATGGATACGCCTACGGTGGCCGCCGGCGCGGTGGCCGACAGCGCCGCCAGGGCAGCGGCGAGCAACGCCAGCAATATGCGCTTCATGAGCTCATTCTAATGCCCGGGCGGTGGCAAGCTCTAACCGCGCGGTCTCCATGTGTGGTAGCGTCCCGGGCTCGCCACCGCACAGAGGATCACCCTACCGTGGATCGGCGCGAGTTCCTCGGATCGCTCGCGGGCATTTCCGCATTGCTGCCGGGACTGTCGCTCCTGCCGTTGCGGGAGCCATCCTTCACCGCCGCGCTGCACGCGCGTGCCGCAGCGGCCGGTCTGCGCACCCTCAACCCCGAGCAGGAAGCGGCCGTCACCTGTATCGCCGAGATCCTGCTGCCGCAGACCGACACGGTCGGGGCAACCCAAGTGGGCGTGAGCCGCTTCATCGATCTGCTCCTCACCGAGTCGATGCCGGAGCGCGATCGCGCCCGCTTCCTCGAGGGCCTCGCGGCCATCGACGCGCGCAGCCGCTCGCTCGGCGGTGCACCGGTCGCAGCCGCCAGCCGGCAGGACCAGGAGTCGCTGATCCGCTCCCTCGACGGGCAGCTGCCGCAGTTCCCTCCGACCCGGGCCGAGCAGGCGCTGCTCGACCGGCAGCCGATGACGGCGGAGCGCGGCTACGAGCTGCTGAAGCACCTGGTGGTCTTCGCCTACTTCACCTCCGAGCCCGTGGCGAAGGACCTCATCAACGCTCCGATCATTCCCGGAAGGTACGATGGCTGTGTCAGCGTCTGAGCCGAAGTCCGGGAGCTACGACGCGATCGTCGTCGGCTCCGGGATCTCCGGCGGCTGGGCCGCCAAGGAGCTCACCGAGAATGGGCTCAGGACGCTCGTGCTCGAGGCCGGACCGCCGATCGTGCCCGCGCAGGACTTCGTCGAGCACTTGCAGGATTATTCGCTCCCGTACCGGGGCTACGGCAACCTGCGCCGGCTCCAGGCCGAGCAGCCCATTCAATCGCAGGCCGGTGCCTGCGATGAGTGGGTGTCGAAGTGGTTCGTGAACGATCACGAGAACCCCTACCACAACGACAGCGACAAGCCGTTCCTGTGGATCCGCGGGCGTCACGTCGGTGGCCGATCCCTCATGTGGGGGCGGCAGGTCTATCGCTGGAGCGATCTCGACTTCGAAGCCAACGCGAAGGAGGGCATCGGCGTCGACTGGCCGATTCGTTACGCGGATATCGCCCCCTGGTACAGTCATGTCGAGAAATTCATAGGCGTGAGCGGCCAGGCGGAGGGGTTGGCGCAGCTCCCCGACGGGGAATTTCTGCCACCGATGCAACTCAACTGCGCGGAGCTGCACGTGCGCGAGGCGATGAGCAGGCGTTGGGGGCGCGAGCGCGTGCTCACCATCGGCCGTGCGGCGATCCTTACCCAGCCGCACCTCGGGCGCGCCGCCTGTCACTACTGCGGGCCGTGCTGGCGCGGCTGCATCACCCACTCGTATTTCAACAGCATCGGTTCGACGCTGCCGGCGGCGGCGGCCACCGGGCGCCTGACGCTGCGCCCCAACAGTGTGGTCGCGGAGGTGCTGTACGACGAGCGCACCAGCCGCGCGAGCGGCGTGCGCGCGGTCGATGCCGATACGCTCGAGACGCTCGAGTTCCGTGCGCGGCTGGTGTTCGTATGCGCCTCGGCGCTCGAGAGCGCCCGGATACTCCTCAACTCGAAGAGCGCGCGCTTCCCGTCGGGACTCGCCAACTCGAGCGGGGAGCTCGGCCGCAACCTCATGGACCATGCCTTCGGCGCGGGCGCCGAGGCGACGATCCCGGGCATGGAAGACCACCGCACTTTCGGTCATCGGCCGAACGGCATCTACGTAGCGCGTTTTCGCAACGTGACCGACAAGCACGGCAAGTTCGTGCGCGGCTATGGCTTCCAGGGCAGCGGCGGCCGCGGAGGCTGGGAGCGCGGTGCGCGCCAGAGGGGCTTCGGCGCGGCCTTCAAGAGCTCGCTGCTGCGCGAGTTCGGTCCGTGGCGCGTCGGCTTGGGCGGCTTCGGCGAGTGTCTGCCGCGCTCCGACAACTTCTGCACGCTCCACCCGACGCTCAAGGACCGGTGGGGCGTGCCGGCGCTGCATATCCAGTGCACCTGGGGGCCGAACGAGCTCGAGCTCCTCAAGGACATGCAGGTGACGGCAGCGGAGATCCTGGAGGCGGCCGGGGCGAAAGAGATCCGCACCTTCAACGATGAGCTCGCGCCGGGACTGTGCATCCACGAAATGGGGACGGCGCGCATGGGACGGGATGCGAAGACCTCGGTGCTGAACGGGTGGAATCAGGCGCACGACGTGCCGAACGTATTCGTGACCGACGGCGCCTGCATGACGTCCTCGGGGAATCAGAACCCGTCGATTACTTACATGGCGCTCACCGCGCGCGCCTGCGACTACGCGGTGCAGCAGCTCAAGCGCGGCGATATCTAGTGGCTGACCGGCTTTCCCGGCGGTGCTTCCTCGGCGCCTCGGCAACCTCGGTCGCCGCTCTGTGGCCGGCCGGAACCGCGGCGAAGCCTGCGGCCGCAGGCAGGCTGCGGCAGTCGGTATGCCGCTGGACGCTGCCGGGAGCGCTGCCAAAGGTCTGTCAGCGCGTTCGGGCACTCGGACTCGGGGCGATCGACCTTCTCCATAGCGACGAATGGGAGGCGGCGCGCGCCGCGGGCCTCACCTGCTCGATGGGCTACGCGAGCCGCCGCGAGCACTTTATCGAGAACGGCTTCAACGACCCGGCGAACCACGCCACGCTGATCGAGGAGCTGAGCGCGGCGATTCCACTCGCGGCCAGGGCGGGCGTGCCGAACGTGATCGCGATGTTCGGCAACCGGCGGGGATTGAGCGATGCGCAGGGTGTCGCCAACTGCACCGCGGGACTCACCCGGGTGGCGCCGGTCGCGGAGAAGCACGGCGTCACGGTGTGTGTCGAGCTCCTCAACAGCAAGGTCGATCACCCCGACTACCAGGGCGATCACACGGCCTTCGGCGTAGCCGTAATGGAGAAAGTAGGATCGCCGCGCATCAAGCTCCTCTACGACATCTACCACATGCAGATCATGGAGGGGGACGTCATCCGCACCATCGGTCAGCACCGGCAATGGATCGGGCACTTCCACACCGGGGGCGTACCCGGGCGGCATGACATCGATGACACGCAGGAGCTCAACTATCACGCCATCGCGGAGACGATCGCTGACGGCGGATTCGGGGGCTACATCGCGCATGAGTTCACGGCGAAGGGCGAGCCCTACGCGGGGCTCGCCGCGGCCTGCCGGATCTGCCGCGTGTAAGGGAAACACCCCGCATGAAATATCTGCCGCTCATCTGGTCCGGCATCTGGCGCAAGCCCGGGCGCACGATCCTCATCTTCCTGCAGGTGGCGGTCGCCTTCGTGCTTTTCGGCGTTCTGCAGGGCCTGAAGACCGGAGTCGAGCATGCGGTGGACGCGGCGCGCGCGGATCTGCTGATCGTGCACAGCCGTCTGAGCCTCATCATGGAAGGACTGCCGGTCAGCTTCCTCGACCCGATCCGCTCGGTCGCGGGAGTGCGGGTAGCCATCCCCGTGGAACTGTTCCTCTGTTACTACCAGAAGCCCGAGCAGGGAGTCCTCAGCGTGGCGGTCGCGCCCGACAAGGACTGGACGACGGCCTTCACCTTCGCAATCCGGCCCCAGGATCTCCCCGCCTTTGCTAAGTCGCGCACTGCCGCGTTGGTGCTGGAAACCACGGCGAAGAAATTCGGCTGGAAGACCGGCGACCGGATTCCGCTCATCTGCCGTACGGCACAGAAGACCGGCTCACCAAACTGGACCTTCGAGATGGCCGGGACCTTCACGGACAGTGACTTCGGCGGCGGCGGCGACAAGATCCTCATGAATTTCGCCTACTACGACGAGGCACGGGCGACCGGCAAGGGAACGGTCAATCACTTCAACGTCTCGGTGACTGACCCGAGCGTCGCCGTGCCGGTGGCCGATGCGATCGACCGGCTCTCGGCCAACTCTTCGCACGAGACCAAGACCGAGTCGATCCGTGAGCTTGCCCAACAGCAGGTGCAGCAGATTGGCGATTTCGACTTTCTCATTCGCGCGGTCGTGAGCGCGGTGCTCGCCGCGCTGCTGTTTGCGATCGCCACCATGATGGTGCAGTCCGTGCGCGAGCGCACTTCCGAGCTCGCGGTGCTGAAGACCATCGGCTTCACCGACCGCACGGTGTTCCTGCTCATTCTGGGAGAGGCTCTGGCCGTGTGTATCCTGGCTGCCGCCTCGGGGCTCGGGCTGGCCACTGCTGTCTTGCCGATCGCGGCGCGCTTCGTAACCGGGCTGTCGATGCCCAAGATCACTCTCGTGATCGGCCTCGGCATCTCAGTGCTGGTGGCGCTGATCAGCGCGGCGGTGCCGGCGCTGCTTGCGGCGCGCCTCAGGGTTGCGACCGCACTGGCGGAGCGCTAGATGAATTTCCTGCGCCAATCGGCCGCCCTGCTGCGGCTCAACCTCGGGGGGCTCAGCGCGCGCGGCGGCTCTGCAGTTACGATCCTGATCGGCGTGACCTGCACGGTGGGCGTGTTGGTCTCGATGCTGGCCATGGGAACCGGCGCGCGTCGGCAGGCACTCGGCGATGTGCGCGACGACATAGCGGTCGTCACCAGCCGGGGCTCGGGCGGCCTCGACAGCAGCGTCTCGAGGGACGAGGCTACGGCGGTGGCCGATCTGCCCGGTATCGCCTCGGGCAGCGATGGCAAGCCCCTGATCGGGCACCAGGCCATCGTCATCATCGAGGGGCACCGCCGCGGTACGGGCGTCAGGGTTTTCTTTCCGCTCATCGGCACGAGCCCCACCGTGACCGCCATGAGACCGGAGATGCACTTCACCGATGGGCGCATGTTCCAGCCGGGACTGCACGAGCTCGTCGTCAGCAATCCATGCGTGCGCACGTTCACCGGCTTCGAGCTCGGCGCCGGGCGTGCGGTCCGCGGCATCGACTGGACGGTGGTCGGACACTACGACCATGGGAACAGCATGCAGTGCCTGGTGCTGGCCGACGCCGAAACGCTCATGACGGTGTTCGGGCGCAACACCTTCAACGAAGTCACCGTTCGGCTCAAGACTCCCGGCGACTTCGCCGCCTTTCGCGCTGCGCTCGAGGCGAATCCCGCGCTGCATCTGCAGGTGAGGCGCGAGCGGGAACAGATGGAGGAGAGGTTCAAGGGCTTTAACGCAATCCTCAATTTCGCGGCCTACTTCGTGGGCGCCATCATGGCGCTGGGGGCCATGCTTGGCGCGGTGAACTCGCTCTACTCGATCGTGGACGCGCGCCGCCGCGAGCTGGCGACCCTGCGCGCGATCGGCTTCGGCTCCGGTGCGATCGTGCTTGCGACGCTGGTCGAGTCGATGCTGCTCGCCCTGCCCGGCGCGCTGCTCGGGGCGGCCGTGGCGTGGCTCTTCTTCCACGGCATGGCGGTGAGCCCCTTCGGCTTCAGCTTCAAGCTCGATGTCACCCCGAGGCTCGCCGAGATCGGCATCGCCTGGGCGCTGGTCATGGGCTTCTTCGGCGGACTGCTGCCGGCGCTGCGGGCGGCGCGCGTGCCGGTGACGACGGCACTGCGCGCTACCTGAAGCCGGCGCTCAGCGGGTCAACTGACGTCCCGGCCTCGCGGGCCCGGGCGCTTCATTTGCCCAGCGTGGTCGGGTAAGGCGGCGCGCTCTTCAGCTGCACGGGCTTGAAGTCCTTGAGCTGCGTGAGCACGGTCGCGATCGCGGCATCGAGCTGCGGGTCCTCGCCGCGGTTCACGGCCGCCGGGTCGAGCGTCACCTCGACGTCGGGCGCGACGCCTTCGTTCTCGACGCGCCACTCACCCTCGGGCGTGAAGAAGCGGAAGAATGGGACGGTGAGCTGCCCGCCGTCGATCAGGTCGGGATTCGAGCGGATGCCGATCAGCCCACCCCAGGTGCGCGTGCCGATCAGGGTGCCGAGCTTCTGATGCTTGAACGCCCAGGGCAGGAAGTCTCCGCCCGAGCCCGCGTCCTGATCGGCCAGCATGACCTTCGGCCCGTAGATGCCGCCGCCCGGGGTACTGAATACCTGGGCGTCGCGGTCCTTCCAGCCGGAGAGGTAGGGGCGGCTCAGGATCTCGATCACGTAGTTCGCCGCCTGGCCGCCGCTGTTTCTGCGCTCGTCGAGGATGAGCGCGGGCTTGTCGATCTGAGCGAAGAACATGCGGTTGAAGTACTGGAAGCCGTCGGCCGCGGTGTTGGGCAGATAGACGTAGGCCACCTTGCCGCCGGTCTTCCTCTCCACGTACTCGCGGTTGTGCTCGATCCAGCGCCACTGGCGCAGCCCCGCCTCATCGGCGATCGGCTGGACCACGACGTTATGCGCCCCGGCCCCGGCCGGGTCGGGGGCGACGCTGAGCGTCACCTGCTTGTCGACGGTCTGCTCGAAGAACGCGTAGAGATTCTCGCTCGCATCGAGTGGCCGTCCGTTGACCGCGAGCAGATAGTCTCCCTCCTTCACGGTGACGCCCGGCACTGCGAGCGGCGCCCGCAGGAAGGGATTCCAACGGTCGCCGCGGTAGATGGTCCTGATGCGATAGTGGTTGTTCTCGACCGCAAAGTCGGCGCCCAGCAGCCCGGTCTTGGTGCCGGGCTCGCCGGGCACGTCGCCGCCGCTCAGGCGGTTGTGGCCGACCTGCATCTCGCCGATCATCTCGATCAGCAGATCCGTGAGGTCCTCACGGCGCTGCACGAACTTCAGCAGCGGCTTGTAGCGCGCGTATACGGCGTTCCAGTCGAGGCCGTGCATATTGGGGTCGTAGAAGAATTCCTTCTCCATCCACCACGCCTCGTCGAAGATCTGCTGCCACTCGGCGGCCGGATCGACGTACATGCCGAGCTGACTCAGGTCGATCGGCTTGGCATCGAGCTTTTCATTGGCGTCGGCGATCTCGAGCTTGCCCTTGGCATAGACGAGCAGCAGCTTCTTGCCGTCGGCGCTGATCGAGACGTCCTCGATCCCCTGTTTGAGCGACTTCGCTTTGCGCTCGGTGAAGTCGAAGCGGTAGAGCTCTCCGTCGTTGCCGGGCTCGGCATCGGGCGGCTCGTGCGTGATGCCGGGCTGGCGGCGCTCGACATAGAACAGGGCGCCGTCGCAGCCGACCGCGAGCGACTCATAGCGCCGCTCCGCCACCGGAAAACCGATGATGCGGCCCTGCAACCCGTCGAAGTCGATCGTCACTGACCTGGGCGGCTTGGGGGCCTTGGGGTCCGGCTTGTCCGCGGCCTTGTCGGGCTTCGGCGGGCCCTTGCAGCTGTCCTTGTCGTCCGCGTCCGCCTTGCTCGCGTCCTCATCGCCCGGCTTGGGCAAGAGCGGCGAGCGGCCTCCGGCGGCCAGCACGGCGACATAGATACCGCGACGCAGGGCACGCTCCTGACTCGAGAGGTCGAGCCCGACCTGGCTCGGGCCCGAATTGATGGAGGCGGTGAAGTAGAGGTACTCGCCCCCCGGGGCGAACACCGGGCTGTCGGCGTCGCTCAGGCCGTCGGTGAGGTCGGCGTTCTGGCCGGATCTGAAATCATGCACGCGAATGCGGGTGAAGTGGTTTGCCCCCTGCACGGTATAGGCGAGCCAGCGGCTGTCGGGCGAGAAACTCACCTCGATTCCGTTGCGGTCGAGGGAAGTGTCGATGAGTGCGCTCGTGGCCTTCCCGAGCGCAAACGCGTAGAGATGCAGGTGATTGTCCTCGTAGATCAGCGTCGAGCCGTCCGGCGACCAGGCAAGGAGGTGGAAGTAGATCCCCTTGGGAAGCGGCTGCACCTGCGGCTTGTCGAGGCCGGCCTGATCGCGCACCACGATGGCGTGCTGCATGCCGAGATCGGTGAGGTAGGCGATGCGTGCGCCGTCGGGACTCCACAGCGCATCTCGCTCGCGCACGCCCGAGGTGCCGGTGAGATTGCGGATCGACCCGTCCTTGACCGGCACCGTGAAGACATCGCCGCGCGCCGACACCACGACGCGCTTGCCGGTGGGTGACAGAAATGCAGAGGTGATCGTCTTACTCGCGTCCTTCCACTGCGGGCGCAGCTGCGTCGCCTCGGTCGCCAGCGTGATCGCGAGCGGCCGTGGGTTACCTGAGTCGAGGTCGAGCTCCTTCAGCCGTCCGCCGCACTCGTAGACCGCGGTACGCCCCGAGACGGCGAAGCTGCGCACGTCCCAGACGGTCTCGTGCGTCAGTTGGCGTAGGCGCTTGCCGCGGGTGTCGTAGGCAAAGAGATTGCCGGCCCCGTCATTGCGGTCGGAGATGAAGATGACGTCGTCGCCGGCCCAGGCGGGCGCGCGGTCCGTGGCATTCTCGTGCGGGACCTGCTGCTGCGCTCCGCTCGCCGGGTTGAGGATCCAGATGGGGGTGGTGGTGCCGCCGCGATACTGACGCCAGCCGGACGTCAGCTCGTAGGCGGTGCGGTATGGACGGTAGGCGAGGCGCGTTCCGTCGGGCGACCAGGCCGCTTCCCAGGCCACCGCTTCCATGACCTTGCGCTCGAAACCGCCTGCGAGGGGGATCTCGTAGAGTTGATTGGAGCGGTTGTTGGCGATCGCGCGCGGTGAGGCAAAGAGAATTCGCTTGCCGTCCGGGCTCCAGCCGTCCGCCTCGTCGCGCGCGGGATGCCAGGTCAGGCGCCGGGGCTGACCCCCGGCCGTCGGAATCACGTAGACGTCGGCGTTGCCGGCGTAGGTCGCGGTGTAAGCGATCCAGAGCCCGTCGGGTGAGAAGTGCGGCCCATAGGCGCTCGCGTGGGCGGTGCGCCGTTGCGGATTTCCCCCGTTGCGGTCAGCGACCCAGATGTCGCCACCGTAGATGAACGCGAGGTGCTCGCGCGACAGCGTCGGCTGGCGCAGCAGCCGCGTCTCCGACGCCTCCTCGGCAACGCTCGGCAGGCCGGCGGCGAGAAACAGCGCGGCGAACACGCGCGCGAGCGTGAGTCTGCTCATTATTATCCCCTTGTTGTGCGAGCGATTATGGTCCGAACGACCCGGAATCGAGCTCCCGTGCGCGGCGTTGCCACGACCCGGGCGGCCGGCGGCCCAGGAGAAGGCGGCCGGTGTGCCCGAGCAACCACCACAGAGCGTGAAAGACCAACCAGATCACCAGCGCGAACACCACCGCGAACACCAGCCCTTCACCGGAGAGCGCGAAGGTCGGCACCCAGTCCCCAAGCGTGGCGCGCGCCAACGCGGGGTCGGCGTGCACGGCGAGGTAGGCCACCTGGCTCGCGAGGCTTCCGTGCAGCGCGTCCACCGCAGCCTGCAGCTGATGCACACTCGCCACCAGCGCCCGGATGACCGCGCCTTCCGAGTGGAACGTGGGGTCGGTGCTCGAGACGTGATACTGAATCAGCTTGTCGATGTCACCGTGATAGAACTGGTCGGCGAGCTTCTGCCAGGGCTCGAGATCAAGCTTCGCCTGGTCGAGGCGGCCGCCGAGCCGCTGGCGATACTGCGCGATGAAGCCGGGGATAAGACCGCCGCCTACTGCTGCGGCCACCAGTACCACCCGGTCGAGCAATCCTCTGACGATCGGCATCGGCGCGCATTGTTGCACGCGGCCCGCCGGATGCGCGAGCGCTCAGCTCGGGCCGTGCGCGCCGCTGCCGGCGGCGAGAAAGCGCTGCAACTCGGCGCAGATCGACAGTGCGAGGATCTCGGGCCCGTGCCCGCCGAGCCTGATCCCGACGGGCGCATGCAGGCGCGGCGCGAGTGCGGCGCGCGCTCCGGGGTCGAGCTCAGCGAGCAGCTCATCGCGCCGTGCGGGCGGCCCGAGCAGCCCGATGAAGGGGACCGCACGCCGGGCGAGTGCGCCGAGGGCCTCGCGGTCGTTGGCGGCGCCGTGGGTCATCACGATGCAGGCATCGAGCCGCTGGTCGCCAAGCGCGGCGAGCGCCTCGGCGGGACGCTCGCAGATGGTGCGTTCGGCACCCGCCGCGTGCTTGGCGAGCAGCCCCTCGCGATGGTCCGAGACGATGACGCGCCACCCGAGCCGGCCGGCGATGCCGACCAGAGCCGGAGCCTCGGGGCCGGCGCCGACCAGCAGGATGCACGGTGACGGCGCAAACAGCACGACCGCGCCGGTGAGTCCATCCGCGAGATGATGCTCGCCCACGGGACGCCCCTTGAGTGCACGCGCCGCCTCGATGCGCGGCGCGAGCTCGGTCTCGACATTCGCCGACCAGAGAAAGCCGCTCCCGACGTGCGGCCCGGCGGTGACGAATGCAGCTTTCAGGGGCCGCTGGGCACGCTCGGCGGACAGCAGCGCCTCGCACAGCGGGTGCGCCGCACCGGCAGCGACCGGCAGCAGCAACACCTGCATCTGGCCGCGGCAACCGGAGCCTGAACCGAACACCAGGTCGTCGTCGCTGCGGGTATCGAAGAGCGCGACGCGCGGACGATTCTGCGCAAGCGCCGCTCGCGCGGCCGACTCGAGGTCCGACTCCAGGCACCCTCCCGAGATGACGCCGAGGCGTCGGCCGTCCGCTTCTACCAGGGCGAGGGCGCCGGCCTTTCGGTAAGTGGACCCCGTGCAGTGGACCACCACGCAGAGCGTAAACGCCGTGCGCCGTGCCGCGAGGCCCGCGAGCTCGCCGAGGATGCGCCGGTGATGGGTCGCAAAGGGATCGGTCTCTGTCACAGGCCAAAGCCCTGGCGCAGAAACGCCTCGCTCTTGCGCAGCATCAGCGCGCGTGCACTCGAGTCTTCGAGATAGTGGTCGAGGTCGTCCCAGGTGACAAGCTCGCAGCGGCCGCCCACCGCTTTCAGCCGGGCCGCCAGGCTCTTCGACTCCTCGATGCTCACGTTGCGGTCCATGGCGGCGTGGAACAGCAGCACAGGGGCCTTGATCTTGTCCGCACTCTGTAGCGGCGAGCCCTCGCGCACGTGCGGGCCGTCCCCGATTATCGTGCCCACGAGGTAGTAATTCGACCAACGGCGCCACTCCTCTCGGAGCGCCGACAGATCGGTCACGGGTGCGACCGCAACTACGGCCTTGAAGAGGCCGGGCTCGACGACGGTGGACTGCAGCGCCGCATAGCCGCCGTAGGACCAGCCGAAAATGCCGAGCTTGTGGGGATCGGCGATGCCCTGATCGACGAGCCAGTGTCCGGCGGCGAGCACGTCGCCGATGGCGATCTTCCACGACTTGAAGCCGTTCTGATGGAACCAGGCATCGCCGTAGCCGAGCGAGCCACGAAACTCCGGTTGCAGCACCACGAAGCCCCGGGAGGCGTAGAACTGCGAGAGCCAGTCGAAGCCCCATTGGTCGCGCGCACTCGGCCCCCCGTGGGGCAGGACGATGGCGGGCAGTCCCTTGGCGCTCGTGACTCCCGGGGGTAGCGTCAGGTAGGCGGGGACCTGGACACCATCCGCCGCCGGATAGGTGATCGGTGTGACGTTCGCGAGCTTTACACCCTCGAGCGGTGCGCGCGCGACGAGGAACGTCTCCAGCCGGTGCGCTTTCCGGTCGAACAGGTAGTACACGCCGGGGTCGGAGTCACTGCCCGCGAAGATGAGCATGGTGTTCCCGTCGAGACTCGAGTCCACGACATCGAGTATCGGCTGCTGCGGGATCGCCTTGGCGAGCGAGGCGAGCAGCTGTTTGACCTCGGGGTCGAAGTAGACGTTGTGGCGCTTGTCAGTGGCATAGGAGGCGCCCACCACACGGCGCTGCCGGCCGATGGTTACGAGCTCGTCGACATCAACGTCCGGGTTGGCGTAGACGAGCTGCTCCGTGAGCGTGCCGTCGAGGCTCACAGCGAAGAGAGCCATGCGCCCGTCGGTCTTCCTGAAACCGTAGGCGACGTTGCGCTCGGGGTCGACCGCATAGGGGTTGAAACCGGTACGCTCGATCGAGTCGTACTCACTCAGCTTGTGCCAGTCCTGGGAGCCCGCCGCGCGGTAGAGGTAGTCGATCATACCGCTCGCCTGGGTGGTGGTGCTCGCGCCAACCCGTTGTTGCAGGCCGATGATGCGCACCGCGCCACGCCCGTCGCTGATGTATTCACCGGCGTCCGGGCGCGGCGGCTCAACGCGCTTGACGACGAGCGTGCGTGTATCGATGTGATCGACGCCGAGTCCCTCGGCCTCCGACCCGAAGCGGCTGCCCTTGCGGACTTCCGGGACGTAGGGACGCGCCATGAGAACGTCACCGTCCTCTGAGGGTAGCGTGTCGATGACCCAGCCTCCGCTCCCCTGCCGGCCCCAATCGTGTCCGGTATCGGGCCTGCTCAGGAGCCTGACGTTCGTGCCGCCGGCATCCACGGCTACCAGCCGGTCAAAGGACACGATGCCGGCCGTCGGGTCCGCCAGGTTGGCGTAGACGTGACACGTCAGACGATCGTTCGCGACCCAGAAACAGTGCCCGAGGCGCTCGGGCTTGCCGTTGACAGCCAGGGCCAGCCTGGGCTTCGCCCCCGGATCGAGACTCAGCGTGTAGAGCGCCGACCCCTGGCCCTCGAGCGGCGTGCGGTAGGCGACACTCTTGCCGTCGGGAGAGAGAGCCATGCCGGAAGTGCTTTCGCGCGCGCCGAAGGCGGCGGCGGCATCGAAGGACTTCGGCTCCTCGCCCATTGCCGGCGCACAGGCTGACAGCACTGCAAGCAGTGTGACGATTCTGTTCATCGGTCACCCTTAACTACCAGGCCGGAATTTTAAGGCATGAGCCGCATAATGCGCGCGCCAGCCGTGGCAAGCGGCCATTCGAGGCAGATATGAGCGCCCATCGAGGGCAGCAGCGGGAGGCGGCCTACAGCGCATGGGTGAGCACGAGCTTTACCACGACGGAGTCGCTCGCGCGCGTCAGGCCCTTGCCGATGCCGAACTCGAGACTGCTGCCGCCGCCGCTACCGCAGTTGAGCACCGCGAACAGCGTGTGCTGCTGTGCCGAGCCGGAGCGCAAGTGCTCGAGGGGGCCTAAGTCGGCGTATTCCTCGAGCGCAAACGCCACCTTCCGACTGAGGTTGTAGGCGAGGCGCACGGCGGGCGCGAAGTCGAGCTTCGTCAGCCCGTCGAAGTCGCTGTCGAGGATCGGGTTCACGATGAGATCGTAGCGGCCGAGGTGCCAGCCGATGATGGGGCGGATCTCTCCCGAGAAGCGGCTCGGTTCCCAATGCAGAGCGTTGTAGCTCAGCTCGAAATTCATGCCGTAGAAGAAGCCGCGATCGTGCGCGTCCGGCACTACGAAGAGTGCGCGCAGCTTGGCACTGTCGAACAGCAGCGCGCCATCGCGAGTGCGTGAGTAGACCGGCAGATAGAGTCCGGCCTCGAACCAGTCGGTGACACCGTAGGCCCACTCGGGCACACCATTCAGTGCGTGATCCGGCACGATGCCTCCCGGGAAAGCCGGCAGCGCTCGCCCCGTGGGGGTGAAGTTGTTGTGCCAGGTCAGGTTGAGCTGGCCCGGTGCATTGATCTCGGCGTTGTAGACCTGGATTTCGTCGGTTTGTGCCAGCGCGCACGGCGTCGCCGCGAGCAGACACAGCGCCAGCGCGACGCGCCAGCGCGTGCGGCAAATGAGAATGCGTGTCAGTCCTTCCGCGCGCTCGCGCATATGCTAACGTCGGCCCGGGTCTGCTGACTCATTCTCTCCAATGCGCGCGTCCACCGACAACACTGCGGGCTTGAGGTGCGCACTGCTGGTGCTGCTCCTGGGACAGGTGCCGGTGTGTTTTGCCGGCGGCGGCCCCTTCGGCATCGATCACGAATGGAGCTACGACAACAGCGGCATCTGGGCGCGCCCGAAACAGCAAGCGCTCGAGTACGGCATGATCGCCTTCGAGGTGGGCGGAGCGCTGTGGGAGGGCGCAGATACGCGCTTCGGCCGGACTCTCTGGCAATCGATCGATTCCTCGGCGGCCTCAGGGTTGCTAGCCCTGGCGCTCAAGTACGCGACTTCGCGCGTGCGGCCGATTGACAGCGGCGGTGATCCCAACCTGTGGTTCAAGGGTCACGGTAACCAGAGCTTCCCGAGCGGCGAGGTGACGCTGGTGAGCTCAGGCGTCACGCCGCTGGTGCTCGAGTACCGCCACGAGGACCCCTGGATCTATGCACTCGAGCTGCTGCCTCTCTACGACGGGATCGCGCGCATGAAGGTGCAGGCGCACTGGCAATCGGATGTGATCGCCGGGTTTGCGCTCGGGAGCGCCGCCGGCTGGCTCATGCACAGTAATCCCAACACACCCTATGTGCTGAGTGTGTTGCCCCACGGTTTCTACATAGGTCTCAAAAAGAGCTTCTGAGAGGTCACCGCGAGTGCGTGTCTGGCTTGCCGGCCTGCGCGAGCCGTCCGGGCTCACCGAAGAGGAAGCGGCCGCGCATCATGGCCGAGTGGCCCGGCGAGGTACAGAAGAAGGAGTAGCGCCCGCCCGGCACCAGCGCGGCCGTACTGAAGTGCACCGTGGTGCTCTCGCCGCCGCCGACGAGGTGAGTCGCGGCGATGACGCGCGAGTCATTCTCGGGCACGAAGCCATGGGCCGGCCCGGCGGCGAGCGCCGCATTCACGATCGCCGGCATGTCGCTCTCCCGCGCGAGCACCCAGTCGTGCCCCATGACCCTGGCGGGAAGCTGGCCGACGTTTTGCAGCGTCAGCTCGATCTGCGAGCAATCCGGCGGAACGGCGAGCTCACGCGCGCTGAACTGCATGAGATCGTTGCTCTCGATCGTCAGCTTGCACGGATCGGCGTGTGCGCGCGCCGCCCCGAGCAGCAGCACAGCCGCCGCCAGTCTTCTCATCGCTGTCATGACTCAAACTCCTTGCGAGTAGCCCTAGAACGCCAGCCACGCGAACAGGAACAACGAGTCGTTCCCGCCCGCCGACCGGCCGAAGCCGTCGTAATTCACCGTTCCCCCGTTGAAGCGGGCGTAGGCGGTGTACTGCAGACCGATGCGCACGTTGACCGAGGGGCGGAGCCAGGATCCGACCTTGCCGAACGGGACGTACTCGAGCTGCAGCGTGCCGCCGCGCGTGTCGGGCGAGCCGCCACGGCTTCCCGTGAGCGGAGCCGGCGCATACATCACGGGGTCGCGCGTGCCGCTCACGTCGAAGAGGCCGGCGCCGGCGCTCCATGTCTGCCGCCAGATGAAGGACGCATCAATCTCGAGGGCGTCGAGCCGGCCGGTCATGTTGCCGGCGGCGCCGGAGGCGAAGCTCGCTCCGAGCTGCTGGCGCTCGTGGATGAGCGAGCCGTTCACGACGATCGCGGCGGGTTCCCTGGGTGTGTACTGATAGGTGCCATCGATGGCCGCGTCGGTATAGCGATTGGTGGCCGGCGCCGTGGGGTCCGGCCGCAGCGTGACGTCGAGTCCGAACGCGCCGACCGAGAAGTAGTGGTCGCCGGAGGTAACCTGCCAGGCGCCGCGCCAGTAGGGAACGCCGCCGCGCACGTGCGCATTGTCGGCAGGGTAGAGCCCGGCGTTGCCGAGCCAGCGATCGGAGAGACCCCGGTACGCGCCTGCCTCGAGGTACAGGCGCTCATCGATCAGGGTGTAGGCAGTGGCACCGATCACGAGCTGGGCGAGTGTCCCGCTGATGACGGGACCCGCGCTCCCGTGCGGCACGAGCGGCGAGCTGATGTAGGGATATCCCCAGGCCGGCGTCGAGTTCCACAGATCCTGCACGGTCGGGTTGTTGTTGACGGAGACGCCGACCACCGCAGCGCTACCGAGCAACGTAAGCGGCCGCGCGTAGCGGATGTCGGTGTTATCCCAGTTGAGATGCCGCCCGTCGCCGCTGTAGGTGGTCTGGGCGAACACCCCGATGTGATCGCTCAGACGCGTCGCAACGAACAGCGACACCTGATCGACGGAGAGATTGTCGTTGCTCGCGAAATGGGGTGCGGGAGGAGCGGGCTGCGGCGTCTCTGAGCGGCTGAAGCCTCCTTGCATCATGAGCGCGAGCGGCAGCGGATGTTCGCCCGCGCCAAAGGTATAACCGTTGAGCTTGAACTCGCGGCCGTAGGCGGTGAGCGCCGGCCCGAAGGCAAGCGTATGGCACTGCGCGCAGGGAAATCCCGTCTGACGGGCGAAGCTGGGCACGGCGCTCGCACTCTCCGGGAACGCGAGCAGCGCGAACCAAACGGCGGCGAACGCCGCGGCAGGGGCGGGAACGAACAATTTCAAGTGATGACCGTGGATGAGGGCAAGCAACTGCCCACTAGGTGGTCTGCGGAACCGGCGTCGGTTCAGGCGAGGAACGCGCGGCCGCAGCCGCCACGGAGCCGTCAGTGCAAGACGTCCGTCTCAGGGATTGACGGCGGTGACGATCCAGATCGCGCCGGCGAGCGGCACGCGGCCGCCGACCTCGTGCGTGGCGAGCGCCGCACGGATCGCTTCCATGGCGGCGGCCTGCGCGGCGGCCGACTGGCCCTCGAGCGCCCGGCTCGTGGGACCGATCCCGGCGGCCGTATTCAAGGCGCCTTCGAGCCCCGCGCCGCCGGCGAGGTCAAGGGAGAGATCCACCGGCTCGAGCCGGATCGCGTCGAACCCGGCGCGCCGCAGGATATCGCGGACCCGGCGCTCGGCTGCGAACGAGAATGCGCCGGGATCCTCGGGTCCGACTTCCGGCAGGCGCGGCACGTGCCGATACGCTTCCTGCAGCGGCAACATCAGCCAGGGGTTCTCGCGCGGCTCGCGCCAACAGGCGAACGCGACGCGCGCGCCGCTGCGCAATCCGCGGCGCATGTTCGTGAAGGAGCGTGCGGGATCGCCGAAGAACATCACGCCGAAACGCGAGCACAGCAGATCCGCCCGGCCGGGCGTGAACGGATAGACCGTGGCGTCGCCCAACGCGAGCTCGACCGGAAGTCCCCGCGGGACAAGCTCGCGCGCCCGCGCCAGCATGAGCTCCGACACATCGATACCGAGAACCTGGCCGCCCGGAGCTACCCGCCTCGCGAGTGCAACGGCAATCCCGCCCCAGCCGCAGCCGATGTCGAGTACGGACTCGCCGGGGCGCGCCGCGCAGCGATCCAACAGCACCTCTGCCACCGGCGCGAGCAACCGGTCCTGCTCCTCCTGCCGCTGCACCCAGCGCCTGCCGGCGGGCCCGTTCCAGTAGGCGACCTGGTCGGCGTTACGCTCATCGGCGCAGGAGGGTGTCACAGGCAGTCTCGCCTATGCCGAGCGCATCGGCAGGAGCAGCGCGAGGCCGAGAATGGTGAAGGCCGCGCCGGCGATGAAAGTGGCGGACGGTCCCACGTGCGCCCAGAGAAGGCCGGCCAACACGCTCGCCACCAACAGCGCCACACCGCTCGCAAAATTGAATACGCCGAACGCGGTGGCACGCAGATTCTCCGGGCAGGCGTCCGCCACGAGTGCCGCGAGCAGTCCCTGGGTCATGCCGAGGTGCAGCCCCCAGACCGCAACGCCGCCCATGACGATCCACAGATTGGGCGCCCAGGCGAGCACCAGATCCGCGGCGACCAAGGTTACGAAGCCGAGTGCCAGCAAGCGCCTGCGGTTGGCACGGTCGGAGAGCGCTCCGAGCGGATACGCCGAGCCTGCGTAGACGACGTTCATCACCACCAGCACGAGCGGAGCGAGCGCCAGCGGCAGCCCCGCACCCTGCGCGCGGAGGATGAGGAAGGCCTCGCTGAAGCGCGCCAGCGTCAGCAACGCTCCGACGGCCACGATCGCCCAGTAGGCGCGCCCAAGCGCACGGCAGTGGTCGATGCTGACCGGCGCTCGCGGCGCGCTCGAGTGCTGCTGCGGCTCGCGGACGCCGACTACCAGCACCAGCACCGAGAGGAGCCCCGGGATCAGCGCCAGCCAGAAGACCCGCCGGAAGTCATTATTGAGTGCGGCCATCAGCGCTATTGCAGTGAGTGGTCCGGCGAAGGCACCCACGGTATCGAGCGCCTGGCGCAGCCCATAGGCCGCGCCGCGGCTGCCCGCGGGCACGAGGTCACCGATGAGCGCGTCGCGCGGCGCGCCGCGGATGCCTTTGCCGATCCGGTCGGAGAAGCGAGCCACGAGCACCAGCGAGGTGCTGGTGGCGAGCGCGAACAGCGGCTTCGAGAGCGCACTCAGACCGTAGCCGGCGACCGTCAGGGCTTTGCGCTTGCCCAACCGGTCGCTCAGCCAGCCGGAAAACAACTTGGAAATCGAGGCGGTGGCCTCGCCGACTCCCTCGATCACTCCGACCATCGTCGTCGAGGCGCCGAGCACAGAGACCAGAAATACGGGCAGCAGCCCGTGGATCATCTCCGAGGAGATGTCCATGAGCATGCTGACGAGCCCCAACATCCACACCGCGCGTGGCATGGGATGGCCTGGAGCGTGTGCGGTCATCTCGGGCAGGGCTGTCCCTCGCCGGGTGCGAACATCGGCCGCAGCTCGGACTCGCCCTCGAATTCCGGCCAGTACTTGCGGTGCAGCTCCATGAACTCGCTCTGGATGTGCAGCGCTTCCGCGCGGGACTCGGTCTCGAGTATCGCGTAGCCGCCGATGACTTCCTTGGTCTCCGTAAACGGACCGTCGATAACCGTGAGCTTGCCCTTGGCGATACGCACGCGCACGCCGTCCTTGCTGGGGAGCAGGCCGCCGCCGTCGACGAATTTGCCTTCCCTGGCGAGCCTTTCCACGAACTTGTTCATGGCCTCCATCAACTCCTGCGGCGGGCCAGACTCCCGATAAGACTCGGGGAGGCGAACGAATGTCATGTATTTCATGGTTCCTCCGTTAGGGGCTCTGGCCACACGACGAACCACCGGATGGCGGATCGACACGCCCGAGAGGACATAATCACGCCCGAAGAAGTATCCACACGCAAGGAGCATGCACGGGTCCACGTGCGCCTCGTGCTCTATGCTCCAACAACCCGTAGCGATGCCTGAGGTCGCCGCGGCTTTGCAGGATGCGCCCGAGCATTTGGACCTCCAAAGCTCTCACTGTCGCATTTTGTCGACGTAGTGCCGTAAGTGCTTCTAGGGACTATCGTTTCAGGGATTGACCTGCTGAAAAGATCGGCGGCCGCATTTTGGGGGGCATCATGAGTGTGGAGGCTAGTGAGTCGTTGAGCGAAGTCTGGACGCGGTGGCAGGGAGAGCTCATCAACGCCACCTTCCCTCTGGGGCGCTTCCTCGGTTCCTCGGATCACAGCGGCGTCTTCCTCACCAGAATGGCCGCGCGAGGCCCGGCGGACGTGGCGATCAAACTCGTTCCCACCAATCGCGCACTGGCGGAGTTGCTGCTGCCACGTTGGAAGAGGGCAGGAAGCCTCGCTCACCCGAATCTGCTGCCACTGTTGCAATGGGGTGGGTGCCAGCTGGAAGGGCTGCCGTATCTCTATGGCCTCATGGAGTACGCCGACCAGACTCTCGCGGAATTGTTGACTCACCGCGCCCTGAGCGACGACGAGGCGCGGGAACTGCTGCTGCCGGCGGTGGACGCGTTGGCGTATCTGCACAGGCACGAGCTGGTACAAGGCCAGTTGAAGCCCGCCAACATCCTGGTGGTCGGAGATCAGGTGAAGGTCTCGAGCGACACGATTCGCCGCCTCAGCGAGGGTGCGACCAGTACGCACGCTCCCACGGCCTACGATCCTCCGGAGGCGCGGCAGGGAAGCACATCGCCCGCCGGTGACATCTGGGCGCTGGGCATCACGCTGTGCGAAGCGCTCACACGCCGTCTGCCCTCGGGACTGAGCGAGCCAGGAGAGGCTCCGGTGCTGCCAGCGGATTTCTCGCCGGTATTCCGCGATATCGTGACGCGCTGCCTCAGCCCCGATCCGCAGGATCGGCCCGCGCTGAGGGAGCTCGCAGCCTTCGCGCGCGGACAGTCGACGGAGTCTGCATCGGCCGCGACCCCTGAGGTCACGGCGCTCGCGCCACTCGAGGCGATCGCTCCCGAAACGGCGGCAGATGAGGCGGCGGTGGAAGGGATGGCAGCCGAGCGCAACGCTGCGAGCGATGCGGCTGAGTCGCCGGCACCGGAGTCGACGACGTCCGAGACCATGACATTCGAGGCACTCAGCCCCGAGGCGCTGACGGTCGAGAGTGTGAGGTCCGCAGCCGTGACACCGGAGCCCGTGATAGCCGCGGCACTGGCGGCCGAGCTGCGACCGCCGTTGGCCGCGCCGGCACAGGTCGCGTTGAACGGATGGACCGCGCCGCCAGAGCTGGAGGATGAGTCCGCACTGCCGGAGGAGGATTCGGCACAGCGGCCCGCTGCACTCGGCGCGATACTCGGGGTACTGGTCATCATCGGAGTGGTCTGGGCCGGTGTGCATATGCTGAGCGGCCACAGCGCCCCGGCTCCACCCTTGCCTCCGGTTGAGGCGCCGGTCGCACCCGCGGTGCAGCCGCCGGCACCGGTCTCGGCCGGCTCCATCAGCAGGGAGGCCGCGAGCGAAGCAGCGCGGTCAAAGGTCCACGAGTTCGTTCCCGATGTGCCGGTGGGCGCGCGGCGCTCCGTCCGCGGACACATCAAGGTGTGGGTGCGAGTCATCGTGAACCCGGACGGCTCGGTGTTCGCGGCTACGCCCGACAAAACCGGCTCCAGCAGATACTTCGAGCGCCTGGCGCTCGAGTCGGCGAAGAAATGGACGTTTCCGCCGGCGGACTCGCCATCCCAGCGTCTCATGCAGGTTCGCTTCGACTTCACTCGCCAGGGCGTGACGGCAAGGTCGGTCACGCTCCGCTGAGCAGCGATCCGTCCGGCTCAGGCGCAGCGCGAGAAATCCGCGGCTTGTAAGAGTGGTGCGCGGCGCCTAGTGTACCAACCGCATGAAACTCCGCGCGCAAGTGTGGATTCCCCTGATCGCGTGCCTGATCACCCGGTTGGCGCAGGCGCACGCCCACCTGGAGAGCTCGACACCCGCGGACGGCAGCACGTTGAAGGCGGTGCCGGCGGCTCTCGAGATGAGCTTCTCGGAGCCCGCGCGATTGACGGCGCTCTGGATCCAGCGGGACCGGGAGCCCCGGCAAGCGGTGAAGAGTCTGCCGACGTCCACCGAGAGGACACTGCGCGTTGCGCTACCGACGCTCGCCCCGGGGGTCTACAGCGTCACCTGGCGGGTCGTGAGCGCGGACGGCCACATCGCCTCCGGCGCGGTTCGTTTCACGATCGCACCGGCGGCCCGCTGAGCTCTGCAGCTCGCGATTGATCCGTGTCGCCGGACGCTCTGTCGGTCCTGCTGCGGGCGGCGAGCTTCGTGGCCCTGCTGCAGGCCGCGGGAATCTCGCTCTTTCTGGCGTTTTTCTCGCGCCATCTGAGCGCGGCGGGCGCCGGGATCCGCAGACTCGGGGTGCGCTCGGCGGCAGTGGCGCTGCCCCTTCTGGCGGCTCAGCTCCTCCTCGAGGCCGCGCGCATGGCAGGGGAGCTCGACGGCGTCCTCGACTGGTCGCTGCAACGCATGGTGCTCGGCTCCGCGGCCGGCGCCGTGTTTGGAGTGCGAATGCTCGGTCTGGTCCTGATTGCGACCGGGCTTGCAGCGAGCGGGCGGCTGGGCCAGGTCACGGCGTGTGGAGGAGACCTGTTGGTCGCGGCGTCGTTTGCACTCACGGGTCACACCGCCGTGCATCCCGAGCGCTGGTTGCTCGCCCCGGCGCTCGTGACCCACCTGCTCGTCGCGGCGTTCTGGCTCGGCGCCCTTCCGGCTCTCTACCTCGCGACGCTGCGCGAGGAAACCGATCGGGCCTCACGAGTGATCGAGGCATTCTCGAGGGTCGCCGTGTGGGTCGTTCCTGTGCTCGCCGTCGCGGGTGTGACGATGATGGTGGCGCTGGTCCCGGGGCTGGCCGTGTTCGCGCAGCCTTACGGGTGGCTGCTGCTCTTCAAGATGACGGGCTTCGCGCTGCTCATGGGACTTGCGTCGGCCAACCGCTGGCGGCTCGGCCCTGCCGTGGCCCGCGGTGCGACACGGGCGTTCAAGCGCTCACTCGTGGCCGAGTATGCGCTGATCGTCGCGGTGCTCGCCGCGACGGCGACCATGACGAGTCTCTACTCTCCTTAGCCGCTGTCCGGAGGCCGCGAACATGCCGCAGGTGAGCGCGGGGATCCTGCTCTATCGCCGAGTCGCACCGGGCATGCAGGTGTTCCTGGTGCACCCCGGCGGACCCCTTTGGGCACGCAAGGACGAAGGCGCCTGGTCGGTGCCGAAGGGGCTCGTCGATGGAACCGAGGACGAGCTCGCGGCTGCGAGGCGCGAGTTTGCCGAGGAGACCGGCTTCGATGCCGGCCGGGCAGGTCCGGAGCATGATCTCGGCAGCTTTCGCCTGCCTAGCGGCAAGCGGCTGCACGTCTGGGCGGTCGAGGGAGACTGTGATCCGGCGGCGCTGCGCAGCAACCTGTTCGAGATGGAGTGGCCGCCTCGCTCGGGCCGCACCGGGCAATTTCCCGAAGTGGATCGCGGCGGGTGGTTTGATCGGGCGCAGGCCCTGCGCAAGATAGCGGCCGGCCAGCGGCCCGTCCTCGAGAGGCTCTACGCGGAATTCGAGCCGCTGCCGGACTAGACTCGCCAGCGGCGCCGCTCCTGCGCCGGCAGATCGTAGCCGGAGAGAAAATCAGTGAGCCGCTGCGTCTCGATCGCGGCATCAACCTCGGTACGGATCACATGACGAGGTGGAGGCGCCACGCCGCGGTGGCGCAGCAGCGCAGTCAGGCGGCGCCAATGGAGCCCGTCGCCTTGCCTGGTCCGCAGCCCGATCGCCACCACTGCGTAGCCGTGGTGCGCGTACTCCGCCACCTGATCGGCGATCACGGCGAGCAGCAAGCCGTGCTGCCCCGAGGGGGGAAGGTGCAGCACACCGTAGCCGCTCGACTCCAGCACGGCGAGGACCTCGGGGAGCGATGCGCGAGTCCGCTGGCGAGGATTGAGCAGCGCCTCGGGCAGCAGCGCGATACGCCAGCCACGCTTGTCGCCGCTCACCGGGCCGCCGGCTTCCTGCGGCGCGCGCCCGCGGGGCTCGCGCGACTGTCGAGGAACTGCTCGAGGTCGCGCCGTGAGCCGGCCTCGTCGAAGCGGCCCATATCGAGTGCCCAGCCCGTGGCTGGCAGCGGCGGCAGGCCGCGCCGCGCGAGCTCGGCTTCCAGCTCCTCGATCCAGATGCCCCGGCGCGGCACGATTTCCCAGTCGTCCTCGGGCCGGTTGGGCCGGCCGCCCCAATCGGGTTTGCTCGAGGTAAAGCGCACGCCGCTCGAGGGGCTGCCGTCGAGGCCGACCAGGATCACCTCATCGCCGCGGCGCAGATACTGCTCGATGAGCGGCGCGATCGCCTGAGCTAGGCGCTTGCAATGGGCGCGGTACGCTGGCGTGTCGTACTGCTCGTAGACCGCCCACCAGCGCCGCACGCCGGCGAAGGCCAGCTCGGGGCAGGGGAGCTGCTGCAGCTCGTAGCCGCGGCTGCGCAATGCCTCCACCACCGGGGACACCACTGCCCGGTAGTTGGCGCCCTGACAGACCTTGGCGTTCTGGTTCAGGAGGCAATTGGCGAGCAATGCCACCTTGCGTGGTGCCTTCGGTTCCATGGTTTTCCCGCTAAGCGTGATGTGTGCGCCAGTGCTCGGCAATCGCCCGTCGATTGCACAGCCACACGCCCTCGTGGCGCTGCATGTGCCCGATGAGCCGCGCCAGCGCGCCGATCCGCCCCGGGCGACCGATGATGCGGCCGTGAAGGCCGACGCTCATCATCCGCGGCCTTCCCTCGACGCCCGAGCGATAGAGCCAGTCGAAGGCGTCGCGGCAGTAGGTGAAGAACTCATCGCCGGTGGCAAAGTCGCCCCCACGCTGCAGGCGGCTGTCGTTGTTGTCGAAGCTGTAAGGAATGACGAGGTGCCGTTGGCCCGAGACTTGAGTCCAGTAGGGAAGGTCATCGTTGTAGGCATCGCTGTCGTAGAGGAAACCGCCGGTCTCGACGACCAGCCGCCGCGTGTTGGGACTCGGGCGGCCGGTGTACCAACCGACCGGCCGGCGGCCCACGAGGCGGGTGATGGTGTCCACATTGCGCCGCATGTGGGCGCGCTCGACCTCTGCGGCAATGAACTGATAGTCGAGCCAGCGCTGCCCGTGGCAGGCGACTTCGAAGCCGCTCGCGGCGAGCTCGGCGGCGGCTTCCGGGTTGCGCTCGAGCGCCGTACCGACGGCGTAAATGGTGGCGGGCGCACCCATGCTCCTCAGCAGCCGCATGATCTCCCAAAAGCCGACGCGACTGCCGTATTCGAACAGTGATTCCACGTTCAGGTTGCGCACGCCGGGCAGCGCCTCCACGGCGCCGAGATCGGTCAGCACCGACTCCGAGTGCCCATCGCCCTCGAGCACGCAGGCCTCGCCCCCTTCTTCGTAGTTGAGCACCAGGGAGACCGCGATGCGGGCTTCATTCGGCCAGCGAGGGTGCGGCGGGTGTGAGGCGTAGCCGACCAGGTCGCGCGGGTAAGGCTCGCTTGCGCTCATGCGGTTTCCTGCAGGGCCGTCGTGGCGCGCTCGGCCGCTATCCAGTCCATGTAGGCATGCAGCGCCGCGCGCATCGGCCGCGGCTTCCAGCCGGTATCGGCGAAAATGCGCGAGATATCGTACGCGCCCCACATGCCGTCGCAGCGCGTGGGGTCAGCCACGATGTCAGCTTGCTCGGGCGGCACCACCTCGGCGCCGAAGCCGGGTACTTTCTCGGTTGCCCAGGCGACCAGGTCGCCGATCGATGCGGTGGCACCGTAAGCGATGTTGTAGGCACTGAAGCGCAGGTGCGGCGCGTGCAGCAGAGAAACGATCGCCCGCGCCACGTCCTCCGAATGAATGTAGTCGCCGACCGCGTCGAGCGTGTTGACGCGCACGCGTTTGACCCCTTCGACTGCCAGGTGCGCGATCAGATTGGGCGGATGGCGCATGTTCCGGCTGGGGGTGGCGCGATCCATGGTCCCGTACACCGACGACGGGCGTACCGACGCAGCCGGCAGGCCGAAGAGGTCACCGTAACGCTCGGTGATCAACTCTGAGGCAAGCTTCGAGATGCCGTAGAGCCGGCGCGGCATCACGTAGCCATCCTCGGGCAGCGGCTCGCCGGGGCGATCCGGCCCGTGGTGCTTGTAGACGGCGCCCGAGCTCACGTAGATGAATCGTTTGAGGTCCGGCAGCGTGCGCGCCCACTCGAGCATCGCGACGGTGCCCATCAGATTCACCTCGACGATACGCGCGGGGTTCTCCGCCTCCGGCTCGCGCCTCGCCTCGGAGGCGCTGCCGCGGGAGATGGGCGTGATGGTGGCGCCATGGACGATGCGAGTGACGCCGAGGCCGGCGAGCGTGCCGCGCCAGGTCTCCGGCCGCGTGACATCGGCCGTGACGACCGTCATGCGCTTCATGACCGGCGCGAAGCAGCGCTGCGCGGCGCCGTCGAGCGGGAACGCATCGAGCACGACCAGCCGCGCCTTCGGATCGGCGTCCAGCCAGTGGCGGCCGAGCACGCTCATGACGAAACCCGTCGCACCGGTTACCAGCAGGGTCATCTGATCAGCTCCTCCGCCGGCCGCTCACAGGGGAAACTCGCGCACCAGCTCGAGCAGGGCGCGCGCTCCGACCGCGAAATCCTCCAGCGCCATTCCCTCGTCCGGATTGTGGCTGCCCCGGTCGTTGCGCACAAAGATCATGGCGCTCGGTACCCCGACCTTGCAGAACGCGGCCGCATCGTGTCCGGCGCCGCTCGCCATCTCGAAGGGCCGGTCGAGCAGGCTCATCAGCCGCGAGCGCAGGCGCCCGTCCATCACCGCTGCGGGCGAATCGCTGGTCGTGCCAAGATCGATGTCGACCCGGTATTCGGCGCCGATACGCGCGGCCGCCGCGCGTGCCTCGGCCGCGACGGCTTCCATGGTGGCATCGGAGAGGCTGCGCAGATCGAGCACGAAGTGCGTTTCACCGGCAATCTTGCTCGGGCCGTGCATGAGGGGGTCGGTGTAGAGCTCACCCGTGGTCAGCACGAGATCCGCGCCCGAGCCCTCCTGCGCGAGCCATACCTTTTCCATGTGATGAAGGAATGCCACGGTAGCCGCCACCGCATCCCGCCGGTAGCGGCGCGCGAGGGCGCCTGAGTGGCCGTACTCGCCGGTGCAGCGCGCATTGCGGAAGCGTTTGCAGCCGCGGATGCCGCTCACGACCGCGGCCGGCAGGCCGTTGGCGACCAGCGTCGGGCCCTGCTCGATGTGCAGCTCCAGGTAGGCCCGTATGCGCGCGGGATCGAGCAGCCGCCGGCGCTCGCGGATCGGCCGCGGATCGAAGCCGCACGCCGTCAGCGCTGCCTCGAGAGTCTGTCCGTTATCGGATCGCCTGATCGCGAGGCAGGCCGGATCGAGCAGTCCAAAGGCGCCCGCGCTGCCGAGATAGGCGATGTCGAACCAGGCCGACTCCTCGGCGCGAATCGCCATTACGGTGAGATCGCAGCCGGGCGTGACTCCGGCGTGGCGCAGCGCCGACAGCAGGCACAGGCCGGCGACGACTCCCGCGGCGCCGTCGAAGTTGCCACCCTGGGGCACGCTGTCGAGGTGCGAGCCCATGATGATGCGCGGCGCCGCGCGATCCCGTCCGGGGAGTGTCAGAAACAGGTTGCCGATCGCATCGACCGAGACCTCGAGCCTGATGCGCTCCGCGGCCGAGCGCATCAGGTCGTGCGCCGCTTGCTCGCCGGCGCCGTAACTGTCACGCACGATGCCGCGACCGCGGCGGGTCGCGCCGCTCAGCGCATCGAAGAGCGAGGCGGCGAGCTCCAGGTCGGGTTGGATCGCTCCGGGCATCGGTGGTGGCTCTATAATCGCAGCCAATGTCGAGTCTACTCGCGGGCAAGGTTGCCGTCGTCACCGGAGGGAGCTCCGGCATCGGTCGCGCGATCGCCATCAGCTTCGCCGCCGAAGGGGCTGCGGTCGTCATTGCCGACATTCGCGAGGATCCGGTCGAGGGCGGTGAGCCGACCGTCGGGCTGATCACTCAGGGTGCGGGCACGGCCTCGTTCCACAGGACCGACGTGGGACGCTGGGATCAGGTCGACGCGCTGATCGGCGCCACGGTCGAGCGGCATGGACGGCTCGATGTCATGGTCAACAACGCCATGACGTACTCCGGCACGGCCCTGCTCGAGACCCAGCCCGCGCAATGGGAAGAGGTCATGCGCGTCAATCTCACGGGGATATTCTACGGGTGCAAGCGAGCGGTGCAGCAGATGATCACGCAGGAGCCGCGCGCAGAGGTGCGTGGACGCCTCATCAACCTCGGGTCCCAGCAGGGCATCGTGAGCTCGCCGGGCGACTTGCCGTACGGCGTGAGCAAGGCGGGCGCGATCTATATCACGCGGCAGATAGCGGTTGACTATGCCAGGCATCTGATCGCCTGCAACTGCATCTCGCCGGGCAAGATCGTGACCGGCGCGGCGGGACTCGCCCAGGACCCGGCGCGACTCGAGTATCAGCGCCGCCGCACTCCCTGGCCGCGCTTCGGCCGGCCGCAGGACGTCGCCAATGCCGCGGTATTCCTCGCGAGCGACCGCGCCAGCTTCATCACCGGCTCGAACCTCGTGATCGACGGCGGCTGGCTCGCGGGGTAGCCCCATCAGCGGTTGGCGATTGCGTAGACCTTGCCTTTGTAGGGCGACTTGTCGAGCTGATCGAGTGCCATGACGTAGACGGTCTTCTCGTCGGGGCTCAGGGCGAGATTCGGGACACCGGGCGAGGGGAGCTCGAGCGTGCGCAGCAGCGTCCCCGCGGCATCGACGACGAAGATGGTGCCGGCGAGCGGGGCGTGAACGTCGCGCGGATTCTGGCCGATATAGAGCAGCCCGCTGGAATCCATCTTCACACCGTCGGGGTAGATGTGCGTGACGTGGTGGGTGAGCTCGTCGAGATTGAGGAACACGCGGCGTTCGGACAGCGAAGCGTCAGCGCCGATCCTGAACTCAATCAGCCGATTGTCCTCGGTCTCGATCGCATAGAGGACCTTGCCGTCGTTCGAGACCACGATGCCGTTGGCGCTGTGGACGTCGGCGGCCTCCTGGGTGATTGTGCCGTCGACGGCGAGGTAGAAGATCCTGCCGTCGATCACCGGCCCGGGCGCGGTGCCCGAGCAGGTGAAGTAGATGCCGCCGCGATGATCGGGCGCAAAGTCGTTGGGACCCGTGAAGGGATGGCCGTCCTTGTCATGTGAGTAGGCGGGGAGATCCTTGCCCTCAGCCGAGATGTGACCGAGGGTGCCGCTGTCGTAACAGGTGACGAGGAATTCCCCCCTCGACGTTGGAATCACCGCGGAAGGACCGCAGCCAGGCTTTGACCAGAAGATGCTGTTCCTGCTGCCGTCCCAGGTGGTCACCGAGTTGCGATCGTATTCGACGTAGTAGAGCTTGCCCTGGTACCAGATCGGCCCTTCGGCAAAGTGCGCATCGTCGTTCAGCACTCGGACGTCGGCGGCGTTCGCCAACGGTGCAGCGCCGCCCAGGACGAGCAGCGCCAACAGGCAGTCTTTCATGGCGTGTGCCCCACGCGCTCGAGGTCGGCATCGATCGTTCGCGCAGCAAGGTAGAAGTGGCATACCGCCCAGAAGCCCGTGGGCGCGAGCAGCAGCAGCGCCCAGCGCAGGGATGCGGCGTGCGAGCCGTGCGCGCCGGCAAACCAGTCGCTCAGCAGTCCCACGATCTGCACGGCGACGATCAGATTGAACACGTTGCCCACCAGTCCCGACCAGGCAGTGAAGGTCGCTCGCATGTGGCTCGGCGCCAGATTCGCCACCAGCGCCATGCAGGGGCCGATGAAGAAGTAAATCGCCGGGATGTACAACCAGAACATGATTTGGGCGAGCGCGAGTGAGTGCGTCCAGTAACCGATGATCGAAGGGACGGTGGCGCAGCCGGTGACCAGCCCCAGGGCCAGCAGCACGCGGCGTGGAGCCCTCATGAAGGGGCGGGACATGAGCCAGGCGGCGGCGATCGATGCCAGGATGCCGCCGATCAGATGAATATTGCCGGTGAGCGCGCCTGCCTGCCCGACGTTCAGACCGTAGCTACGCAACAGGAATGTCGGGGTCCACCATACCAGCCCCCAACCCCACAGGCTGCACACGCCGGCCCCCATGATGACGTGGAACGCAGCCCGCTGACGCCACAGGAACGAGAGTGCCTCGCCGAACGAGGCCGTGCCCTGGGCCGCCACCGCATCGAGCTGGCCGCGTTTCGGCTCGCGAATGGTCAGGAAGAAGAGCGCCCCGAGCAGCACCCCCGGCACGCCCAGCGCGTAGAACGCGCCACGCCAGCCATAGGCCTGAGCCGCGGCGCCCGCCACCGTGGATGCGAGCCAGGCGCCGATCGGTGCGCCGAGCGCAAAGACGCTCAGCGCCATGGCGCGTCGCTCCGCCGGGAAGCAGTCCGACACCAGCGACGTCGAGGGCGGCGTCGCCCCGGCTTCACCGATGCCGGCGCCGATGCGGCCGATCAGGAACTGCCAGAAGCTGGTCGCCGTCCCGCAGAGCACGGTGAACGCGGACCACACCATCAGTGAGGCCGCGACGATGTTGCGGCGATTGGAGCGGTCGGCGAGCCAGGCAATCGGTATGCCGCAGCTGACGTAGAACAGTGCGAGAGGCGGGCCGGTGAGGAGCGCGCCGCCGGTGTCGGTAAGCTTCAGCTCGAGTCGGATCGGTTCAAATACGGTGGTGACGACGTAGCGGGCGGCGATGTTGATGGCGTAGACCAGGCACATCACGATGAGCACGTACCAGCGCTGCAGTAGCGATGCGACCTCGGTCTGCGCCGGTGTTATCGCATGGCTGCTCAAGCTATGGTCCCTCGTGCGCTTGCGAGCGAGTATGCAATGCGCTATATGCCGAAGCAACGCGCGTCGGCGGCTCGGCCGGCGTTCCCAGAAGAATCGGAGCGCCTCTTCGGGCCATTCGGTCCCGGCGGAGGTGGCAGACTGACAACGCAGACGGGGAGGCTCCATCGATGAAGGTCAATCCGAAATGCGCGGCCGCGGTTGCGGCCATCCTGGGAACACGCATCGGTGCGGTAGCGGCCGCCGATCAGCCTGCCGCGACCGAAGCCGGCCCGACCCCGAGCGGGATCCAGGAAGTCGTGGTCACTGCGCAGCGGCGCTCGCAGAACGTGCAGGACGTGCCGATCGCGGTTCAGGCGTTCAGCGCCGACACGCTGGCTGAGCTTAACGTCGCGAGCTTCGACGATCTGCTCAGGTATCTTCCCAACGTCACGGCGCCGTCCTCGGGACCGGGCCAGGATCAGGTCTTCATGCGCGGTATCAGCGCGGGGAGCGTGGCGACGCAATCGGGCGGCTCGATCAGCGGCTTTCCGAATGTCGCCATCTACCTGGACGAGCAGTCGGGTCAGCTGCCGGGCCGCAACCTCGATGTGTATGCCGCCGATCTGGAGCGGGTCGAGGTGCTCGAAGGCCCGCAGGGGACTCTGTTCGGTGCCGGCGCCCAGGCCGGCGTTATCCGTTACATCACCAACAAGCCGAAGCTCAACAAGACCGAGGCGTCCTTTACGGCCGGCTACGGCACCACCGCGGGTGGTGACCCCAACAGCGACATCAGCGCCGTACTCAACCTGCCGCTGCTCGCCGACACGCTGGCGGCGCGCGCCGTGGTCTATAACGAGCGGCGCGGCGGTTACATCAACAATCTGCCTTCCACCTTCACGCGGCAGCCGACCGACCTCAGCATCCACTACGCGAACTATGCGACCGCGTGCTCGGCCGGCGCCCCGGTCGCCGGCGTCTGTACGGCGCCGGGCGCGTCGCCGACGGCCTTCGGCGTGCCGCCCGGCAGCCCCGTGATCAACAACAACAACCTGGCGAGGAACGCGATCAATCCGGTGACTTACGAGGGTTTGCGCGTTTCCGCCCTGTGGAACATCAACGACAGCTGGAACGCCCTCATCACGCAGAGCTACCAGGACATGGACGCCGAAGGCGTCTTCTATCAGATGCCCCTCAGCTCCGATGGGGTACCGCTGCCGCAGCAGTCGGTCACGTTGTTCAACCCCTCCTTTAACAAGGACCGGTACGAAAACACCGCGCTGGTGATCAACGGAAGAGTGGGCGACCTCAAGCTGGTCTACGCGGGCTCCTACCTGACACGCAACTTCGACACGCAGCAGGACTACACCAACTACGCGCGCGGCAAGTACGCGGATTACTACCAGTGCCATGGCGCCGACAACGGCGTGCCGGCGATGTGCTTCTCGCCGGCCACCACGTGGACTGAGAAGGAGCGCAATACGCACCTCAGTCAGGAGCTGCGGCTCAGCACTCCGGATGAATGGCGGCTGCGCGGCATCGTCGGTGCCTTCTGGGAAGACCTGCGGATTTACGATGAGTTGAACTGGAACTACAAGACTCTGCCGCCGTGTACCGCCACGGTCGTCTTCGGGTGTATGACGGACATAGGCCCGCCGCAGAACGGCCCGCCGGGCCCGAGCATCAACAATCCCGCTCCCGTACGTGGCGATAACGTCGGCTTCTTCAATGACGTGAAGCGTGGCTATACGCAGACGGCGCTGTTCGCGTCGCTGGATTTCGACATCGTCCCGAAGGTGCTCACCGTGACTGCCGGGACCCGCTACTTCCATTTCGACAACGAGGAGAAGGGCGCCGTGGTGGGCAGCGTGTTTGCCAACCCCAACTGCTACGAGGCCGGTCTGCCACCGTGCCTGGCCAACTCGACCAACATCGACAAGGAAGGCCTCGCCACGACTTACAAGGGCTTCAGGAGCCGCGCGAATGTCACCTGGCACTTCCTGCCGGATGCGCTCGCTTACTACACCTGGTCGCAGGGCTTCCGCCCTGGGGCCTTCAACCGCAGCGCCGCCTGCTACGTGCCGGACGCCCAGGGGATTGGCACCTACTGCTCGCCGCTCGCCTACAAGTCCGACGATCTGACCAACAATGAGCTCGGCTGGAAGACGGAATTCCTGAACCACCGCCTGCAATGGAACGGGGCGATCTATCAGGAAGACTGGAAGAACGCGCAGGTCTCCTTCTTCGATCCCGGCGTGCTCGGGAACGTGGGTTTCAGCACCAACGGACCCGACTACCGCATCCGCGGCGTAGAGACGTCTTTCATCGCGCTACTCGCGGAAGGCCTGACGGCGCAGGGCGCGGTGTCCTGGGACAGCAGCGAGCAGACGAACTCGCCTTTCCTGATCGCCAACAACCCTGCGTTGCTGCTGAATCCGGCGAGCGCGGCCGAGTTCGGCAAGCCCGTGCTGGTGTTCGGGAATCCGTATGGACCGCTCGGCACTTCGGCGGCCAACGCGCCGCCGTTGCAGTTCAACCTGCGCCTGCGGTATCAGTGGGTGATGAGCTCCTATAATCTGTTCGCGCAGGCAGGCGGGACACACACCGCCCATTCGTATACGCAGTTTGGCAGCAACCCCTCACTCTCGAGCGGTGGAGCGATCAGCACCAATCAGCTCAGGTTCGAGAATCCGCCCTATACCATGTACGACGCCTCGGTCGGCTGCGCCAAGGATGCCTGGACGACCGAGCTCTACGCGCAGAACCTCACCAACGTGATCCAGAGCACCTGGACCTCGACGGCGCAGTTCTCGCTGCAGCAGGAGATCACGCGCCCGCGCGTGCTGGGGCTCAGGATCGGGTACAAGTACTAGCAGGGAATCTCGTGGCAGTCATGACCTGCGGCGAGGCGGTGATGAGGCTGCTCGCCGCCTACGGGGTGGACACCGTGTTCGGCATGGCCGGCACGATGACCCTCGACCTGTATCGCGGCATCGCGCGGAGCGGCATTCGCCACGTGCAGTGCCGCAACGAGCAGGGCGCGAGCCTGATGGCCGACGGCTACGCGCGCGCCACTGGCAAGCCCGGGGTCTGCTCGATCATCGGCGGCCCGGGCGTCACCAACGCGGCGACCGGGATCGCGCAGGCGTACTGCGACTCGCAGCCGATGCTGGTGCTCTCCGGAGCATCTGCGACGCTCACGCACGGCAAAGGCTGGGGCGCGATCCACGAGCTCGACGATCAGGCGGCGGTTACCGACGGGTTCACCGCCTTCAGCGCCATGATCCGTCATCCGGAGGAGATCCCGGAGCTTATAGCGCGCGCCTATGCGGTGTTTCGCGGCAGCCGGCCGCGTCCGGTGCATCTCTCGCTGCCGCGGGACGTGTTGCCGCTGCCGGTCGAAGGGGAGTGGAGGACCCGCCGCGCGCCCTCATTGCCGATGCCGGACCCGGCGGCGATCGAGGAAGCCGCGGACATCCTCGCGCGCGCCAGGCGGCCCATGATTTTCGTCGGCGGCGGTGCCGTGGGCACGCGGGCAGCGCTCAGCGACATCGCCGAGCGCATCGGCGCCCCGGTGCTATCCAGCAACGCGGGAAAAGGCATTCTGGCGGAGTCTCACCCGTTATCGCTCGGTGGCTCGATCCTGCAGGAGGCAAGCCAGCGGGCTCTGGCCGACGCCGACGTGGTGCTGCTCGTGGGCTCGGAAGTGGCGGCGGGCGATCACTTCCTAGCGAAGCTCGAGATCACCGGTGACATCGTGCGCATCGACATCGACCCCACCGAGCTGACTTCAATGTATCCGGCGGCGGTGCCCATTCAGTCCGACGCGCGCGCCGCGATGCTCGCCCTGGCAGCCGCGCTCGCCGGTCGCAGGCCGGTCGGGCAGCGTGCCGAGGGCGAGAGCCGGGTGCGGGACATCCTGGCGCGCAATGCTGCCGGGATGACCGGCCTCGAGAAGCTGCACGCGCGCGTGTGGAAGATCCTGCGCAGCGCGCTCCCCGCAGACACCATCGTGATGGGCGATGCGACGCAGATCGTGTACTCCGGCACGGCGGCCATGCCGATGGAGATGGAGCGCTGCTGGTACTACTCGGGCAACTACTGCGCGCTCGGCGTCGCGCTGCCGCTCGCCATCGGCGCCAAGATCGGCGCGCCGCGGCGGCCGGTGATCGCCGTCGCAGGCGACGGCGGGATCATGTTCACGGTCAACGAGCTTGCCACGGCTGCGGAGGAGCGCCTCGCGCTTCCGGTGATCGCCTGGAACAACGATGCGCTCAAGGCGATCGCCGATGGGATGGACGAGCGGCAGATTCCGCGCATCGGGGTCGAGCCGCGAAGCCCCGACTTCCTGCGACTCGCCGAGAGCCTCGGCTGCCGTGCCATGCGTGCCGCGGGCGCCGAGCACCTGGCGCAGTCCGTGCGCGAGGCTCTCGCCGTGGATCGGCCGACGCTGATCGAGGTCCGGCAGGACAGTCCCTGGCTGACAGCCTGAGCGGCTCCGGGAGCTCTCAGTCCGGAGACAGCGCGCGGGGACGGCGCACCGGGTTGTAGTCGTTGATCTCATCGCGCGGCCGGTAGGGCGCTTCGAGAAACGCACGGTCGGCGGCATCGAGCCTGAGGGTCAGCGCTTGCGCGGCGACCTCGAGATGCGCCGGCTTCGCCGCACCTACGATCGGAATATTGTGGTTGGCGCTGCCAGCGACCCAGGCCATGGCGACCTGTGCCGCCGTCACCCCAAGGCGGGCCGCCACCTCGCGCACGCGCCGGGCGATCTCGCGATCGATGTCATCGCCATAGAACTCCTGATAGACGTCGTGAGCCGTGCGCCGGGTCTGCGCGTCGGCGCGCGCCAGGAACCCACGCGCCAGTGGACTGAAGGTCGTGACGGCGATCCCCTGATCGCGGCAATAGGGGAACATCTCGCGCTCTTCCTCGCGGTAGAGCAGGTTGTACTGGCACTGCATGTTGACGAATGGCGTCCAGCCATGCAGCGCCGCCACGTGATGCATCCTGGCGAACTGCCAGGCGTACATCGTGGAGGCACCCAGATAGCGCACCTTGCCGGAGCGCACCGTCGCGTCGAGTGCCTCCAGCGTCTCTTCGATCGGTGTGTGCGGATCGAAGGCATGGATCACGTAAAGGTCGATGTGGTCGGTACCGATACGCGCGAGCGAGCGGTCGATCGAGGCTGCGATGTGCTCACGCGACAGGCCGCGGTCTTTCGGGTCGTCGCTCATCGGGTAGAAGACCTTGGTCGCGAGCACCAGCTTCTCGCGCGACGTCATCTTGAGGAGATTCCGGCCGACGACCTCTTCGTTGCGCCCGAGGGAATACCAGTCGGCCATGTCGAAGAAGTTGATGCCGAGATCGAGCGCGCGCCTCAGGATCGGGAGCGACTGGGGCTCATCCAGCACCCAGCTTTTCCAGGCGGAGCTCCCCATCGACATGGTGCCGAGGCAAAGCTGCGACACCGTGAGGTCCGTGAGCCCGAAGCGGATGTGATCCATGCGTGGGCCCGATCCGCCCCTCAGTCGTACCAGCCAGGCGACTTGATGGCGTTCCTGAAGAAGCTCGTACTGTGGCCGATCCAGAGCTGTGCGCTCTTCTCTTTCAGGAACCGCTCGATCATCTCCCGTGAGGCCGCGGTCCCTGTCGTCTCCTCCTCCTTCGGCATGCGGTGGAGCGTGCGCTCTTCGGCGTAGTGCCAGAGATCTCCGCAGAGCACGACGCCGCCCGTTCGGGCGAGCTTCACATAGAGCGCCTGGTGCCCGGGGGTGTGGCCGGGCGTGAACTTGAGAATCACGGTGCCGTCACCGAAGACGTCGTGGTCGCCGGTAAATACCTCCTTGTGGGAGCGAGCGAGAGCCGAGTAGAGCGGCAGGTAGGCCGCGTCCGCACCGGTGCCGAACATGAAGTCGAGCTCCGCCTTCTGAGTCAGCCAGACCGAGCCGGCGTAGTCGCTGGCGTTGCCGACGTGGTCCCAGTGCGAGTGGGAGATGGCGAGGTAGGTGATGTCGGCGGGCGTGACGCCGATATCGGCGAGCTGGCCGCGCAAGGTATTGAACTTGATCTGTCCGTAGCCACCGTCGACGTTCTCCCACAGCGGGCGGCCCACCAGGCGATCGGACAAGCCGGTGTCAAAGAGCAGAATGCCCTGCGGATGGATCACGAGGAAGCAGGGCACCGACATGTTGGTGTCGGCCACCTCCGCGCGGGTGAGCTGGTAGTCCTCGGGACGGTTGTAGGTGAGTGTGCCGCAATCGATGACGTAGAGGCGCGGCGAGCTGACTCTGGGGAGCGGCGCGATGCCGGGCGGGCGCGGCAAACCGGGGCCGGGGGCGTCCGCAGGGCTCGGGGGCGAAGCGACCGCGCGACTCAGCGCAAGCGCGAGGAAGAGAGCACCGCTGATGCGCCAGCTCAGGGTCCAGAGCGACATTGGCATGCTGAAGTTCACGCGCTGGGCAGCAGTTTGGCCGCCGCGCGCGAGGAGGGCAAGCAGTCACTGGCGCTGGCCCTTGAATTGACAGAGCACCGCGGAGACCTACCAGTCTCCGCAGTGCTCGCGAAGCGCGCCGCCCCG
>DATMMK010000006.1:0-29129 GCA_035569755.1 Steroidobacteraceae bacterium
AAACAGGCATGCTCAAGATGTCCGACCTTACCCCCCGCCAGACACAGATCCTGCGCCTCATTCAGCGGTTCATCACCGAGACCGGCATGCCGCCTACGCGGGCGGAGATTGCCGAGGAGCTTGGCTTTCGTTCGGCCAATGCCGCCGAAGAGCACTTACGGGCGCTCGCCCGCAAAGGTGTCATCGCGCTCATGCCCGGTACCTCGCGCGGCATCCAGCTGAAAGACACGATCCGCGAGCAGATCGGGCTGCCGCTCATCGGACGGGTTGCCGCCGGCCGGCCGATCTTCGCCGAAGAGAACTTCGAGGCGCGTCTCGCGATCGATCCGGAAGTGTTCCAGCCGCGGCCGCACTACCTCCTGAAGGTCACCGGCATGAGCATGAAGGATGCCGGCATTCTCGATGGCGACCTGGTTGCGGTGCACCGCACCTCCGAAGTCCGGAGCCGACAGATCGTGGTGGCACGCCTGGAGAACGAGGTCACCGTCAAACGCTATCGCCAGGAAGGTTCCGTCGTGTGGCTGCTGCCCGAGAACCCCGAGTTCGAGCCGATCAGGGTGGATCTGAGAGAGCAGCCGTTGCTAATCGAGGGCATCGTGGTGGGAGTGGTGCGCCGGAGCCGCACGAACGGGTTGATGTGACCTCATGCACTTATGGAGGGCGCTCCGAAGCTCGCTCGGCTGCTCGAGCATCCGGCTATCTGGCGCGGTCGCGGCGCCGCACGCCTCGAGGCCCTGGCCAGCGGTTTCGCGGCGCTCGATGAGTGGCTGCCCGGTCGAGGCTGGCCCCGCAGCGGACTGATCGAGATTCTCGCCGCGCGCTTTGGCAGCGGCGAGCTGTACCTGCTGTTGCCCGCGCTCGCAGCGCTGACGCGTGCCGCAGCGGCGCGCTGGTGCGTGTGGGTCGCGCCTCCTCTGATGCCGTTCGCGCCGGCACTCGCTGCCGCAGGTCTGGCGCTCGACCGTGTGGCGGTAGTCGGGGGTGCGCGTCCGCTGTGGGCTTTCGAGCAGGTGCTCGGCTCGGGCGCCTGCGATGCGGCGCTCGCCTGGGCACGGCAGCCGAAGCCGCGTGAGCTGCGCCGGCTGCAGCTCGCCGCCGAGCGCGGTCGGACGCTCGGGGTGTTATTTCGCCCACGAAGTGCCGCCCGGGAAGCATCCCCGGCGGTGCTGCGCCTCGGCCTCATGCCGCTCGCGGCAGGCGTGCGTGTCACTCTCCTGAAGGGCCGCGGCGCGGTTCGCTGCACGATCGAGCTCGCCTGGCCAGCCGGCGCACCCGGGCGCACGCGAGGCTGAAAATGGCCTTGCTTTCTACGCGACCTGGGGAGGCGCATCACCCTGCAACACCGGCACCGCATGTCGTGCCACTGCGCGCGCTCGCCCCGCCGCACCTTCCTGATACATCGGCGCGCGAGTTATGGGCCGGCGTGTATCTGACTGCACCCGCGCCGGCCGAGGCGCTGCAGCGGCTCGCGCGGAGCGCCGGGCGCTACACGCCGCGCGTGAGCCTCGAGCCGCCCGACGGCCTGCTGCTCGAAGTGAAAGGGAGCCTGCACCTGTTTGCGGGCATCACCGGTCTCAAGCTCGCCGTCACGGACGAGTGCCGGCAGCTCGGCATACGAACGGTGGTGGCATTCGCGCCCACACCGCGCGCGGCGCTGGCGCTGGCCCGGGCCGGCAGGCCGCAGGCGGTGCTCGACCCGAGCGCGCTCACGGGTGCGCTGGCGCCGCTGCCGCTCGCAACGCTCGGCTGGCCCCGGGATGTCCTCGAGCGTCTCGCACGCTCCGGCGTGCGCACCATCGGTGCAGCCCTGCGGCTGCCGCGCGCGGGCTTCGCGCGCCGCTTCGGCGCGGCACAGCTTGCCGCCCTGGATGCGCTCACCGGGCGCACTGCGGACCTGCGAGAAGTCGTGCGTGCGCCCCTGCGTTTCCGTCGCCGCCGTGAGCTCACCTGCGAGCTGGAGAACACCAGCGCGATTCTCGTCGCGCTCGCACCGCTCCTCGCCGAGCTCGGTACGTTCCTCCGGGCGCGCCAGTGCGGCGTGCTCGAGCTCGAGTGCCGGCTCGTGCACCGGCACTCGCCGCCGACGCGCTGCCTCATGCGGCTGGCGGCGCCGGTGGCGGATGCGCAGCGCCTGGGAGAGCTGCTCGGGGAGCGCCTTGCCGCGCTCACATTGCCGGAGCCGGTGCGCGACTGCGAGCTGCGTACCGACGCGCTGGTGCCGTATCGGCCGGACTGCCCGCATCTCTGGCGGCCCGGCGAGCACGGCGGCGGCTTCTCGAGCGAAGCGTCCGGGCTCATCGAGCGCCTGCGCGCCCGGTTGGGAGATGAGGCGATCCATGGCCTGGCGTTCCTCGAGGGTCACCGGCCGGAGAAAGCCTGGGGCAAGACCGCGCCACCCGCGCTCGGCTGCTCCCGCAAGCCGCCGTGCCACGAGCCGGCGCGCTCACCCCGCCGACCGCTCTGGCTGCTGCCGGAGCCGCAGTCGCTGGCGGTCGAGGACGGGCTGCCACGGCGCCGCGGTCCGCTGCTGCTCCTCGGAGAGCCGGAGCGGATCGAGACCGGCTGGTGGGATGGCGGAGAGATCGCGCGCGATTACTACACCGCCGCGGACCCACACGGCGTACTGCTGTGGGTGTTCCGCGAGCGGGACGCTCCGCACGGCTGGTATCTGCACGGGGTGTTCGGGTGAACGGCGTTAGCGCACGTCTGCGCTGACGCGCGTCAGGAGTGCCAGAGAGTGCCGGGGCCCCGCTACGCGGAACTGCACTGTCTGTCGAACTTCACCTTTCTGCGCGGTGCCTCGCATCCGCACGAGCTGGTGGAGCGAGCGGACGCGCTCGGCTACTCGGCGCTCGCGCTTACCGACGAATGCTCGGTGGCTGGAGTGGTGCGCGCGCACATGGCGGCCAGGAATCGGCGCCTGAAGCTCATCGTAGGCGCCGAGTTCCGGCTCGTGTGCGGACTGAAGCTCGCCGCGCTCGCCATCGACCGCAGCGGCTATGGGCGGCTCTGCCGGCTCATCACGCGCGCGCGGCGCGCGGCGCTCAAGGGACAATACACTCTCACCCGCGCTGACCTCGAGGCGGCGGCGCCCGAAGGCTGTTTCATCCTGTGGTTGCCGGGCCCACAGATCGAAGCAGGGGAGGCCCGCTGGCTCACCGAGCGCTTTCCAGAGAAGCTGCGGATCGCGGTCGAGCTGCTGCGCGACGGGGAAGATGGTGCGCGCCTCGCGCGACTCACCGCACTCGGCGCCGAGCTCGGTGTCCCGCTGCTCGCAAGCGGCGACGTGCATATGCACGTACGTGCACGCCGTCGCCTGCAGGACGCGCTCACTGCGATTCGCCTCAACTTGCCCATCGCGGAGGTGGGCTCGAAGCTCTATGCGAACGGCGAGCGCTACCTGCGCGAGCCGGAGCGGCTCGTACGGCTCTATCCGCGGCAGCTTCTCGAGGCGGCGGCGGAGCTCGCCGACGGCTGCCATTTCTCCCTCGATGAGCTGCGTTACGAGTATCCGCGCGAGATCGTCCCGCCGGGCGAGACCCCGGCCGGTTACCTGCGCCGCCTGACCTACGAGGGCGCCGGGCGGCGCTGGCCCGGGGGGATCCCCGCGACCGAGCGCAAGGCCATCGAGCACGAACTCGCTCTCATCAGCGAGCTCAGTTACGAGCCGTACTTCCTCACCGTCCATGACGTCGTCGCCTATGCACGCAGCCGCGGCATCCTGTGCCAGGGCCGGGGATCGGCCGCGAACTCACGCGTGTGCTATTGCCTCGGCGTCACCTCGGTGGACCCGCAGCGCGGGGCGGCGCTGCTGTTCGAGCGCTTCATCTCGCGCGAGCGTAACGAGCCGCCCGACATCGACATCGACTTCGAGCACGAGCGGCGCGAGGAGGTGCTGCAGTACGTCTATAACAAGTATGGCCGCGAGCGCGCGGCGCTCGCCGCGACCGTCATCATGTACCGGCCGCGCAGCGCGCTGCGCGATCTCGGCAAGGTGTTCGGACTCACGCCGCAGGAGTGCGGCCGCCTCGCCAGCGTCATGCAGTGGTGGGACGGCAGCACCACTATTCCCGAGCGGGCGCGCGACGCCGGCTTCAATGCCGACAGCGCCTGGCTCGGACGCCTGCTGCCGCTCGCCGCCGAGCTCACGGCCTTCCCGGGCTTTCCGCGCCACCTGTCGCAGCATGTCGGCGGCTTCGTGATCGCGCAGGGACTGCTCGAGGAGCTGGTGCCGGTCGAGAACGCCGCCATGCCCGAGCGCACCGTGGTGCAGTGGGACAAGGACGACCTCAACGACTTAGGTCTCCTCAAGGTGGATCTGCTGGCGCTCGGCATGCTCACCGCCCTGAAGCGTGCGTTCGCGCTGGTGAACGACTACCGCGGCACGCACCACGCGCTCGGAGAGCTCCCGGCCGAGGATCCGCATGTCTACGACATGATCTGCCGCGCCGACACCATCGGAGTGTTCCAGATCGAGTCGCGGGCGCAGATGGCGATGCTGCCGCGTCTGAAGCCGCGTAATTACTACGACCTCGTCATCGAGGTGGCGATCGTGCGTCCCGGGCCCATCCAGGGCGACATGGTGCATCCCTATCTGCGGCGTCGCTGCGGGACGGAGCCCATCGATTATCCGGGCGAGGAGGTGCGCGCCGTCCTGCATCGGACGCTCGGCGTGCCGCTCTTCCAGGAACAAGTGATGCAGATCGCGATCGTCGCCGCGGGCTTCACGCCCGGCGAGGCAGACGCACTGCGCCGTGCAATGGGTGCCTGGAAGAGAACCGGCGGGCTGGATGCCTTTCGCGAGCGCTTGCTGACGGGGATGCATGACAAGGGCTACCCAGAGGAGTTCGCCGCGCGCATCTACCGGCAAATGGAGGGGTTCGGCGACTACGGATTCCCGGAGGCGCACGCCCTGAGCTTTGCTCTGCTGGTCTACGACTCCGCCTGGCTCAAGCACTACGAGCCGGCGGCCTTCACCTGCGCGCTGCTCAACAGCCAGCCGATGGGTTTCTATGCGCCGGCGCAGCTGGTGCGCGATGCGCGCGCCCACGGGGTCGAGGTGCGCCCCGTGGACGCCTGCGTCTCGCTTTGGGACTCGACGCTCGAGCGGCGCGCTGACGGCGAGCCCGCCTTGCGCCTGGGGTTACGGCTGGTGAAGTCGCTGTCGCAGGGCGGCGTGAGCCGGCTGATCGAGGCGCGTGCCCTGCGGCCTTTCGCCAGCGTGCCGGACCTGGGCGCGCGCGCGGCGCTCGATCGCGGCGACCTGGAGGCGCTCGCCGCGGCCGGGGCCTTCGCTTCCCTGAGCGGCAACCGGCACGTGGCGTTCTGGGAAGTCGCCGGAACCGAACGGCCGCTGCCGCTGGCCGCCGCCGCAGCCGGGAGCGCGGGCGAGGGCACGGGTTTCACGGAGGGCCGGCCCCTGCTCGAGAAGCCTTCCGAGGGCGAGGAAATCTGCGCCGACTACGCTTCCGTGGGACTCACGCTCGGCCGGCATCCGCTCGCGCTGCTGCGCGAGAGGCTGCGCACCGACTCGCTCATGAGTGCGAGCGAGCTCGGCCGCGCCGCGCACGGTGCCGCGGTGCGCACCGCCGGCATCGTGCTCATGCGTCAGCGGCCCGCAACCGCGAGCGGCGTCACCTTCATCACGCTCGAGGACGAGAGCGGCCAGGTGAACATCATCGTTTGGGAGCGCGTCGGCCAGGCGCAGCGTCGCGCGCTCATCGAGTCGCGGCTGCTCGAGGTGCACGGCGAGCTGCAGCACCAGGACGGCGTCATGCACGTGATCGCCCGGCGGCTCATCGATCGCAGCGCGCTCCTCGGGCAGCTCACGACCCGCTCGCGGGACTTTCACTGACGCCGCACTTGCGGCAAGCCGCAGCGAACGTCGGGACACATCCGCCACGCCTGACATTCGTTATGTTTGATCAGCCACGCTGTTATGTTTGATCCTCGGCGTCGCCAGATTGAGCGCGCGACATGCGCCGCGCACCGGGCTCGACATAACAGCGTGTCGTAGCAATCCTGCGACCTGCATCGCATTCTGTGTGTGACGTGTCACTGTCCAGCGACACGCGTATCCGGTGAAAATGCGCCTGGAGAAAGGATGCTTCCATCCACCAAGATCGAAACCAGGAGCCTGTTCGATGAAGGTGCAGCACAAACATTGGCGGCCGGTTGTCGCCGCGATTGCCGGATTACTTTTCGTGTTGGTTTCAGGCGGGGGTGACAGCGTACATCCCGCGGCCGCGGCGCGCCCCCAGGGCGCGGCGCGCGTGCGGTATTCCTACATCGTGCAGGCGCGCAGCGCTGCCGAGGCGGGCAGGGCGGTTACGCATGCCGGCGGTCGGGTGCGCAGCGAGCTGCCCGTCATCGGTGCAGTCAGCGCCCTGCTCGACGGTGACGAGCTGGCCGCCCTGCGCGGCGTGCCGTACCTCGAGGTGTACGACGACGCGCAGGTGCATGCCAGCTCCGTGGGCACGCTGCCCGAGACCTACTATCCGAGTGAGATCGCAGCGCGGCAGTTGCACCTCGGCGGCACGGTCGGAACCGGGGTTACCGTGGCAGTGGTCGACTCCGGGCTCTGGAGTCAGCACGGGCCGGATCAGAGCGTACCGGGCGAAGTGACCAGCCGCATCATCGCGCAGCACGACGTACTAGCCGCGGGCACGACGACCGGACTGCTCAGCGGGCTGACATCCCTCGCCACCAGCAACACCACCAACATCGACGACGGCTATGGGCATGGCACGCACGTCGCTTCGATCATCGCCAGCAGTGGTGTCGCTAGCACCGGCAACTTCCAGGGCGTGGCGCCGGGGGTGAACCTGGTGGCGGTGCGGGTGCTGGATGCCAAGGGCATGGGCAGCTACTCGAGCGTCATCGCCGGCATCCAGTGGGTCATCGCCGAGAAAACACGCTACAACATCCGCGTGCTGAATCTCTCACTGAGCGCGCCGCCGCACTCGTTCTACTGGCAGGATCCGCTCAATCAGGCGGTGATGGCCGCCTGGAAGGCGGGCATCGTGGTGGTCGTGGCAGCCGGCAATGCCGGACCTGCGCCGATGACCGTCGGTGTACCGGGCAACGTACCGTACGTGATCACCGTGGGCGCGGTCACCGACAACTATTACCCGTTGCAGACCAGCCAGTACAAGCTCACCTCGTTCTCGTCTGCCGGTCCGACCTACGAGGGCTTCGTGAAACCCGAGGTGGTGGCGATGGGCGGGCACATCCTCGCCTATGCGCCCAACAACGGCACGCTCGCGCAGGAGTTCCCCCAGTGGGTGCATCTGCCGTGGGACGACTTCACGATGTCGGGCACGTCGATGGCGGCGGCGGTGACCAGCGGCGTGGTGGCCCTGATGCTCGAGGTGAGTCCGTCGCTCAGCCCTGACACCGTAAAATGCCGTCTGATGTCCAGCGCGCGCCCGGCAGTAAAGGCCGACGGCACGCTCGCGTACACGGTCTTCCAGCAGGGCGCCGGGCTGGTGAACGCGCACGATGCCGTCTATAGCACGGCGAGCGCTTGCGCCAACCAGGGGTTGAACGTGGGCGCCGACCTGACCGGCTCGCAGCACTTCGGTGGACGAGCCAACTACAACCCCAAGACGGGCCAGTACTACATCATGGCCACCAGCTCCGGCAGCACCACCACCACCTCGGGCGGGCTCCTCGGAGGCGTGGGTAGCCTGATCGGCGGCCTCGCCACGACCGTCTCGCAGGTGCCGCTCGTCGGAGGGGTGCTTGGCGGGCTCCTGTGGGGCGTCGAGCAGCTCGGCGATGGGCTGCTGTGGAACGGTGGCTACTCCTCGGCCAGCGGCTACTCCTGGAGCAGCGGCTACGCCTGGAGCAGCGGCTACGCCTGGAGCAGCGGCTATCCCTGGAGCAGCGGCTATGCCTGGAGCAGCGCCTACACCGGAGTCGACCTGCCGGCTCAGCAGTAGAGGGTTACGCGCGCTGTCCGCGAGGCGGACTTAAGGGACCGATGCATCGGCGCCATCTCATCGTTGCGTTCGCGGCACTGTCCGCCTTTTTGGGCGGAGCGGGCTCGCGCCTCGAGGCCGCGGTGCCGGTTGCGGCCATGCGGCCGATGTACTTCGAGCATCTGACGGTGCGCGACGGACTCTCGCAGAGCACCGTCAACGGCATCCTGCAGGACTCACAGGGATATCTGTGGCTCGCCACCGAGAGCGGGCTCGATCGCTACGACGGCAACGCCATCCGCGTCTACCGCCGTGAGCGCGGCAACAGTGGCGCGCTCGCGAGCGACTACATCTGGACGATCGCCGAGGACGCTCATACGGATCTGTGGCTGGCGACGGTGGGCGGCGGCGTGGCGCGCTGGGAGCGCCGCACCGATCAATTCCAGCTGTTCCGCCACGATCCCGCGAGGCCCGACTCGCTGGCGAGTGACCAGGTGCGTACGGTGCTCATCGACGCTGACGGCGCGCTGTGGGCCGGCACCTTCGATCGCGGTCTCGACCGGCTCGATCCCGCCACGGGCGCTGCGCGCCACTTCCGCCACAAGGACGGCGATCCGCATTCGCTGCCCTCCGACACAGTCTCGGTGCTGTACGCCGACCACGCCGGCCGGATCTGGGTGGGGAGCGACGCCGGACTGAGCCGCTACGATCCGGCCACAGCCGGTTTCATCAACTACGGGCGCTCGCCCGGCGGCGCCGGGCTGTCGGACCTGCTGGTGCGCGTCATCCACGAGGACCACACCGGCGCGCTGTGGGTCGGCACCAAGCAGGGCGGACTCGATCGCCTCGAGCCCGCCACCGGGCGCGTGACCGTCTTTCGCCACGCCGCCGATCCGCGCTCGCTGAGCAACGACCGCGTAACCGCAATCCTCGAGGACAGTGCGCAGCGGCTGTGGGTCGCCACCGTCGACGGGCTCAACCTGTTCGATCGCGCGACGCAGAGCTTCGTGCGCTACGGCAACGATCCCGGCAACCCGCAGAGCCTGCGCGACAGCAACATCCAGGCGCTCTACCAGGACCGCGGCGGCGTACTGTGGGTGGGCACACGCTCGGGGGGCGCGAGTCACTGGAATCCCGCCAGCTGGTCGCTCGGCCACTACACGACGGCCGTGTTCCGCGACATGCAGGTGAGCAGCTTTGCCGACGACGGCGCCGGGCGCGTCTGGGTCGGCACGATCGGCGCGGGACTCGTCGAGATCAACACGCGCACCGGCCTCGAGCGCCGCTACCTGCACGGCAGCGGCTCGCTGCGCCTGAGCGACGACCGCATCATGGCGCTGCTGTACGACCGCGACGGCACGCTGTGGGTCGGCACGATGACGGGTGGCCTCGACCAGGTGGATCTGGTGAGGGGAATCGTCCGCGTGTGGCGCGCCTCGCCCGGCGACCCGCGCTCAGTGCCCGCCAACGGCATCATGGCCCTCTATCAGGATCGGCTCGGCACGATCTGGATAGGGACTTTCGGCGGAGGCATCGCGAGCATCGATCCGGCGAGCGGACGCCTCAGGCGCTACCCGGCCGGCGCCGCCGGCGACTACGCTCTCAGCGACTCGCACGCCAGCGCGATCGCCGAGGATACCCTCGGGAACCTCTGGATCGGCACGGTGGGCGGGGGACTGAACCTGCTCGACCGCTCGACCGGGCGCTTCCATCACTACGCCCGCGACGACCGCGATCCCGCCAGTCTCTCCGACGATGCGATCTACGCGTTGCATGTCGATCAGCGCGGGGACGTCTGGGTAGGCACCTCGACCGGCGGCCTCGATCGTGTGGTCGGGCGCTCCGCCGCACCCGCGACGGTGCACTTCGAGAACTACGCGAGCGTGCTGCCGTACCGCGCGATCTACGGCATCGAGTCCGATGGCGCCGATCGACTGTGGCTGACGACCAACAACGGACTGGTGCGTTTCGAGCCGCACGCGCGCACCGCCAAGGTCTACCACGAGTGGCAGGGACTGCAGGGCGAGGAGTTCACCTCCAACGCCCACTATCAGGATCGCGAGGGAAATCTCTTCTTCGGCGGTTCCAACGGCTTTAACGCCTTCGTGCCTACCGCGGTCGACTTCGCCGCGCCGGCCCCGCGGGTGGTGCTGACCGCCGCCGCGCGGCTCAACCGGCCGCTGGCGGAGCGCGAGCTCCCCGGCCCGGGTCGTCCGCTGGCCCTCGGTTACGAGGACAAGCTGGTGAGCTTCGAGTTCGCCGCGCTCGACTTCGCCTCGCCGGCCAATAACCGCTATTCCTATCGCCTCGAGGGCTTCGACTCCGACTGGATCGATGCCGGCACGACGGGGCGTGCGAGCTACACCAACCTCGCCGCCGGCAACTACGTGCTGCGCGTACGGGCCGCCAACGCCGACGATGCCTGGGGCAGTGCGGCGCTGGCGATTCCGCTGCACGTAAACCCGGCGCCGTGGAACACCGCCGCGGCCCGTGGCGCCTACCTGGCGGCGGCGCTCGGCCTGATGGCCTGGTTGTGGCGGCTGCAGAGCGCCAGGCGCCGGCGCGCGCGGCTCTACAGCCGCAAGCTCGAGGAGACGGTGCAGCAGCGCACCCACGAGCTCAAGGAGCGCAACGCGCAGCTGCAGGTGTTGTCGCGCGCCAAGAGCGATTTCGTGGCGCGCATGAGCCACGAGCTGCGCACACCCATGAACGGGGTGCTCGGCCTGACGAGCCTGTTGCTCGAGACGAGCCTCGATGCCGCGCAGCGGCGCTTCGCGCAGGGCATCCACCGCTCGGCCGACTCGCTGCTGGGGATCGTCGACGACGTGCTCGATCTTTCCAAGATCGAAGCCGGACGGTTGCAGCTCGATCCGACCGACGGCGAGGTTCTCGACCTCATCGAGCAGACCGTCGAGGTGCTGGCGCCGCGCGCCGCCGGCAAGGGCATCGAGCTGCTGATCGACGCCCCTCTCGAGCCGCTGCCGCGCGTACGCTTCGACGCGGTGCGCCTGCGTCAGGTGCTGATCAATCTCGGCGGCAACGCGGTCAAGTTCACCGAGCGCGGTGAGGTCGTGTTCCGCCTGGTGCCGCTCGGCCCCTGGCCGGGGACGCCCGGCGGCACGCTGCGGGTGCGCGTCGAGGTGGCGGACACCGGGATCGGGATTGCGTCGGAGAATCAGGCGAAGATCTTCGAGGAATTCGCCCAGGAGGATGCTTCCACGACGCGCCGCTTCGGCGGCACCGGCCTCGGGCTTGCCATCTCGCGGCAGATCGTCGAGCTGATGGGCGGCAAGCTCACACTCTCGAGCGCACCGGGCGCAGGCTCGACCTTCTCCTTCGAGCTCACCCTGCCGCTCTGCGAGGCACAGCCGGCCGCGCCGCGCGGCCTGGCGCGACTCGATGGGATGCGGGTGCTGGTGGCCGATGACAACGCCGCGGCGCGCGTTCTCATGGTCAACGCGCTGCGTGCCCTCGGAGCCCGCGCCACGCAGGTATCGTCCCTCGAGAGCGCGCTGCTGGAGCTGCGTGGCGCGGCCTACGAGGCCGCTATTCTCGATGACCCGCTGGCCGACGGTGACGCGCAGGCCGTGCTGCGCCAGATCCGCAGCGCGGGCGGCAACCGCCCACGGCTGGTGCGCCTCGTCTCCTTCACCAGCCTGAAGCCGGTGGCGGCGGATACCGAGCCCCATGAGTGGTTCGACGCGGAGCTGGCCAAGCCGCTGCGCATGCGGCAGCTGCTCGCGGCGCTCACCGGGCGCAAGGCGGAGGAGGACGCGGGGCAGCGCGGCGCCGCGCCGCCCGCCGGTCCTCAGGGAGCGGTGCTGCGTGGCCAGGTACTGGTGGTCGAGGACCAGGAGCTCAACCTCGAAGTGGCGCAAGGCATGCTCGCCGCTCTCGGCGTCAGCGTCGCAACGGCGCGCAACGGCCACGAGGCGCTCACGCGCCTGATGCTCGAGCCGTTCGATCTCGTGCTGATGGATTGCGAGATGCCGGTGATGGACGGCCTGACGGCGACCGTGGCGCTGCGTAGCTCCGAGCCGCCGGGCCGGCACATCCCCGTCATCGCGCTCACCGCCGACGCAACGGCGGAAGGTCGTGCAGCCTGCCTCGCCGCCGGCATGGACGATCATCTGGCGAAGCCCTTCACCCGCGAGGCGTTGCGGGCCGTCCTCGGCCGCTGGCTGGCGTCAGTGCCGGAGCGAGCACAGGCCGGGGAGCCTGCGCCGGAAACGGCGGCGGAGCTGCTGCTCGATCGCGCCACGCTCGAGGCGCTGCGCGCGCTGCCGGCGCGCGGCTCGGAGCCGATGCTCGAGCGGGTGGCGAGCGCCTATCAGGCCGATTCGCAGCGCCTGCTCGACGCCCTGGTCCAGGCCGTCGAGTCCGGGGAGCGCGGCCCGCTGGCGCGGGCGGCGCACGCCTGGCGCTCCTGCAACGGTAACGTCGGAGCACTGGCACTCGTCGAGGTCTGCCGCGAGCTCGAGCGCTGCGCGCGAGCCGGGGACATGACCGCTGCGCGCGAGCTGCTCGAGAGGGCACGCGCGTTGCACATGCGCGTCAGCGAAGAGCTGCAGACCGAGCTGCGGAGAAGCGCATGAGCGCCGCCGCAGCAGCGAGGATTCTGGTCGCGGACGATGACGGCATGCTGCGCGACATAGCGACCGCGATGCTCGAGAACGCCGGCTTCGCGGTCGAGGCGGTCGGCAGCGGCGCTGAAGCACTGGCGGCCTGCCTGCGGCAGATGCCCCAGCTGGTGCTGCTCGACGTGGAGATGCCGGACGGCAACGGCTATCAGGCCTGCAGCAACATTCGCGCGCTGCCGGGCGGCGCCGACGTGCCGATCGTCATGGTGACGGGCTTCGACGACCCGACCTCGATCCATCTCGCCTACGACGCGGGCGCCACCGACTTCGTGGTAAAGCCGATCAACTGGCCACTGCTCGCGCACCGCGTTCGCTACGTGCTGCGTGGCGCGCGCACCGTCGAAGCGCTGCGCTTCTCCGAGCAGAAGAACTCCGCGCTCCTCAAGGTGATTCCGGACGGCATCTTCCTGGTGGATGCCGCCGGGCTGATCAGCCACTGCTACTCGCCCATCAAGGGGCTCGTCTTGCCGCCTTCCGCCGCGCCGCGCCTCGAGGAGCTGGTGCCGCCCGCCGCGCGGGCCCGCGCCATGGAATGCCTCGAGTCGAGCCTGAGGGGCCACCCGGTGGCCTGCGAATTCTCCGTGCCCGAGGCAGAGGACGTGCGTCATTTCGAGTGCCGCTTTCTCCCCAAGGCGGGTGGGCAGGCGCTCGCCATCGTGCGCGACGTGACGCAGCGCAAGCAGACGGAAGCGCACATCCACCGCCTGGCGTACTTCGACGGGCTCACGGGGTTGCCGAACCGCGAATGGATCAGCGAGTACCTGTCGCAGGCCCTCGCCGAGGCGGCCGGGCGCGGCGAGGGCGTCGCGCTGCTGTTCGTCGATCTGGACCAGTTCAAGCGCATCAACGACACGCTCGGCCACGAGACCGGCGACGCCTTGCTGCGCCAGGTCGCCGGCAGGCTGAGCGGGGCGCTCGCGGCCGCCGGAGTCGCCGGCTGCCTGGCACGCGTCGGCGGCGATGAGTTCATCATCGTGCTCAGCGGTCCCACGGATCTCGCCGCGGCCGAGCGCGTGGCGCAACGGGCGCAGGCGGCGCTCGCCGCAGCCTTCGTCCAGGACACCTACGAGCTGGTGGTGACCCCGAGCATCGGCATCGCCCTCTGTCCCGAGCACGGCTCAGACACGCAGACCCTCCTCAAGCACGCCGACGCCGCCATGTACGAGGCCAAGGAGAGCGGCCGCAACCAGGCGCGCGTGTACACCAGCGCACTCAACAACCGCGCCCGCAAGCGGCTGTCGCTCGAGATGGAGCTGCGGCGCGCCTTCGAGGCCGGCCAGCTCGAGGTGCATTACCAGCCGCAGTACGAGGCGCACAGCCTCAACCTCGCGGGGGCGGAAGCGCTGCTGCGCTGGTTCCACCCCGAACGCGGCCAGATCCCGACCAGCGACTTTGTCGCGGTGGCCGAGGAGACCGGTCTCATCGGCGAAATCGGCCGCTGGGCGCTGCAGCAGGTGTGCCGCGATCTCGGGCACTGGCGCGGGCTGGGGCTGGCGGTGCCGCCGGTCGCGGTCAACATATCGGGCCGTGACTTCATGCGTCAGGACGTGCTGTTGCGGCTCGCCGGTGCAGTCGAGGCGGCGCATCTGCCCGCCTCGCTGTTCGAGCTCGAGCTGACCGAGGGAGTCCTGATGCGGGATGTGGAGAGCGGGCAGCGCTCGCTCCAGGCGCTCAAGGAATTCGGCTTCGCGCTCGCCATCGACGACTTCGGTACCGGCTACTGCTCGCTCAACTACCTCAAGCGCTTCGCGCTCGATACCCTCAAGGTCGATCGCGCGTTCGTCAACGACATCGCCGCCGGCGCCAGCGATGCGGCCATCGTGCGCTCGATCATCGGCCTGGGACACAATCTCAATCTCAAGATCGTGGCCGAGGGCGTGGAGACGCCCGCACAGCTCGAGTTCCTGCGCGCCGCGGGATGCGATCTGGTTCAGGGGTTCCTCATGAGCCGCGCGGTGCCTCCCGGAGCTTATGTGGAATTGCTGCGCGCCGGCGCGGCGCGCGCAGGCGCGGTCGCCGAGGTGGCGGCCGCAGGTACCGCCTGCGCGGCTGCGGCCGGCTGAGGCGCCTTTTGCGGAGCCGGCGCGGGGATCAGTGACGGGGCTTGCGCCGCGCCTTGCGCGGGCTCTCACCGTCGTCGCCTATCTCGTAGTCCTCGAAGTCGCTGGTGAGCTCGGCGGTGCGCTTGTCCTCGAGCAGACGCTCGAGGCGCCGCCACGCGGGATCGCCGGCCTTCTGGCCGCGACGCTTGGCGAGGTCGAGGTCCTTGATGACCTGGTCGAGATCGACGTCACCGTCGCCGATGACGGGTTCGTCGGCTTCTTCGTCCTCGAATTCGTCTGATTCCGGCTTCTCGCTCATGCGGGACGACTGTCCGGCAGGAATTGGACGGCGCGAACTTAAATCAGATCCCCTGGCGACTGCAATGTCGCGCGTGTGGTTTTTGTGACCCGTGTCCGGTCTGCGGCCCGGCGGCTCAGTGGATCAGGTCATTAATCCTGAAGATGGGCAGCAGCATTGCAAAAACGATGCCCATGACGAACACGCCCATCACGATGATCAACAAGGGGCCGAGCAGCCCTACCATGGCCGCGAGCAGGGCGTCGAGCTCGCGCTCCTGGCTGATCGCGGCCCGCTCCAGCATGTTCTCGAGCTCCCCGCTCGACTCGCCGCTCGAGATCAGGTGGATCGTCATCGGCGGAAACAGGCGGCTCATGGCGAGCGAGCGGCCGATCGGCGCCCCCTCGCGCACGCGGGCGGCTGCATCCGCCACCGCGTCCCGCATCGGCAGGTTCGTGACCACCTCGCCCGCGATGCGCAGCGCTTCGAGCACCGGCACGGCGCTGGCCGAGAGGATGCTGAAGGTGCGGGTGAAGCGTGCGGTGTTGAAGCCGCGGGACAGCTTGCCGGCGACCGGCAGCGTGAGCAGGAAGCGCTGCACGCGGCGCTTGGCGGCCGGATCGCGCTGCCAGCGCCGGAACAGCCAGACGGCGAGCGCCAGGGCGATGGCGAGATAGAGCCCGTAATGGCGCAGGAAGTCGCTGCTGGCGATCAGCGCGCGGGTGATCAGGGGGAGCTTCCCCTTGGCCGACGCGAACACTGCGACCACCTTGGGCACCACGAACACCAGCAGGCCCGAGACGATCACGAAGCACATCACGGTGAGGACGATCGGATAGAGCAGGGCTGCCAGGACCCTCTGGCGGATCTGCTCGCGGCTCTCGGTATAGTCGGCGAGCCGCTCGAGCACGTTGTCGAGATGCCCGGACTGCTCGCCGGCGGCGACCGTGGCGCGGTAAATCTCGGGGAATACGCGCGGGAACTCCGCAAAGCCGTCGGCCAGCGTGTGGCCTTCCATGACGCGGGCGCGCACCCCGAGGACGATGCTCTGCACACGCGGCTTTTCGGTCTGCTGCGATACGGCGAGCAGCGATTCTTCGAGAGGGAGCCCCGCGCGCACCAGCGTGGCGAGCTGCCGGGTGAAGAGCGCGAGGTCGGTCGGCGAGACGCGCCGCAGCAGGCTGAAGGAGCGCTGGGCCTTCGCCTCCTTCTGCGCCACTTCGCCGACGGTGACCGGCAGCAGTTGCTGCTCGCGCAGCAGCTGGCGGATGTGGCGCGGCGTGTCGCCTTCGAGGATGCCCTTGTGCTCCTTGCCGGCGGCATCGAGGGCGATATATTCGAAGGCACCCACGTTTACCGACGCTCTGCCATCAATCCTCGCGCGTCACCCGCAGGATTTCCTCGAGCGTCGTGTCGCCGCGCAGCACACGCGCGCGGCCGTCGTCGCGGATCGAGGGCGTGCTGAGGCGCGCGTGCCGCTCGAACTCCTGCTCCGACACGCCATCGTGGATCATGGTGCGCATCGCGTCGTCGACGACGATGAGCTCATAGATGCCGGTGCGGCCGCGATAGCCACCGGCCGAGTCGCGGCCCGGCCGGTAGAGCGTGGGGGAGGGGTCCCCGGGACCCAGGTTGAGCAGCCGCCGCTCGCGCTCGCCGGCCTTGAAGGCCTGCTTGGTGTCGGGATTGAGCACCCGCACCAGGCGCTGGGCGAGTACCCCGATCAGGCTCGAGGAGAGCAGGAAAGGCTCGATGCCCATGTCGCGCAAGCGGGTGATGGCGCCCGCTGCGGTATTGGTATGGAGCGTGGAGAGCACCAGGTGGCCGGTGAGGCTCGCCTGCACCGCGATCTGCGCGGTCTCGAGGTCGCGGATCTCGCCGATCAGCACCACGTCGGGATCCTGGCGCAGGATCGCGCGCAGCCCGCGTGCGAAGGTCATCTCGACCTTGGTGTTGACCTGGGTCTGACCGATTCCGTCGATGTAGTACTCGATCGGATCCTCGACCGTCATTATGTTCTGGGTGTTGTCGTTCAGGCGCTCGAGCGCCGCGTAGAGCGTGGTCGTCTTGCCCGAGCCGGTCGGGCCCGTCACCAGGATGATGCCGTGGGGCTTGTGGATCAGCTCGTCTATCGCGCTCTGAGTGCCCGGGTCCATGCCGAGCGACCCCAGATCGAGCTTGCCCGCCTGCTTGTCGAGAATACGCAGCACCACGCGCTCGCCGTGCCCGGAGGGGATGGTCGACACACGCACGTCGACCGCGCGGCCGGCGATGCGCAGGCTGATGCGCCCGTCCTGCGGGAGGCGCTTCTCGGCGATGTCGAGCCGCGACATGACCTTCACGCGCGATACCACCAGCGGGGCCACCGCGCGCTTTGACTGCAGCACCTCACGCAGCACGCCGTCGACCCGGAAGCGGACCACGAGCCGGTTCTCGAACGGCTCGATGTGGATGTCGGAGGCGTTCTCCTTGACCGCCTGGGTGAGCACCGCGTTGATCAGGCGGATGATCGGCGCGTCATCCTCGCTGTCGAGCAGGTCTGCCTGCTCGGGCAGCTCCTGGGCGAGATGCGCGAGATCCGTGGTCTCGTCGAGGCCCTCGACCGCCTGCATGGCGTCCGAGCCGGCCTCATAGGCGCGCCGCAGCAGCAGATCGAACGCCTCCTCGGGGACGCGCTCGAGCCGCACCGGCCGGCGCAGGTAGCGGCGCACTTCGGCGAGCGCGAGCGGCGAGGCGTTCTCGCGGCACACACACTCGGCGACTCCATCGACGATGCCGCGCACCAGCACCCCGTGGCGCTTGGCGAAGGCGAACGACAGCCGCCGGCCGTCGGACGTCGTGTTGGCGTCCTCCGCGTGCGTCTCGCCCGGGGTTACCGCGTTCATAGCCTGCAGGCGCTCATCGCCTCGGGGGCGACTGATCGGCAGGAGTCGCGGTCGGGTTGTCGGGCGCCGCCGTTCCGGGTGCCGCGGCTGTGCCGGGCGGCACGGTGGGTGCGGGACTTACCGGTGATGCCTGGCTCGTGGGCGGCCGCGGCGCGGGCGCGGATCCCCCCGGAGGGAGCGGTGGCAGGGATCCGCGGGGCACGCCGGGCAGCATCGGCAGCGCCTCGCGCCCCATCTTGTCGATCTGCTTCTCCTGGTCGAGCATGTAGTTGTACTTGAGGTCCGTCTCAAAAGCCGCCTGCGCGGCGTCGCGCAGGATCTTCGGGCGGATGAAGATCATCAGGTTGTTCTTGGTCGACTGCTCGTTACGAGTCTTGAACAGGTAGCCGAGAATCGGAATGTTGCCGAGGAAGGGCACACGGTTCTCGCCCTTGGTGGTGTTGTTCTCGGTGAGGCCGCCGAGCACCACAATCCCGCCGTCGTCGATCATCACCGTGGTGCTGACGGTGCGCTTGTTGGTGACGAGGTCGACGGCGCCGGCGGGCTTCTGACCGATGGTCGAGCTCTCGATCGAGATCTTGAGCATTACCGCCGTCCCCTCGGGCGAGATGGTCGGCGTGATCTTGAGGATGGTACCGACCTCCTCGCGCTGAATAGTCTGGAAGGGGTTGACGGCGCCGCCGACCGCCGCGGTGTTGTTGGCGGTGTACTGGCCGGTAATGAACGGCACTTCCTGCGCGACCTTGAGCTCCGCCTCCTGGTTGTCCATGGTGACCGCCGAGGGGGTGGAGATCACGTTGTCGTTGGTGTCGGCGCGGATCGCGCGCAGGATGGCGGCGAAATTCGTGCCGTTGCTGCCGCCGACCCGGCCGACACCGAGCGTCGTGCCCTGCAGCAGCGTGGTCGTGACGCTGGCGGGATTCTGAATTGCGCCGGCGAGATCGACGATGCTGGTGCCGCCGACCGGGCTGACGAAGGCGCCCGCCGGGACGTTGTTGCCGTTGATGAACGCCGCCCAGTTGACGCCAAGCTCGGCGTCCTTGTCGAAATTGATGTCGGCGATGATCGCCTCGACCAGTACCTGCGGGCGGCGGATGTCGAGCTTGTCGACGATCTCCATGACCGCGCGCATGATCTTCGGCGGAGCGGTGATCACCAACGCGTTGTTGGTCGGATCGGCCCACACCATCGCATTCTTCTCGGCCTGCGCCAGCGGGTTGGCGGCCGCCGCGGCGCCGCTGGGACCGGCGGCGGCCTGTGCGATGCCGGTGATCTGCTCCTTGAGCTTCGGGGCGAGCTTCTCGGCGTTGGCGTAGTGCAGGTAGCGCACGCGCGTGTCGCCGCCGCCGCCGAGCGGGGTGTCGAGGTGCGCGATCAGCGCACGGATGCGCAGGCGCTGCGCCTCCTGGCCGCTGATCAGCACGGTGTTGGAGCGCTCATCCGCCACGACCTTCACGGTGCTGCCCTCGGCGGCGTTCCCCTGGTAGAGGGAGTTCACCACGCGCACGATCTCGGCCGCCGAGGCGTTGCTGAGCGGTACGATCTCCGGATCCTGGTTTCCGACCTGGTCGATGCGGCGGATGATGCGGATCATCCGGTTGACGTTGCTGGCGTGGTCGGTGATCACCAGGATGTTGCCGGCGGGGTAGGCGACCAGCGAGCCGTACTGCGGAACCATCGGCCGCAGGATCGGCACGAGCTGCGCGGCACTCACGTTCTTGACGTCGAGCACCTGCGTCACGATCTCGTCCGAGGTCGAGCTCACGTGATCGGGCAGATCGATCGAGGGGCTCGTCTTGGCGTTGGTGTCGGGCATGATCTTGACGACGTTGCCCTGGGGCACCGCGATGAAGCCGTACACCTGCAGGATCGACAGGAACGCCTCGTAGAACGCCGACGGTGACATGGCGGTCGAGGACAGCATCGTTACCTGGGCGCGCACCCGCGGATCGATGATGAAGTTCTTGCCGGTGGCGGCGGCCACCGCCTCGGCGACCTGTGTGATGTCCGCGTCCTTGAAGTTCGGGGTGATGCGCTGGGGCGGCTGCGCCGAGGCGAGCGAGCCCGCGAGCACTGCTGCGAGCGCGCATAGAGCGAATGAGCGAAGGCGTATCACTGTTGTTATCCCCTCGTTGCGCGCCCCGCCTACAGGGGCTGGGTGCTCTCCGGCGTTGTTGGTGGCTCCTGCGGCGGCGACGGCCTCTCAGGCGGGGCGGTCGCCGCCGCGCCCGGCGCCGCGGGCGGGGGCATCGGCCCGGGCTCGGCCGCCGTTCCCGGCGCGACGGGCCCCAGGTTCGGCGGGGGCAAAAACTGCCCCGCCGTGGGCATCGCGGGCGCCGGCCCTGGGCCAGCGGGCGGAAGGCCGGTCGCGACTTCCGCTTCCTGCGCGACCTGGGCGATGTTCAGCGTCAGATCCTGCTGCTGATTATTGCGGATCACGGTGACGCGTGCTTCGGGCGAGGTGCCGAGTGTGCTCAGAATCGCCTGGCCGCGGTCCTGGTCATCGAGCGGCGTGCCGTTGATGGCGATGACTTCGTCGCCGGGGCGCAGTCCGAGGCGCGCGAAGGCGAGGCGGTTGCGGCCCGGGTAGACACGGAACCCCTTCACCCGGTCTCCGTCCATCACCGCCTGCGGCCGCAGCAGATCGGCAATGAGCCCGGGCTGCTCGGTGAGCGCCCTGCGCATGCGCTCGACCACGGGGCTCTGGGTCGGGAGCGAGGCGGCGGACGGCGCGGGCGCCGCGCCAGTGATCTGACGGGGCAGGATCAGGGACTCGAGCTGGCCGTTGCGGTCGATGATCACCCGGTCGGAGTAGACCGAATGCAGCCGCGCGCCCCCCGGCACGGTATCGCCAACCACATGCACTTTTGCGGTCTGTGCGCTCTGTCCGAGGATGGCGAGGCCATTTTGAGGATCATTGTCGGCAATGATCCCGGTCAGCATCAGCGGCATGCTCGTCTGCGGGGCGCTGGCGTCGCTGCGCGGCGCGACCGGGGCCGCGCCGAACAGATGCGCATTGGTGATTGCGGCGATGTCGGTGAAGCGCGACTGCTGGCGCGGCGGCAGCGGCGTCGCGCTGTGCGCCGGGCGTCCGGCGCCGGCGAGATCGGTGACGATGAATGCCGCCTGCACGCCGAGCGCGAGCGCCAGGGCCCAGGTGGCAAAGCGCGGCGCCCCGGTGCGCAGGACCGCGCGCCAGTGCACTGAGGCGGGCAAACCCTCCAGCCAGGAAGCGGCGTTCATGAGGTCAGGAGCATGAGCTTAACGGAGGTTAACAAGACAGCTCGCACGGGGCAGAGGACCCGTCGCGCAGGGGCTCGGGCGGCAAATCCATACAATCATACGGGCCGGCCGCTCGCGCTCTCAAGCGATTGTTTCTGCAGGAGTAAACACGTCACATTGTCCCGCCCTTGTGTTGCCGTTTCACGACCCCTATAAAGAACGTCATGCCCGAGCAGCATCCGGTCCGTCCCGACTCCGGCATTGCCGTAGAAGAGGCGCAACCGGAGGTCAAGCAACCGCCGCTGTACCGGGTGGTACTGCTCAATGACGACTACACCCCTATGGAGTTTGTGGTCGATGTGCTGGAAAAGTTCTTCGGCCTGAACCGCCCGAACGCCACCCGGATCATGCTCGAGGTTCATACCAGGGGTAAGGGCGTCTGCGGGGTCTTCACATACGAGATCGCTGAAACTAAGGTGGCCCAGGTGACCACTTACGCCCGGGATCACCAGCATCCGCTGATGTGCACCCTGGAAGAGGCTTGAACGGACGCAACGGACACTGAAAGGCTCGGCTCAAAGTGCTGTCGAACGAACTGGAATACTGTCTCAACGACGCCTTCCACCAGGCGCGCGAGGCACGTCACGAGTACCTGACGGTCGAGCATCTGCTGCTCGCCATTCTCGACACCCCGAAGGTGCGTGAGGTGCTGCGCGCCTGCGGCGTGGACTTCGCGAGGCTGCGCCAGGAACTCAAGGAGCACATCGAGCAGTCCACCCCGCGGCTCGAGGACGGCGAAGAGCGCGAGGTGCAGCCGACGCTCGGCTTCCAGCGGGTGCTGCAGCGCGCGCTGTTCCATGTACAGTCGAGCGGCAAGAAAGAAGTCGGTGTGACCAACGTGCTGGTCGCCATCTTCAGCGAGAAGCAGAGCCACGCCGTGTTCCTGCTGAACCGCCAGCACGTCACCCGGCTCGACGTCGTCAACTACATCTCCCACGGGCTCTCGAAGATCGCCGAGGAGAAGACCGAGAAGGAGGATGGTCAGGGGGACGGTGAGCGCGACGGCGAGGGCGGCAGCGCGCTCGAGAAATACACCACCAACTTGAACCGCATGGCGCAGGACGGGCGTATCGATCCGTTGATCGGGCGCAAGCTCGAGGTGGAACGCACCATCGAGATCCTGTGCCGCCGTCGCAAGAACAACCCCCTGTACGTCGGCGAGGCCGGCGTCGGCAAGACCGCGATCGCCGAAGGGCTGGCGCGGCTCATCGTCGAGGGCAAAGTGCCCGAGGTGCTGGCCGACTGCACGATCTTCGCGCTCGACATGGGTGCGCTGATCGCCGGCACCAAGTACCGCGGCGATTTCGAGAAGCGCCTGAAGAGCGTGATCACCGAGCTGAAGAAGCTTCCCGGGGCGGTGCTGTTCATTGACGAGATCCACACCGTGATCGGCGCCGGCGCCGCCTCGGGCGGCGTGATGGATGCGTCCAACCTCATCAAGCCGGTGCTCTCCAACGGCGAGATCCGCTGCATCGGCTCGACCACCTACAGCGAGTACCGCGGGATCTTCGAGAAGGATCACGCCCTCGCCCGGCGCTTCCAGAAGATCGACGTGGTCGAGCCCTCGGTGGCCGAGACTATCGACATCCTCTTCGGGCTCAAGCCGCGCTTCGAGGAGCATCACGGCATCACTTACGCCGATGAGGCGCTGCGTGCCGCGGCCGAGCTGGCCGAGCGGCACATCAACGAACGGCATCTGCCGGACAAGGCGATCGACGTGGTCGACGAGGCCGGCGCGCGTGCGCGCTTGAAGCCGGTCGCCGAGCGCGAGCCGGTGGTCCAGGTACGCCACATCGAGGACGTGGTGGCGCGCATGGCGCGCATTCCGGCCAAGAGCGTCTCGATCTCCGACAAGGAGGTCCTCAAGAACCTCGAGCGCAATCTCAAGCTGGTGATCTTCGGCCAGGACAAGGCGATCGAGGCGCTGGGATCGGCCATCAAGATGGCGCGCTCGGGCCTCGGTGAGACGCGCAAGCCGGTCGGCAGCTTCCTGTTCGCAGGCCCCACCGGCGTCGGCAAGACCGAAGTCACGCGCCAGCTCGCGATCGCCATGGGCGTCGAGTTCCTGCGCTTCGACATGTCGGAGTACATGGAGCGGCACACCGTGTCGCGCCTGATCGGCGCGCCGCCCGGCTACGTCGGCTTCGATCAGGGCGGGCTGCTCACGGAAGCGATCACCAAGCACCCGCACTGCGTGCTGCTGCTCGATGAGGTCGAGAAGGCACACCCGGACGTCTTTAACCTGCTGCTGCAGGTGATGGATCACGGCACGCTGACCGACAACAACGGCCGCAAGGCCGACTTCCGCCACGTCATCATCGTGATGACGACCAACGCCGGCGCTCAGGAGATGGCGCGCCCGTCGATCGGATTCACGCACGCGGACAACGCCAGCGATGGCATGGAAGCGATCCGCCGGATCTTCAGCCCCGAATTCCGCAACCGCCTCGATGCCGTCATCCAGTTTGCGGCGCTCGATCCGGCCACGATCGAGCGCGTGGTGGACAAGATGATCCTCGAGGTCGAGGCGCAGCTCGAGCAGAAGGGCGTCACGATCTCTCTCGACGATGCGGCGCGGCGCTGGGTTGCCACCAGGGGTTACGACCCGAAGATGGGCGCGCGTCCCATGGCACGCACCATCCAGGAGCACATCAAACGGCCGCTGGCGGAAGAGCTGCTGTTCGGACGTCTGACGAGCGGCGGACACGTGAGCGTGTCGGTCAACGAGGGCGGCTCGGAGCTCGTCCTGCACTACGAGCCGGCGCAGGTGCCGGCCGTCACGGTCTAGCCTGGTCTGGCGCTAGCTATCGGCCGCGATAGATGATGCGGCCCTTGGTGAGATCGTAGGGAGTCATTTCCACCGTCACCGCGTCGCCGGTCAGGATGCGGATGTAGTTTTTGCGCATCTTGCCCGAGATGTGTGCGGTCACGACGTGGCCGTTCTTCAGCTTCACCCGGAAGGTCGTATTGGGCAGGGTCTCGACGACCTCGCCTTCCATCTGGATCGCGTCTTCTTTGGACACAGCGGCCTTTAACGACTGCGGGGCGCGGATTGGAGCACAAAGGACGCTGGGAAGGCAATTTGCGCACCCCTGCGCGATTACGTAAGTGGTGGCGCCGGCAGCGCCACCTGCTCGCGCAGCAGTCGCTGGAACTGGGCCCGCGGAATGGTGCGCGCGCCGAGCGTGCCGAGGTGGCGCGAGTAGAGCTGGCAGTCGATCACCGCGATGCTGTTGCGCAGGCACACCGTCACCAGCTCGGCGAGCGCCACCTTGGAGCCATCGCGCACGGCGCTGAACATGGACTCTCCGAAGAACACGCCGCCGAGGCGCACGCCGTAGAGCCCGCCGGCGAGCAGGCCGTCGCGCCAGGCTTCGACGCTGTGGGCGCATCCCAGACGATGGAGCGCGAGGTACGCGGTGCGCATGTCGGAGGTGATCCAGGTGCCCGGGCTCGCCGCGCGCGGCGCAGCGCAGCCATCGATCACGGCGAGGAAGTCGCGATCGATCGAGGTGCTGAAGCCGGCGTTGCGCAGCGTCTTGGCGAGGCTCCTGGTGCAATGAAACTCCTCGGGAAAGAGCACCGCGCGCGGATCGGGCGACCACCACAGCACCGGCTGTCCGGGGGAGTACCAGGGAAAGATGCCGCGCCGGTAGGCGGCCAGCAGCCGCTCGGGTGAGAGGTCACCGCCCGCCGCGAGCAGCCCGGGCGGGTCCTCGAGCGCCTGCTCGGGCGGCGGAAACCACTCGGGCGAATCGTGCGCCGACAGCCATGTGACGGTCCTCATGCACGCCTATCGCATCGTGCGTCGCCCGCGGTAGGGGACGTGCTCCTGGACTTCGAGCGCGTAGTTCTCGACCGCGGCGCCCTCGCGCTCCAGGTATTGGGCGATCGCGCCGCGAAACTGCCGGTCGGCGATGAAATGCGCCGACCAGGTGAGCCGGGGCTCGAAGCCGCGGCTCACCTTGTGCTCGCCCTGCGTTCCCGGCTCAAAACGCTGCAGGCCGTGCTCGATGCAGAACTCGATCCCCTGGTGATAGCAGGTCTCGAAATGCAGGCTGTGGAAATCAGCGGCGGCGCCCCAGTAGCGGCCGTAGAGCGTGTCCGCGCTGCGGAAGAAGACCGCGACCGCAACCAGGGTGCGACCGTGCAGGGCGAGCTTCACCATGAGCGCTTCAGGCAGCCGGCGCGCAATCTCTGCGAAGAACGCGGGCGTGAGATACGGCTCGTGCCCGTGGCGCACGAAGGTGTCGCGGTGCAGAGCGTAGATGCGCTCGAGGAGTGGCGCATCGAGCTCGCCCCCGAAGCGCGTCTCGAAGTGCACGCCGCTCTCGGCCACGCGCCGGCGCTCACGGCGCGCCTTCTTGCGCTTCTCGGCGGTGAAGGACTCCAGGTAGTCCTCGAAGCTCGCGTAACCGCGGTTGCTCCAGTGGAACTGGCAGTCCCGCCGCAGCAGCCAGCCGCGCGCGGCGCAGGCCGCGTGCGCGCGCTCATCGAGAAACAGCGCGTGCACGCTCGAGATGCCCTTGGCTACGGCGTGACCCTCGAGCGCCGCGAGGAGTTGTGCGGCGATCGCTTCCTGGTCGAGCCCGCCGCGTACCAGCAGGCGCGGGCCGGTTGCGGGCGTGAAGGGAGCAGCGAGGGTGAGCTTCGGGTAGTAGCGCCTGCCGAGCCGCTCATAGGCCTCCGCCCAGCCGAAGTCGAAGACAAATTCACCATAGGAGTGCGTCTTGAGATAGACGGCGGCGGCACCAGCGAGGCCCGCGGCGTCGCGCAGCGCGAGGTAGTGCGGCTGCCAGCCGGTGCCCCCGCCGACGCAGCCGGCGTGCTCGAGGGCCGCGAGAAATTCATGGCGCGCGAAAGGATACGTCCCGCCCGTGAGCGCGTTCCACTGCCGCGAGTCGAGCTGATCGATGCTGGAGAAGAACTCGAGCCGTTCGGCGGGCATGCAGGTGGAACCGCTAAGCGTGGCTGCGGGCGTCGAGCGTCTCGAGATAGCGATCGGCATCGAGCGCGGCCATGCAGCCGGAGCCCGCAGAGGTCACCGCCTGGCGGTACACGTGGTCGGCCACGTCGCCGGCGGCAAATACGCCCGGTACGCTGGTCGCGGTCGCTTCCCCGTCGATTCCGCTCTTCACCGTGATGTAGCCGCCACGCATGGCGAGCTGCCCCTCGAAGAGCATCGTGTTGGGAGTGTGGCCGATGGCGACGAACAGACCCGTGACCGCGAGCGTCTGCAGCGCGCCCGCGGGCAGGGCGCGCAGGCGCACGCCGCTCACGCCCTGGCTGTCGCCGAGGACTTCGTCGACGGTGTGGTTCCACACCAGCGACATCTTGCCGCTCTGCACCTCGCGGAACAGCCGGTCCTGCAGGATCTTCTCGGCGCGCAGCTTCTCGCGCCGGTGCACCAGCGTCACGTGCCGGGCAATGTGCGAGAGATACAGTGCCTCCTCGACCGCGGTATTGCCGCCGCCGACCACCGCGACCTGTTGGTCGCGAAAGAAGAAGCCGTCGCAGGTGGCGCAGGCCGACACGCCGCGACCGCGGAACTGCTCCTCCGACGGCAGCCCGAGATAGCGGGCGCTCGCACCCGTGGCGATGATGAGCGCATCGCAGCTGTAGCGGCCCGCTTCACCCGCGAGCGCGAACGGCCGCGCGGCGAGGTCGACCGAGACCAGATGGTCGCTCACGATCTCGGTGGCAAAGCGCCCGGCGTGGCGCCGCATGCGCTCCATCAGGGCCGGGCCCTGCAGTCCCTCGACGTCCCCGGGCCAGTTGTCCACGTCGGTGGTCGTCATCAGCTGGCCGCCCGGCGCCATGCCGGTGATGAGGAGTGGTGAGCGATTGGCACGCGCGGCGTACACAGCGGCACTGTAGCCCGCGGGCCCCGATCCCAGAATAATCAAGCGGCTGTGGCGGGCTTTCGTGGAGGTCATCTGTGCCATCGGTGCATGGTACCAAGCCCTATAATGCGGGCCGTCTATCTTAAGATGGGGCGGTGAGAATTGGCTGAAACCCAGGTCCAGGCACGCAACGGCTCCCGGCTGACCGCGGCGGTGTCCCGCGCCCTGCGCGAGAGCACGGTGATTGCCCTCGCGATCGTCGCGCTCACATTGTTCGTGGCGCTCGCCAGTTATAGCCCCGACGACCCGGGGTTCTCTTACACGGGGAACGCCGCGCCAATCCACAACCGTATCGGGGTCGCCGGCGCCTGGGTGAGCGACGTCCTGTTCTTCCTGTTTGGCTGGCCGGCGTTCCTGCTGCCGGTGGTCATGGCGCTCGCCGCCTGGGGACTGCAGCGCCGGGTGCAAGGCGGGACGGCCTCGCGCATGAACACCGCGGTGCGCGTGGCCGGCTTCGTGGTGCTACTCGCGGCGAGCTGCGGCCTGACGACGCTCCACTGGGAGGCGGGCGTGCTGCGACAGACCGCCGGCGGCGTGGTCGGGGGCCTCGTGGGCAAGGGGCTCGCCTCGTGGCTGGACTTTCTCGGCGCGACGCTGCTGCTCATCGCCGCCTGGATGGGCGGGCTGTCGGTTGCCTTCCACGTGTCCTGGCTCACGGTGATGGACCGGATGGGCGCGCTCACCTGGGCAGGTATCGGCTGGGTGCGCGCGCGCTGGGCCACGCGCAGGGACGTGGCCGAGGGACGCGAGCGGCGCCTGGCGCGCAAGGAGGCGGTGGAGAGCGAGCAGCGCAAGTCGGCGACACGCGCCCCGCCGCGCATCGAGCCGCCGCGGCCGCTGGTCGAGAAGAGCGCGCGCGTCGAGCGCGAGCGCCAGGTGCCGCTGTTCGATCCGCCCAAGGCGAGCGAGCTGCCGCCGCTGAAGCTCCTCGACGATCCGCCGGCGCGTGAGCCGCTCTATTCGGCCGAGGCGCTCGAGGCGCTGTCGCGCCTGGTGGAAATGAAGCTCAAGGACTTCGGCATCGACGCCGAGGTGGTGGCGGTGCAGCCCGGTCCGGTCGTGACACGCTTCGAGCTGCGACCGGCGCCTGGGGTCAAGGCGAGCCAGATTACCGCGCTTTCCAAGGACCTGGCGCGCGCTCTCTCGGTGCTGTCGGTGCGCGTCGTCGAGGTGATCCCCGGCAAGAGCGTCATGGGACTCGAGATCGCCAACGAGAAGCGCGAGACCGTCACGCTCGGGGAGATCATCCGCTCGCGCGCCTACGACGAGATGCACTCGCCCCTCGCCCTCGCGCTCGGCAAGGACATCGGCGGTCAGCCGGTGGTCGCGGATCTGACACGCATGCCGCACCTGCTGATCGCCGGCACCACGGGCTCGGGCAAGTCGGTGGCGCTCAACGCCATGGTGCTGTCGCTCCTCTATAAGTCCACCGCCGAGCACGTCCGGCTCATCATGATCGACCCGAAGATGCTCGAGCTGTCGGTGTACGAGGGGATTCCGCACCTGCTGGCGCCGGTGGTCACCGACATGAAGCAGGCCTCGAATGCCCTGCGCTGGGGCGTGGTCGAGATGGACCGGCGGCACCAGCTGATGGCGGCGCTCGGCGTGCGCAACATCGCCGGCTTCAATCGCCGCGTGAAGGAGGCCAGCGACGCCGGCAAGCCGCTGCGCGACCCGGTGATGATGCAGCGCGCCGCCAACGACCCGAGCATCGATCAGACGCAGATCCTCGATCTGACACCGCTCCCCTACATCGTGGTCATCGTCGACGAGTTCGCCGACCTCATGATGATCGTCGGCAAGAAGGTCGAGGAGCTCATCACGCGCCTCGCGCAGAAGGCGCGCGCCTCGGGCATTCACCTGGTGCTGGCGACGCAGCGGCCGTCGGTAGATGTGATCACCGGGCTCATCAAGGCCAACATCCCCTGCCGCATCGCCTTTCAGGTTTCGGCGCGGGTCGACTCGCGCACCATCCTCGATCAGATGGGCGCGGAGACCCTGCTCGGACATGGCGACATGCTGTATCTGCCGCCCGGCACCTCCATGCCGACCAGGGTGCACGGTGCCTTCGGCTCCGATCAGGAAGTGCACCGGGTGGTCGATGCGTTGAAATCCCCGGCGCCGCCGAATTACATCGAGGAGGTTCTCTCCGGGCCG
>DATMMK010000007.1:0-22004 GCA_035569755.1 Steroidobacteraceae bacterium
CAGACGGCTCGCCGTACTGGGTGCGCTCCGACCGGGCGGGTAACCCGGCATTCCTCGACCCGGGCGAGCTTCCCGATACGCCCGCCGATGCGCCATTCCTCGCTGACTCCGCCGCCTGGCTGCCCGACTACACGCTGTTCGAGGCGCTCACCCGCGCGCACGGCGGTGCGCCCTTCTGGGACTGGCCGGCGGAGCTGCGCGACCGCGCACCCGAGGCGCTCGCCGCGGCGCGCACCGCCCACGCCGCCGAGCTCGCCGCGCTGACGCGCGAGCAGTACGCCTTCCACGTGCAATGGGAGCGACTGCGCGACTATGCGCGCGGCCGCGGCGTGCGGGTGTTCGGCGACCTGCCTTTCTACGTCGCGCCGTCGTCGGCGGAGACCTGGGCAAACCGCGCACTCTTTCAGCTCACGGCGAGCGGCGCGCCGGCCATGGTCGGGGGCGTGCCGCCGGATTATTTCTCCGAGCTCGGCCAGCTCTGGGGCAACCCCGTGTACGACTGGCACGCGCACCGCCGCGAAGGCTACCGCTGGTGGCGCGCGCGGGTGCGCGCGCAACTGTCGCGCATGGACCTGCTGCGGCTCGATCATTTCCGCGCGCTCGCCGCTTACTGGGCGGTGCCGGCCGGCGCACCGGACGCCCGCGGCGGCGCCTGGCACGGTGCGCCGGGCATGGAGCTCCTCACGCTGCTGCGCGAGGAGTTCAGCGACCTGCCGCTCGCGGCCGAAGACCTCGGAGTCATCACGCCCGATGTGCTCGCGCTCCGTGACGGCTTTGGCCTCCCGGGCATGCGCGTGCTGCAGTTCGCCTTCGACGGCGATGCGGCGAACCCCCATCGGCCGTACCTGCACGAGCGCGCGAGCATCGTCTACACCGGCACTCACGACAACGACACGACGCTTGGCTGGTACTCCCACCTCGACGCGGCGAGCGCCGCCCGCGTGAGCCTCTATCTTGGCAGCGCCGCGGGCGCGATTGCGCAGGCGCTGATCCGCGCAGCGCTCGGCTCGGTGGCGCGGCTGGCCGTCGTCCCGGTGCAGGACCTCCTCGGACTGGGCTCGGAAGCGCGCCTCAACACGCCCGGCACGGCGAGCGGCAACTGGAGCTGGCGGCTGCCGCCGGCGGCACTCACGGCGGATCTCGCGCGGCGCTGCGCCGAGCTCAATGCAGTCTACGGGCGCAGCTGAGGCCCGCGGCAGCCCTGGAGTGCTTTGCTAACATGAGGCGCATGAGAGCCATCGCCGCTGCTGCCACGGTCGCCCTGCTTGGCGGCTGCGCGCTCGCGCCGAAGCTCACGACCCCCCAGCTCACCATCGTCGGCGTCAAGCTCGAGGGGAGCGATCTGCTCGCGCAGCGCCTCAAGGTGCGCGTGCACGTGCAGAACCCGAACGACCGCTCGCTCCCGGTGAAGGGAATCGACTACACGCTGGACGTCGACGGGCAGCCGTTCGCGAGCGGCGAATCGGCGGGGAGCTTCGTGGTGCCGGCGCTCGGCGAGGCCGAGTTCGATATGAACGTGACCACCAATATGGCGGGCACGCTGGTGCGCCTCCTGGCGCGCTCATCCGAGGCGCGGGCGAGCGTCCCTTACCGGCTGAGCGGGAAGATCGCGCTGTCGCAGGGCTGGCTGCAGTCGATTCCGTTCGAGCAGCACGGCACGTTCAGTCTGCAGTGAGCCGGCGGTAGACGCCGACGTATTCCCGGACGGCACGCTCCCAGGAGAAGTCCTGGCTCATGCCGTTGCGCATCAGGCGCGACCAGTGCGCCGGCTGCGCGTAGAGGTCGAGCACGGTGTCGAGCGCCCACTCGAATGCCGGCGCATCGAAGTCATTGAACACCACACCCGTGCCGGTGCCGGTCGCTGCGTCATAGTGCCGGACCGAATCGGCGAGCCCGCCGGTGCGCCGCACGACCGGCACGGTGCCGTAACGCAGGCTATACATCTGGTTGAGTCCGCAGGGCTCATAGCGCGAGGGCATGAGGAACAGGTCGCACGCCGCCTCGATCCAGTGCGAGAGCTCCTCGTCGTAGCCGCTCTCGAACGCCACGCGCCCGGGGAAGGAGCGCGCGAGCTTCGCGAAGAACTGCTCGTACTTTGCCTCCCCGCTGCCGAGCACGGCGAGCGCCAGTGGGCGCGCACTCAGCACCCGCGGCAGAGTCTCGAACATGAGCTCGAAGCCCTTCTGCGCGGCGAGGCGGCTCACGATGCCGGCGAACGGCACCTCGGGCGCGACCGTGAGACGCAGGCGCGCGAGCAACTCGCGCTTGAGCGCCGCCTTGCCCGCGAGGTGCTCCGGATCGAAGTGCACGGGCAGGAAGCGGTCGCGCCGCGGATCCCATTCATCGTAATCGACGCCGTTGAGGATTCCCGTGAGCGCCGCGCCGCGCGCGCGCAGGCTGTCCTCGAGCCCCATCCCGTACTGAGCGGTGCAGATCTCGTGCGCGTGGGTCGGGCTCACGGTGGTGATGGCATCGGCGTAGAGGATGCCGTGGCGCAGGGCATTGATGTTCCCGGCGAGCAGATCGCCCTGGTGCAGGAGGTGAGTGTCGCCGGCAGGGAGCCCGAGGTCGGCGACGTCAGCGGCGGGAAAGATTCCCTGGTAGCCGATGTTGTGAATTGTGAGCACGGTGCGCGCCGCGGCGAACGCCGCCTGGCGGCCATACTCGGTGCGCAGGTAGAGCGGCGCAAACGCGGTGTGCCAGTCGTTGCAGTGCAGGATCTGCACCGGCCACCCGAGCAGCGCGCAGCTCACGAACACCGCGCGCGTCAGGACGAGGAAGCGCAGATGCTCGTCGGGATCCGAGGTGTAAAGGCTCGCGCGCGCGTACAGCGCCGGGCAGTCGATGAGAAAGACCGGGGCCCCGCCGGCACCGGGCAGCGCCGCCTCGAGCACCGAGAACACGTAGCGGTGCTCTCCCAGCTCGAGGGGCAACTGCTGCAGCGCCGCGACGGGCCGCGCGCCGAGCGCGCCGGCATCGATCGATGCATAACACGGCGTGAAGAGCCGCACGTCGTGCCCGTCGGCGTGCAGGTACTTGGCGAGTGCGTGGACGACGTCGCCGAGCCCGCCGGTCTTCGAAAGCGGGGCAACTTCCGAGGCGAGCAGGCAGATGGCAAGTTTCCCCGGCGCGGCACTCATTGGTTTTGGCTGTTCCGTGTCAGGTTAAGATTGGCGCATGCGACGCTTCCTGATCGGGCTGACGCTCGCTGCGCTGCTCGCGGTGTCGATCGGCGTGGGCGTGACGGTTGCCCGCTGGCCCCACTGCCGGCACGTCTGCCCGTGGATGTGCGCGCGGCAAGTGTAACCGAAGGCTCGAGTGCGCCTCGGCGGGGGCCGCAAGAATCGGGTCGCGCGGCGGCTGCCCGCGCCTATCATTCCGCCCATGAAAACGCCCAGTGACAGCTTCGTCGACAGCCGGGACTTCCGTCGCATCGCGCGCGCCATCCGCTTCATCGACGCTCATTACCGCGAGCAGCCGCGGCTCGCGACCATCGCCGCCTCAGCCGGACTCTCCGAGTTTCACTTCAACCGCCTGTTCCGGCGCTGGGCCGGCGTCACGCCCCGGCAGTACCTCGCGTTCGTCACCGCCCGTGCCGCGCGCGGCGCCCTCGAGGAGGAAAGCTCGGTGCTCGATGCGGCCTACTCGGTGGGCCTCTCCGGCCCGGGGCGCCTCCATGACCTGCTGGTGACGCTCGATGCGGTGACGCCGGGCGAGTTCAAGGCGCGCGGGGCGGGCCTCGAGATCCGCTACGGCTTCAGCGACACGCCGTTTGGCACCGCGATCGTCGCGCGCACGGCGCGCGGAGTCTGTCACCTCGGCTTCGAGGACCGCCGCGGCGAGCGCGCCGCGCTTGCCGATCTCGCGGGCCGGTGGGAGCAGGCACATCTCACCCGCAGCGATGAGGATGCGCAACGCACGGCGCTCGAGATTTTCGGTTCCGGCCACGCGAGCGGCGGCACGCCGCTGCGGCTTGCGGTCCGGGGGACCAATTTCCAGCTGAAGGTCTGGCAGGCGCTGCTCGAAGTCGGCTCGGGCGGGCCCACCACCTACCGCGCGGTGGCGCAGGCCGCCGGCGCCCCGGGTGCCGAGCGGGCGGTCGGCAATGCGGTCGGAGCCAACCCGGTTGCCTGGGTCATCCCCTGTCACAACGTCCTGCGGGCCGATGGGTCCCTCGGGGGCTATCAGTGGGGCCAGGAGCGCAAGCGTGCCATGCTCGCCTGGGCCGAGCGCGACATAATCCCAGGCCCTCGGGAAGGGGCCCGGAGGCTCCCGACGGACCAGAGCCTGTCTGCATAAGTAATTGTTTTAATTAAATAAACAAGCCAAATCGACGGGCGAACGCCCGGGGGAAGTGGTAAACTTCCTTTCGTCTCCCCTGGGTCGACCGAAACGTCTGAACTGCGTGCTTGAAGGCCTGACCTGAGCTTCGAGCGCGCGACGAAATATCATGTCCGCCTCGCCCTACAAGCAGCTCGAGCAGGAATTCAAGCGCCTGCATGCCTTCCGCGGCGCCCTCTCGCTCCTGCGCTGGGACGCGGCGGTGATGATGCCCCGTGGCAGCGCTGACGTTCGCGGTGAGCAGCTGGCGGCGCTCGAGACCGAGTACCACGCGCTGCTCACGGCGCCGCGGATCACCCGGCTGCTCGATCGGGCCCAGGCCAACACCCAGGGACTCGCCGACTGGCAGGTCGCGAACCTGCGCGAGATGCGCCGGCAGCGCGACCACGCCATCGCCACCCCGGTAACGCTGGTGGCGCGACTCGCAAAGGCAGCCTCGCGCGCCGAGTCCCGCTGGCTCGAAGCGCGTGCCCAGGGCAAGTTCGAATCCTTCGCGCCCCATCTCGAGGAGGTCGTGCACCTGGTGCGCGACAAGGCAGCGCTCCTCGGGCAGGCGCTGAACCTGGCTCCTTACGACGCCCTGGTCGACGAATTCAGCCCCGGCATCACGACCGCCGACATAGACGCCATGTTCAAGGCGCTGTCACGGCGGCTGCCGTCGCTCATCCGCGAGGCGATCGCGGTTCAGGAGAGCCGCCCCCGGCTGCCGCTCACGGGTAAATTCCCCGCCGGCAAGCAGCGCGCGCTGACGGTCGAGGTCATGAAGGCGGTGGGTTTCCCCTTCGACCGCGGCCGGCTGGACGAGAGCGAACAGCCCTTCACCGAGGGTGTGCCCGGGGACATCCGCGTCACCACGCGCTTCGTTCCCGAGGACGTGTTCTCGGGCCTGCTCGGAGCGCTGCACGAGACCGGGCACGCGATGTACGACCTCGGGCTGCCGCAGGACTGGCGTGACCAGCCCGTCGGGCGCGACCGCGGCATGGCCCTCGAGGAGAGCCAGTCGCTGCTCATCGAGATGATGGTGTGTCGCAGCCGCCCGTTCGTACGTTATGTGCAGCCGCTGATCGCCAGGCATTTCGGGGTCACCGGCCCCGAGTGGGACCCCGAGAACCTCTACTGCCATCTGAACCGCGTCCAGCGTGGCCTCATCCGCGTGGATGCGGACGAGCTCACCTACCCGCTGCACATCATGCTGCGCTACGAGCTCGAGAAGCAGCTGCTGTCGGGCGAGCTCGCGGTGCGCGACCTGGCCGAGGCGTGGAATGCCGGCATGGAGAGCCGCCTCGCCATCCGGCCGGCCAACGACCTGGAGGGATGTCTGCAGGACATTCACTGGGCCGTGGGCTCCTTCGGGTATTTCCCCTCGTACGCACTCGGGGCCGTGATCGGCGCACAGTTCTACGAGAGTCTGCGGGCCGAAGTGCCGGCGCTCGACGAGCAGCTCGCGCGCGGCGAGTTCACGGGGCTCTTTGGCTGGCTGCGCACGCACGTCCACGGCCTCGGCGCCAAGGTGCCGGTGCAGGAGCTGCTGAAGAGCGCCACCGGCAAGCCGCTCTCGGCCACTTCCTTCATCCGCTACGTCGAGGCAAAGTACCTGGAAAGCGCCGCCAGCATGGCCGCGGCCTGATGCCGCGCGCCGCTCGCGGCGCCCCGGACCCCGACGTGAAGCGCGCCGCAAAGCCTTCCCGCACCCTCGAGCGCCTGGCGGCGCGTCTGCGCGGCCAGGTCGGCAAGGCGATCGCCGACTTTCGCATGATCGCGCCCGGGGACCGCGTCATGGTGTGCCTGTCGGGCGGCAAGGACTCGTACACGCTCCTCGACCTGCTGCTGTCCCTGAAGCGCAGCGCGCCGGTGCATTTCGAGCTGCTCGCCGTCAATCTCGACCAGAAGCAGCCCGGCTTTCCGGCGCAGGTCCTGCCGCGCTACCTCGAGAGCGCCGGTGTGCCCTACCACGTCATCGAGCAGGACACCTACAGTGTGGTGAAGCGCGTGGTGCCCGAGGGCCGCACGCTCTGCGGGCTGTGCTCGCGGCTGCGGCGCGGGGCGTTGTACCGTTTCGCCTCGAGCGAGGGCATCAGCAAGATCGCGCTCGGCCATCATCGCGATGACATCGTCGAGACGCTGTTTCTGAATCTGTTCTTCGGCGGGCGGCTCAAGGCGATGGCCCCCAAGCTCCTCTCCGACGACGGGCAGCACATCGTCATCCGCCCGCTCGCCTACGTAGCCGAGCGCGACATCGCGCGCTACGCCCGCGGCCGCCGCTTTCCCCTCATTCCCTGCACGCTGTGCGGCTCGCAGGAGAACCTGCAACGACTCGCGGTGAAGAAAATGCTCGCCGGCTGGGAGCAGGAGTTCCCGGGACGCACCGAGACGATCTTCCGCGCGCTGCGCAACGTCGAGCTCGAGCACCTCGCCGATCCGCAGCGCTTCGATTTCGCCGGTCTCGATGCAAGGCGCGTGGCGCCCATGAACGAGCGCGAGGAGCGCCTGCTCGAGGAGCGCAGCCTCGAGGGCGCGCTCGCTTCCGGCTCCAAGCGCGCCTGAGGTGCGCGTGCCGCCCACGCCAGCCTTAGCGCCCGCGCACGCACCGCTCCCGCTCGCCAACTGCTACTGGGTCGTGCCGGGAAAACTCCTGGCCGGCGAGTATCCGGGTGGCGCGACTCCCGAGGCGACGCGCGAGCGGCTGAAACGGCTCACCGAGGCGGGGGTTGCCGCCTTCATCGATCTCACGCAGCCCGGGGAGCTTTGGGCGTATGAGGCCGAGCTGCCGCCGGACTTCCTTTATCTGCGCAGGCCCATTCGCGATCACGGCCTGCCCGAGGAGCGCAGCCAGATGGCCGCGATACTCGAGGCGCTGCGCCACGCGCTCGACTCGCCGCGCTGCGTGTACCTGCACTGCCGGGCCGGAATCGGCCGCACCGGCATGGTGGCCGGATGCTTCCTGGCGGAGCAGGGCCTGGGGGGCGAGGCTGCCCTAGAGGAGCTCAACCGTCTGTGGCAGCAGAGTGCGCGCTCGGCGCACTGGCCGTCGGTCCCCGAGACCGCGGAGCAGGTGGAATATGTACGCGGCTGGACCGCGCCCGCGGCGGCGCAGGCCGATCCACTGCTCGACCCCGGAGCGCTCGCGGCCGCGCGCGGTCTGCGCGAGCGCTTCCTCGGCGCACTGCTCGGCCTCGCCCTGGGGGATGCGGTTGCCGCCGCCACCCAATTCAAGCGCCCGGGACGCTTCGCCCCGGTGGGGGATCTGATCGGCGGAGGACCGTTCGACCTGCCGCGCGGGGCCTGGAGCGACGACACTGCGATGGCGCTATGTCTCGCCGAGAGCCTCCTCGAGCGCGGCGGTTTCGACGCACGCGACCAGGTGGGGCGCTACCTGCGCTGGCAGCAGCAGGGATATCTGTCGGCGACCGGCCAGTGCCTCGGCATCACGGCCGCTACGGCCCGAGCGCTCGCGCGGGCGCAGTGGCGGCGGCAGGTGTTCTCGGGCTCGCACGATCCGGAGGCCCTCGATCCCGAGCCGCTGTCACGGGTGACTCCGGTGGTCATGTACTCATTCGCCTCTGCCGGGCAGGGCGAAGAGCAGGCCGCGCAGGCGGCGCGCACCACCTGCCAGGCGCCGGGGGTGCTCAGCGCCTGCCGCTCCGCAGCACGCGCGTTGCACGCAGCGCTTGCGGGCCGCCCCCGGGCCGAGATCGTCTCGAGTGCCGTCCCGACGCTGCCAGGCGGACTTGTCGCCGCCGAGGGCCGCGGGAGCGCCCCGGAAGTGCTCGGCGCGGCCCTCCAGGCGCTCGCCGGTACGGGTAATTTCCGTGACGCAGTGCTCGTCGCGGCGAATCTCGGCGGCAACTCGGATGTGATCGCTTCGGTTACCGGAGCGCTGGCCGGCGCCCACTACACTGCAAGCGCCATCCCCGCTTTGTGGCGCAACAGCCTGATGAAGCAGGGGTTGATCGAGAGCTTCGCAGACCGCCTGCTCGCTCACGCGCTGCTCGAGCTCGGCGGCTGAGGCTTCTTTTGCTGCGCAAGCGGCTGAAGACAGCACTCGAGCGCTTCGGCTAAGCTGCATATCGCCGTCCGACCCCCGAAGACTCTCGCTCGCACGTATGTCCCCGACACGCGCCGCCGGCCGCCGTTCACCCGCCGCGCGCCTGAGGCTCGGCCGCCGCCACGCACCACGCGCAGCGGCGCGGCCGTGGGCGCGCCTCAGCGACGAAGAGCTGCTCAAGCTGCGGTTCTGCGATCTCAAGCTCTCGATCGGACGCTCGCCACTCGCCGGCTATGTGCGGCAGCTCTATTCCGATCTCGAGCGGCGCGGCCTCAAGGTCCGCCCGCACGTGTGGTTATCGGAGGAGTGGTTCTCTCCGGATGGCGTTCCGGGGATCGCGGTGCCCTTCTACCTCGCGCACCGGCGGCTCGAGCGGCTCGAGCGGCGCATCATGCAGGAGGCCGAGGGCGGCAACTCCCGTTTGCTGATGCGCATCCTGCGGCACGAGGCCGGACACGCCGTCGACAACGCCTACCGCCTGCGCCGGCGCAAGCGCTGGCGTGAGGTGTTCGGGCACGCCTCGCTCCCTTATCCGGCCCGCTACCGCGCCCGCGCCGGCAGCCGCCGCTACGTGCAACATCTCGGGGAGTGGTACGCGCAGGCCCATCCCGCCGAGGATTTCGCCGAGACCTTCGCGGTATGGCTGACCCCCAAGTCCGCCTGGCGCAAGAGCTACGCGGGCTGGCCGGCGCTGCACAAGCTGAAGGCGGTCGATGAGCTCGTCGCGAGCGTGCGTGGCGCCCGCCCGCCGGTAGCCAACCGCACTCGCATCGAGCCGCTCGATCTCAATACCCGCACGCTCGCGCAGCACTACCGCCGCAAGCTCAAGCACAACCGCCTGATCCGCCGCGGGCTCGCCGACGAGCTGCTGCAGCGCGCCTTCAGCCGCGAGCGTGCCCGCCGCACCACGCCAGAGGCGGCGACGCTGCTGCGCGCGCACGCGCGGCGTCTCACTGGCGTGGTGGCGCGCGCACTCAAGACGGAGCGCTACAGCGTCGAGCAGATCCTGCGCATGCTGATCGAGCGCAGCGAGCACCTCGGGCTGTATGTGCGCGGCAACCGCCGCGATGCGCTGCGCTACTCGCGCTGGATGCTCGAGCGGCTCACGGGACTTTATTCCCAGGGTGAGACTCCGCACCTGCACTTATGAGGCGACTGCGCACGCTCGTCGTGGTGCACGCGAGCCTGGTGCCCCCGGAGAGCCTCGAAGGCCACAGCGACAAGGAAATCGAGGAGTGGCGCACCGAGTACGACGTCACCTCGACGCTGCGCAAGCTAGGCCACGAGGTGCGTTGCGTCGGCGTGCTCGACAGCCTCACCGAGCTGCGCAGCGCGATTGCCGACTGGGAGCCGGACCTCGTCTTCAACCTGCTCGAGGAATTCGACGGCATCGTCACCTACGACCAGCACGTGGTGGCGTTCCTCGAGCTGATGCGCCAGCCCTATACCGGCTGCAACCCGCGCGGGCTGCTGCTGTCGCGCGATAAGACGCTCGCCAAGCAGCTGCTCGCCTTCCACCGCATCGCGACGCCGCAGTTCGCGGTGTTCCGCCGCGGCGCGCGCTTCCACGTGCCGCGCAAGCTCCGTTTCCCGCTGTTCGTGAAGTCGACGGTCGAGGACGCCTCGCTCGGCATCGCTCAGGCCTCGGTGGTGGAGGATGCGGCGCGGCTCAGGGAGCGTATCGCCTTCGTGCACGAGCAGATCAAGTCCGACGCCCTGGTCGAGGAGTACATTGCCGGGCGCGAGCTGTACGTGGGGGTGATGGGCAACGAGCGGCTCACGCGGCTGCCGGTGTGGGAGATGGTGTTCGGCTCGATGCCGGATTCGCTCGCCGCCATCGCCACGCGCAAGGTGAAGTGGGACAAGCGCTACCAGGCGAAGTACGGCATCACCACCCACGCCGCCGAGGATCTGCCGGCGGCGGTACTGCTGGAGCTCGACCGGCTGTCACGGCGCATCTATCGGGCCCTCGGCCTCTCCGGCTATGCTCGCATGGACTTCCGGGTAAGCGCCGCGGGGCAGGTGTACGTGCTCGAGGCCAACGCCAATCCCAATCTCGAGGCCGCAGAGGACTTCGCCGAGTCGGCGCGTGTGGCGGGCACCCCCTACGGCGAGCTGCTCGAGCGCCTGATGGACTTCGGGCTCAAATATCGTGCGCAGTGGCGGGCCACCTATGGCTGAGGGCGCCCGCGCCGGTCGAATATTTCTGAGCGCGCTCGCCTGCGGCGCCGTGCTTGCCGCAGCCGGCTGCGCCAGCGGCCCCCCCAAAGCCACCGAGGGCGACCTCACGCTGATGCTCACCCTGCTGCCGGGCCGCTACGACAACGGCGCGCAGGCCGAGGCGGACCTGCGCAGCGGCGCGCGTCCGGCCCACGAGGCGGTCGCGCTGCTCATCCTGCACGTCTATACCCCGCGGCTCGGCCACTACGTCTACTACGCCCAGGAGTCGGCGGCCGACGACCCGCGCCGGCTCCTCAGCCAGAAGATGTATAGCTTCCAGCTGGATGAGAAGCGCGGCATCGTCGAGACCCTGTATGAATTCGTCGAACCGGCACGCTGGCGCGACGGCGCGCAGAGCAAGGAGCTGTTCACCGCCGTGCAGATCGAGGATGTGCAACCCGAGCTCTGTCAGCTGATCTGGAAGAAGCAGGGCGCGGGCTTCGTCGCCGCTCACGACCCCGGGGCCTGTCCCGAGGGCGGCGCCGCCGTCGCCGTGCCGCAGGTGGAGCTGACCGCTGCCGCGCTCTCGGCCGGGGATAACAAGTTCGTGCGCAAGGGGCGCTAGTCTTTTTTCAGGTGAGCATCCAGCCCGTGCGCTTTCATTTCGACGAAGTGCTCGGCTGATGAGGTTGGTCCTTCAGGTGCGCATCGAGCCACTCGAAGACGGCGTGGTGCCACTGGGTGCTGTCGGCGGGCTTCTGCACCCAGTGGTTCTCGTTCGGGAACACGAGCAACCGGCTCTCGATGCCGCGCCGCTGCAACGCGCTGAAGACGCCGAGCCCCTGCGAGTAGGGGATGCGGAAGTCCTGCTCGCCGTGAATGACCAGCATCGGCGTGCGCCACTTGCTGACGAAGTTGACGGGGTTGAACTTCTCATAGAGCTGCGGGGCGTCGTAATAGCTGCCAGCCATCTCCCACTCCGGGAACCACAGCTCTTCGGTCGCGTAGTACATCATCCGCTGATCGAGGACACCGTCGTGGCTCACGATGCAGCGGAAGCGGTCCGGCCAGTTGCCCTCGATCCAGTTCATCATGAAGCCACCGTAGGAGGCGCCGAGCGCGCACACGCGCTCGCCGTCGAGCCAGGGATAACGCTCGAGCGCCGCGGCGAGGCCTTTCTGCAGATCGACGAGGGGCTTGCCGCCCCAGTCGCGGCTGATCGAATCGGTGAATGCCTGGCCGTAGCCGGTTGAGCCATGGAAATCAACGCCCACCACTGCGTAGCCGTGGCCGGCGAACACCTGCATGTTCCACCGATAGTGCCACTCATTGCCCATGCTGCCCTGCGGACCGCCGTGCACGATGAACGCCACCGGGAAGCGCTTGCCGGGCTCGTAGCCGTAAGGCTTCATCACGTAGCCGTAGACGGTCTCGTCGTTCCAGCCCTTGAAGTTGAATTGCTCGAACTCGCTCAGGCGCCGTGCGGACATCAGCTCGTGATTCACGTCCGTGAGCCGTGTCGGTGCGCCGCCGCGCGCCGGCACCGAGTACAGGTCGGCGGGACCTGCGAGGCCGCCGAGACTGATCACGACGGCAGTGCGCGCCGGTGAGAAATCGGCTACCTCACCGTTGCCGATGAGCCTCAGCGGGGTCCCGGTCTTCAGGTCGATCGAATAGAGCGCATGCTGTCCGAGGTCGTCGACTGCGGCGAGCAGATGCCGCCCGTCGCCTGCCACGCCGAGCCGCCCGACCGAGCGGTCCCAGGAGGCGGTGAGTGCGCGCAGCGCGCCGCCGCGCGCGCTGCGCAACATCACGTGGTATCGGTCGGACTCGAAGCCAGGCCGGTCCTGCGCCAGCCAGGCCAGGTCGCCATTCGGCAGAAACACCGGCTGCGCGTCATCGGCGGGATTCGTCGCGGTGAGATTGACCGGGGCCGAGGAGCCGTCGACCGGCACCTGGTAGAGGTCGAAGTTGGTCGACCACGGCTCGCTGCGCCCGGCGATGCGGGTGGAGAACACCAAGGTCGCGCCGTCGGGGTTGAAGGCGTAGTCCTCATCGCCACCGAAGGGCTTGCGGGGAATGTCGGCATCGAACCCCTTCGATACGTCGATGGGCACGCCGGCCGCTCCGTCGGCGCCGAGCCGCGCGCTGAAGAGGTGCGAGCGGGTGCCGTCGCTCCAGCTGTCCCAGTGACGCACGAACATGCGGTCGTAGATGCGCCCGCTGGCCTTGTCTTTTTCCTTCGCGTCCAGGCGATCCCTGGTGCAGGCGAGATCGGAGCAGTCGGGAAAAACGGCCATCGAGAGGGCGAGCATGTCGCCGCGCGGTGAGACCTTGAGTGAGCCAACCTCGAGCGGGTAGTCGGTGACGCGCCGCGCCGCGCCCGAGGCGAGAGCCAGCCGCCACACCTGCGAGCGGCCGCTGCGCTCGGAAAGGAAATAGAGCGCGCCCGAGTCGCTCGCCCAGCGCGGGCTCGAGTCGTTGGCCTTGCCGTCCGTCAGCCGCAGCGGGGCGCTCCCCGGGCGGGTGAGATCGAGCAGCCAGAGGCTGGTGTGGCCCTTGTCGGCTTGCAGATCCGTCTCGCGCTGCACGTAGGCCACGTGGTGGCCGTCGGGCGACACCTGCGGATCGCCCACGCGCTTGAGGACAACCAGGTCCTCGACGGTGAACGGCGCGCCCGCCGCGGCCTGCGCGAGCGGCAGCGAGCCCACGGCGAGCACGCACACGAGCAGCGGGGCGTAAAACCCAGGGGGACGCATGAGGGGTCTTTCAGCCGACTTCGTCGGCGGGGATGGTCCAGGTCTCGGCGCGCGCTGCGCGCAGCCACTCCTGCAGGGCGGGATCCTCGAGCACGGTCGCCATGTACCAGCGTGCGGTGTCAGAGACGCGTGCGCCGTAGGTGTTGAAGCGCAGCACCACCGGCGCGTACATCGCATCCGCGATGGTGTAGTCGGCGCCGAACAGCCACGGTCCGCCGGCACCGCAGCGGCGACGGCAGTCGTTCCAGATCTCATCGATCCGCTCGACGTCGGCCGCGAGCGCTGCGGTCATCGCGGTGCGGCGGTTGCGCGCCCGTGCGTTCATGGGCCAGAGCGCGCGCAGGCTGGCGAATCCGGAATGCATCTCGGCGGCGATCGAGCGCGCCAGGGCGCGCGCCTCGCTCGCGCGCGGCCAGCCCCGACCCGTGAGCTCGGCCGCGTATTCGCAGATCGCCAGCGAGTCCCACACGGCGAGCTCGCCGGCGCGCAACACCGGCAGCCGGCCGCTCGGCCCGTAGCGGTCGATGTCCTCATGCGTACCGGGCTGGTCGAGGGGGATGACCGCCTCGGTGAACTCGACGCCAAGGTGCTTGAGCGCGATCCAGGCGCGCAGCGACCACGAGGAGTAGTTTCTGTTGCCAATGGCGAGAGTGAGCTGCGCCACTTAAGTGCTAACCTTCAACCTGTGCTGAACGACGTGCGCGCCGTCGCCTTCGACCTCGATAATACACTGTGGGATGTGGAGCCGGTGCTGGCGCGCGCCGAAACGCGCCTGCTCGAGTGGCTGCACCAGCACTGCCCGCGCATTCCCGAGCAGGTCTCGGTCGCCGACATGCGCGCGGCGCGTGAGGAGCTGGCGCGCGCCGAGCCGCACAACGCGCACGACGTCACCTACCTGCGTCTCACGGGCCTCGAGCGCCACGCGCGCGAGTGCGGCTACCAGGAGGACATCGCCGCGCGCGCCTTCGAGGTGTTTCTCGCCGCGCGCTGCGAGGTGGAGGTCCTGCCCGACGTGCGCCCGGCGCTGGCGCGCCTCGGGCGCGCCTTCACGCTCGCCTCGCTGAGTAACGGCAACGCCGACCTCGCCCGGATCGGGCTCGACTCCGCGTTCGCCGTGTCGCTCAACGCGCGCCAGATCGGCGCCGGCAAGCCCGAGCGCCGCTGCTTCGAGCGGTTGGCGGACGAGCTCGGGCTCTTGCTGCCGAATATCCTCTACGTCGGCGACGATCCGTGGCTCGACGTCGCGGCCGCGCGCGCCGCCGGGTGCCGCAGCGCCTGGATGAACCGCCGCGCCTCGCCCTGGCCCGCCGAGCTCGCGCCGGCGGACCTCAGCGTGCGCGATTGCAGCGAGCTGGCGGCGCTCCTCGGCACCTGAGCGGCGCGCACCACACTCAGGCCGGCAGCGTCCGGCCGCGTGTCTCCACGACGAGGAAGGGCACGAGCAGCGCCGCGGCCAGCGGCACCACGCCGAGCCACACCAACACCTGCATGAGCGACGCCGCCGAGCCACCGGCGGCGGAGGTCACCCAGCCGATGAGCAGCGGCCCGAGTGCGGCGAGCACGCGCCCGGCGTTGTAGCAGAAGCCGGCGCCCGTGGCGCGGATGCGTACCGGGAACAGCTCCGGCAGGTAGAAGGTGAAAGCGCCGAAGATGCCGTAGACACCGGCGCCGACCAGGAACAGCAGCGACAGGCGCGTGTGCGGCTCGAGCGGCAGGGCGAAGGTGGCGAATAGCGCGAGCGCCGAGTACAGAAAATAGACGATGAACATCGGCCGGCGGCCGAGCCGCCGTGCGAGCGGGATGGCCGCGAACGCGCCGACGAGTCCGCCGAAATTGAAGGCATTCGAGGCGTGCGCCTGCCAGGCAGCGGCGAGCGCCTGCGCCTGCGGGGGCGCAAGGCCGAGCGCAAGCGCCTCGTGTGCCGAGAGGCTCGCGCCGAGCAGCGGCACGAACGCGTTGCAGCCCCACCAGCACAGGATTGCCACCGCGGCCACGAACAGTCCGCCGAAGGTCGCCGCCCGCATGCCGGGCGCAAACAGCTCGCGCGGAGAGGAGGGCGCGTTGACTGCGCGGCTCGCCTGCCACTGCGCACTCTCGCGCAGGAAGAGGCGCACCAGCAACGCCAGCAGCACCGGCAGCAGGCCCGCGAGGAACACGTAACGCCACGCGATCTGCGGCTGGCCCGCGAACCACACGCCGCTGATCAGATAGTTCGCGGCCCCCGCGAGTACCACGCCGAGGGGCGAGCCGGTCTGCATGATGACCCCGGCCTCCAGGCGGCGGCTCTCCGGCACCACCTCCGCGACCAGCGAGGCGCCGATGCCCCATTCGCCGCCGATGCCGAGCGCCGTGAGCGCGCGGCACAGGATGAGCTGCGTGAGGTTGCCCACCAGCGCGCACGCGCCGGTGCCGAGCGCGTACAGCGCGATGGTGACGAACAGCGCGCGCTTGCGGCCGATGCGATCGGCGATCCAGCCGAACAGGAATCCGCCGAGCGCCCAGCTGACGAGCAGCGTCGAGGTGATGACGCCGTTCCAGAACACCACCGCCGAGCGGGCCGCGGGTGAGTCCGGCGGCAGGTGCAGCAGCGCCGGAATGCAGTTGCGCGCGACGAAGTTGAACAACACCGCGTCGTAAACGTCAAAACCCCAGCCGGCCCAAGCGGCTGCGATGACCAGCCAGTGATAGGCCGAGAGGCCGAGAAATGCCGCGTGTGAACCAGTTAACGGACCCGTCTGCACGGCTGCCCCGCTGCGGCAGTTAGCACTCTCGCGGGTGCGCTGCCAGTCTGTCGGTGACGACAGTTTGCCTTCATTCGGCGCAGCACGTCACGGTATCGCGGCCGGACTTGGAGAGAACCTGTGGGTGGACCGTTACGCATGAGCAGGAGGTGGCGGACCATGAGTGCAGATGCCGAGCGAGTCGTGCCGGTCGCGAACCTGCAGGAGTTCTTCCGGGAGAGCCTGCACGGGGCCCTGGAGCGGGCGCATGTCGCGGTCGAGGACCAGACCGAGCACTACGTCGTGAATCTCCTCACGCTGTTCGCGCGCTCCGAGGCGCTCTACGAGGGACCTCCGGGAGGCGCGCGCCTCAAACCGCTGGTGGTCATGCTGTGCGAGGCGCTCGAGGCGCCAACGCTTCCGCAGCGCAATCGCGCCCTGCAGCGCCTCGGCGATGTGTCGCTGTTCGTCGCCGGCTTTTTTGCGCGCAGCTTCGCCGCGCGCCTCATCGACATCGACTATCACATCGCCATGGGCGGGCGCGCCTACGGCGAGCTGGCGCAGGCGGTCGCGCGCGGCCGCGGGCGCGTACTCGGGGCGGTGTTCGCCGAGCTGTCGAGGAAATTCCAGCCGCTGGTGGACGCCCTCAACGACATCAGCGAGACCTCCTGCCGCCACACCGACCGGGACATCCTCAGGCTGTATGAGCTGTGGCTCAAGACCGGGAGCGCCCGCTGCTACTCGATCCTCGAGCGGCTCGGTGTGAAGCCGACGCGCGGCGGCGGCGGCAGTCCGCGCACGCACTGAGCGCCACGTGCTGCTGTCGCGCCTGCAGGAGCTCATCGGCAGCATCTACGATGTCCGCGTCGCCTACGACGTCTACGATTTCCTGGTGACCGACCGCGGGCGGCTGCCGCGGGCGCCGCACGCCGGCCTCGCCGACGAGGAGCTGATCGTCGCGCAGAGCGCTGACGGGGCCGAAGTGGCGCTGTCGCTGTATCTGGATCCGGCGCTGCTCGAGCGTCTCGCGAGCGCCGACCCGCTGGTCGAGCTGCACGGCGGCAACCTGGCGGACTGGTGGACCGCGCTCGAGGGAGTCAGCCACTTCCTCTATGTCGCCTGGAACGCCGGACACGACAAGCCGGTCTCGCTGCTCGAGCTGGAGATGCAGGCGGAGGTCGACAAGTACATCGCGAGCTACTGGCTCATGCGCCAGCAGTATCCGGGGCATTTCCCGGCGGAGCTGCGCAGCGTGCTGTTCGAGCGTACCCGCATCGATCCGCGGCTCGACCTCGAGCGGCGCGGGTTGTATGGCGAGGCCAGCCGCTACGCGGCGCGCTTCTGCCGCCGGCTCGAGCGGCGGCTGACGGACGCCGTGCACGGCGAGCGCGAGGTACTGGCGGAGTTGCGCCGCTTCTACCGCCTGAGCAACGCGCGCAAGCGCGCGCATATCGAGCGGACTTCCTGAGACTTAAGGTGAGCGGCCGTGCGCAGCAGCGCCGCGCGGCTCAGCTCTCGTCGGGATCGCCGCGGAGTTTGCGGTCCTCGAGCGCGCGTTTCATCTTGATCCACTCGGAGAGCTTGCGCAGATCGGTGCGCGTGGTGTTACCGCGGGCGGTGCCGGGAATTGTCGCCGTGTGGCGCGCGTAAGGATCGTAGCTCGCGTCGTCTGTCACCGCGAGCGGCGGGTTGGCGACGACCTGCAGCACCGGGCGCTGGAGGTCCGCAGGCGCGTCATGCCACTCGACCGAGGCCATGCCGCGGTCGTCGTGCACGATCGTGCCGATGCGGCGGCGGTTGGATTCAGGCCCACCGGAGTCGGGCTCGGTCGTTTTTTTGTCTCTTAACTGGTCCACTGAATAACTCGTCTACTGAATTTTATTATGTTGCGAGCGCGATCAGCTTCACGCTTTGCAAGCGTAGCCGCGACGGGAGCGCGCTTCTGCGATCTGTGTCACGGATCAATCGGTGACACTTATGCTCGTTATGGCAAAGCGCGCGCGTAGCAGACCGATGACGGTCTTGCTGTCGGTGATGGTACCCGCGAGCGCCCATTCGCAGGCGGTCTCGAGGGGCAACCAGTGAATCTCGATCACTTCGGAGCGCTCGTGCGCGGCGGCGCCGGGCGCAATGCCGGTCGCGAGGAAGAGGTGCAGGACTTCGGTGAACACCCCGGGCGAGGACAGGCAGGTGCCGAGGCTCGTCCAGCGCCGGGCTTCGAGGCCGGCCTCTTCCGCGAGCTCGCGCTGCGCCGTGCCGAGGGGCGGCTCGGCCGGCTCGAGCTTGCCCGCCGGCAGCTCCCACAGCCATCCTCCGGCCGCGTAGCGATACTGCCGCAGCAGACACACGCGCCCCCCTGCATCGAGCGCCACCGCCACCGCGCCGCCCGGATGGTGCACGATCTCGAGTACGGTGCGATGCCCGTTGGGGAGCACAACCTCGTCGGTGGTGACGCGGATGATGCGGCCGGTGAACTGCGTGGTCTGGCTGACGGGTCTCATGGGACACATCGTACCCCGTGGTCGCGGCGGCGGGTCGCCAGCGCCGCGCGGCGACCGGTATAGTCGGCGCGCCCATGCCCACCACCGCGCACCTCGACAAGCTCAACGCCGCGCAGCGCAAGGCGGTGACGCACGGTGAGCCGCTCCCTGATAAGGGATTTACCGCAGGTCCGCTGCTGATTCTCGCCGGCGCCGGCACCGGCAAGACCGATACGCTGGCGCACCGCGTCGCGCACCTGGTGATTCACGGCGTCGACCCGGCGCGCATCCTGATGCTCACGTTTACGCGCCGCGCCGCCCAGGAGATGCGCCGGCGCGCGCACGAGATCACCAAGCGGGCGCTGAACGAATCGCTGGGCGGCCTCAGCGCCACGGTCTCGCAGCGCCTCGCCTGGGCGGGCACCTTTCACTCGATCGGCAACCGCCTGCTGCGCCACTACGCCGCGCACGTGCACCTCGACCCACATTTCAGCGTCATCGACCGCGGCGATGCCGCGGACCTCATGGACAGCGTGCGCGCGGAGCTCGGGCTGGCGGCGCGCGACCAGCGCTTCCCGCGCAAGGACACCTGCCTCTCGATCTACTCCAATCGCGTCAACACGCGCACCGCGCTCAAGCACACGCTCGAACAGCACTTCCCGTGGTGCGCGCAGTGGGAGACCGAGCTCACCGCGCTGTTTCGCGCCTACGTCGAGCAGAAGCAGCACGCGCACCTGCTCGACTACGACGATCTGCTCCTCTACTGGCACGGGATGATGGGCGAGCCGCGGCTCGCGCAACACATCGGCGCGCACTTCGACCACGTGCTGGTGGATGAGTATCAGGACACCAACCGGCTGCAGGCGGAGATCCTGCACGCCATGAAGCCCGACGGCTCGGGGCTCACGGTGGTGGGTGATGACGCGCAGGCGATCTACTCCTTCCGTGCCGCCGCGGTGGAGAACATCCTGGGGTTTGCCGAGCGCTTCGAGCCGCACGCCGAGGTGGTCGCGCTCGCACAGAATTACCGCTCGACCCAGCAAGTGCTCGATGTCGCCAACGCGGTGATGGCCGAGGCGCCCCGGGCGCAGCGCAAGTACCTGCTGTCGATCCGCGGCCAGGGCACACGGCCGCGCGCCGTCACCGTCGATGAGCTGCAGAGCCAGGCCGAGTACGTCTGCAACGAAGTGCTGCGGCGGCGCGAGGCGAGCGTACCTCTCAGGCGCCAGGCGGTGCTGTTCCGCAGCGCGAGTCACAGCGACGTGCTCGAGGTGGAGCTGGCGCGGCGCAAGATCCCGTTCGTCAAATACGGGGGGCTCAAGTTCCTCGAGGCGGCGCACGTCAAGGACCTGCTGTCGGTGCTGCGCTGGGCCGACAACCCGCGCAACACGCTGGCGGCCTTCCGCGTGCTGCAGCTGCTGCCGGGGATGGGCCCGGTCAACGCGAGCGCGGCGATCGAGCACATGGCGGCCGCCGGGCATGCCTTCGAGTCGCTCAGGTCCTTCAAGCCGCCGCAGACGCACGAGATGGACTGGAAGCGGCTCATCGAGCTGATGCTGACGCTTTGCGATCCCGAGCTGCAGTGGGTCGGCCAGGTGCAGCAGGTGCGCGAGTGGTATCAGCGGCACTTTGAGCGCATCTATGAGCAGTTCCACAGCCGGCTCGGTGACCTTGATCAGCTCGAGCACCTCTCGACACAGTACCCCTCGCGCGAGCGCTTCATTACCGAGCTGACGCTCGATCCGCCGCAAGCCACCGGCGATCTCGCCGGCCAGCCGACGCTCGAGGAGGATTATCTGGTGCTCTCCACCATCCACTCGGCCAAGGGCATGGAGTGGGATGCGGTTTACCTGCTCAACGTGGTGGACGGCAGCTTCCCCTCCGAGTTCGCCACCGGCAAGCCCGAGTTGGTCGAGGAGGAGCGGCGGCTGCTGTATGTCGCGCTGACACGCGCGCAGAACGACCTCGCGCTCGTGATGCCGCTCAAGTTCTATCTCACCCAGCAGCCGCGCCAGGGAGATGCACACGTCTACGGTGGCCGCAGCCGCTTCATGACCGAAAAGGTGCTGAAGACGCTCGACGCCGTGACCTTCCGGGGCTCGCTCGGCGCCGGCGGGGACGACCTGCAGAGTACCGGCGAGCAGCTCAGCGTCGACGTCGGGGCGCGCCTCAGGGATATGTGGTAGAGCCGCGCGGCTACTTCGCCGGCTTGACGAACTTCAGCGTGAAGCGGTCGCTCTCGCCGATGGCCGCGTACTTGTCGCGCTCCTTGGCGCCCAGGCGATAGGTGGGCGGCAGCGTCCACACGCCCTGCTCGTAGTCCTTGGTGTCCCTGGGATTGGCGTTCACCTGCGAGCTCGCCTCGAGCCGGAAGCCCTGCGCCTCGATCAGCTTGATCGCGTAGTCCTCGTTGACGTAGCCGCTCTTGGCCTTGGGGTCCTGCGGCACGGCTGGATTGCCGCGATGCTCGGTGACGCCGAGCACGCCGCCGGGCTTGAGCGCGCGGAACATGGTGGCGAAGGCCGCGGCGGCCTGATCGCGTGCCATCCAGTTATGGATGTTGCGGAAGGTGAGCACCATGTCGAGCGTGCCCGGCGGGACCACGTCCGAGCCATCGAGCGGGAAAGTCACGACCGTCGCCTGCCCGTAGATCTCCGGGTGCGCGGCGAGCTTGCGCCTGAAGTCATCGAGGCGCCGCGTGACGTACTCGCTCTTGGGATCCGCCGCGATGACGCCCGCGTAATACTTTCCCTTGTCGGCGAGCAGCGGCGCCAGCACCTCGGTGTACCAGCCGGGCTCCGGCCACACCTCGAGCACGCTCATCTCCGGGCGGATACCGAAGAACAGCAGCGTCGCTTTTGGATGCCGGTAGGGGTCGCGGGCGCGGTTCTCTTCCGAGCGCTGGTCGCCGGCGAGGATACGGTCAAGCGCCTGTGTGGTCGCCTGGCGGGTGCTGTAGGTGGCGCAGGCGGCGCCGAGCAGGGCGCCGGCAACGACGCCGAGGAGCTTGCTGTTATCGGTGAGGATCATGAGTGTCCCGTACGCCGCATGAAAAAACCCCGCAGGGCGCGGGGTTCTTTTCAGCCTGGCCTCACCAGGCGCCAACCGTCAGCGACGGAACGGGCCACCACCCTGCCGTGGACGCTGCGGGCGCTCCTGCGCCTCGTTGACGCGCAGCGGGCGGCCGTTCATCTGGAAGCCGTTCAGGGCCTGGATCGCCGCCTGCGCTTCGTTCTGGGCCATGTCGACGAAACCGAAGCCGCGCGGCTTGCCGGTCTCCCTGTCGTTGATGAGCTTGACGGACTCCACCTTGCCGTGGCGCTCGAACAAGGTCTTCACGTCCTGCTCGGTGGCATTGAAGGGCAGATTGCCTACGTAAATCGTCGTCACTGGGAAGTCTCTCTATTTAAAGAGCGGACAGCGGCGAGCCGCACGCGTCGGTCGCATGTACCGCGTGAACAGTCAAACAGGTCAAGGCTTCAAGGCACACGATCGGCAG
>DATMMK010000008.1:0-41032 GCA_035569755.1 Steroidobacteraceae bacterium
GCGATTGCCTGTTGGTAGGTCAGGATAGCGGTGCCGTCCGCATCACTGAAATCATCGGCCTCGGCGAATACTTCAGTTTCATAGCCGTCGCCCGCTGATCGTCGTGCGAGCCAGGAGCCATTCACATCGCGCCCATAGGGCTTTCGGCGCCGGTATCCTAGGTGTACGCCCTCTTTGCCGCTGCGGGTCCAGTAGGGCTTCCCGGCAGGCGGCAATTTGAGTCGCGCGGTGCGTGTTTCGAGGAATCCCGCTCGAGCAGTACGGGGCATGGTGACTTTTGAGGCAAGGCGGTGACAGGTGAAGAAATGTCCAGAAATGTCCAATTCGCGTGAATGGATTCTGGCACGTGCCGATGGACATGCCTAGTCAAAGGCCCTATATTCCGGCCACTTTGAAAAAATGCCCTTAGACCGCCATGGACGCGTTACACGCCCTTTCACGGCGGTAACAGGGGTTCGAATCCCCTTGGGGACGCCACAAAATCAATAGTTTACGGGGTCCAAAGCCCTGACTACTCCGACACAGCGCCGTCTGCTATCGCTTCGGCAGAAGCTCCTCAAGTGCATACATCGACTTCTGCGGAAATCGTTCCAGTGGATAGTACTTCGCAATAACCGCAATGACCCGATCGTAAGATCGAATATCGAGTAGGCGTAGCAGGAAGCGCACGTCCTCCTCGTAATGAAACTCGGCGCCGATCCGCATCGAGAGGCACTTCATCGCGAGCAGATACTCTGGCCGAGCGACCATGACGCGTAGATGATCTAACTCGAGAAACGGCGCGAAGTCTCCCTCCCGACTCAAGTACCCCTTGACGCCGTCATTGAGCCAATCGGCCGCAAGGTTTGCCTTCGCCGCCGCTCGCGCCGCCGCTTTGCGCACTTGCGCGGTCGGCTGAAAGATAGCGTCCACATCGGCGGTCGACAGCCGCGCGTTGTATGCCAGGCACATGACTGCGCCGCCTACGAGATATAACTCCCCGCGAGTCCCTGACTGGCGCAGCTCCTCGTTCAGGAGTTTGAACAGGCGCCGAATGTCACCTTGCGCAAGCGCCGGCACGTCACACTCGATCGCCAAGGCTCGAGCCGATGAAGATATTGCGGCGCCGGAAGGGGGCTGGAGAGTTCGTTAGGAGGTGCAGCCGAAGCGACTCCAACGTAGAGCCAAATGCCGGCTCATCGAGCGGCGCGACTCTCCGCGTCCAGGCGGGCACCGCGATCCCGCTTTTTTCACACGCGGCCTCGACCATCGCCGAGACGTAGTTAGCGAGAAAGGGCGATAGCACGACTTCCGGCGTGCCCGCGACCGCATCGTTTAGCTCAGACGCGGTGAGCCGCGACAGAAGCGAGTTGATCTCAGCGAGTGCAAAGGAGGGCGCGGCACGCCCATTTAGCGCTCTGAGCGCCTGCTGAAACTCGCGCCCCGGGACCGAGAGTACGCGGCTGAGCACATACGCGGACATGTCCATGCCGGCCCGCTCGGCTGCACGACGAATCGCGGATTTCTCAGCCTCCGATACGCGGATCTGGAGCTGAGAGAGCTTTGACTCGCTGGCCATGGTTGCAACATGTCTGTCTCTCCTTGTAATGTCAATACATAGGTAATGACAATATTTCCGATGATTCTCAGAACCCATCGATTGGCCTGCGCCGGGCGTAGGCGGGGCTGGCAGGGGCCTCAATGCCATAACAGGGGTTCGAATCCCCTTGGGGGACGCCAATACAATCGTGAGCTGGCACCGGTCCAGCATAGGATCCGGCGCAGGTTGTCGGGCCCGGGAAAGGCTTAGCTGACCCCGCTAGTGCGTGCGGGAGGTGAGTCGCAGCAAGTCCTCGACCGAGACGCTCCCCCCACAGCAGAGCAGTACCAGGGTACGGTCGGCGAATTCGTCCCGGCGCTCGAGGGCCGCGGCCAGCGCGATCGCGCCGCTCGGCTCGAGCACGATCTTGAATTCCTCGAAGGCGATGCGCATGGCGCGGCGCACGGCGCCGTCATCGACCGTGATGCCGCGCGAGATCAGATGCTCCGCTGCTTCGAACGGCACGGCGCCGGGACTCACGGCCTGCATCGCGTCGCAGATGGTCTGCGGCGTGCCGACATTGCGCTCGCGGCGGTGCGAGATCAGAGAGCGGCGCATGTCATCGCACGCCTCGGGCTCGACCGCGATCACCTCCGCGCCCTGGCCGAAGTGCTTCTCCGCGAGCGCCGTCCCGGCGATCAGTCCGCCGCCGCCGACCGGACAGAGAACGGCGTCGATGTGCATCTGATCCCGACGGGCGTCGACCTGCACCTCGCGCATGAGGGTCGATTGCCCGGCGACCACCAGCGGATCGTCGAACGGATGCAGCAGCGCATATTCATGCTCTTCGGCGAGCGCGCGTGCGCGCTCGCTGGCGACTTCCTCGCGATTGCGCGTGCCATGGTCGGTGAGCACGACCGTCGCCCCGGCGCGGCGTGTGAGCTCGATCTTGCGCTGCGGCGCATCGCCCGGCATGACGATCGTCACCGGAACGCCGGCACGGCGGCCGGCGAGCGCAAGCGCCTGGGCGAAGTTGCCGGAGGAGAAGGCGACGACGCCGTGGCGGCGCTGCTCCTCGGACAGGCAGCTGACGCGGAACAGAGCGCCTCGCATCTTAAACGAGCCGCCGATCTGCAGCGATTCCGCCTTGAGGAACACCCGCGCCCCGACCACCGAGTCGAGGTAGTCCGAGTGCAGCAGGGGCGTCCAGCGCACCGCGCCGCGCACGGTTTTCCAGGCCTGCTCCAATAGAGCCTTGTCGATCATGGCGGTCTCTTTCACGGGATCGGGGCAACCCTCGCACGCCGCGGCCCCTCGTTCAAGGTCCGGTACATTCTCGCCCCGCATGGGCTCATAACCACAAACTCGAACGAGCCGCACCGGGAGTGTGACGCCCGCGGTTAGACTGGCGACATGGCCGATCCCTTCCTGTATGTCGCGGCCGGCCTGCTCGTGGGCCTGATGGTGGGCCTGACCGGCGTGGGTGGCGGCTCGTTCATGACGCCGCTTCTGATTCTGGCCTTCGGTCAGTCACCCACCGTGGCCGTGGGCACGGACCTGTGGTTCGCCGCGATTACCAAGGTCGCCGCTACCGCCTCGTTCGGCTACAGCAGGCGGGTCGACTGGCGACTCGTCGGCCGCCTGGCCCTCGGAAGCATTCCCGGAGCCGCGGTCGCGATCGCCGGGTTCTCGGCGGCCCGCAGTCCGCTGCTCGTCGACCATCTGATTTCGCGCGCGCTGGCGGTAATGCTCGCGATCACCGCGATCTGCATGTTTCTGCATCGCCCGCTGAGGCTCCTCGGCCTGCGCCTCGCGGCCTCGAGCGGCCGTCTCGAGCGGCGGCAGGTGCTGCTCACGGTGCTGACCGGAATGCTGATCGGTGCTGCCGTAACCCTGACCTCGGTGGGCGCAGGCGCGCTCGGCACCGTGGCGCTGATCTGGCTCTATCCGCTGCGGCTGCCGCCGGATCGCCTCGTCGCCACCGACATCGCGCACGCGTTACCGGTCACCGTGATCGCGGGAATCGGCCATGCCGCGCTCGGGCACGTGAATCTCTCCTTGCTGGCCTGCCTGCTGATCGGCTCGATACCCGGCATACTGCTCGCATCACGGGTGGTTGTTCGTTTGCCGCAGCCGATCACGCGCTCGTTGATCGCCGCGATGCTGGTGCTGGCTGCCGCACGCATGCTGCAGGCAGGGTGAGGTCGCGACCGAAGGATCTCTTCAGGGCTCGTGCAGTCCGCATTCGCGTTTCAGGCCGAAGAACCGCAGCCCCTCGACCGAGCCGGCTTCGGCCAGGGAGCGCGTCGTATGCCAGTCGCCGATCGAGAGATATCCCCGGTCCCACAGCGGATGGTACGGGAGCCCGTGCTCGCTGAGGTAGCGGCCCACTTGCCGGTCAGTCCAGTCGAAGATCGGATGTACGCGGTAGCGACCGCGCTTGAGCTCGATCGGCGCGATGTGCTCGCGCGTCGGTCCTTGCGAGCGGCGCAGGCCCGAGATCCAGGTCTCGGCGCCGAGCTCCGCCAGCGCGCGCTCCATCGGTTCCTGCTTGTTGATGCGGTTGTAACGCTCGATGCCGGTGAGCCCCTGCTCCCATAGCTTGCCGAAGCGTGTCTCCTGCCAGGCCGGCGACGCCTCGGAGCGGAACACCCTGAGATTGAGGCCGAGCCGTTGCGTGAGCTCATCGACGAAGCGGTACGTCTCCGGGAACAGGTACCCGGTGTCGATCAGCACCACCGGGATCCGCGGGCGGGCGCGCGTCACGAGATGGAGGGTGACAGCCGCCTGCGCGCCGAAGCTAGAAGTCAGCACATGTGTGCCCGGGAGCAGCTCGAGCGCGCGCGCAACTCGTTCGCTCGCTGATAGCGGCTCGAACGCGCGATTGAGCAGCGCGAGCTCCTGCTCGCCTTCAGGCGGGACATGATTCGAGAGCCAGCGCGCCAGCATGAGCCGATTCTCGCCGAGGCCGCAGCCGCAGCGGTAGTTCGGTATGTTATGAACCCATAACCGGAAGCTCACCGCGCTCAGAGGCGACTTATTTATGGGCGTCGGCCGCGGCGATTTCCGTCCGCAGGCTGAGCGTGCCGATGCCAAGCAGCGGCAACACGACAAAGCACCACTTGCCGACGTACGCATAGCCTAGCGCGGCGAGGCCGCAGCCGGCCGCGAACACGGCGACGCTCAGTGTGAGGCGCGCGAGGCGCGCGCGCGTGATCGCCGCCGCCTCCGGCCGCACGCCGTGCAGCATCTCGGCCAGGTCCAGCATGATCTGCGTGGTCGTGCCCGTCATGACGGTCGAGGGCGGCGTGTGGGCCAGGTGGGCGCGATGCGCGGCGTTCTGCATGGCCATCGCCGCAACGAGCGTCATGCCGACGAGCAGCGCCCATCCCGCGTCCGGATCCTCGAACGGTCCTCGCCAGGCCGCGAGTGCGGCGACGGCAACGAACAGCAGCAACTGTAGTTTCAGGAGACTGCGCAGCACCGGCCGGCGCGCCGCCTTGAGACGAAACGCGAGCAGCCGGCACAGCAGCACCGCGAGGCAGAAAATGGGTAGGGCGAGCGTCTTCGCCAGCGCACCGCTGTTGCCGAACACCAGTGCCGCGCCGAGCGTCACGAAATTTCCGGTGACGTGTGAGGTGAAGAGCCCCTTGAGGGCGAGGAAGCCGCCGGTGTCGGCATATCCGGCCGTGAGGCTCTGCACCGCGGGTAGCGACCAGCGCATGGCTTTTCCTTCAGAGGAGCAGGGCGCGCGAATGCCCGGCACAATTGTGCCGCGCGGACCCGGCCCGCGCGACCTGAGCGGTGCACTCAGCGCGGCCGATCGAGCGGGTAGAGGCCCCGCACCTGTCCGAAGAGTCTCGTCAGTCCAAGGAGCGCGTCAATCATCGGCGTTGCCACCGCGACGCGCTGGCCGATCTCGCGCACCGCGCCCACCAGTGCGTCGAGCTCGAGCGTGCGCCCCGCCTCGACGTCCTGGAGCATGGAGGTCTTGAAGACGCCGAGCTTGCGCGTCACGGCCTGGCGATCCGCGGCCGACTCGCGCACGTCGCAGCCGATGCGGGCGCCGACCGCGGCGGCCTCCTGCATGGCGCCGGCGCAGAAGCTACGCACCAGCTCATCGTCGAGCAGCCGATCGGTCGTCGCGCCGGTGAGCGCCGAGACCGGGTTCATGGTCATGTTGCCCCAGAGCTTGTACCAGATGTCGTAGCGGATGCGCGGCGAGCAGCTGACCTCGAAGCCGGCGCGGCTGAGAAGCTCGCCGAGCCGCGCGACGCGCGCCGAGTCGCCGCCCGAGGGCTCGCCCACGATGAGCCCGCGGCCCATGCGGTGCGTGGTGACGCCGGGCTCGGTCACGGCCGCACTGGCGTGCACCACGCAGCCGACCACGCTCGTGAGCGGGATCGCCGCCGCGATACGCCCGCCCGGATCGACGCTCTCGAGCGGCTTTGGTCCGAGCGCCGCGACTCCCGCCGCGAACCACCACGGCACGCCGTTCATCGCCGGCATGACGATCGTGCCGGCCGCGAGGAGCGGCGCGAGCGAAGGTGCGAGCGAGGGCAGAGCCTGTGACTTGAGGGCGAGGACCACGAGATCCTGCGGCCCGAGCTCGCGCGCGTCGTCGGAGACGGTGGCCGCCGGCGCTTGCAGCAGCTCGCCGTTCTGGTGCAGTCGCCAGCCATGATCGCGCAGCGACACGAGCGTGGTGCCGCGTGCGAGCGCGGCCACGGCATTGCCCGGATCGAGGGCGAGGCGGGTACCGAGGAAGCCGCCGATGGCTCCCGCACCGACGACGCAGATCTTCACGGGCGGGCTTTCGCGCCCTAGCCCATGTGCAGGCCGCCGTTGAGCGAGAAGTCGGCGCCGGTCGCAAAGGCGGACTCATCGCCCGCCAGCCAGGCGACGATCGAGGCGATCTCCTCCGGCGTTCCGAGGCGTTTCACCGGAATGCCGGCGACGATCTTCTCGAGCCGCTCGGGCTTGATCGCCTTCACCATGTCGGTGCCGATGTAGCCGGGCGAGACGGTGTTGACGGTGATACCCCGTCCGGCCAGCTCCTGCGCCAGCGCCATGGTGAAGCCGTGAATGCCGGCCTTGGCGGTTGAATAGTTGGTCTGCCCGAACTGGCCGCGCTGGCCGTTGACGGAGGAGATGTTGACGATCCGGCCCCAGCCGCGCTCGAGCATGCCGTCGATCACCTGCTTGGTGACGTGAAAGAGCGAGTTGAGGTTGGTCTCGATTACCGCGTGCCACATGTCGTTGGTCATCTTCTGGAACATGCCGTCGCGCGTGATGCCGGCGTTGTTAACGAGGATGTCGATCGGCCCCACCTCGGCACGCGCGACCTCGAAGGCGCGTTTGGTGGACTCCCAATCGGACACGTTGCCCTCCGAGGCGTGAAGGTTCAGCCCCTCGGCGCGCATCTCGGCGAGCCAGCGGTCCTTGCGCTGCGAGCCGGGTCCGCACCCGGCGATGACCGCGTAGCCTTCCTTCGCCAGGCGGCGGCAGATTGCGGTGCCGATGCCGCCCATGCCCCCGGTGACATATGCGACTCGAGTAGTGGTGCTCATGGCCTGTACACCGTTACCTTCTGATCAGGCTCTGACTTTGCAGCACATTAGTACGCCGATTTTCGGTGGGCGTCCAATCACCCTGCGGCTCAAGTCTCAGCCGCGCACGTAGCTTCCGGGCGCGTCCTCGAGCGCGCCCTTGCCCGCAGCGCCCGGCGACAACGCGCTTGCCGGTAGCTGCCGCGCTGAGGAGTGCTCGCTCAGCCACTTTTCCCAGGCGGGCCACCAGGAACCGTCGTGCAACGGCGCGCGCTTGTGCCACTCCGCGGGCGTGAGCGTCGTGGTTGCGTCCGACCAGGTGAGTACGCGGTGGCGGCGCCGGGGATGCACCGGGCCGCTCACGATGCCGGCGTTATGTCCGCCGCTCGTCAGGAGGAAGGTATAGTCGGAGCTGCGGGTCAGGGCGCGCAGCTTGTACACCGAATGCCAGGGCGCCACGTGGTCGGTTTCGGTGCCGACCACGAACATCGGCAGCCGCAGCTTCTTCAGGTCGACCACAGCGCCGCCCGAGGAGAATTCTCCGCGGGCGAGCTCGTTCTTGAGATAGAGCCGCTCGAGGTACTCGCTGTGCATGCGGCACGGCATGCGCGTGCCGTCGGCGTTCCAGGCCATGAGATCGTTGACCCTGGGGCGCTCGCCGCGCACGTACTGATCCACCGCCGGTCCCCACATGAGATCGCGCGAGCGCAGCAGCGCAAACGCCCCGCCCATGCGCTCGCTCTCGAGCACGCCGGTCTTGTTCATCATCGCCTCGAGCATCGCGATCTGACTCGGCGTGATGAATACCGAGAGCTCCCCGGGCTCGCTGAAATCGGCCTGGGCGGCGAACAGCGAGACGCTCGCGAGGGAGTGATCTTGCGCGGCGGCAAGCCGCGCGGCGGCGATTGCGAGCAGCGTCCCGCCGATGCAATAGCCGACCGCGTGCACCTTGTGATCCGCGACGGTGCGGCGCACCTCGGCGAGCGCATCGAGGAAGCCGAGCTGCACGTAGTCATCGACCCCGAGGTCCCGGTCGGTCGCGTCGGGATTCTTCCAGGAGATCATGAAGACGGTGTGCCCCTTGTCGACGAGGTAGCGCACCAGGGAGTTCTGCGGCGACAGATCGAGAATGTAGTACTTCATGATCCACGCCGGCGTGATGAGGATCGGCTCGGCGTAGACGCTCGGAGTCGCGGGTGAATACTGCAGCAGCTCGATGAGCCGGTTGCGGAAGATGACCTTGCCGGGCGTGACGGCCACGTTCTTGCCGACCTCGAACTGCTCGCTCGCGGGTGTGCGGCCGCCGCTCGACATGCGCTGCGCGTCCTCGACCCAGTGCTTGAGCCCGCGGATCAGGTTCTGGCCGGATTCGGCCACGGTGCGCTTCAGCAGCTCCGGGTTGGTGTGCAGAAAGTTCGCAGGCGACGCGGCGTCGATCAGCAGCCGCCCGGCGAAGCTGGCCCGCGCCAGCTCGTGATCCGAGCCGCCCGGTTGCGTGAGGGCCTGCTGCCACCAGCTCGCCCAGTTGTTGTAGGCACGGGCGTAGACGTTGAACGGCCAGGTGTTCCAGGCGGGGTCGGCAAAGCCCCGGTCCGCGTGGCCGGGCGAGAGCGGCGCGCCGGAGGCGGCCTGGGTGGCGAACTGCCAGCTGTCGAGCATCTTCTCGTAGGCGCTGCGCGCCAGATCGGCCTGGCGGGGAGGGTGGGTGGCCACATTGAGGTACCACTCCCACCAGGCGCGTGCGTAGTCATCCGGTGCCAGTCCGCCGGTGAGGGCGGCGAGCTGGGCGCGCAGGTGGCGCTCGATGTCGGCTTTCAATTCAGGCCCGGCGCCGGACGGCGCGTCGGGCTTCTTATTCGTGTGGGTCGTCAAGGGCGGAGTCCCCTCAAGAGTCGCGCCCGGGGGGTGCCATCACCCCCGGGGCGCGGGATACCGCCAAGATATCAGGCAGCCTTGCGGGTGTGCACTGCCTTGGAGGCGAACTCGTTGCCCATCTGGCTGAACTTCGCCTGGATCTCGGACGTCACCGTCGAGAACTCCTGGGCGCGCTCGCGCAGCTTGTCGACGAGCTGAGTGTGCAGCTCGGTCTGCTTGCTCACGAGCTCGCTGGCCGTGGCGGCCGCGAACGTCGCGTTCATGCGCGCGAGGCTCGACTCGAGGACGTCGCCGGCAACGGCGTACTGCAGGCGCGCCAGACGCTCGAGTGTCTTGAAGCCTTCCTGCTGCGCCTTGATGACGGGCGCGAAGGCCTCACGGGTCGCAGTGATCAGGGTGCTGGGGTCGAAGTTACGGTCGATCATGTGTGTGCTCCGGTATGGGGTTTCCATGGGGAGCATTCTACATGCTTTTGTATGCAGTGCAAGAGAAAACTGTAGCACCGGAATTCAACGCCGCAGATATAATATAAGTTATTGATATATATAATCTATATATCTTTTAAGTCGAGCATTATTCTTTCAGATATTTTTGCATCGCACTCAAATAACACTCGAGCGCGCACTCACATGCGCAGACCGGCGTCCACCTCCAGGCAGCGACCCGTGAAGAGCTCGTTCTCGAAGATGAAGCCGACGGCGTGCGCGATCTCATCGGGCTCGCCCAGGCGCCCGAGGGGGATCGGAGCCGTCATGCGTGCCAGTGCCTCGGGCTTCATGCCCTCGACCATGGGCGTGCGCACGAAGCCCGGTGCGACCGCTCCCACGCGGATCCCGAAGCGCGCGAGCTCCTTGGCCCACACCACCGTCATCGCCATGACGCCCGCCTTGGCGGCACTGTAGTTGGTCTGCCCGGCGTTGCCGGCGCGGCAGATGCTCGAGATGTTGACGATCACGCCGCCGGTGGCGCGCGAGATCATGCGCTGCGCTGCCTCGCGCGCGCACAGAAAGACGCCGGTCAGGTTGACGTCGATGACCGACTGCCACTGGGCCAGGGTCATCTTGCTGACGACCTGGCCGTCCTTGACCTTGATCAGCATGGCATCGCGCACGATGCCCGCGTTGTTGATGAGGCCGTCGAGACTGCCGAAGTCGCTGGTGATCTGATCGAGCGTGCCCACCACCGAGTCCTCGTTGGCCGCGTCGGCGAGGTAGCTGCGCGCCACGGCGCCGAGGGCGACGCAGCGCACGCGCGTCTCCTCGAGGTCTTGGCGGTTGGTGTCGAGGAGCGCGAGCCTGGCGCCCTTCCTGGCGAAGTGCTCCGCGAGCGAGCGGCCAATGCCACGGCCGGCGCCGGTCACGAGAATGGTCTTGCCGCGAACGTCCACCTGGTGATCGCTCCTTGAGGGTTAACCGCGTCGCTTGCCTTGCGGGGGGGTCGCGGGCTTATCGGCTGCGCCTGCCGCCGGGGTCGGCGAGAATGCCGAGAGCATCGATGCCTGCATCTTGGCCCACATCTCCATGTTCTGGCGGGTCATCTCGGCGAGCGGCGCCATCGGGGTCTCGAGCACCTTGGCCATCTCCGCCTGCATCACGTTCTGCTGCCGCAGCAGCCCGCCGATGCTGCGCTCGAGATAGGTGGTGAGCATCTGCTGGATCGGGTTGCCGTAGAAACGGATGATGGCCTCGAGCAGCTGCGTGCTCAGCACCGGGGTTCCGAACTGTTCCTGGCTGGCGATAATCTGCAGCAGGATGTTGCGCGTCAGGTCGTCGCCACTCTTGTCGTCGATGACCTTGATGCGCTGGCCGGCGGCGATGAGCTTGCGCAGGTCGTCGAGCGTGACGTGACGACTGTCCTGCGCGTCGTAGAGACGCCGGTTGGCGTATTTGCGTATCAGACGCTCTTCGGCCATGGTGACGCAGCCTCTTTGCCAGTCCAGGGGCCCGTTTGGGGAGCCCTGGCCGCGGATACTAGCTCTGGTGTATGCGGCGCACAATGACGTACCTCACGGTTGCCTGGAGGCCGGCGCCGCTGTTGCGAAAGCGGTTTTTCACCGGCGAAATCATCAATTCGACCGTGGAAGCAGATGATCGATTCGACCGCATTGCTGCGACGCATACATGACCGATAACCCCTTTACCGCAGCCTTCCCCGGGTCCGATGCCGCCTTCACGGCTGCGGCCGCGCGCTTTTTCGATCTGCTGAGAACCTTCAGCGCGCAGCCCTCCGGTGTGCAGCCGCCCGATTGGACCTCGTTCGGATCGCTCCTCGCCGGGCAGTTCGAGCAGTGGCTGCGCAGCTCACCGGCCGCCGGCACTTCCTTCGCCGCGGCGTCGGGACTCGGTCGCGCCGTGCCGGGCTGGCCGCCGGGCCCACTGCCCCTCGGGCCCGCGGCTGTGCAGGGAGGAGAGGCGCAGAGCGCGTGGGAGCTGCTGATGAAGCTCGGCGAGCTGCAGGGCGAGCTTGCCCGGCACTGGAGCGCGATTGCGCAGGACTCGGCGCAGCGCTTCATCGCGCGCATGGGCGCCGGCGGCAGCCCGAATCTTTCCTCCGAAGGCGCGCTCGCTCTCTACGAGACCTGGGTCGCGTGCGCCGAGGAAGCCTATGCAGCCCGCGTGCGCCAGGAGGATTTTTGCCGTCTGCAGGCGCAGCTCACCAACACTGCGATGGCGTTACTCCTCGCGCAGCGCCAGCAGGCCGACAGCCTGGCGCGCGGCTGGGGGCTGCCGACCCGGGAGGAAGCCGACGCCCTGCAGCGCCAGATCCGCGAGCTCAAGCGCCAGCTCGAAGAGCGTACCCGGCCCGTCCGGCGTACCGGCGCGCGCGGCGCAGCGGCACCCCGGCGCGAGAAGCCGCGGCCTGCGAAGCGCGCGGCGCGGGGCGGCGGTCGCCGTCCGCGGGGAAGTGCGCGGCGAGGCCGCCGTTGAGCGCTCCCGGGGCCGATGTGGCCCGCCTGTTTCTCGAGCTCGGCAGCCGCGCCGCGCAGACGCTCGCGCAGCTGCGCCTGGCGCGCGACGTCCGGGTCGGATGCTCGGCCCGCCGCGCCGTGTGGAGCGACCAGGGGACGACGCTCTACGAGTACCTGCCGGAGACACCGCACGGGGCAGGCGCCGCGCCCCGCGGCGGCCGGCCGCTCCTCCTCTGCTTCGCGCTCGTCAACCGACCCTACATCCTCGACCTGCAGCCGGATTCCTCGCTGGTGCGCCGGCTGCTCGAGGCGGGCTTCACCGTCTATCTCCTCGACTGGGGGGATCCGGACGATGGCGATCGGCTGCGCGACCTGAACGACTATCTCGAGCAGGGGCTCGGGGGCTGCGTGCGCCACCTGCTGGAGACGCACCGCGTGTCGGCGCTCGATCTCATCGGCGTGTGCCAGGGCGGAGTCCTCAGCCTCTGTTATACGGCGCTGCACCCGAAGCAGATCGCGAATCTGGTCACGCTCACTACTGCCGTCGATTTTCAGACGCCCGACGACCTGCTCTCCAAATGGGTGCGGGAGGTCGACACGCAGCTGCTCGCGCGTACCGGCAGAGTTCCGGGAGAGCTCTTGAACGCGCTGTTCCTGTCGCTCATGCCCTTTCGGCTGACGCAGCAGAAGTACGTGCGCCTGCTGGCCGGCCGCGCGGATCAGCGGGCCGTGGAGGACTTCGTACGCATGGAGCGCTGGATTTTCGACAGCCCGCCGCAGGCGGCGGTGGCGCTCGCGCAGTTCGTGCGCTGGTTCTACCAGGAGAATCGCCTGATGCGCGGCACCCTCGAGCTCGGCGGACGGGCGGTAGACCTGAAGAGCGTGCGTGCGCCGCTCCTCAATCTCCACGCCAGCGCCGATCACATCGTGCCTCCCGCCGCCTGCGCCGTCATGGGCCGGTATGTCGGTAGCACGGACTACACCGCCTGCGCCGTCGATACCGGGCATATCGGCATGTATGTAAGCCGCAAGGCGCGCGAGCAGATCCCGCAGCGGATCATCTCCTGGCTCAGGGCGCGGGGCGGCGAACCGAGGCCGCGCCCGCGAGCGTGACGGGGCGGCTCAGTACCCCTTGGAAATGTCGACCACTGACAGCATCGGCTCGCCGGCCACGTAGCGGCGCAGATTCTCGAGCAACACCGCATTGCGGGCCTGATCTGCCACCGCGGTGTTGGCCGAGATGTGCGGCGTGATGAGCAGATGGGGCGCGTGCCACAGCGGGCTGTCGGCGGGCAGGGGCTCGGGATCGACGACGTCCAGGCCCGCGCCGGCGATGGTGCCCTGCGTGAGCGCCGCCGTGAGGTCTGCGGTCACGGTGCTCCGTCCCCGCCCGATGCTGATGAAGTAGGCGGAGCGCTTCATGGTCGCGAAGAACTCCTTGTTGAAGATGCCGGTCGTCTCAGGCGTGAGCGGCAGGCAGTTGACGACGAAGTCGGCGTCGCTGGCGAGCTTCGGCAACTCATCGGGCAGTCCGACGTAGCTCACGAAGTCCGGCCCCTCACGGCCGCTGGCGCGCGTCGCGACCACGCGCATCCCGAGCGCGTGCGCGCGCCGCGCCACCTCGGTGCCGATGCCGCCGAGCCCCGCGATCAGTACGGTCTTGCCTCCGACATCCTCGAGCTCCGGAGCGGAGTCCTCGGACTTCCAGTGGCCCTGGGCCTGGTCGCGATAGAACTCCTCGAAGTGGCGGCTCAACGCCAGCATCAGCGCGATGACGTGCTCGGCGATGCTGGGTCCCATGGTACGTTGCAGGTTGGTGACGAGCGGCGCCCGCTCGCGCACCAGGGGCTGCTGCACGCAGCGCTCGACGCCGGCAGCGGGCCACTGGATCCACTCGAGATGCTGCGCCGCTTTCAGCACCTCGGCGCTGCAAACGCCGAAGGTCGCATCGGCCGCGGCGATATCGCGCGGCGTCGCCGCATCGATCTCGACGATCCGCGCTGCGGGCGCGGTCTGGCGCAGCTGTGGCAGCAGCTCCTTGAGGGAGCCGTTGACCAGGATGACCCGCGGCGGATGCCAGCCGCTGCGCTCGCGCACCGGATTCGGCGCGACGTGCAGGCCGAGGCTCGCAATCACCTGCGCCGCCGGGTCGGGCGCAGCTGCGGCGAGCACGGCAGGCAACACAAGCAGACCGACGATGGCACGCGCTCGCATGAAATCCCCCTGGCATTCCCTGAAATCAGCGCACTCGGAAGTCTACCGCACGCCGCGCCTTCCTTACGCCATTCCGCCGCTCACCGCGAGCACCTGGCCGGTCACATAGGCGGCGTCCTCGGAGGTGAGAAAGGCGACGACGCCGGCCACTTCCTCGGGCAGGCCGAGGCGGTTCATCGGCACCAGCCGCTCGATGGCCGCCGCATCGAACAGCCCGTCGGTCATGGGGGTTGCGATGATGCCCGGGGCCACCGCGTTGACGGTCACGCCGCGCGTCGCCACCTCGAGCGCGAGCGCGCGCGTCGCGGAGTTGAGCGCGCCCTTGGCCGCGGCGTAGTTGACCTGGCCCTTGTTGCCGATGAGCGCGGCGATCGAAGAGACGCTCACGATCCGGCCCCAGCGCGCGCGGATCATGGGCATGAGGAGCGGCTGGGTCGAGTTGAAGAAGCCGTTGACTGATACGTCGATCACGCGCCGCCACTGCGCGGCGCTCATTCCGGGCAGCACCGCGTCATCGTGCACCCCGGCGTTGTTGATGAGGATCTGGATGGGCCCGGAGGCGAGCACGGTCTCGAGCGCGGCCCGGGTGAGGTCGGTGTCCGTGATGTCGAAGCTGACGGCCTCGGCCCGACCGCCCGCGGCCTCGATCTCGCGCACCAGTGCATTTGCGGCCGCGGTGCCCCGGTGGCGGTGGACATAGACATGGTGTCCCTCGCGCGCCAGGCGGCGGCAGATCGCGCCGCCGATAGTCCCGCTCCCGCCGGTCACCAGGGCGCGCTTGCGGGCAGCGCTCATGAGTGTGTTCCGGTGCTCACCGGCTGCGCGCCGAAGGCGGCGGCGACCACGATGCTCGCCCGGCCCGAGAGCAGCAGTTCTCCGGCGCTCGACACGTTGAAGTCATAGAGCACGGTGCGCCCGTCGCCCGTTACCCGCTCCGCCGCGGCGATGAGCTCCTCTTCGAGATCATCGAGCCGGCTCACGTGCAGAGCGACGTTGCGCACGCTGGCGAGATAGCCGACGGCGTCGCCGATGCTGCGCCGCAGCTGGCTCGAGACGGTGCTGGCGAGTGGGGCACTCGCGGCGATCAGCGCCCCGTGCACCGCCATCGCCTGCGCCGCGTACTCGATGCCGCAGGCGGCGCCGAGACGTCCGTGGGCGCGCAGGGGATTATCGAGGGCGCGGTGCGTGTTGCTGCGGCAGCGGATGCGCGCGGCATCCCACGCAATCACCTCCTCGAGCAGGCACATGTGTCCCTTGTGCGGGATGTGCTGTTCGATCCACTGTCGGTCTAGCGGCACGGGCTCACCTCGAGACTCAGGCGTTGCCTCTCCAGGTAATCGATGACCACCGCGGCGCGCTCGCGCCGCGCGATCCGCCGCAGCAGCGGCAGACCTCTGGCCGCCGGCACCTGTGCGCGCAGCGCCTCGAGAGGCGGGTCGGACAGGAGCTCCGCCGGAGCAGCGCTCAGGTGTGCCGTGAGCTGCGTCATCGATTCCTGCCGCAGCGACGGTGTCAGGAGCAGCGCCACTGCGAACGCGTCCGGAATCGGACGCACGGTGCGCATCGGCTCCGGATAGTCCGCATCATAGGCAATGAAGAGGACCGCCGTCTCCTCGATGGCGAGCTGCACCAGCGCCTCGAGGAGCCCGGCCGCGAAGCTGGCATCGCCCGCGCAGAGCGCGTTACAGGCGGCGGTCGCGCCGGTAGCGATCCCCCAGTAGCCGGATGCGGCGTTGTGCACCGAGTTATGAAAGCGGGTCGGCGAGATCTGCCGCTCGGCGCCGGCGAGCACCTGGCAGATCTCATGGCAGTTCTCGCCGTCACCGCCCGAGGAAGAGAACACCGCCGGGAGATGCGCGGCGTCGGCGCCCGCGCGCGCCGTCGCCTCGAACCCGACGCTGAGTGCGAGGCGCACGACTCTGCCGGTGCGGCGCCGTTCGGCGGGCGGCAGGCACTCGAGCGGCGGCAAAACGCTTGGCCGCGGCTCGTAGGCGGCAGCCCCGGCGAGTACCTGCGCGGCGCTCGGCCAGTCGCGCAGCCCCGGACCCAGGAGCCCGACTCCCGATATCCACGCCGTCAGCGTAGCGCTCACCCGGCCCTCCCGAACACCAGGCTGCAGTTCGAGCCGCCGAAGCCGAAGGAATTGCTCATGACGTGCTTGAGGCGCGCGGGGCGATTCTCGAGCAGGTAGCTGACGCCGAGCGCGGTATCGATCGCGCTGGTGTTGACACCGCCGGGCATGAAGCCGTGCCGCAGCGCGAGCGCGCAGATCACCGCCTCGAGCGAGCCAGCAGCGCCGAGCGCGTGTCCGGTCGCGCCCTTGGTGGAGCTGCCAGGAGTGCGGGGGCCGAGCAGCGCAGCAACCGCGCGCGCCTCGGCGGCGTCGTTGCTCGGCGTGCCGGTGCCGTGGAAGTTGAGATAGTCGATCGCGGCCGCGCTCAGGCCCGCCGCAGCGAGCGAGCGCTCCATGGCGGCGCGGGCGCCGCGCCCCTCGGGGTGGGGTGAGGACATGTGCCAGGCGTCGCTCGATTCGCCGCAGCCGAGGAGCAGCACGGTGTCGGGTCGCAGCCGCGCGCCGGGCCGCTCGAGCAGCGCGAATGCTGCAGCCTCCCCGATCGAGATGCCGTCGCGTCCGGCATCGAACGGCCGGCAGGGGGCGCGCGCGACGAGCTGCAGCGAGTGAAACCCGTAAAGCGTCGTGAGACAGAGCGTGTCGACCCCGCCGACGACCGCGGCGTCGACCACACCCGCCGCGATCGCGCGCTGCGCCGAGGCGAACACCTTGGCGCTCGAGGAGCAGGCCGAAGAGATGACGGCCGCCGGTCCCTCGAGGGCGAGGGCACGCCGCACGAACGCGGCCACCGAGAAAGTGTTGTGGGCACCGCGGTAGCGGAAGTCGGCGGGCAGAGCACCGGTCGCGGGATCGCGCCGCCGGTAGGCGAGCTCGGTCTCGAGAATGCCCGAGGTGCTGGTGCCGAGCCACAGGCCGATGCGCGCGGCACCCGAGCGTGCCGCGCAGTCGGCTACCGCCGCCGCGAAGCCGTCCTGCGCGAGTGCGAGCAGTGCGAGGCGGTTATTACGGCACTCGAACTCGCCGAGCTCGGGCGGCAGCGGGGTGTCATCGACTCCCGGCACCTCGCCGACGCAGGTGTCGAGGGCGACCGTCTCGAAGCTGCAGGGCTTGAGCCCGCCGCGCCGCGCTTCGAGGGCCGCGAGCGTGGCAGCGAGGCCGCGCCCGATGCAACTGGTCGCGGTGAAAGCCGTGAGCGCGAGCGGCGTCACGGCACCTCTCCTATCAGCAGCAAGTCGGCGAACGGCGTCCCACCGCTCATTGGCACGACGCGGGCGCGGAAGCCGAGGCGCTCGAGCAGGGCGAGCCATTCGCGCAGCGGCCGGCACCAGAGCGGCAGCCACCGGCCCCGCCGCACCAGCGCGACGATCCGATCGACGGCCTTGCCGAGCCTGAAGTGCGCGCCGCCGGCCGCATCGCCGATGCGCAGCAGCAATACGCCGCCCGGCGTGAGAGCCGAGCGCGCGCGCGCGAGTGCCGCCTCCTGCGCCGCATAGTCAATGTAGTGCAGCACGTCGAGCATCACGATCGCATCGGCCGCCGCGTAGTCTACGTGACGGATGTCTCCCAACACGACCTGCGCCCGGGCGCCGAGCGCCAGCTGCGCGCGCTCAACCTCGCGCGGATTGATCTCGACCCCGAGGAGCAGCTGCGGCTGCGGCGCGGCGGGCCAGCTCCGCGGCCAGGCGCTGGCGGCCTCCAGTGCGTGTGCCGCCAGCAGCCAGGCGGCCAGCAGTCCCTGTCCGCACCCGAGATCGAGCACGCGCGCGCGGCCGGCGAGCAGTCCCTGGGCGAGAAGGGCGGCGAACACCGGGTCGCCCCGCAGCTTGCCGCGCGCGAAGTGCCAGGCGAAGCGCCCGGCGGCGCGATAGGGCGCGCTGGCCGCGTCGATGAGGGAGGCGAGGGCGGGCTCGGCACTCATGCGTGCGCGGCCCGCAGCGTCACCGGCCGCAAGCCCGCGTGGTGCGCCGACTCGATGAGGCGCGGCAGCACCTCGAGAGCGAGCGGCACACCGGCGGCATTGCGGGCCGCGTGCCCGTCGTGCAGCAACAGGATGTCGCCGGCGCGCAGTCCGCGCGTGAGGCGCGCGAGCACCCGTGCGGAGTCGTGGCTCACGGTGTCGAAGCCGCGCCGCGTCCAGCTGACGAGCGTGAGCCCGGCGCGCGCCAGCACCGGCTCGAGAAACGGGTTGCGCAGTCCCGCGGGCGCGCGGAAGAAGCGCGGCGCCGCGCCGGTCGTGGCCGCGATGCACTCCTGCGCACGCTCGATCTCCGCGCGCAGCGCGCGCGGGCCGAGGAGCGAGAAGCTGTGCAGATGGCGCTGGCTGTGGTTCTCGACGTCATGCCCATGCGCGGCCATCTCCCGCACCAGCTGCGGGTGGCGCGCCACCCGCTCGCCGACGCAGAAGAAGCTCGCCCGGATTGTGTGGCGCTCGAGCAGCCGCAGCAGCGCGGGCGTCACCTGCGGGTCGGGGCCGTCGTCGATGGTGATCGCAATCTCGGCGCGCGCGACCGCGTTCGCGGGCAGACGCGTCCAGTTCGGGCCGAGGAGGCTCGCCCTTGGCCAGAGGCCAGCCGCCGTGAGGGCGAGGTGATCGGCGACCACCGCCCCGAGCGCCCACGGCCAGAGCTGCGGCCGCACGGCCAGACCCAAGCCGGCCGCGAGGTGCAGCGCCAGCGAGCCGCGCACCAGGGCCGAGGGCCGGTACGGCCGCGCTCGTGGCGCCTCAGCTGCGGGTGTCGGCGAAGCGGGCATCGAGGAAGTTCCCCCACAGGCGGCGCCACACCGGCCATTCGTGACCGCCGGGCACAAGATCGACACGCTCGGCGGGAAGCGCGGCAGCCAGCAGCTGGTGGCGTGCGCCAAAGCGATCTTCGCGTCCCAGACCCAAGTGTATCGGCGGCGCCCCGTGCGCGTGCGTCTTGATGAAACGCCACAGGCGGCGCTCCTCGTCCTCCGGGGCCAGATCCCCCGGCTCCCAGGCTGCCACCCCGCCGGCGCGCTCTACTTCCTGCGTCACGATATGGCTGCCCAGGTACGGGGCAAACAGGCACAGCCCGTCGACCGCGCGCGGCTCGTGCTCGGCGCACAGCAGCGCGATGTAGGCACCGAGGGAGATGCCGGCGAGCCACACCTGCGCACAGCCGGCGCTGCGCGCGGCGGCGATGAGCCGTGCCAGCTCCGTGAGGACACTGCGGTCGCTCACCGAGCGCAAGCGCAGGGCGACCGGCACGAGGTCGACATCGAGGACGCGTGCACGCACTGCCTCGGCAAACCCTTCGCGCAGGAAATCCTCGGGGTGCGCATACGCGGGCGGGAGTAGCAGCACGCGACGGGCCGCCGTGCGCCCGGGGTGTGCCGCCACCAGGATCGCGGCGCTCATGTGCCGGGCACGGACTGCGCCGTCGCCGCGCTCGGCGCGCCGAGCCGCGCGAGCCAGGCGGAGTAGAGCAACGCGAGCAGCGCACCCGGTGCGACGGTGCGGCCGAGCGCCGCCAGCACCGGCACGCCCGAGAGTGCGAGCACGCCGAAGCCCGCCACCGTCGCGAGGTTCGCGACGGCGAGCGAGGCCAGCGTCCGCGGTACGGTGGCGTGCTCGCGGTGCGCGAGGGTGTCGAAGAACAGGGCGTAGTTCGAGCCCACCGCGATGATGAGCAGCATGCCGACGATGTGCAGAATCCCGAGCCGCTCGCCGGCGGCGGCGAGCCCCGCGGCGACCGTGAGCACCGCGAGCGCCAGAGGGGCGACGACGCGCAGCGCGCGCAGCGGCGACAGGGTCCCGGCGAGGAGCAGGCACAGTGCGGCGAGGCCGGCGAGCGACAGGAACACCGCCTGCCGCAGGTAGTGCCCGTAGAGCCCGTCCGCCTCGACTTTGAGGTCGAGCAGGCTGGCGGCGGGCGTCGCGGCGCCCACCGCGGCACGCAGCTGCTCGAGAGCCGCGGGCGAGAGATCGCCGCCGCGCGGCCCGCTGACGGGCACGTAGGCCGTAGCGAGCGGTCCCGCGCTCTGGAGCAGCGCATCGAGGGCGGCACCGAGCGGCGTGCCGGCGAAGTCGGCCGGCGTGACGGGGGCCGCGGTGCGTGCCTGTTCCACCTCGCGGACGAACGGGGCGAGCCGCGCCACACTGACCGGCAATCCCTCGAGCGCCTTCCCGAGGCGGGTGGCCAGCTCAGCGGGCTCGGGCAGGCTCGCCTGGCGTGCACGTTGTTGCGCAGCATCCGGCAGCAGGCGCGTCGGCGTCTCGAAGCCGCCGATCGTTCCCTCGGCCACGAGCGGCGCGATGTGATCGGCGACCGCTGCCGCGGCCGCGAGCGCCGCGTCGAGGTCCGGCGCTGAGGCGACCACGAGATAGCGCGCATCCGGCGCCCCGAGGTCGGCGCGCAGACTCGCGTCGAGCTGCTGCTCGGCTTGCGGGATCGGGCTGAGGTCCGCGAGCTCGCGGCTGAGGAGCGTGGCGCGATCTCCGAAGAGGATGAGCCCGGCGGCGAGCGCGACGAGCACGAGCGCCCCGCGCGCGGGGCGCAGCAGCGACAGCGCGCGCCATAGCCGCATGCCGAGCCCGGTGAGATCGCGTGTGCGCAGCGCCGACGGGCGCCACTCGGGCAGCACCCAGCGCGTCACCAGGGCCGCGGCGATGAGACCTGCGATCGAGTAACAGCCGAGCTGCGCGAGCCCCTGGAAGCTCGACGGCACGAGCGCCGCGAAGCCGCACACCGAAGTCAGCATCCCGAGCCGGATCGTCGGCCACACCGAGTGCGCCGCGCCGCGCTCCGGCGACTGGATGAAGAGATAGATCGAGTAGTCGACCGCCTCGCCGATCAGCGTGACTCCGAAGCCGAGCGTGATGCCGTGTACCGTGCCAAAGCCGAGCGCGACCGCCGCAACTCCGGCCAGGGCTCCCGAGGCAACCGGCACGAAGGTCAGGAGCAGTGCCGGCACCGAGCGGTAGGCCGCGAGCAGCAGCGCGGCGATGAGGAGCGAGCCGAGGGCCGAGAGGCGAATCACGGAATCGCGGATCAGCCGGCGCGCTATCACCGCAAACACCCCGGGTCCGCTCATGCGCAGGGTCAGCGTTCCGCGTGCCGCGCCGAGTGTCGCGGTCGCGGCCGCGAAGGAGCGCTCGATCGCGGCGCAGGCCCGCTCCTGTCCGTCGGTGTCGGACCCTCCGGCGCGCGTCTGCGCGATGAGGAGCGCGCGGCGTCCGTCGCGCGAGCTCCACACTCCGTTCGCGGTGGGGAGGCTGCGAGTGCCGAGCGTCTCGAGGATATGGAATGTCTCGCCGGTGGGATCGCGCGTGAACAGCGGCTTCACCGCGAGTCCCTCGGCCGAGGCGAGCAGCGCGAGATTGTCGTCGATGGCCTGGTGGAGCCCGGCCACCGTGAAGCGCTGCGGCGTTACCGCATCGCTCAGCAGATAGCGATGCGCGCTGAGAAATACCGCCGTCTGCTCGAAGCCGGCCTGATCGCCGTCGCTGACGGCGGCGAACGCCGGGTCCGCGCGCAGCGCACGGGCGAGCCCGGCCGCCACTTGCGCCCGCTGCGCGGCGTTGCCACCTTCGACCGCCACCATGATGACCCGTGAGGCGAGGCCGGTGCGCAGCTCATCGACCAGTAGCCGCTCCCTGGCGGTCGGCGTGCGGGGCAGGAAGGCGGAGAGGTCCGCGGTGTAGGTCGCGCGTGCGATCGCGGTCAGCGCGAGCAGCGCCAGCGCCGCGAACACACCCGAGCCGGTCCAGCCGGCACGCGTCATGGCAGGTCCGCGCCGATGGTGAGGAGCGAGCGGTCGCCGTCCGCCTCGCGGATCTCGACGGTCCTCAGATCCGCGCCCGCGCCGCTGATCAGCACCGCGCTGACGGCGCGCGCGGCCTCAGGATCCCGCGGCGCGAGGCGCAGAGTCCAGCGCGCCGCATCTCCCTCGAGCTGTACGCTGAAGCTGCGCTCGAGCGCCGCACGGTCCCCCGCGAGCGTCGCGCGCAGACACTCGATGAGCGGCGCGACCTGCGGCCAGGCCGCAAGCTCCAGCGTGCGCGTGTGCTGTCCGCGGGTCGCACTCAGCACTCCGTGCGAGAGCACCAGCGTCTCGGGCCGCGGCTTGACGATGCGCTTCTCGAGCCGATCGGGCGCCTCGTACACGAGCTCGCCCGAGGATTCGAGCGGATGATCGAGCACGGCGAGGTATTGCACTTCGGTGAAAGTGACGTGGCCATGACGGCGCGTCGCGAGCAGCTGCATGAGCGCAGTGAGCGGATCGGAGTCGGCGGAGGAGGCGGCAGCGAGCGGGCCAGCCAGGGCCAGCAGCAGCGCCCAGGCCCCGTCGCGCGCGGCGCTCACCCCGCAGCCCCGCGCGCGCCGACTTCGGCGTCATGCCAGAAGTCATAGAAGTTGAACCAGTTGTAGGGATCCGAGCGGCAACACTTCTCGAGCTCTGCCGCGTAGCGCTGGATCGCCTGCTGCACGAGCGCTTCGCGCTCCCCGCGCGGCGCCGTGGAGAAGTCCGCGATCTCCCGGAACGCCACGTGGTAGCGGTTGGCGCCGCGGTACAGGCCCGCCATGAAGAACACCGGGCGCCTGAGCGCCGCGGCGGCGCGCATCGGGCCGGATGGAAAGAGCGCCGGCCGGCCGAGAAAGCTGACGCGCTGCGCCGGCGCCTCGCCGATGGTGCGATCGGCGAGCATGCCGACAAAGCTCCCGGCCTCGAGGCAGTCGCGGATGCGCAGCATCGCGTCGAGGTGCCCGAGCGGGATGATCTCGGGTGCGGGGACGGGATACGAGGCATTCAGGGCCCGGAGCCTGGTGGCGGTGTCCTCGTACATGGCCATCGCCACGCGCAAGCCGGGCTGCCGGCGCCCGATGGTGCTCATGATCTCGAAACTGCCGAGGTGGGCGCCGAGGAGAAAGGCGCCCGCTCCCCGCGCCACGATCGAGCGCAGCAGCGGCTCGTCCTCGATCGTGATGTCGAAGAGCTCGTGACGGTCGTGCGCCAGGTAGAGCCGGTCGAGAATGGTCGCGGCGAAAGCGAACACGTGGCGGAAGACGTCGAGGGCCGTGGGCTGGCGGTCGAGCGCACGCTGCAGATACTCGCGTGAGGCGCGCCGCGCCCGCGGCGCAAACAGGAAATAATAGGCGGCGATGCCGCAGAGCAGGACGCGGGCTCCCCGGCGTCCGAGAGCGAGCGACAGAAAGATCATGACGCGGATTAGCGTGGCGCTGCCGCGCTCGCGCGCGTGGGCCCAGTGGGCATCGCTGGTGCGCGCCTCGGCCGCGGTGCCCGCCCCGGCGGGTCGCGGCGTCGTTGACGGACGCAACACGCCGCTCGCGACCGCGCGTCCGGCGCTCGAGACGGTGAAGCGTATCGAGCCGTTCGGCCGCGGCTCGCACTCGAGGGTCAGGGTCTCCCCCGGCTGAACCGGCTTCAGGAACTTCGCGGCGCCCACGGTCCAGTGCTGCGCCGCGCCGCCGTTGCTCCGCTCGAGGGCCCGCAGCGTCTCATCGAGCAGCACGACGCCCGGCAGTATCGGAGAGCCGGGGAAGTGGCCGGCGAGCGCGGGGTGCCGCGGGTCGATCGTGAAGGTGGTGGTCGTCGCGCCCACGACTCACCCTGCAGTGGATGGCTTCGGCGGCGTCGCCGCGAGCGAGCGCAACGCCTCCTGCGGGAGCTTCCCGGTGCTGGTGCGCGGCAGACTCGCCACCAGCAACAGCGGGCGCGGCAGGAACACCGGATCGATGCGCCGGCGCAGCTCCGCGGCGATCGCCGCGGCGTCGAGCCCGGGTGCCACGACGCAGGCTCCGACCCGGGTCACGGCCGCATCGCCGCCCGCCGCGTCACAGTGAAAGAAGGCGCCATCGAGGACTCCGGGGATGGAATTGAGCTGATGATCGAGATAGGCGAGGGAGCTGCGCTTGCCGGCGATGTTGACGAGGTCCGCCACGCGACCGTGCAGCAGGAAGCGGTCGCGGCCGGTCACTTCTATCACGTCACACAGGCGGGTCGGCTGTCCGACATGGCCGCCGCGGGCCCAGGTCTCGCCGGCGCGCGCCTCGAGTGTGACTTCGGGCCACAGACGCCATTCCGGGGTCTCAGTCGTGCGGCGCGCAGCGATCGAGCCAGTCTCCGTGGTGCCGTAGATCTCGAGCAGACGCGTGCGGCAGCGCTGCTCCACCTCGCTCGCGAGCTGCCCGGAAAGCGCTGCGGTAGCGGACACGATCAGGTCGGTGTCGGGAATGGGGGCGTTTGCGCCCATGAGCGCACGCAGGTGTATGGGGGTTGTGATGAGCACGCGGGGCCGCGGAGCCCTGGCCAGCGCCGCGCAGATGTCCGCCGGGTAGAAGGGCCGCTCGGCGCTGAGCGCGTTGCCGCTCGCGAGCGGCAACAGCACACTCGCCTCGAAGCCGTACATGTGCTGCGCCGGTACCGTGGCCACAATGGCGTACGACACACCGGGGTCGAGGCCGAGCCGCTGCGCCTGCACCGATATGCACTCGAGCAGGCCGCCGAAGGTCTTCTCGTGCGGGACGGGGGTGCCGGTCGATCCCGAAGTGAACACCCAGGCCGCGCGCTGCCCCGCCTCGATGCGCGGCACGCGCGCTGCGAAGCTTGCTGCGCCCGGGACGGACGCAGACCCGCCGGGGAAGCGCACCAGGGGCAGATCGATATCGCACTCGTCCTCGTCGGTCAGACAGACGGCATCCGGGGCGAAGCGCTTCAGGTGGGCGATGACCGCCGGGGTACGCGTCGAGGGCAGCAGGCTCACCTTGCCGCTGGCGAGTGCCGCGGCGAGGCCTACCGCGAAACGGTAACGATCGGTACAGACGTTGAGGACGTTGACGCCGCCGCCGAGGGCGGCGCTTGCCGCCGCGACCTCGGCGAGAAACTGCCCGGCGAGGATCGGCGTCCCGGCGCGGTAGGCGAGCACCGCGTCGGCCGATGCATGCGCGATCAGCGGCAGTCTGGCCAGTTGATTACTTCGTCCTGTGTGCGTTGACGTATTCGGCGAGGTGGCGGAGCGAGGCGAAGATGCGCTCGTTGTCCTCGCTGTCGGCACGCAGCTGCACACCGTATTGCTTGGATACCACCAGAGCGATCTCCAGGATGTCGATCGAGTCGAGCCCCAGGCCCTCGCCGTACAGGGGCTGGTCCGGACCGATGTCGGCCGCCGGGACCTCGAGGTTCAGCGCCGCCACGATCAGGCCGGCGAGCTCGCGCGTGAGAGCGGCGACGGCGGCGGAGTCGGCCGGCTGCCGGAGTGAAGATACGTTGTCGGACATGTGCAAATCAGGGAGTTGACACTGTTGGCGGCATTATACAAGGGCGCGTCCCGCGGCAACCAGCAGCCGGAAACTGCACGCGCCGCCGCCCGGTTGCGCCGCGGTCAGCGTGCGAGGCGGCGTGCCACCAACACCGGCAGGCGCACCAGGAAGCCCAGGAACAGGCGCGTATACATCCAGGTGAGCAGCAGGTTGTCGCGCCAGTAATTGAAGTGCGATACCCCGCCGTCCGCAGGCGAGAAGTAGCGGCACGGCGCCGGCAGGTTGTGCGCCGGCACGCCCCGCCAGCTGAGGCGCACCACGGCCTCGGCGTCGAAGTCGAAGCGCCGCATCCAGCGCGTCCGCTGCATGACGGCGAGGAGCGGTGCTATCGGGTAGACGCGGAAGCCGAACAGCGTGTCCGCGATCCCCGACCACAGGGTCTCGAGGTTGGTCCACCAGTTGGCGACGCGGCGCCCGCGCAGCCGGATGCGCGGCGCGCTCGAGTCGAACACCGGTGCTCCGAGGATCATCGCCTCGGGCGCCGCTGCGGATGCGCTCATGAAGCGGGGGATCGAGTCCGCGGGGTGCTGCCCGTCGGAGTCCATCGTGAGCGCATGGGTGTAGCCGGCGTCGCGGGCCGCCCGCAGCCCTTCGAGGAGCGCCGCGCCCTTGCCGCCGTTGCGCTCGCGCACCAGCACGCGCAGTCCCGGGTCGTCACGCGCGAGCCCGCTGAGCAGTGCCGCCGAACCGTCGGTGCTGCCATCGACAACCACCCAGACCGGATCCCAATGCGCGCGCGCGGCGCGCACCGTTTCGGACAACCGCGCACCGGGGTTGTAGCTCGGGATCAGCACCAGGTGAGTGGCCGAGCGCGTCACTCGTCGCTCTCGACCAGGCGTTGCGACCTGCCGATCATCCACACGAAGGCGAGTCCGCCGCTCCAGTAACTGTCGCGCTTCACCAGCGGGCTGGCGGCGAAGGCCGCGTCCGCGAGCGAGTCGTGCCGCAGGTAGGCGCCGATCCAGTGGTCCCGGAAGCGCCGGCTGAGCGACACCAGCACCTGAGTGCCGGCGTAGCCACCCGGTGCCGCGTAGCTGGGGCGCGTAGGAGAGGCGTACTGCGGCGCGACGCTATAGAAGTAATCGTCGTAGCGGCGCTGCGCCAGCAGAGGGCCGCTGAGCAGTCCCAGCTTCCAGCCGGTGGGCCCCGCGTACTGCGCCAGGTCGAGGTTCAGGTGCGGCGCGGAGAACCAGCCGATGCCGTGCGGATGGGCCTCGAGGGTGAACGCGGCACGCGCCGGCAGCCGCAGGTCGAGCCTTGCGCGTGAGTCTGCCGAGCGCCACAGATGCGCATTGAGCGACGGCCCGATCTCGACCGTAGGGCGCAGATCCGGCATCCCCGCGCGTGCCGAGTCGTTGCGCACCGGGGCGGTGGCGTTGACGCTCAGGTTGAGCTCGATGCGGTCCTGATGAAGCAGCTTGCCGCGCAGCCCGTCGCGGTCGGACTGCAGGAACCGACCGCGGTATACGAAGTACGGCACCGGGACGGGGTAGACGTGCGTGGTGTTGGCGCCGCGGTAGTCGTTGAGCACCAGCGCCCCGGCACCCAGTCCGAATTCCCACAGCGGCTGCTGCTCGGGCCGCGCCGCGCGCGGGGTGAGCGAGGCCACGATGACGAGCGCCGCGGCCGGCACGACCCGCTGCAGGAGGCGAGGCCCGGCCCCGCGGCGGCGACTGCTCACGCGTCGGCTTTGAGCGGGCACATTCCGGTCGCCTCGATCTCGACCAGCAGGTCCTGGCGGCAGATGTCTGCCTGCAGGTAGATCACCCTCGCGGCGGGCTCGAGCGCCTTGCCGAGTTCAGCGCGGATGACCGCTAAATCGGCCGGGCGGCGTACATATACCTTGCAGGCCAGCGAGCCGAGCGAGAAGCGCGCCGCGCGCTCCACCCGGTTGGCTTCCTCGAGGAGGGCGGCGATGTTGGTGAGGGTCTCGCGGGTCTGAGCCGCGGTGTCGCCGACGTGAATGGAGCGGTGCCCGACGATGCTCGCCGTTCCGGAGATGAACAGTGTCAGGCTGTCGTGCTGGCGCAGCAGCGTCGCGCGCGAGAACACCGGCGCATGGCTGCCGTACCGGCGCGGGTAGTGGTAGGCGCTCTGCTGACGCGGATTCTCGATGAAGGCCGGCGCGGTGCGCGCGGCCAGGAAGTACACCACCAGCGGGCTGCCGCTCGCCGCGCCGAGCGCCGAGGCGGCCGGGACGTTGCCGGCGAGGGTGCGCCCGCTGGCGCGCAGCGCTTCCCGCCGCGCGTGGTTGAACTGGCGGTAGCGCTCGATGCCGTCGGTGTCGCGGTTGATGTCCGGCAGGTAGTTCCACACGCGCAGCAGGTGCGGGTAGCCGAGCGCATCCAGGGTGGCACAGATCTCGCGGTAGGCCTGCTCGGTGGCCGTGCGCAGCGCCGAGGCGGCGGCCGGCACGGTGGGCGGGCCTGCGATCTCCGACTCCGCGAGCGCGATGCAGCCGAACAGCAGGTTCTCGCTGCGGCGGAAGCGTACCCGGTGGCGGTGACCCGATTCGGCCGGCTGGCCCGAGCGCCAGACCTCGAGCACGTCGGCGGTGCCGAGCAGCACGGGAGTGTTGACCTCGGCGACCGGAATCTCGCCCGCTCCCGGGACCGGCGCCGGTGGGCCGCGGAAGGCGGCGACGCCGAGCACATCGGCGCGCTCGGCTGAGCGATATTCCGCCGGCGACAGGTACTCCAGGCGCAGCCCCGCCGCGGCGTGCATCAGGCGCACGATCGCAGCGTCACTTGCCCGGCTTCGAGTCGTCGCTCTTGGACGTCACGGCGTCCTTGGCCTTCTCGGCGCCGTGCTCCACGCCCTTGCCGACCGTTTTGGCACCGTGGGCGATCGCCGCGCCGGCCTTCTTCGAGTCCTCGCGCACCGCCTGGCGTGCCGGCGCGGTCTTCTCCGCGACCTCGTGGCCGACTCTGCGCGAGGTGTCGGCGACCTCATGGCCGACCTTCCGGGACGTGTCGGCGACCGCATGGCCGACGGTCTTGGCACCGTGCGCGACCGCGTGACCGGCGGTCTTCGCATCCTCCTTGATCGTCTCCTTGACGCCGGAGCCCTGGGACTCCTGCGCACCGACGGGGGCGGCGGCGCCCAGGAGGAGCGCCGTCACAGCAGCTGCGAATGAGAGGGTGGCTTTCATGGGCAACTATCGTACGACAGTCGCCGCGGCGCCGCACCGTTGGAGCTCCGTTGCGGTGCCAATCGTCAAGGTATTCGGGCAAACTTCGGCGAATGCGTTTCGAACGGCTGCCCATCGCGGTACTTCGAACCCGTTACGTCCCGGGCGGCTGGGACGTGCTCGCCTTTGTTCTGGTGTTTGCTTTCTTTATCTATTGCGCGCAGGCGGCCCACGGACTCACCGGGTCGCTGTCGCGGCTCGAGGCGACGCCGATCTCGCTCGATCCGACAGCGCTCTTCGGCTACTCGGCGCGCACGGCGCTACGCATGCTGCTCGCGATGATCGCCTCGCTCCTCTTCACCTTTACCTACGCGACGCTCGCCGCCAAGAGCCACCGCGCCGAGATCATCCTGGTGCCGCTCCTCGACTTCCTGCAGTCGGTGCCGATCTTCAGCTTCTCCATCTTCATTCTGTTCTTTCTGCAGCTGACGCCGGGGCGGGTCGCGGGGGCGGAGCTCGCCTCGATCGTCCTCATCTTCACCAGCCAGGCCTGGAACATGGCCTTCAGCTTCTACCACTCGCTCCGCAGCATCCCGGACGAGCTGAGCGAGGCGGCGCGCAACTTCCAGTTGAGCCCCTGGATGCGTTTCTGGCGGCTCGAGGTGCCGTTCGCCATGCCGGCGCTCATCTGGAACATGATGATGTCGATGTCGGGCGGCTGGTTCTTCGTTACGGTGTCGGAAGCGATCGCCGTCGGCAACACGACCGTGACGCTCCCCGGGGTGGGCTCCTACATCGTGGCCGCCATGGAGCAGAAGAACCTCGCCGCGATCGGCTGGGCGATCCTCGCGATGCTGATCGTCATCCTGGTTTTCGATCAGCTGCTGTTCCGGCCGCTGGTCGCGAGCGCCGACTGGTTCCGCCTCGAGCAGGAGGCGGGATTCACCTCCAGCCACTCCTGGGTGCTCACGATGATGCGCCGCTCGCGCCTGCTGCGCTTCGTCGGGTCGGGCTTCGCGGCGCTCCTGCGCGCTGGCGTCAAGCCCGTCGCGGTCTGGGGCGCGGCGCCCCCGCGGCCGCCGAGCCTGTGGCGCTCGCGCTCGGTGGACTACCTCTGGTACGGGGTGTTGATCGTCATCGGGATTGCGGCGCTCTGGAAGACGGGGCTGTTCGTGCTCGGTGGAGTGCGGCCGGCCGAGATCGGGCGGGTGCTGCTCTACGGGCTGTTCACTCTCACGCGGGTCGCGGTGCTGATCGCGCTCGCGAGCCTCATCTGGGTCCCGATCGGGGTATGGGTGGGCCTGCGGCCGCGGGTGGCGGACATCGCCCAGCCGATCGCGCAGTTCCTCGCCGCCTTCCCCGCGAACCTGTTCTACCCGCTGCTCTTCTCGGCGATCGTGCTCTACAAGCTCAGCCCCGATATCTGGCTGAGCCCGCTCATGATCCTCGGCACGCAGTGGTACATTCTCTTCAACGTGATCGTCGGCGCCTCCGCCATCGCGCCCGAGCTGCGCTATGCGAGCGAGAATCTCGGTGTGCGGGGGTGGCTCTGGTGGCGGCGGGTGGCGCTGCCTGCGGTGTTCCCCTTCTACGTCACCGGAGCCATCACCGCCTCCGGCGGCTCGTGGAACGCGAGCGTCGTAGCGGAGGTCGCCACCTGGGGTAAGGAGAAGCTCACCGCCCACGGGCTCGGCGCCTACATCCTCAATGCGACCACCGCCGGGGACTTCCAGCGCACCGTGCTTGGTACGGTGGTCCTGAGCCTGTTCGTGGTGGTACTGAACCGCATCTTCTGGCGGCCCCTGTACGCGCGCGCCGAGCGCAAGTTCCGCATCAGCTGAAGTGACTCAAAGGATCTCTCGAGGAAACATCCGTGAACGCCACCGCCCCCGCGCTCAACCTCGCACCACTGCTGGACGTGCAGGAGCTGTGCAAGTCCTTCCGCAAGCCCGACGGCGATGAGCTGGTAGTGCTCGAGAAGGTGAACATGAAGCTCCGTCCGGGCGAGATCGTCGGGCTGCTCGGGCGCTCGGGCTCGGGGAAATCGACGCTGCTGCGGCAGATCGCCGGGCTCGACACGCCGAGCAGCGGTGTCGTCAACTATCTCGGCCACGCGGTGCTGGCGCCGGCGTCCGGGATCGCCATGGTGTTTCAGAGCTTTGCGCTCTTCCCCTGGCTCACGGTGCTCGAGAACGTGCAGCTCGGACTGGAAGCCCAGGGGGTCGCCGCGGAGCAGATGCGCAAGCGCGCACTCCAGGCGATCGACCTGATCGGGCTCGACGGCTTCGAGTCCGCCTATCCGCGCGAGCTCTCGGGCGGCATGCGCCAGCGGGTGGGCTTCGCGCGCGCGCTGGTCGTGCACCCCAACATCATCCTGATGGACGAGCCGTTCTCGGCGCTCGACGTGCTCACGGCCGAGACGCTGCGCGGCGACTTCCTCAACCTCTGGGGGGAGGGGCAGCTGCCGATCAAGGCGGTGCTGCTCGTCACCCACAACATCGAGGAGGCGGTGCAGATGTGCGACCGGTTGCTGATCTTCTCCAGCAACCCGGGTCGGGTCGTGGGCGAGATCAGCGTCGATCTGCCCCAGCCGCGCCACGCCGAGGATCCGCGCTTCCGTGCGCTCATCGACCGGGTGTACGTGGAGATGACCGCACGGCCGCGTGGCGAGGTGCGCACCGGCCCCAAGGAGCGCTTCCCCGGCACCGGCATCGGCACGGTTCTCACCCACGTCTCGTCCAACGTGCTGACCGGCCTCATCGAGGCGGTGAGCGCACCCCCTTACAACGGCAAGGCCGACCTGCCCGTGATCGCCGAGGAACAGCACCTCGAGGTGGACGAGCTGTTTCCCGCGGCGGAGGCGTTGCAACTGCTGCGTCTCGCCGAGGTCGAGGGCGGCGACATCCGTCTGACGGATGCCGGACTCGAGTTCGCGCGCGGCGAGACCGATGAGCGCAAGAAGCTCTTCGCCCGACACCTGATCACCTACGTGGCGCTCGCGGCGCACATCCGGCGGGTGCTGGATGAGCGCGCCAGCCATACGGCACCGAGGAGCCGCTTCTTCGACGAGCTCGAGGACTACATGGCCGAAGACGCCGCCGAGCAGACGCTACGGACCATCGTGAGCTGGGGGCGCTATGCGGAAGTCTTCGCCTACGACGACCATGCCCAGGCCTTCAGCCTGGAGAATCCGGCATAGGCCGCCCACGCTCAGAAGTGCAGGGTGAGGGTGTAATACAAGGTGCGCCGCGGGCCATAGGCGGACTGGAAGATGCCGATCCCTTCCGCCGGCCGGATGAGGTTCACGCGGTCGAAGACGTTGAGGAGCGCCAGCCGCTGGGTGAGGAGCGTCGCGCCGCGGGTCTGCCAGGCGCGCTCGAGGCTCAGGTTCACCTGCACGACCTGCGGCAGCTGCTCGAGGTCCGCAAACCCTGCGCGCAGCCCGCTGCTGTAGAGGCCGTCTGCGGCCAGCGCCCACGGCCCGGCCTGCCAGCTCGCCCCGGCGGCGGCGCCGGTGAGCGGCTGGTGATCGATCACGATCGAATGGCTGCCGATGTAGTCGAGCTCGGCAGCATCGAAGTTGAACTGGCCGGTGACGACACCACGCTGCCAGTTGCGGCCGAGCGTGAGGTTGGCATAGGCCTTGAGGCCCCCGCTCTGATAGCGGGAGGCGAGCTCCACTCCCCACATGTGCCCGGTGCCGTAGTTGAACGGCGCGAAGATCGGCACCACACCGAACTGGCCCGTGTCGAGATAGCGCGTGGTCTGCTCGTAGTACGCATCCGCGGACACCGTCAGGCCGGCCCCGAGCTCACGCACGACACCGACGTCCCACTCGCGATCGTCCTCGGTGTCGGGCGTCGGGATCCCCGGGGAGCCGGCGGCGGTAGTGCCTGCGAAGGCCGCCTGAGCGGTGGGGGAGATGCCGAGGAGTGAGGGCACCTGGAAGTAGCGGGCGAAGCCGGCGTGCAGCGTGGTGGCACCGTCCGGGCGGTACACGAGGCTCGCGCTCGGGCTCAGCTGTTGGCCCGAGGTGAAGCCGCTCAAGTGATCCCAGCGCAGCCCGAGGGAGGCGCTGAGCGGCGCGGCGATGCGCCACAGGTCGCTGACATAAACGCCGGCGACCAGGTTGTTCGCGTGGTCGTTGTTGACGACCGTGAGCGGCACGTCACTCTGCTGGGCCCCCGCAGCGTCGGCGGGGAATACCAGCGAGGTGTCGTTGGCGCTCACCCGGTACTCACCCAGATAGAAGCCGCTCCCGAGCGTGTGAGCGCCGAGCGTCGCGCTCGCGTCGCCCTCGAGCGTCCAGTCGTGATCCTCATGGCTCGCGGTGGAGGCAACGCCCTGGTAAATGAGCTCCCCGACCGGGTCGGGCTCGAATCGCTGGGAAATCACGTGCCGGGTCGCGGCGAGCTGCCAGGAAAGCCCGGCGGAAGGCGCGCCGCTCACCGACAGCATGGCGAGTGCATCGCTGAAGTCGAGGTGCGAGTCGATCCCGGCCGAGGAGGGCGGAGCGGGCACCCCGCTCAAGGCAAACTGCGGCGCGAGGCCGGGGACGTTCGGCAGCTGATTGCTGCTGCGCGCGCCCGAGACGAGCAGGCTCACGGTCTCCGTCGGGCTCAGCGGATAAGAGAAGAGCCCGAGCACCTGTCCGTGTTTCGTGAAGTCGTGCACCGGCGCAGGCCCCGGCGTCGCGGAGCTGAAGGCGGTGTCGCTCTGACCGTAGAGCGCGCTCAGGTAGCTGCCGAGCCCGCCGTGACAGGCGGCATACTCGAGACTCGGCTCGAGCGTGTCGCGCTGCCCGATGACGAGGCTCGCGGCGCCGCCGCCAGCGCCCTCACAGCCGCCGCGGGTCTCGATGTTGATGACACCCCCCGTCGCGTAGCTGTAACGCGCGGGCAGCACGCCATCGAGCAGGTCCACGCGGCGGATGAACATCGGGTTGAGCATCGAGAGGAACGACGGATTGGTGTTGATGTCGAGCGGGACCAGCACGCCGTTGATCTGATACTGAAACTGAGGTCCCTCGGTGTTGCGGATGTGGATCTGCTCGTTCTGATCGATCGAGACCCCCGGCATCTGCGCGAGTACGTCGGTGATGGGCGCGGTCTTTCCCCGGGGACCCGCCGCGATGTCCTCAGCGCTCGCCCCATACTGGCTCGCACCGGTGGGGGAGACCGCGGGACCGGCGGTCGAGGTGGCTTCGATGACGACCGTGCGCAGGTCGCCGGCGTCGGTTTCCGCCGCGTCGGCCGCCGCCAGCGCGGGGAGCGTCGCAAGGGCCGCGGCGATACCCAGCAAGCCAATATTATGTATGCAGATGCGAATCATTCGCATTTGCATCTTAGGCGCGGGGCAGTCCGGGGTCAATGCGACATGAAAAGGAGTCGGAAGAGCCGGAAGCGCCGGGGCGGTGCGCGGCTCAGTAGCCGCCCGTCGGCTGCCCGGGCGAAGCCCCAGTCCAGCCGCCGCCGAGCGCCTCGATGAGGGTGATGCTTGCGGTCAGGCGGCTCTGGCGGATGTTGAGGAGAGTCTGGGCGTCCGCGAGCGCGATCGTCTGGGCCGTGATCACCGCGGTGTAGGCGACGGTGCCCGCCTTGTACTGATTGAGGGTGAGCTGCACGGCGAGGTTCGCGGACTTGACCGTCTCCTCCTGCACCTGCACCTGCTGCTCGAGGATGCGCAGCGTCGCGAGCTCGTCCTCGACCTGCTGAAACGCCGTCAGCACCGTCTGGCGGTAGTTGGCGACCGCCGCGTCGTAGGCCGCCCGCGCCTGCCGCACCTGCGCCGGGCGCGCTCCGAAATCGAGCAGGGTGTCGCTCGCGCTGCCACCGAAGGACCAGAGGTTGTTCGGCGCCTTGACGAGACCGGAGACGACGTTGCTCACGTAGCCGAAACTGCCGTTCAGAGTGAGATCCGGAAAATAGGCGGAGATCGCGATGCCGACCTGGGCGTTCGCAGCCGCCATGCGGCGCTCCACGGCGGCGATGTCGGGGCGCCGCTCGAGCAGCGCCGAGGGCACGCCGATCGGCACCACCGGCACGCTGGCGCCGAGTGTCGCCGGCGCGAGCGAGAAGTCGCCCGGCGCCTTGCCGATCAGCACGGCGATCGCGTGCTCGAGTGTCGCGCGGGTGACGCCGACGGCTATACGTTGCGACTCGGCGCCATCGAGCTGCGTCTCCGCCGTGATCACGTCGACCTTGGCCACCACGCCGACGTGGTACTGGTTCTGGGTGATCTCGAGCGAGCGCTTGTAAGCCTCGACTGTCTCATCGAGCAGGTGTTGCTGCTCGTCGGCGACCCGCAGCGCGATGTAGTCGATGGCGAGCTGCGCCTGCGCCGAGAGGCGCGCGGCGGCGAGGTCCGCCTCGCTCGCCCGCGCATTCGCGACGGCGCTCTCGAGCGTGCGGCGAATCCTGCCCCAGACATCGATATCCCAGGACGCGGTGCCCGCAAGCTCGAACTGATTCTTCGGGTGCGACTGCGGCGCGGCCGTGGCACCGGCGGCGACGGTCGCCCCGGCCCCCGGCCCGCCGGAGCGACTGCCAGTCGCATTCGCGCCGATGACGGGAAACAACCCAGCGCGGGCCTCGCTCACGAGTGCCACCGACTCCCGCCACGCGGCTTCGGACGCCTTGAGTGTCTGATTGGAGATATCGATCTGCTTCTCGAGCGAGTCGAGCGTCGCATCGTCGTATACCGACCACCAGTTGGAGCCGCTCGCCGCTTCGCGCGGCTCAGCCGGCTTCCAGCCTTCGGCTTCCTTGAAGCGCTGCGGGACCGGGGCCGACGGGCGGTGATAGTTCGGGCCCACGGCGCAACCGCCCGAGAGCGCGGCAACTAACGCGGCAGCAGCCGTCCCGGCGCGCAGAGGCGCGTGCCAGACGGACTTCCGCGACGGCGGCTTCGCCTGTGTCCTTTTCCAAGGGGCGTCCTGTTGCTTCATGTTCATCCCTGCACCGGTTCAGCGGCGGGTGGCACCTGAGGGTACCTGCTGGCCCACACCCGTCGGCACCACGCGCCGAATCGATCGAGATAGAGATACATGACGGGCGTCGTGTACAGCGTCAGCACCTGGCTGACGGCGAGCCCGCCGACGATGGCGATGCCGAGCGGCTGGCGCATCTCGGCGCCGTCGCCGGTCCCGAAGGCGAGCGGCAGTGCGCCCAGCATCGCCGCCATGGTGGTCATCATGATCGGCCGGAAGCGCAGGAGCGAGGCGGCGTAGATCGCGTCCGCGGGCGCGCGTCCCTCGCGCTGCGCCTCGAGCGCGAAGTCGATCATCATGATTGCGTTCTTCTTCACGATGCCGATGAGGAGGAACACCCCGATGAGCGCGATGATGCCGAACTCCTGACCGAAGAGACGCAACGCCAGCACCGCGCCGGCGCCCGCCGAGGGCAGCGTGGAGAGAATGGTGATGGGGTGGATGTAGCTCTCGTACAGCACTCCGAGCACGATGTAGACGGTCGCGAGCGCCGCCAGGATCAGCACGGGCTGGTTGGCGAGCGAGTCCTCGAACGCGCGCGCTGTGCCCTGGAGGCTCCCGTGAATGGTCGCGGGCATGCCGATCTCGTTCACCGCGCGCCTGATCGCTGCGGAGGCATCGCTCAGGGAAGCGGTCGGCGCCAGATTGAACGAGAGCGTGGTCGCGACGAAGGTGCCCTGGTGGTTGACGGCGAGCGGCGTGGTGCCTGGGGCGTAGTGGGCGAAGGAGGCGAGCGGAATGGAGGGTTCGGCCGCGATGGTCACGGCGGAGCCGGTCGAGACCGCGCCGCGCCCGGTATTGGCGAGGCTGTTGCTGGCGAGGTTGCGGGCCGTGTCGGCGGCGATGCTCTGCGCGGTATGACTGCTGGCCGCCGAGCTCACGGTACCCGCGAGCGCATTGGTCGACTGGCTGCCGCTCACCGTGCCGCCGGCGGTGCTGATCCACAGATCCCGGAGCGTGTCGGGGCTTTGCCAGTACTGGGGCTCCACCTCCATGACGACGTGATACTGGTTGAGCGCGCTGTAGATGGTGGAGACGGCACGCTGTCCGAAGGCGTCGTAGAGGTTGTTGTCGATGGCGGTGGGGTTCAGCTGCAGCCGTGCGGCGCTGTCGCGGTCGATGGCGATCTCGATTTCCTGGCCGTTCTGCTGCTGGTCGGAGTTGACGTCCGTCAGGACCGGCTCATGCTGCAGGGCTTCCGCGAGCCTCGGCGCCCAGGTGTAGATCTCGGCCACGCTGTCGCCCTGGAGCGTGTACTGATAGAGGGCGTTGCTCTGCCGCCCGCCCTGGCGCAGGTCCTGTGCCGCCTGCAGGAACAGGCGCGCGCCGGCCACCTGGTTGAGCTTCGGCCTCAAGCGCCCGATGACCTGATCGGCGGAGAGCTTGCGATCCGCCTTCGCCTTGAGCGAGGCGAACATGAAACCGCTGTTCACCTGGCCGCCCCCCTGCGAGCCGCCGCCGGTGAAGCCGACCACGGTGTCGACCGCGGGATCGGCCTGCACGATGCCGACGAACTGGCGCAGCTTCCCCGCCATCGACTGGAAGGAGATGGCCTGATCGGCCTGGATACCGCCGACCAGGCGCCCGGTATCCTGCTGCGGGAAGAAACCCTTGGGGATCACGATCCAGAGGTAGATATTGAAGACCACGGTGGCGACCAGCAGCACGATGATCACGCCGCGGTTGCCGAGCGCCCAGCCGAGCGAGCGTCCGTAGAAGTCGCGCATCCCGTCGAAGATGCGCTCGCTCCAGCGGAACAGCGCTCCCTGCCCGGCGGGTGCGACGTGCCGGATGAGGCGCGAGCACATCATCGGAGTCGTGGTGAGCGACACGAGGAGCGACACGAGCACCGCGACCGACAGCGTGATCGAGAATTCGCGGAACAGCCGCCCCACGATGCCTCCCATCATGAGGATGGGGATGAACACCGCGACCAGCGACAGGCTCATCGACAGCACGGTGAAGCCGACCTCGCGCGCGCCCTGGATCGCCGCCTGGAAGCGCGGCATGCCGGCCTCGACGTGCCGGGTGATGTTCTCCAGCACGACGATCGCATCGTCCACGACGAAGCCGGTGGCGATGATGAGCGCCATGAGCGAGAGGTTGTCGAGACTGTAACCCAGGAGATACATCGCGCCGAAGGTGCCAAGCAGCGAGATCGGCACCGCGACCGCCGGCACCGCGGTGGCGCGCAGGTTCCGCAGGAACAGGAATACCACCAGGATCACCAGCGCGATCGCGATACCGAGCGTGCGCTCCACGGCGACCAGCGAGGCGCGGATGGTCGTGGTTCGGTCCATCGCCACCTTCATGTCGATGTCGGTCGGGATCGAGGCCCTGAGCGATGGGATCAGGCTGATGACGCGGTCGACCGTCTGGATAATGTTCGCGCCCGGCTGGCGGCTGAGGATGACGAGCACCGCCGGCTGGCCGTTGGCGAGCGCGAGGTTGCGGACGTTCTCCACCGAGTCGAGCACCTGCGCCACGTCCTCTAGTCGCACCGCCGCGCCGTTGCGGTAGGCGATCACGAGGTTCTGGTACTCCGCCGCCTTGCTCGCCTGGTCGTTGGTATAGATCTGGTAGCGCCGTCCGCCGACGTCGATCGATCCCTTGGGCGTGTTGGCATTGGCGGCCGCCAGCGCCGCGCGCACGTCCTCGAGCCCGATGCCGTACTTGAACAGGGCGTTGGGATTCAACTCGACGCGCACCGCCGGCAGCGAGCTGCCGGTGACCTGCACCTGGCCGACGCCGCTCACCTGCGAGAGCTTCTGCGAGAGGATGGTCTCTGCCGCGTCGTACACCTGCCCGGCGGTGAGCGTCTTCGAGGTGAGCGCCAGAATCAGGATGGGCGCATCGGCGGGATTTATCTTGTGGTAGGTCGGGTTGCTGCGCAGCGCGGTCGGAAGGTCGGCGCGCGCGGCGTTGATGGCCGCCTCGACGTCGCGCGCGGCGCCGTCTATGTCGCGGTCGAGGCCGAACTGCAGCGTCACGTGCGTAGCTCCGGTCGAGCTCTGCGAGGTCATCTCGGTGACGTCGGCGATCTGCCCGAGGTGGCGCTCGAGGGGCGTCGCGACAGTTGCCGCCATGACGTCGGGGCTCGCGCCCGCCATCGAGGCATTCACCGAGATCGTCGGGTAATCCACCTGCGGGAGCGAGGCCACCGGCAGCTGGAAGTAGGCGATGCCGCCGGCGAGTGCGATGCCGATCGTGAGCAGCGTGGTCGCGACCGGGCGGCGGATGAAGGGCTCGGAGAGGCTCATGGGACGCGGCTCAATCGAGCGACGAGCCGCTCGCCGACGGCCGGCCCCAGGCAGCCACGCGGCGCTCGAGGCGGTCGAAGTAGAGGTAGATCACCGGCGTGGTGAACAGCGTCAGCAGCTGCGAGAGGATCAGCCCGCCGACGATGGTGATGCCGAGCGGGTGGCGCAGCTCGGAGCCCGTGCCGGTGCCGAGCATCAGCGGCAGCGCGCTGAGGAGTGCTGCCATCGTAGTCATGAGGATCGGCCGGAAGCGCAGGAGCGAGGCGTGATAGATCGCATCACGCGCCGTCATACCCTGCTCGCGCTCGGCGACCAGGGCAAAGTCGATCATCATGATCGCATTCTTCTTGACGATGCCGATGAGGAGGATGATGCCGATGATGCCGATGACACCGAGGTCGCTGCGTGCCATCAGCAGCGCCAGCAGCGCGCCCACACCCGCCGACGGCAGCGTCGAGAGGATCGTGATGGGGTGGATGAAGCTCTCATACAGCACGCCGAGCACGATGTAGACGGTGACGATCGCGGCGATGATGAGAAACAGCTCGTTGCCGAGCGTGGCCTGGAAGGCGAGCGCCGCACCCTGGAAAGTCGTCAGCACGCTCGGCGGCATGTTGATCTCGGCCTCCGCCTTGCGGATCGCATTCACCGCATCGCCGAGCGCGGCCCCCTGCGCCAGGTTGAAGGAGACGGTGGTGGAGGGGAACTGCCCCAGGTGGTCGATCGAGAGCGGCGCACTGCGCGTCGAGACCTTCACCAGCGCCGACAACGGTACCTGACCGCCCACCGCGGTCGCCGACGGGATGTAGAGCGTGCCGAGGGAGTCGAGCGAGGCCATGAGCGAGCTGTCGGCCTCGAGGATCACGCGGTACTGGTTCGATTGGGTGAAGATCGTCGAGACGATGCGCTGGCCGAAGGCGTCATAGAGCGCGTTGTCGATGGTCGCCGGAGTGATGCCGAAGCGTCCGGCCGTGTCGCGGTCGATCGTCAGGTAGGCCGACAGCCCCTGATTCTCCTGATCGCTCGCCACGTCCTCGATCTCGGGCAGCTGTTGCAGGCGCTCGACGAGCTTCGGTACCCAGGTGTTGAATTCCGCGGGGTTCGAGTCCTCGAGCACGAACTGGTACTGCGTGCGGCTTACCGCGGTGTCGATCGTCAGGTCCTGTACCGGCTGCATGTAGATCGAGATACCGGCGACCTCGGCGGTCTCGCGCTGCAGGCGGCGGATGATCTGGCTGGCGGATGAGGAGCGGTCGTTGACCGCCTTGAGGTTGATGAGCATGCGGCCGCTGTTGAGCGTGATGTTGCTGCCGTCGACGCCGATGAAAGAGGAGAGACTCACGACGTCCGGGTCCTTGAGAATCGCGGCCGCCATGGCCGCCTGGCGGCCCGCCATTTCGCCGTAGGAGACCGACTGCGGGGCTTCGGTGATCGCCTGGATCACCCCAGTGTCCTGCACCGGGAAGAAGCCCTTCGGGATGAATACGTACAGCAGGATCGTCAGGAGCAGCGTCCCGATCGCCACCTGCAGCGTGAGCGTGCGATGCTCGAGCACCCAGCGGAGCGCGAGCGCGTAGCGATCGATCAGCGCCTGAAACTTCTGATTGGCCCAGCGGGCAATTGCCGATTCCTCCCCCGGCTGCTGGTGGCGCAGGAGCTTCGCGCACATCATCGGTACCAGCGTCAGCGATACGACCGCTGAGATCACGATGGTGACCGCGAGCGTGATCGCGAACTCGTGGAACAGCCGCCCCACCACGTCTCCCATGAAGAGCAGCGGGATCAGCACCGCGATCAGCGACACGGTGAGCGACACGATGGTGAAGCCGATCTCGCCTGCGCCCTTGAGCGCCGCATCGAGTGGCGCCATGCCTTCCTCGATATAGCGCGAGATGTTCTCGATCATGACGATCGCATCGTCGACGACGAAACCGGTGGCGATGGTGAGCGCCATCAGCGAGAGGTTGTTGAGGCTGTAGCCGACCAGATACATGACCGCGAGCGTTCCGACCAGCGACAGCGGCACCGAGAGGCTCGGGATCACGGTCGCCGGGATGCTGCGCAGGAAGAGAAAGATCACCAGCACCACCAGGATGACGGCCAGGGTCAGCTCGAGCTCGACGTCGTGCACCGAGGCGCGGATCGTGACGGTGCGGTCGGTGAGCATCGCGATGTCGATCGCCGCCGGCAGCCCGGCCTGCAGCTGCGGCAGC
>DATMMK010000009.1:0-7550 GCA_035569755.1 Steroidobacteraceae bacterium
CGCCCTGGTGCTGCTCACCGCCGCGCGGCTGGCCGCGGCCGCACCGCCGCCGGCTCCGGCGCACGCCGCGCCGCCGCCCGCGGCCACACCGGCAACGCCTGCGGGCGCGACCGCCGCTGCGCCGGCCGCCGGCGACGCCGCCGACACCCGCGGGCTCGACGAGCAGGTGCAGGGACTCAAGAAGGACGTGGTCGATCTCAACCGCGACCTGTTCATCCTCGAGGAGGAGCTGCTGTTTCCGGCCAACACCCAGGTGGCGGTGTTTCTCGCGGTCGACGTCGGCGATTTCTTCGGGCTCGACTCGGTGCAGCTGAAGATCGACAACAAGGAAGTCATCAACTATCTCTACACGCCGCGCGAGGTCGACGCGCTGCTCAAGGGCGGGGTGCAGCGGCTCTATCTCGGCAACCTCAAGGTGGGCCAGCACGAGCTGGTCGCCTTCTTCAACGGCAAGGGTCCCAACGACCGGCCCTACAAGCGTGGCGCCTCGATCCGCTTCGAGAAGGGCATCGGCGCGAAGTACCTCGAGCTGAAGATCGACGACCGGCAGAGAAAGCAGCAGCCGGAATTCGAGATCAAGGACTGGGAGTAACGCCCCGCATGCCTCTCCGGCTGGCTCGCGCACTCTGCCTGGGAGCGGTCCTGGCGCTGCTCGCCGGGCCCGCGTTCGCGCGGCGCCACGACCCGGAGAAGCTGCCCGAGATCCGCGTGCGCGACCTGCACTACGGCGACGCGCTCTTCTATTACTACCAGCACGAGGACTTCGAGGCGCTCACGCGGCTCGCCGCCTACGAGCAGTGGAATCGCATGCCGCACCACGAGGAGGACGCGCAGCTGCTCATGGGCGGCCTGTACCTCGCGCTCGGCATGCACAACGAGGCCGGGCAGCGCTTCGAGGCGCTGCTCAAGGACCCGGTGCCCAGCGGCGTGCGCAACGTCGCCTGGTTCTACCTGGCGCAGGTGTGGTACGCGCGTGGTTACCTCGATCGGGCGGCGCTGGCGCTCGCGCGCATCAACGGCCGCATGTCGCCGGAGCGCGAATCGCAGAAGGAGCTGCTGCTCGGCAACGTGCTCATCCACCAGGGCAAGAACGACGAAGCCATACGCCTGCTCTCCGCGTGGCGCGGGACCGACAAGTGGTCCGCCTACGCGCGCTTCAACCTGGGCGTGGCGCTCGTGCGCGGCAACCGCCTCGCGGACGCCGATCCGTTCCTCACCGGGGTCGGCACCATGCTGGCAAGCACCGAGGAGCAGCTGGCCCTCAAGGACCGGGCCAATCTCGCGCTCGGGTTCGCCTACCTGCAGGGGCAGCAGCCCGCCAAGGCGCTGCCGGCTCTCGACCGTGTGCGGCTCAACGGCCCGTACTCCAACAAGGCGCTGCTCGGTACCGGCTGGGCCGAGGCCGCACTCGGCGACTACCAGGGCGCGCTCGGGCCGTGGATGGAGCTGCGCAAGCGCAGCGTGATGGACGCGGCGGTGCAGGAGTCCTTGCTCGCCGTACCGTATGCGTTCGGGAAGCTCAACGCCAACGCGCAGTCCGCCGAGTACTACGAGAGCGCGGTGGAATCCTTTCAGGCCGAAAATGGCCGGCTGGACGCTGCCATCGCCCGCATCGAGCAGGGCGACATGCTCAAGAGCGTGCTGCAGAGCGGCAGCAAGGGCGCCGACAGCTACGGCTGGTTCTGGCAGCTGAAGAATCTCCCCGACGCCCCGGAGTCGCGCTACCTGTACACGGTGCTCGCCGGCAACGACTTTCAGGAGGGGCTGAAGAACTACCGCGACCTGGCGCACATGAGCGACCTGCTGCAGCGCGGCGGGTACGACATGGAGGCCTATGAGGACATGATCGAGACGCGCGAGCGAGCCTACGGGCAGCGGCTGGCGAGTGTCGATACGCTGCTCGCCTCGGACGCGGTCGCGCGGCTGCAGCAGCGCGACGTCGACCTCGCCGGGCGGCTGCAGACGATCGAGGCGCGGCACGACGTCGCGGCGCTCGGCACCGAGAGCGAGCGCGATCAGTGGACGCGCGTCCAGCGCATCGAGGGCGGGCTCGCCGGCGCGCCCGACGACCCCGAGAACAACGACCTGCGCGAGCGACTCGCACTGGTGAGGGGCGTGCTGCTGTTCCGTCTCAACGATGCCTACAGCGCGCGCCTGTGGGAGCAGCACCGCTCGCTCAAGGATCTGAGTCTCGCGCTGCACGAGGCGCAGAGCCGCTGGATCCGCGTCGAGCAGGCGCGGCGCGCCGCGCCGACCAACACCGGCGAGTTCGCCACACGTATCGCCGCGCTCAAGACGCGCATCGACGCGCTCGAGTCGCGACTCGCCGCCACCGAGCAGCGGCAGGCCGACTACCTGGCGCGCGTCGCGGTCGACGAGCTCGACGATCAGAAGACGCGTCTCGCGGCCTACGAAGTCCAGGCGCGCTTCGCGCTCGGCGGAATGTACGATCGCGCAGCCAACGCCGAGGCGGCTCCAGTCAAGGCTCCGGCAGCCCAGCAAAAGGGCGCGGAGGAGGAGCCTTCGGGGGAGGGCGCCGCCCCCGAGCCGCTGCCGCCTGCGGGCGAGGCGCCACCTGAGCCGCCACCTGAGGCGCCGCCCGCTGAGGCGTCGCCCGCTGAGGCGTCGCCCGCTGCGGCGCCGCCCACTGAGCCCCCGCCCCCTCGCACGCCGGCCGAAGCCCCACGGGCGCAAGCGCCGCCCCCGAGCGCTCCGGAGTCGCCGCGGTGAGATCAGCCGTGCAAGCCGCGCTGCTGGCATTGACGGCTGGGGCTGCAGCGGCGCCGCTCGCCGCGCAGTCCCCGTCCCCGGGAGCCACCATCGGCGATCTCAAGTCGCGTCCCGTCGACGTGCACCGCGACACCCCCGCCAGTCCGAGCGTCGGGAAGGCGATGGAGAATTACCGCCGCTTTCTCGAGCTGCAGAACACCGACCCGAAGTTGCGCGCGGAGGCGATGCGCCGGCTCGGCGACCTGAATCTGGATGCCGGCGAGCTCACCCGCATGGAGCAGGAAGTCACGGCGCAGGACCTGCAGGGGGCCGAGGCCATCAAGCTCTACACCACGCTCCTCAAGGCCTATCCCGACTACGCGCGCAACGACCAGGTGCTGTACCAGCTGTCGCGCGCCTACGAGCTGACGGGCCAGGCCGACCCGGCGCTGAACGCCCTCGACCGGATCGTGCAGCGCTACCCGAGCACGCCGCAGCTCGCCGAGGTGCAGTTCCGGCGCGGCGAGCTGCTGTTCTCCGCCAAGCGCTACCCGGAAGCCGAGCGCGCCTACGCGGCGGCGATCGACCGCGGGCCCGCGTCCGGCTTCTATCAGCAGAGTCTCTACAAGCACGGCTGGGCGCTGTTCAAGGAGTCGCGCCCCGACGAGGGATTGCCGTCGTTCGGCCGGGTGCTCGATCACGAGCTCGGCGCCACCGGCAAGGGCCGCAGCGTGGAGAGCCTGAAGCGCGCCGACCGCGAGCTGGTCGAGGATACGCTGCGCGTCATGAGCATCACCTTTTCCTACAACGAAGGCTCTGCCACGCTCGAGCACTTCGTGCAGCAGCAGGGTCAGCGCCCGTATACCTATCTTCTCTATCAGCGGCTCGGCGACCTGTTTGTCGACAAGCAGCGCTACCAGGACGCGGCCGGCACCTACCGCGCCTACGTCGCGCTGGACCCCTACAGCGATCAGGCGCCCAATCTCGCCATGGCGGCCATCGAGGCCTACAGCAAGGGCGGGTTCAGCCAGCTGGTGCTCGAGGGCAAGCACGACTTCGTCGAGCGCTACAACTTCGATTCGCCGTACTGGAAGACGCGCACCAAGGCGGCCAACCCGAAGGTGGTGGCGGAGCTCAAGACCAACCTGAAGGACGTGGCCACCTACTTCCACGCCAACGCGCAGAAGAGCGGCCGCAACGCCGACTACGAGGAGGCGTCACGCTGGTATCGCTCGTACCTGAAGTCCTTCCCCGGGGATGCGGAATCGGCCGCGACCAACTATCTTCTGGCCGAGACGCTGTTCGCGAGCCATCACTACGATGAGGCGGCGACCGAATACGCGCACACCGCCTACGACTATCCGAAGAACGACAAGTCGGCCGTTGCGGCGCACGCCGGGCTCGTGTCGTATGAGAAGGGCGAGGCGAGCCTTTCCGGCGCCGAGAAGGACGCCTGGCACAAGCGCGCCACCGACGCCGGGGTCAAGTTCGCGCAGACCTTCCCCGAGCATCCCGAGAGCGCCGGGGTCCTGACGCGCGCCGCCGAGGACATTTTCGCCGCCGGCGACCGGGCCCGCGCCATGAGCGTCGCCGAGATGCTGCTGGCACGGCAACCGCCGGTCGACAACGCCAAGCAGCGCATCGCCTGGACCATCCTCGCGCAGTCGCATTTCGATCAGGGTGAGTATGCGCAGGCCGAGCCTGCCTACGTGCACGCCCGTGCGCTCGCCGGCAACGACGACAAGATGCGCGCGGATCTCACCGAGCGCCTCGCGGCATCCGTCTACAAGCAGGGCGAGGCGAAGCAGAAGGCCGGCGATGGCGGCGGCGCGGTCGAGGATTATCTGCGGGTCGCACGCGTGGCGCCCGATTCCAAGATCCGCTCCAACGCGGAGTACGACGCCGCCGCGCAGCTCATCCAGCTGAAGAGCTGGGACCGCGCCATCACCGTGCTCGAGGGCTTCCGGCACGATTTCCCCGCGAGCCCGCTCGCCGCCGAAGTGACGCGCAAGCTCGCGGTCGCCTACGGCGAAGCTAACCGGCCCGGCGAGGCGGCGGCCGAGTTCGAGCGCATCGCCGCGAGTCCGACCGAAGAGGCGAGTGTGCGGCGCGAGGCGCAGATACAGTCGGCTGATCTCTATGCCAAGGCCGGCAACCAGCCGAAGGCCGTGGCGATGCTCGAGAAGTTCGTGGCAACGAACCCGACACCCGTGTCGGATGCGGTCGAGGCGCGGCAGAAGCTCGCGGACTACGCCGCCAAGGCAGGCGACCCCGCGCGGCGCGACCGCTGGTACCGCGAGATCATCGCGGCCGACGCCCAGGCGGGAGCCCAGCGCACCGAGCGCACCCACTATCTGGCGGCCAAGGCACAACTGACGCTCGCGGCCCCGGCGCGCGACGCCTTCCGCGCTGTGCGCCTCACCGTGCCGCTCAAGAAGAGCCTGGTGGAGAAGCGGCGCGCGCTGGAAGCCGCGATGGAGGGCTACAAGGGGGCCGCCGACTACCAGGTCGCCGAGGTGACCACAGCCGCGACCTACGAGATGGCCGAGCTGTACCGCACTCTGGCGCACGACGTGATGAACTCGCAACGGCCCCCGAATCTCAAGGGTGACGCGCTGGAGGAATACAACTCGCTGCTCGAGGAGCAGGTATTTCCGTTCGAGGAGCAGGCGATCAAGGCGCACGAGCTCAACGCTGCGCGCGCCAAGGACGGCCTGTACGATGAATGGGTGGCTAAGAGCTTCGCGGCGCTCGCCGAGCTCAAACCGGCCCGCTATGGCAAGACGGAGCTGACCGAGGATGTGGTCGCCAGGCTCGAATAAGCGCGCCGCCGCGCGCTTCGCCGTGACGCGGGCGGGGAGCCCCGCGCTCGCGGCGTTCGCGCTGCTCGCCCTGCTCGCCGGATGTCACTCGGGACGCCGGCAGCCCGAGCGCCCGGTGGCTCCCGTTCCGGTGCCGCCCCCACCCGCGGTTTCCGCACCGGCGTCCGCGGGCGCCGCCGGCAATGCCGCCGCCAGCGCGAGTCCCGCTGCGCAGGGCGCTGCCGGCGCGGCAACCGCGGCGGCCGCCGCCACCGCCGGCGTTGCTCTGTCGCACCCGGCGGTGCCGCCGGGCGCGAGCAGGGACTTCGCGCGCGCCGTCGGTTACATGCGCGCCGGCAACGCGACCGAGGCCGAGCTCGGCTTCAAGCAGTTCGCGCTCGAGTACCCGCAATTCGCAGCGCCGCTCGCCAATCTCGGCATCATGTACCGCAAGGCCGGGCGCCTCGAAGACTCCGAGCGTGCGCTCAAGAGCGCGGTGGAGCACGAGCCCGCGAGCGCCGTCGCCTGGAGCGAGCTCGGCGTCACGCAGAGGATGCGCGGCGAGTTCAAGGACGCGGCGGCTTCCTACGAGCAGGCGATCAGCGCCGACCCGCAGTTCGCACCCGCGTACCGCAACCTCGCCGTCGTGTCGGACCTCTATCTCGCAGATCCGGGGCGGGCGCTGGTCGCGCTCACCCACTACCAGGAGCTCACACACGAAGAGAAGCCGGTGGGCAGCTGGATCGCAGAGCTGCGCCAGCGCCTCGGACTGCCACCGGTGAAGCGCCCCGAGGCCACGCCGGAGGCGCCGGCAACCACCCCGGCGGGAACTACGCCGACCGGGGCCGAGCCCAAGGGGGCAGCCGCAACCCCAGGAGCAGGAGTCTGATCATGCGTACCGTTCTCATGCTGCTCGCCGCGCTCATCTGTGCCTCTGCACAGGCGCAGCAGAATTCCGCTGCCGCCCCCAGTGGCAAGCCGCCGCGAGCCGCGCCGTCTCCGGACCAACTCGAGCCCGCCGTCGATACGAGCGCCGCGACGACGCCCGCTGCGGCGCCGACACCTGCACCGGCCGTCGCTCCCGCAGCGCGAATGACGCCAAAGGGCGACAAGACGGCGGCCGAATCCACCAAGGCCGCCCGTGGAGCGAAGGGGACCGATCGGGTGGAGCTCGAGACGACCGACATCACCGGCAACCGCGAGCTCCCCAAGGTCCTGTACATCGTGCCGTGGAGGCGCTCCGATCTCGGCGATCTGGTCGGCAGGCCCGCCAACAGCCTGCTGGATGAGGTACTGCAGCCGATAGATCGCGACGTGTTCCTGCGCGAGAATCATTATTACGACGCTCTGAAGCCCGATGCCGCGGGGTCCAGAGCGGGCACACTGCCGGGTTCTGGCGACAAGCCTTGAGGGAAGGCGCCGCGGCCCTTCAGGATGAGAGCTGGGTCGCAGCTTTTTCGCGATATGTCATTCAGTTTTCACATGCTTGCGTCCCCATGTGTGAGGGTTTCTTGACCGGGAGAATCAGATGCAGATCTGGAGTCTGATCGTGCGTTTCTTTCAGGGCGGCGGGGACTTCATGTACCCCATCGCCATCGTGCTTGTGTTCGGACTGGCTATCGCCATCGAGCGCTGGATCTATCTCGCGGCCACCGCGGCGCGCAATCGCGGCCTGTGGAACGAGATCGTGCCGCTGCTCTCGCAGGGCAACTTCCGCGGGGTCTCCCAGCTGACCTCGAAGTCGTCGTCGGCCATCGGGCACATCCTCAATTACGGCCTGGCGCGCATTCAATCGGCCCGCCGGCGCGATGACATCGAGAAGGCCATGGAGGAGAGCCTGATGGAGGTGGTGCCGCGGCTCGAGAAGCGCACGCACTATCTGGCCACCTTCGCCAATCTCGCGACGCTGCTGGGACTGCTCGGCACCGTGATGGGCCTGATCCGCGCCTTTGCCGCGGTGGCGACCGTGAACCCGGCGGAGAAGGCCAACCTGCTGTCGGCGAGCATCTCGGTGGCGATGAACTGCACGGCCTTCGGGCT
>DATMMK010000010.1:0-25539 GCA_035569755.1 Steroidobacteraceae bacterium
TTATGGCTCTCATCCCTTCGGCTCGAGCCTCACCCTGGCAAAGCGCTTGGCCCCGAGCTGGAACACGTGCTCGGCGCCAGCCCTGAGCGTAAGCCCCCGATCGCTCACACGGACACCGTCGATCTTGACCGCGCCCTCCTCGATCTTGCGGTTCGCCTCCGAGGTGCTGGCGGCGAGCCCGGCCTCCTTGAGGAGATTCGCGATACGCAGACCCTGCCCCTCGACCGCAAGCACCTTCACGGGCAGATCCTGCGGCACTGCCTTCTCGCTCACGCGCGCCATGAAATTCTGCTGAGCGCGCGTTGCGGCGGCGGCGGCGTGGAAGCGCGCCACCAGCTCGTGGGCGAGCTCGAGCTTGATGTCGCGCGGGTTGCGCCCCTCGCCGGCCGCGCGCTTGAGCTGCGCGATGTCGGCGAGCGGACGGAATGAGAGCAGCTCGTAATAGCGCCACATGAGGGCGTCGGAGATCGACATCACCTTGCCGAACATGCTGTCCGGGTTCTCGGTGATGCCGATGTAGTTGCCGAGGGACTTCGACATCTTGTTGACGCCGTCGGTCCCTTCGAGCAGCGGCATAGTGAGCACCACCTGCCGCTCCTGGCCGTAGGCTTCCTGCAGAGTACGCCCGACGAGCAGATTGAACTTCTGATCCGTGCCGCCGAGCTCGACGTCGGCGCGCATCGCGACCGAGTCGTAGCCCTGGGCGAGCGGGTAGAGGAACTCGTGGATCGAGATCGGCTGGCCCGACTTGTAGCGCTTGTCGAAGTCATCGCGCTCGAGCATGCGCGCCACGGTGTAGTGGGCCGCGAGCCGCACCACGTCCGCCGCCGTGAGCGGCGACAGCCAGCGGGAGTTGAAGTCGATGCGCGTGCGCTCGCGATCGAGGATCCTGAACACCTGTGATTCGTAGGTGCGCGCGTTCGCCTGGATCTCCTCGACGCTGAGAGCGGGGCGCGTCGCATTGCGCCCGCTGGGATCGCCGATCATCCCGGTGAAGTCGCCGATGAGAAACGTGACCTCGTGGCCGAGCTGCTGGAACTGGCGCATCTTGTTGAGCAGCACCGTGTGCCCGAGATGCAGATCCGGCGCGGTCGGATCGAATCCCGCCTTCACCTTGAGCGCACTGCCGCGCTTCAGCTTCTTCTCAAGCTCCGGTCGCGTCAGCACTTCGCTGGCGCCACGCTCGAGCTCGGCGATCTGTTGGTCGAAATTCATCGTAAGTCGTGAACCCCGTTATGGACGCGCTCGTTATGGGCTCGTTAAGGTGCTGTTGGGCACACTCTAACCTGTGCGTTGACCTTGGCAGCACGGCCCGGTACGGTTTGCCCTTCAGTGCCTCTGAGAAGACATTCACGTAAGTCTAGACGATGGCAACACGTTTCCGTCTCCCGCGACCCTCGTTCGCCTTCTTCCTCCAGGCGACGGCCTGCCTGGTGGTTGCGTGGTCGCTGTGGAGCGGGGGACTGACGGGACCGCAGACGCCGGGCGCGGAGCAGCCCCCTGGCACCAGCGCGCCTGACGGTGCCCGTATCAATCCCTTTAAGGAGGGCGTGATCGACCGCTCCGGCACCGCGGCGAGCGCGACTCCCGCTGCTGCCGCGAGCGCCGCTAATGCGACGTCCACGCTTCCGCTCGCCGACCCGGCAGCCGCATTGACCCCGACCGGCGCGGCCGCCAGCTTCCAGGGTGCGCAGCTCGCGCTCTCCTCGATCGACGTCATCGTGAGCCGCAACGACACGCTGGACCGGATCTTCCGGCGCCTGAAGCTGAACGTCGCCGACCTCACATCGCTGCGCGCCCTGCCCGGCCTGAGGACCCGTCTCGACGCCCTCCGCCCGGGCGAATCCCTCCACTTCACCCGCCGGGACGGCGAGCTCTTCAGCCTCAGGCGTCGCCTGAACGACGCCGAGACGCTCCAGGTGACCCGTTCCGCTGACGGCCTGAAGGCCGACGTGATCGCCAACCCCCTCGAGACGCGCACACGCACCGTCGGCGCAAAGATCTACACCTCGCTCTTCGAGGCGGTCGCGGCCGCCGGCGCGCACGATCAGATCGCCGTGGAGCTCGCCGACATCTTCGGCTGGGACGTCGACTTCGTGCTCGACGTGCGGCCCGGGGACTCGTTCGTCGCCACTTACCAGGAGATCTGGCGCGACGGGCATTACCTGAAAGACGGGCCGGTGCTCGCCGCCTCGTTCGTCAGCCAGGCGCACGAGTACCGCGCCGTGCGCTACACGAACCCGAGCGGTGTCACCAGTTACTACACGCCCGATGGGCGCAGCATGCGCAGGGAGTTCCTGCGCGCGCCGCTCGAGTTCAGCCGCGTGAGCTCAGGCTTCAACAACACGCGCATGCACCCGATCCTCAACCGCATCCGCGCCCACAAGGGCGTCGACTATGCGGCCCCGATCGGCACCCCGGTGCGCGCCGCGGGCGATGGGGTCATCCGCTTCGCCGGCGTGATGGGCGGCTACGGCAACCTGGTCGAGATCGAGCACAGCCACAGCATCACGACCGTCTACGGGCACCTCTCGCACTTCGCTCATGGGATGCGGACCGGCACTCACGTCTCGCAGGGCACGGTCATCGCCTTTGTGGGAATGACGGGACTCGCGACCGGCCCGCACCTGCACTACGAGTACCGCATAAACGGGGTCTTCAAGAACCCGCAGACGGTGGTGCTCCCGTCTGCCGCCCCCATCGCCCCGGCCTATAGCGCCGATTTCCGCTCGCATGTCGAGCTACTGCTTGCGTCCCTCGACCTGGCGAACGGGCCGATGCTCGTCTCCCGCTGAGCGCGGCTCGCCGGGCCGCCCGGCGTCAACTCCCGTCAGACCGAATCGGCGTCGCCCGAAAAGCCTGTCCGGTCGTCGTGCTGCCCGCAATCACTCCCGCATCGTTGATGTCGAAGAGGAGCATGACGGGACCGGAGAGGCCCGAGCCCGGCTCGATCAACGCGTTGAAGTTGCGAAGCGTCCCATTCTGATAGATCCAGGGATGAAAGGTGCCGCCGGCATCGTTCGAATAGCCGACGATCTGACGGCCCTCGTTGATGCTGGTGGCGACTCCGGCAATGTCTCCCGCCAGCAGCGGCAGAAACATCCAGCCCTGCTCCCGGGTCCACAGGAACGGCGGCGTGAAATTGCCCGCCGCATCGCCGGGCACACCGGCAAAGCCCACGACGTCGCCGTGCTCGTTGATCATCATCGGCGTGTTCCAGAAGGGAGCGCCGTTCGGGTTGACGAGCACGGTTGCGTTGCCGTTCTGCCAGAGCACCGCGTGCTTGCCCGTAGGTCCGCCGACCGCGAAACCGCAGGTGCCGGCGATGCCGACAATCTGGCCGCGGTCGTTGATCGCGGTGGCCGCTCCGGAGGTGTCGCCGTCGGGCAGCGGCAGCGCCTGGATCTGGTTGCGCCCGGGCCCCCAGACGACGGGTCTGAACTGCAGCACCTGCGGGCTGATGCACGTCGGGTCGCGCACGTTGTTCTCCGCCCACCCGACCGTCTGCGCGAGGTCGTTGGTGCCGGTCGCGAAGCCGTTCGGGCCGCCGAGCGTCGGCAGCGCGCGCATGCCGCCGAACCGGTCCCATACGAACCCACGGCAGACATTAAAGCCCGGATTGTTGAGAAAGAACCCGCAGCTCCACCCTTCCTGGTTGGGATCCAGCTGATCCGTCAGGGAGATTCCGGAGATCAGGCCGAGCAGGTTCTTCACCGGCCACTGCACTCGGCTGCTTAAGCCCGCGCCGCTGCCGAGGGTGCCGAGGTCCACCTGCCGTCCGTAGATCCACAGGCTCGCGTGCAGCGCGCCCCCCGCGGCGGTATAGCTCCCCGAGACCAGCCCGAAGTCGTTGACGCTGTTGGCCTGGGCGTTTGCACTGCTGAGTATCGTTACCTGGTACGTGGTGGTGGCAGGCGAATCGGCAGCCTCGATACAGGCATCCGGCGCACAGCACGCAGCCGCCAGCACGACACAATAGAGCCGATGCATGTTCGCTACTCCCTGTCGCTGTGAAGGGGACGGCAACCTACACCCGCAAGCCCCCGGGCACCGGCGGAATTCGGACGCGCTTAGTCCCGCCGCCGCAGGCGGGACGCACTCGCCCGGCGGACCGGATGGCGGCCGGCAATCTAAGGCCGGTGCGCAGCCCGACGCCGCGCCGCTGCCTTCTTCATGGAAGCGGCGCGCAGCGCTGGTATTCTTAGAGGTTCATGGACGCTCCGGATCTCAAGGCACCACAGCACTACATCAACCGGGAACTGTCGTTCCTCGAGTTCAACCAGCGTGTGCTCGACCAGGCGTTCGATGAGTCGGTGCCGCTCCTCGAGCGGCTGCGGTTCCTGTGTATCTCTTCCAGCAATCTCGATGAGTTCTTCGAGATCCGCGTCGCCGGCCTCAAGCAGCTGACCGAGCTCGGCGGTGGCCAGCTGGCCCCCGATGGCATGTCGATCCCCGAGCAGCTCGCCGCGATCCACGACCGCGCGTCGCGGCTCGTGGCAGACCAGTACCGCTGCCTCAACGACCTGCTACTGCCGGCGCTCGCCAAGGAAGGAGCGCCGCTCCTCGAGCGCCAGGACTGGAGCGCCGCCGCCTATCAGTGGCTCGAGCAGTACTTCGAGCGCGAGGTCGAGCCCGTGCTCTCACCGCTCGGGCTCGACCCCTCGCGGCCCTTCCCCCGCATCCAGAACAAGAGCCTGAACTTCATCGTCCGGCTCGAGGGCAAGGACGCCTTCAACCGCAACAGCGAGCTGGCGATCGTACAGGCGCCGCGTTCGCTGCCGCGCGTCGTGCCGCTGCCGCAGGAGAGTACGGGACGCGCCTGCGTCCTGCTCTCGACCATCGTGCAGACCTTCGTCTCGAAGCTCTTCACCGGCATACACGTGATCGGCTGCTATCAGTTCCGCGTGACGCGCAACAGCGACCTGTTCGTCGACGAGGAGGAGATCGACGACCTGCGGCGCGCCCTCGAGGGGGAGCTGATTCACCGCCGTTATGGCGCAGCCGTGCGCCTCGAGGTCGCGAGCGAGTGTCCCGACGACATGGTGAAGTTCCTGCATGCGCAGTTCGCTGCCAACGGCCTCGACACCTACTACGTGCCGGGGCCGGTGAACCTCAACCGCCTGACGGCGCTGTACGACCTGGTGCAGCGGCCGGATCTCAAGTACCCGATCTTCACGCCCGGGCTGCCGAAGCGGCTGGTCGGCGCCACCGACCTGTTCGCCGTCATCCGCCAGAAGGACCTGCTGCTCCATCACCCCTACCAGAGCTTCGCGCCGGTCATGGATTTCCTGCGCCAGGCCGCGGCCGACCCGCAGGTGCTCGCGATCAAGCAGACGCTCTATCGCGCCGGCCACGACTCCCCGCTGGTCGATGCGCTGGTGGCGGCGGCCAACGCCGGCAAGGACGTGACCGTGATCGTCGAGCTGCGGGCGCGCTTCGACGAGGAAGCGAACATCGAGCTTTCCAACCGCCTGCAGGAGGCAGGCGCGCACGTCATGTACGGCGTGGTGGGCTACAAGACCCATGCCAAGCTGCTGCTGGTCGTGCGCCGCGAGGAGGGCGGCATCCGCCGCTACTGCCATCTCGGCACCGGCAACTACCATCCGCGCACCGCGCGCCAGTACACCGACTACGGGCTCTTCACCTGCGACGACGAGATCGGCCAGGACGTGCACGAGCTGTTCCTGCAGCTGACGAGCCTCACCCAGACCCCGAAGCTCAACCGCCTGACGCAGTCCCCGTTCGGCATGCACGAGATGGTGCTCGGCAAGATCGCGCGCGAGGCCGAGCACGCCCGCGCCGGCCGCCCGGCGCGCATTACAGTCAAGATGAACGCGCTCGTGGATCCCCAGTCTATCGAGGCGCTGTACCGCGCCTCCTGCGCCGGCGTGAAGATCGATCTCATCGTGCGCGGCGTGTGCGCGCTGCGCCCGGGCGTGCCCGGAGTATCGGAGAACATCAGCGTGCGCTCGATCGTCGGGCGCTTTCTCGAGCACTCGCGCGTGTTCTATTACGAGAATGGCGGGGAGCCCGAGTTGTTCTGCGCGAGCGCCGACTGGATGGAGCGCAACTTCTTCCGCCGCGTGGAGGTTGCCTTCCCGATCCGCCGCGAGGCCCAGGAGGAGCGCATCCAGCGCGACCTCAACTTCTGTCTGAGCGACAACTGCCAGGCGTGGCAGCTGCGGCCCGACGGCAGCTACGAGCGCATCAGGCGCGGCGAAGCCAAGGCGGTCAACGCCCAGATGGAGCTGCTGACGGCGTACGCGGCCGGCCCGGGCGCGACGATCTGAGCGTTCAGCCGTCCGGAGCGAGCCGGGCCGGGGGCCGCTCGAGCAGCACCGCCGCTGCGATGATCGCGAGGCTGATCACCAGCGGACTCGGCAGCAGCGCGAACACATAGTTCAGCAGCAGACACGCGCCAAGGACGGCGAGGATGGCGAAGGCCTGCCCATCCGCGGGCCCGTCCTCATCTGAGCAGCGTCGTGTCATCAGCTGCGTGAATTCGTGCCACTCCTCCATGCGATCGCTGAAGGACTGGGACCTCCCGGGTACCGGAATGAGCAGGTAGAGATAGAAGGCACTCGCCAGCAGGTACATCGCTACCAGACCGGTCGTGAACGCGTCGATCGGGCCAAGCCAGCCGGGCGACCGGCCGCCAAAGATCGCGAGATTGCCGAACGGGAACTGCAGCAGCCCCAGGGAGACCACGATCACCAGGTACCACGCGTAGAGCGCGAGCTTGCTCCAGAACCCAAGCGGCGGGCGCATCACGGCAACGTACAGGCTCGCCGCGCTCGGTAGCGCGCTCGCGTACAGCAGCAGCCGCTGCATGCTCGTGCCCCGATAGAACCCGGTGGCAAGACCGTACCAGAAGATCAACGTGAACCCGAGCAGCAGCTTGTCGCTCACGACCGGCAGGATCTGGTCCTGGTAGGCCATCGCAACCACCAGACCCAGCAGCCCCAGCCACACCGCGGCGTGGATGGCCGGATCGCCCCCGCGCACGAGGTAGACGACGGGGCCCGCTACGACAGCAAAGCCGCCAAGACCCATGAGCTGCGACCACTTGGGATTGCGCCGCACGAGGTAGAGGGCCTCGAGCACGAATCCGCCGCCGAACCACAGGATCAGGACGGCCCGGGAACACAATCAGCTGCCGAACACCCGCAACCGGTAGCCGCCGGCACGCAGGTAATCGACTTCCTGCTGCAGATCCGCCGAAGTCAGCGGATGGTCCTTGAGCCAGCGCGCCGGGAAGCGCACCTCTAGTGAGCGTGGCGTCGCCGCGAGCCCGATCGGCGGCAGCGCCGTGGCGCTTCGTCCCCGGTGCAGCAGCACCGCGAGGCGCAACAGCAGGATCAGATAGATGGCGCTCCGGTCCCACGGCGGCACCAGCTCCTCCACACCGTCGAGCGCGAGCTTGCGGCGGTGCGCGCCGACCAGGCGCGCCAGGAGGCGCTGCTCCTCGCGCGGAAAGCCCGGCATGTCGGCATTCTCGAGCAGGTAGGCACCGTGACGGTGATAGCCGGAGTGGGAGACGTCGAGCCCGATCTCGTGCAGTCGCGCGGCCCACTTGAGCGCCAGGTGCGCGAGCGGCTCCTCGAGCCTCCAGGTCTCGCCTGTCTGCTCGAGGAAGTCGCATACCGTAGCCTCGACCCGCTCGGCCTGCGCCACGTCGACGTGATAGCGCTGCTGCATCCCGCGCACGGTGCGCTCGCGCGCGTCCTCGCGGCGGTAGCGCCCGAGCATGTCGTAGAGCAGACCCTCGCGCATCGCGCCTTCGGCGATCTTCATGTCGCGGATGTCGAGCACGCTGAAGACTTCGGCGAGGATCGCGAGCCCGCCGGGGAACACCGGACGTCGGTCCTCGGTGATGGGCTCGAGCGTCAGCTCGCGCGTGTGGCCGGCGTCGATGCAGTAATCGATCGCGCGCGCGACTCCCGGCGCGGTGATCGCGGTGGCTGCGGGATCGAGGGCGCGAATCGCCTCGCCTATCGCGCGCACGGTGCCGGAGCTGCCGGCGCAGGTGGCCCAGCCGCGCGCGCGGAACGCCGCCTGCACCGGCTCGAGCTCGAGTCGTGCCGCCAGGCGCGCGCGCTCGAAGCGCTTGGCGGAGATCTTGCCGTCGCGGAAGAAGCGCTCGCTGATGCTGACGCAGCCCATCTGCAGGCTCTCGAGCTCGAGCGGAGTCAGCTCCTCGCCGATGATGAGCTCGGTGCTGCCGCCGCCGATGTCGACCACCAGGCGGCGCCCCGGCTCGTTCGGCATGGTGTGGGCGACGCCCGAGTAGATGAGGCGCGCTTCCTCCATGCCGGCGATGATTTCGATCGGGTGGCCGAGCGCCTCGCGCGCACGCTCGAGGAACACCTGCTTGCGGTGCGCCATGCGCAGGGCGTTGGTGCCGACCACGCGCACACTGTCGGCGTGGATGTCGCGTAGCCGTTGCCCGAAGCGCTCGAGGCAGGCGAGCGCCCGCGCCGCCACCTCCTTGTCGATGCGGCCGCTCTCCTCGACGCCGGCGGCGAGGCGCACCATCTCACGCAGACGATCGATGATGACGAGCTGGCCGTGCGAATAGCGCGCCACGACCATGTGAAAACTGTTGCTTCCCAGGTCCACCGCCGCCAGGACGTCGGGGACCGGGCGCAGTACCGCGCGTACGGCGGATTTGGCTTCGGCGAGTCGGGCGCTTACGGCTGCCGGGACTCGCACGCGTCAGGCCGCGAAGGAGGACCCGCAACCGCAGGTGGTGGACGCGTTCGGGTTGCGGATGACGAACTGCGCGCCCTCGAGCCCTTCGCGGTAGTCGATCTCGGCGCCCGTGAGGTACTGCACGCTCATCGGGTCGACGATGAGCTTGACGCCGAGATTCTCGATGCAGGTGTCGCCGTCCTGCAGCTGCTCGTCGAACTCGAAGCCGTACTGCAGCCCCGAGCAGCCCCCGCCCTGCACGAACACGCGCAGCATGAGCTTCGGGTTGCCTTCGCCGCGAATCAGGTCGCCGACCTTTTTGGCCGCCGCATCGGTGAACAGCAGCGCCGGAGGAGCGTCCTGCAGAGTGTCGGTGGTGTTCATAATCTCCTTGCAGGAGCGAGTCTAGAAGCGGGCGGCGACCTACGTCAAAGGCGCACTTCACGCTGAAGCGCCCTGGCGGCCCCCAAGCCCCTTATTTGGGCCTTGCGGGCGCGTTCTCAACCCCTGGACGCGGCCTCCGCGGGTGGGGGCGCCAGGCGCACCAGCTTGCCGGTGATCTGCGCGCCGAGCGTCATCTCGATGATGCCGTAGTAGACGTTGCCCTCGACGCGCGCGGTGGGTCCGAGCACGACACGCTCGGCGGCATGAATGTCACCGCGCACCTGGCCCTGCAGGATCACGTTGGGCACCTCGACCGAGCCCTCGATGGAACCGATCTCGCTCACCGAGAGCGTCGAGTCCGGCGCCGGGTTCGAGCGCACGTTGCCCGCGATCGCGCCATCGAGGTGCATGCCGCCGAGGAACTCGATGTCCCCCTGGACGCGCACACCCTTGCCGATCAGGGTATCGATGTGGGGCGGGCGGGGATCACGGCTGAACATGGCTTCACTCCCATGAGGATATTCTACGGCGAGGTCTCGACGCTCCACAGGAAGGTCTGCGAGAGCGGCGTCACATCCTTGCGGTTCGAGTGCAGCTCGACCACCAGGTGCGCGGGCTTGAAGGCCGCCGGCAGCGTCAGCTCCTGGTCAAAATCCTGGAAATACTGGAAGTCGTACCGCAGGTCACGCAGGCGGCCGCCGGTGAGGGTGGCGAGGTCGAGGGTCTTCTCCCCGCCCGCCAGCTCGCCGTCGACGCTGAGCAGCAGCGTACCGGCGGCGAGCGTCTCGGCGCGCCCGGAGCGAACCAGCGCCATGTGCGCCACGTAGACATTCGGCAGCGGCGCCGCCGTGATGCGCAGGTCCTCGATCTTGACGCCGAGCGTCGCCGCGCCCTGCGCCACGACCCCGCGGTAGAAGGCAAGCTCCTGCGACTGCTTGGCGACCTGCGCCTGCAGGTCCCCCATGGTGCGCGCCACTTCGGCCTGCTCGCGCCCGCGCCCGAGGCGGATCGTGTCGAGCTCGGCGAGCTTGGTACGCATGCCGCGGTTCTCGGCCTCCAGGTGCTCGATCTTGACCTCGAGCTCGGTGCGCTGCTGTGCGACCGCCTGGCGATCGTAGCCGGCATTGTAGCGGCCGAGCTCATAGATGACGTACAGGCCGAAGAGCCCGATCAGCGTGGACGCGAGGCCGATGAGGAAGCGGCGCGCCGGCGACGTGCGGTGCACTACCAGCGGCGTGCCCTGGCCCCTGCCGAGGATCGAGGCGATGAAGCGCGGCGGGCGCATCTACCGGGAAGCGGACGCGGCGGCGGACCTGTGGCCCGCGGCGGTGACCTTGTCCCACCAGTCGGGAAGCGGTGGGCTCGCGCCCCCGGGGAAAGCGATCGCGGCCAGCTCGGTCAGCGCGCTCGCGTACACCGGGCGCTTGAAGAAGATCACCTCCCGCACCGGCTCCCACCACGACGCCCAGCGCCAGCGGTCAAACTCCGGCTCCGCGGTGCGCTTGAAATCGAACTTCACCTCCTCCTCAACGAGGCGCAGCAGAAACCAGCGCTGCCGCTGCCCGACGCACAGCGGCTGCTGCTTGCGGCGGATGTAGCGGGGCGGCAGCCGGTAGCGCAGCCACTCGGCGGTCGAGCCGAGGAGCTCGACGCTGCCCTGCTCGACGCCGATCTCCTCGGCGAGCTCGCGGTAGGCCGCCTCCTCGGGCGTCTCCCCTTGGCGCACGCCGCCCTGCGGAAACTGCCAGCCGCGCCCGCCGGTTCGGCGCCCGAGGAACACCTGGCGCTCATGCATCAGGACGATCCCGACGTTGGCGCGAAAACCGTCCGGATCGATGACGTCGCTCATGATTGAGGGCGAGTCTGCCACAAGGCGCGCCCGCCGTGAGCCTTGGAGGATGTAGGCTAGCGCCATGGCCACGAGCGCGCAGGAGTCGGCGGTGATGGCGCAGGTCCGCCCGTCCGGGCGGGCTTCCGCTCGCAGCCTCGCGCTGCTCACGGTGTTGGCGGCGGGCGTGTTCTGCGTGTCGCTGCTCGTCGGCAGCTCGGGCACGGGGCTGCGCGGCGCGCTCGCCGCGCTCGCCGGCTCGGGCGATGAGGCGACGCGCACGGTGCTGCTCGCGGTGCGGCTGCCGCGCGTGCTGGCGGCATTCGGGGTCGGGAGCCTGCTCGCGCTCGCGGGCGTGCTGCTGCAGGCGCTGTTTCGCAACCCGCTGGCCGACCCCTACGTGCTCGGCGTGTCGGGTGGCGCCGCCGTCGGGGCGCTGCTCGCGATGATGGCCGGCGCCACCGCGCTCGCGGTGCAGTCGTCCGCGATCGGCGGCGCGCTCGCCGTGGTGGTGACGGTGTACCTGCTGGCGCGCAGCGGCGGCACGCCGCGGCTGCTCCTCACCGGCGTGGTGCTGGCGAGCGCCTGCGGAGCGCTGGTGAGCGTGCTGCTCGCGCTCGCCGACACCTCGCGCGTACGCGGCATGGTGTTCTGGCTGGCGGGCGACCTCGAATGGGCGGTGACGCCCTGGGCGAGCGCGGCCGCGGCGCTGTTCGCGGTGGTGGCGGCGGTACTGGTGGCGCGCCCCTTGAATGTGCTCGCGGCCGGGGAGCTGCGCGCGCGCAGCGTCGGGCTCGCGCTCGAGGCGTGGCGCACCGTGGTGTTCGTCGGCTGTGCCGCGCTCACCGCGATCGCCGTGGTCAGCGCCGGCACCGTGGGATTCATCGGCCTCATCACGCCGCACGCCGTGCGGCTCGCATTCCGCACCAGCGATCACCGCATCGTGGCACCGGCGGCGGCACTCTGCGGCGCCATGCTGCTCGCGCTCGCCGATCTCGTAGCGCGCACCGTGGCGAGTCCGCGCCAGCTCCCGGTCGGTGCGATCATGGCGCTGGTCGGCGCGCCGCTCTTCGTGCTGATCCTGCGCGGCCGGGGACGCTAGCCAGGACCCATCCCGGCGCCTAACTCTCGGTGGGCTCCTTCGGCGCCAGCCAGATGCGCCGCGGATCGCTCAGCACCCGCAACATCCACTGGCGGTCGAAGTAATCCTCCGGCCGGCGCATGTCCGGGTAGCGCAGCCCGAGAAATGCCGCCGAGCCCTTCATCTCCGGCTTCATGCCCAGATCGTGGGCGGCCTCGAGGATGTCGGCATCGCTCGCCTCGATGAGCTCGCGCTCGAGCGCCTCCAGGATCCGCTCCAGCGCGGTTTCCGGAAACACCTGGATCACTTTGGGCGGCATGTGAGTCCCTCCCGCAGCAGGCAGCGGCGGATGCGCTTGCGTGCGGAATCGTATTCGGTCTTCGTGAGTGAGAGAGTGGCGCGGATCTGCTCCGGCGCCAGTCCCTCGCCGAGCGCGTCGATGATCCGCAGCGCGACCGGGTCGTCCGCGAACAGCCGCTCGATCGCCTGCAGCTCCTCGGCGGCGATCAGCGAGCGCTCGGGATCGGGAGCAGCGTCACGCCCTTCGAGCCCGGGCGTGGGGTAACTGCGGTGGCTGCCCGAGGAAACGCGGCGGCGGCGTGCCGCGCCGAAGCGCTTCCAGTGCTCGGACCTCAGGCTCCGCATGATGCCGGCGATGAAGGCCACCGGGGCGATGCCTTCGGGAATCCGCCGGGCGCCGGTCAGGACGCGCGTGAGCGCCTCCTGCAGCAGGTCGTCCCAGCCTATGTCGGGCGGCAGCCCGCGCGCATGCAGCCGCGCGATGGTCTTCAGGCGCAGCAGGTTCATCTCGCTGACGAGCTTGAGCGCCAGCGCGGTCTCCGTAGGACGGAGGGTGGGGGTATCGGCGAGCGGCCGCATGCGTTGAGTTATGCGCACCTCGAGGCCCGGCGCGGACAGCGCAACGGGATCTTTTTACTCTTCCGGGGAACCTGCCGTCGCCGGCCCTACTTGGCCTGCCCGTCCTTGCCGTTGGGCAGGTCGAGCTTCGGTATGCCGAACTTGCCCTCGAGACGGCGCAGCTTGGCGAGGTCGATCGCGCCGACGATGTTCACGATCGTGAACTCGCGCGGCTCGCTCGCGATGATCGCGAGCCCGTTGGCGACGCCCCGATCGACGGCGACGTAGATCTGGACATGGGTGTGGTCCTTGGTGTTGTTCACCTCGACGAGGCGCTGCCAGGCGGGAGCGGCGAGCTGCTTGCGCACCAGGTCGACCTGCGCCGACGGGTAGCTGAAATCCTGGTCGAAGGTATAGTTCCTGACGTAAATGCCCTTGAGCCCGGCGATCAGCTCCTTGGTAGCCGCGTCGTCGGGATTGCTCGAGTCGAGGAAGCCCGCCGCCAGGCCGAGGAGCGCGGGGTCGAGCGAGATGTTGACGGTCTCGGTGGCCTTGGCAGCAAGTGCATCGAAGTCCGGGAGATTGAGCATCGCGGCGGGCGCGGCGAGCGCCACGGAGGCAGTCAGAGCCGCCATCAGAGCCGCCAGCCAATGCCATCCTGGAAAGAACACCTTCATGACCTATGCACCCGAGTGTTGCGCAGGAGCGGCGTCCTGCCGTGAATTGACGACGCGATAGGCGAGATTGAGCTTCTCGTCCGTGACTCGCAGCGCCTCGATGAGCTGGCGGCGCGCCTCGCGCCCCTGCTCGATGCGCCGCACCTGCCACTCGTGCGCCAGCAGTACCGCGAGCACCACCGAGGCCGCGAGCCCGAAGGCGAGCCAGCTCACCACCGCCGGCGAGCGCGGCCGGCGCGCCGGGCGCGGCTCGGCCGCGACACGCGCCATGACGCCCGCGGTGAATCCCTCGCCCGGATTTACGGGCTTGAGCGCCGCGCGCAGCCGCCGCTCCAGGTCGTTCGATTCCGGCTCGTGCCTGTCGTCGCTCATGTCAGGGCGCCTGAGGAAGTCATGCGCTCACGAAGCTCCGCGAGCGAGCGCTTCAGATGACTCTTCACGGTATTGACCGGCATGCGCAGCGTCCGTGCGATGTCCGCGGGATCGAGATCCTCCTGGTACCGCAGCAGCATCACGGCGCGCGCCGCCGGCGGCAGTTGCGCGACGAGGCTCCGCAGCCGGCGCTCGAGGATCGGGTCGCGCGAGTGCGCCTCGCCGGCCGACAGCTGCGCCTCCTCGAGCGGCGCCATTTCGAGGCGTGGCTCGCGGCGCAGCCGGTCGATCGCCCGGTGCGCGGTCACCTTGCGCAGCCAGAAGGCGAGGTGCGCCTCCGAGCTCACCGCGGAGAGGCTGCGATACAGCTGCAGGAACACCTCCTGCGCCAGATCCTCCGCCGCATGGCGGTCCCTCAGCATCCGCAGCGCCAGGCTGAAGACCATGCGCTGGTGCGTGCGCACCAGCGCTCCGAACGCGGCCCGCTCGCCGGCCAGGGCTCGCCTCAGCAGATCGCCGCCCGTACATTCCCCGTCCCCGCTCACATCGTGTCCGCGTCACTTCCGTCAGTCGGCTTAGGGTCAGGCCTGCGGTGGTAGCTGCGCCACCTTTGCCGGTGGCACGAAGGTCTTGCGCAGACTCGCGATTTGCTCGACGTCGATGCTGCCGACGATGTTGACGATGGTGAACTCACGGGGCTCGCACGCGATGATCACGAGTCCTTTCACCTTGTTATCCTCCAGGGAGACGTAGATGTCGACGTTCTCCTTGTCGTGGCCGTCCTGGTCGCCGCGCTTGCGTACCTGCACCAGCGGGCTCCAGCCCGGTGCCGCAAGCTGTGCGCGCAGCCGATCGAGGTCGGCCTGCGGGTAGGTGTAGTCGGCGTCGAACTCGTAGCTGCGGATCTGCACCGATTTTAATCCCTTGAGGGTCTTCCTGACCTGGGCGCTGTCGGGGTCGCCGTCGTTCATCATCCATCCCATCAGGTGCAGCGGCATCCATCCTAGCGTGACGTCGACCGACTCAGTCGCGTGCTCCTTGAGCCCGGGGAACGACGGCAACGTGAGCTCAGACCCACAGGCGGTGGCGAGCAGGGGCAATATCAGGCAGGCGGCGACCGCCGCGAGCAGGGGCGTGTGCTGGCGAGGGGCGTTCATGGGACGGGACCTCCGGTTGGCGTGCTTGCTACCAGAGAAATACGCACGCCGGGGCATCGCAGGGTGCAGAGTTCGCCCATGGGTAAGGTGACCCTGATTCCCGGCGGACCGGCAGCAGGCGCAAAGACCGAGGTCGCCTTCTAGACGACGATGTTCGGCGAGGTCGCGACGCGATTGCGCCCGGCGCTCTTGGCGCGGTAGAGCGCGGCGTCCGCTTCCGCGATCAGCCGCTCGGCCAGGACCTTGTAGTCGTGCGGGCCGGGGCCCGGATTGGCGGCTGCCACGCCGATCGAGAGCGTCACGATCTCGGTCGCCGCCTCGGGGGCAGTGCCCATCGGGATGGGCTCCTGGCCCACCGCGTGCAGCACGCGCTGGGCGACCCGCTCGCCATCGCCGATGTCGGCTTGCGCCAGCACCATCGCGAACTCATCGCCCCCAAAGCGCGCACCGGTGTCGCTGATGCGCATCTCGGTATCGATCCGCTGCGCCACCTCGCGCAGCACCGCATCGCCCGCGAGATGGCCGTACTGGTCATTGATACGCTTGAAGTGATCGACGTCGATCATCAGGCAGACGATCGGCAGCCGGGCACGCTGCGCGCGTGCCAGCTCCTCGCGCAGCCGTGCGTGCAGGTAGCGGCGGTTGTGAAAGCCGGTGAGGAAATCGGTGAGTCCGCTGCGCAGCAGCCGGGCGCGGTTGACGGCGTTCTCCACGCAGATCGCAGCCACCAGCCCGAGGTGCGCGAGGAAGTCGCTGGCGAGCTCCTGGGTGAAGCGGAACGGGTCGTTGCTCGCGAACACCAGCACGCCGTCGAGCTCGTCGTGCCGGCGCAGTGGAATGAGCGCAAGGCTCGCCGGATGGTCGCTCCCGGGGAGCAGCAGCTCGTGATCGGCGCGCTGGTACGGCCCGAGCCACGGCCGCTCGAGCGCACCGAGCTGCGGTGCGACGGTCATGAGCGCGTCGACGAACATGACACCCGCCTGCGGGCCGTGCGCCAGGTCATCGCCCGAGATCAGGTGGCGGATCTCGTGCTGCGGGTCGTTCAGCACCAGCATGACGCCGTCGAGCTGGTAGGAGCCCTTGAGCCCGATGAGCAGCCGCTCGAAGAGGTGCGCCAGCGAGCTGGCACGCAGCAGCTCGAGCTCGCGCTCCTGCGACTTGCGCAGCAGCGTCTCGTTGCGGCTGACCTCGTCGGTGAGCGCCGCGAGGCGGGCCCGGAGCGCGCGGTTCTCGCTCTCGAGGGTCTCGATCGGATCGGCGTGCTCGCCGGTGTCGGCGGGCTCGGCACTGCGCCGCGAACCGGTGCTCGATCGGCTCATGTGAGTCTGGTCCCTCAGGCCCGGCGCTCGGTCACAGTGCGCCTGTCCTCAAGATAATCGCGCCCGCGGCGCATCAAAGCAACGAAAGTATCGTGATCGCGCGACAGGACGGCGGTGCGCACGCGCTCGACTGCCTGGGACAGGGCCTCGAGCGACTCGGCGCCGTAGTCGTTGAGACTCTGTATTTCATAATAGAGCTCCGGACTGTCCTGGGCGACGCGGCCCGCCACGTCGAGCTGCGCATCGAAGGTGGTGCTCGACATGCGGGCGAGCTTCGGCGCCGCCTCACCGCTCTGGGCGAGCGCGGTGAAGAAGGCGATGTTGAGCGCGTGCGAGAGCCCGAGCACGTAGGCGATGAGGCGGTCGTGATCGTCGAGACTCATGACCACCTGTTCGGCCATGGTCGAGGAAAAGAGCTCGCGCGCCGCAGTGAGTGCGCCGGCGTTCCCCAGGTCGACGAAGATGACGTGACGGCCGGAGAGGAGCTCGGTGTCGGGACCGAACATCGGATGGACGGAAGTCACCTGGCAGCCGTGGGACTTGAGCGCCATGAGACCGGCGCGCAGCGGCGACTTGAGCGATCCGACGTCGAAGATCACACCCGGCGGACGGCGCAGCGCGAGCTCGCGCAGGATCGCATCCGTTGTGCCGAGCGGCGTCGCGAGCACGATGAAGTCGTGCTTGAGGTCGGTGGCGTGCCAGTCGGCAATCCGCGCGCTCCCTGACCCGCCCCCCTGCGCGGGGTCGGCGACCTCGACCGCAAAGCCCTGGGATGCAAGGAAATTCACGAACCAGCCGCCCATCTTGCCCGCGCCGCCGATGACGAGCGCGCGCCGCCCGGTACCGGCCCCGCGCGCCACGACGCTCGCATGCTCCTGCGTGGTCAGAGAGGAGCGGATCAGCAGGCGCAGCAGCTGCTCGGCGAGCGCCGGCGAAACCCCGCGCTCCTCGGCCATGGCGCGCACGCCGAGGATCACGTCGCGCTCGCGCTCGTAGTCCCGGGTCGAGCGGCCGGTGGCGCGCTTGACCCGCGCAACCTCCTCGCTCACGGTCTTGCGCTCCGCCACCAGCGTGATCAGCTGGCGGTCGATATCGGTCACTCGCTGGCGCAGCTCCTCCAGCGTTACGGTCTCGCGCGTCATGGGAAGGGGTGCCCTCGTGGCCGAAATCCCACCTTTCTATCGGGGCGGGGCGGGAGGTGCAAGGGAAGTGCGGGAAATCTGCGGCGCGGCCCGCTCGCGCCCGCCACCTAACCCGGGGTCTCGCTTCCCGGCGGCGGCGGCTGCCAGATGCGGATGGAGAAGCGCCGGCCCTGCGGCTGATCGCCGATGGTCTGCACCCCGAGCTCGCCGCTGTCCGGGCGGTAGAGGAATGGCCGCCCGTCCCCGGGGTGCGTCGACCACTCCGGATGCCGGGCGAGAAAGGCGGGAACTTCGGCCGGGGCGATCCGCTGCCGGCGGATCTCGTACCCGGCGCGCACCAGGCGCTGCAGTGCCGCCGCATCCCAGGCGCGCAACGGATAGGTGACGCCCATGGGGGCCGCCATGCCGGCCACGAGCCTGCCGATCGGGTTGTAGGCCCCGAGCAGGCTCCAGGCCGAGAGGCTCGAATCGGCGAGCTTCTTGTCCGCGGCCGCGACTGCGGGGCCGGGCGTCAGGGACATCAGCCGCTCGGCCTGCTGCGCGAAGAGATTCACCGTCGCGTTGAGCTTGAAGAAGTGCCCGCTGATCTCGCTCCCGAGCCGATCGGTCCAGTCGCGCGGCGCGCCGGTGCGCGCGGCCGCCGGGGTCCAACCGATCGTGTAGAGATACTGCGTCTGCTCGAGAAGCGATGCCTGCACGCGAAACTCGGCGGCGAATGCCGTACCGAGATCGAAGTCCCTGAGAGCAAAGAGCGGCGCCGCGTTGTCGGCGTCGTCGGGGCCCAGCGGGACCGCGGCGCGCGGGTCGGCGATCATGTCGGCGAGCACCAGGTAGTCGGACTCGAGGTACGCGAGCGCCAGCATCTTCGAGATCACCAGCCCCTGCCCGGTCAGCACGCGCCGCCACAGGCCGACGTCGGCGATCAGCTGATCGAGCGCTGCGCGCTGCTCGCGCGCGCTGCCGTCGCGCAGCCGCAGCACCGTTTCCTCCAGGAAGAGATAGCGCACCTCGGTGGGAACGAAGATGGCCGGCGCGAGGTAGCTGGGCCGCGCGGTCTCGAAGTAGCCGCGCGGCCGCTCGAGTGCGAGATAGCGCTCAAAGAGCTCGCCGTTCAGCACGGTGAGGGCCTCGATCTCGGAACGGTGCGGCGGTACCTGCTCCCACAGCGAGCCACTGAGCGGCTGCACGAACTCCGCCTGACCCTGGAACTCGAGCGCGTGCGGATCCTTGAGAGTCAGCGACTGCAGCGCCTGCGCCGACGGGTCGTGCAGCACTGCCTCGAGATGCTCGTTGTAGTGATCGATCCGCGACTCGCCGGTCGTGATCACCGAGGCGCCCGAGGGCGCCGTGAAGCCGGCCATGGCGAGATAGATGTTGTCGTCGGGCTTGAGCGGATTCGACGGCGCTACGAGCAGGGTGCGCGCCCGGGGATCGAGTGGCTCATCGCGCCAGTTGATCGCGAAGACCACCGCAAAGAGCGCCAGCGCCAGCAGAGCGAGGCTCCCGAGCGCGAGCCCAACCCACTTGAGGATGCGGCCCGCGATGCGCGAGAGCGGTATCATGCGGGGAGCCTACCGAATCCGGATTCACTGTACCAACCGTGATCAGGCGCGATGTGTACGGCGTCGAGGAGTTCATGAAGGTTCGTAATGAGTGACCACCAGGAACTGCTGCCCGATCCGCTGCCCGCCGAGCCGCTTGCGGTCGTCGCACGCTGGCTCGCCGACGCCTGGGCGGCGCGCCACCAGCCGAACCCCAACGCCATGGTGCTCGCCACCGCGACGCCGGAAGGACATCCGGCGGCGCGCGTCGTGCTGTGCAAGGACATCGTGCCGCAGCCTGGCTACGTCGTCTTCTACACGAATTACCAGTCGAGCAAGGGCCGGCAGCTCGAGGACAACCCGCGCGCCGCCGCGGTGCTGCACTGGGATGCGCTGCACCGGCAGGTGCGCATCGAAGGCACGGTGGTCGCCGCAACGGCCGCCGAGAGCGATGCATACTTCGCCTCGCGCTCCTGGGACAAGCGCATCGGCGCGTGGGCGAGCGCGCAGAGTGAGCCCGTGCCCTCGCGGGCCGCGCTCGAGCGCTCGGTGGCGGCCGCCGCGCAGCGCTTCGGCGCACCGATCCCGGGAAGTCCGGGCGCCGATGAGAACCTGAAGATCGACGTGCCCCGCCCGCCGCACTGGGGGGGCTATCACCTGTGGGCCGATGCGGTCGAGCTCTGGGTGGAAGGGACGGCGCGCATCCACGACCGCGCGCGCTGGGGCCGCGCGCTGCGGCCTGCGCCCGGCGGTGCCTTCGAGGCGGGCGCGTGGCAGGTCACGCGGCTGCAGCCCTGATCCGTGTGGAGAAACATCCGCATCCTCGCCCTCCTGCTGGTGCTCGGCGCGGTGGCGCTCGAGCAGTGGCTCGAGCGCGTGCAGACCCAGAGCTGGCGTGAGACGTTGTGGGTGGGCATCTACCCACTGAATGGCGACGGCAGCCGCACCACGCAGGCCTACATCGAGGCGCTGAAGCCCGAGGACTTCGTCCCCATCGAAACCTTCTTCGCGCGCGAGGCGCATCGCTACGGCGTGAAGCTCGAGCAGCCCGTGCATGTCGAGCTCTACCCCGAGGGGAGCGAGCTGCCGCCGGCGCTCGCGCCGGACGCCAGTCCGCTCGGCATCGCCTGGTGGAGCCTCAGGCTGCGGTGGTTCGCCAGGCACGCGAGCACCGTGCCGGGTCGCGTGCCGTCCCGGATCCGCCTGTTCGTCGTCTACCACGACCCCGCGACCCTCGAGCGCGCGCCCGACTCGCACGGGATGCAGAAGGGGCTGGTGGGCGTGGTGCATGCCTTCGCCACCGGCGCCATGACCGGCGCCAACGACATCGTCATCGCGCACGAGCTGCTGCACACCGTGGGCGCGACCGATAAGTACGATCTCGGCACCGGGGAGCCGCTCTACCCGAGCGGCTACGGCGATCCCGGCCAGCAGCCGCTCTTCCCGCAGGCCGACGCGGAGGTGATGGCGGTGCGCCGCGCGCTGAGCGCACAGGAGTCGGAGATGCCGCGCAGCCTGCGCGGCGAGGTGGTGGGTGCAGCAACCGCGCTGGAGATTCGTTGGACGCGCCCCTGAAGGGCGGCGATGGCGCGGGCCTCGCACCCGCTGCGGGAGCGCGGCTCGCCGCTCGCAGCGTGGGCGTGCAGGCGGGGGTGCGCGAGCTCGTGCGCGCACTGTCGCTCGAGTTCGTGCCCGGCGAGCTGGTCGCGATCCTCGGGCGCAACGGCTCGGGGAAGACTCTGACGCTGCACACCCTCGCCGGTCTGCGCCGCCCTGCCTGCGGGGAAGTGACGCTCGATGGCGTGCCGCTCGTGGAGATGAAGCGTCGCGCGATCGCGCTGCGACTCGGGCTCCTGCCCCAGGATCTCGAGGATGCCTTCGTTACCACGGCGATGGAGACGGTGCTCATCGGCCGCCATCCGCACCTGGCGCTGTGGCAGTGGGAGAGCGCCGAAGACGAGCGCCTCGCGCAGCGGGCGCTCGCGGCGGTCGACATGGGTGATTTTGCCACGCGCCGCACCGACACCCTCTCGGGCGGGGAGCAGCGACGCGTGGCCGTGGCGGCGCTGCTCGCGCAGCAGCCCGGCATATTTCTTCTCGATGAGCCGACCAACCACCTCGATCCCCACCATCAGCTGGTGGTGCTGGGGTTGTTCCGCGACCTCGCGCGCCGCGGCCGCACCGTCATCACAACGCTGCACGATCCGACGCTCGCCGCACGCTTCGCCGACCGGGTGCTGCTGCTGCACGGCGATGGGCGCTGGACGCTCGGCACGGTGAGCGAGGCGCTGACCGCCGCGACCCTCAGCGAGCTCTATCTCGCGCCGATGATGGAGCTCGAGCAGGACGGCCGGCGGGTGTTTGTGAGCGCCTAGGCAAGTACTACACGAATCAGGTCTCTTTCAGTATCCCGAGCACCTCGGCATGCAGGGCGCCGTTGGTGGCGAGCACGCTCGTGGTGGCGAGACCGACCGCGCGCCCCTCGAGGTCGGTGAACGTGCCGCCCGCCTCGCGCACGATCACCGTGAGCGCCGCGATATCGAGAATGTTGACGTCGGACTCCAGCACGACCTCGAGCGCGCCGCGGGCGAGCAGGTGGTAGTGCACGAAGTCGCCGTAGCCGCGCAGGTAGCCCGCAGCGCTGACCAGCCGACCGAAGCGCTGCCAGCGCGCGGAAGCCGCCAGGCTGCGCAGATTCCCCGTGGAGACACCGGCCTGGTCCAGCGCCGCGACGCCGCTCACGCGCACCGGGCGGTCGTTGAGCCAGGCACCGCCGCCCTCCTCGGCCCAGGCGAGCTCGCCGTAGACCGGGGCGCTCGACACCCCGAGCACCAGCCTGCCGGCACGCAGCAGTGCAATCTGTGTCGAGAAGAAGGGAATCTCGCGTACGAACGCCTTGGTGCCGTCGATGGGATCGACCAGCCAGACGTTCTCCGCGTCCATCGCGTGCCGGCCGGTCTCCTCGCCGTAGAAACCAAAGCCCGGAAAGCGCTCGCTCAGGGTGGCGCGGATCACTTCCTCGGAGCGCAGGTCCGCCTCCGTCACCGGCGAGGCATCCGCCTTCAGGCGCACCGCGGGGTTGCGCTGGTAATGAGCGCGTATCACCTCGCCCGCGGCGCAGGCCGCAGCCAGCGCCGCGGTCAGTTCCTTCGAAGCCATATTATTTAGGATGGTGGGCCCGAAGCCGGTGCGAACGCAACGCTGGCACTGGCAGAACTTCGCCAGTTTCATCGCCGCGGAGTATCTGTAGGATAAGACCGATGGGAAACCGCCTGAGCAGGATCTACACGCGCACCGGCGACGACGGCACCACGGGCCTCGGCGATGGCAGCCGCGTGCCGAAGGACAGCGCCCGCGTCGAGGCCTACGGCACCGTGGATGAGCTCAACAGCGTCGTCGGCGTGCTGCTTGCGGTTCCGGGGCTGCCGCAGCAGGTCACCGACTGCCTGACCGAGGTGCAGCACGAGCTGTTCGACCTCGGCGGCGAGCTCTGCATCCCGGGGCACCAGCTGATTCGTGCCGAGCAGGTAACGCGCCTCGAGCAGGCACTGGACGGATTCAACGACGCCCTGCCGCCGCTCAAGGAATTCATCCTGCCGGGAGGCGGGCCGGCGACCGCCGCCTGCCACCTCGCGCGCACCGTCGCACGCCGCGCCGAGCGGCGCGCATGGACGCTGGCGCGTGCCGAAACGGTCAGCCCGGAGCTGCTGAAGTATCTCAACCGCCTGTCGGATCTGTTGTTCGTAGTGGCGCGGGTGCTGGCGCGGCACGAGCGCGGCGCCGAAGTGCTGTGGAGGCACGAGCGCGGCAGGAAACCGTAGCGCAAGCTCCGTATGCCGCTTGGGCGTCAGCGCAGCGTCGTGCGCTCCTGCACCAGCGTACGCAGGCGCCGCCAGTTGAAGAGCGGCCCGGGATCGGTCTTGCGCTCCGGCGCAATGTCACTGTGGCCGACCACGTGCTCGGGACCGAGCGAGGGGTAGGCGTCGAAGAGCGCCGCGGCGAGCCGCGCGAGCTCCTCGTATTGTGCGTCGGTGTAGGGCGTCTCGTCGGTCCCCTCGAGCTCGATGCCGATCGAGAAATCGTTGCACCCCCAGCGGCCGTCGTACTCGGAGTCCCCGGCGTGCCAGGCGCGCGCCTCGAAGGGCACGTACTGGACGATCTCGCCGTCGCGACGGATGAGGGCGTGCGCGGACACGCGCCCGCCGGCGATGGCGCGGAAGTAGGGATGGGCATCGACCGGCAACGTGCCGGTGAACAGGCGATCGATCCACGGCCCGCCGAACTCTCCCGGCGGCAGACTGATGCCATGCACCACGAGCAGATCCGGCTTCACTCCGGTGGGGCGCGCATCGAAATGCGGCGACAGCACCTGCCGCGCGCCCACCAGCAGCCCGGTCGCAGCGTCGACCCTGAGCGGCGCGCTGTCGGGGATGGTGGCGGTGGTGATGGTCATGTCTGCCCGTCGATTCTGCCACAATTCTCCGCATGAGCTCGGCCAACGCCCCGTTCGTGACGCGCGATCTCGCCCACGTCTGGCATCCGTGCACGCAGATGAAGGATCACGAGCGCCTGCCGCCAATCCCCATCCGCCGCGGCAGTGGTGCATGGCTCGAGGACTACGCCGGCCGCCGTTATCTCGATGCGGTGAGCTCCTGGTGGGTGAATCTCTTCGGCCACGCGAATCCGCGCATCAACGCCGCGGTGCGCGCGCAGCTCGAGCAGCTCGAGCAGGTCATACTCGCCGGCTTCACCCACGAGCCGGTGATCGCGCTCTCCGAAGAGCTCACCGCGCTCGCGCCTGCCGGCCTGACGCGCTGCTTCTACGCCGACAACGGCTCCTCGGCGGTCGAAGTGGCGGTGAAGATGAGCTTTCACTACTGGCGCAACGTCGGCCGGCCGGGCAAGTGCCGCTTCATCACACTCTCCAACAGCTACCATGGCGAGACCCTGGGGGCGCTCGCGGTCGGCAACGTCGAGCTCTATAAGGAGGTCTACCGACCGCTTCTCATGGACGTGATCACGGTGCCGTCGCCCGACTGTTACGAGCGCGCCGCGGGCGCGAGCTGGGCCGAGCATTCGCGCGCACAGTTTGCGCACATGGAGGCGGCCCTCGAGCGTCACGCCCACGAGGCTGCCGCGGTGATCGTCGAGCCGCTGGTGCAATGCGCAGGCGGCATGCGCATGTACGACCCCGTCTACCTCTCGCTGCTGCGCGCGGCCTGCGACCGGCACGCGGTGCACCTGATCGCGGACGAGATCGCGGTGGGCTTCGGGCGCACCGGGACGTTCTTCGCCTGCGAGCAGGCCGGCATCCGCCCCGATTTCATGTGTCTCTCCAAGGGTCTGACCGGCGGCTACCTGCCGCTGTCGACGGTGCTGACGACCGAGCCGATCTACGCGGCGTTCTATGATGAGTACGTGAAGCTCAACGCCTTCCTCCATTCGCACAGCTTTACCGGCAACCCGCTCGCCTGCGCCGCCGCGCGCGCGAGTCTCGCGATCTTCCGTGAGGACGGCACGCTCGAGCGCAACCGCGCGCTCGCGGCGCACTTAGGCGCACGCGCGCGCGAGCTCGAGGACCACCCGCACGTCGCCGAGGTGCGTCAGTGCGGCATGATCGTCGCGATCGAGATGGTGCGCGACAAGGCGAGCCGCGCGCCCTATCCCTGGCAGGAGCGCCGCGGCCTGACCGTCTACAGCCATGCGCTCGAGCGCGGCGTGCTGCTGCGCCCGGTGGGCAACGTGGTCTATTTCATGCCGCCCTACGTGATCACCCCCGCCGAGATCGATCTGATGGTGGACGTGGCGCGCGCGGGTGTGGAGCTCGCGACATGCGCCTGACACGCGTGCACGTCGCCGGGCCGCTCGTCTGCGGCGAGCGCGTGCGGCTGCAAGGCAGCGCCGCGAGCCACATCACCCGCGTGCTAAGGCTGCGGGTAGGAGCCGCGCTGATCGTCTTCGACGGCAACGGCGGCGAGTACCAGGGCAGCATCGACAAAGCGCACGGCGGCGAGGTGCTGGTCGCGGTCGGCGCGCGTGCCGAGACCGAGCGCGAATCGCCGCTGGCGCTGACGCTGGCGCAGGGCATCTCGCGCGGCGAGCGCATGGACCTGGTGGTGCAGAAGGCCACCGAGCTCGGCGTCACGACGCTCGCCCCGCTGCTCACCGAGCGCAGCGTGGTGCGCCTGGATGCCGCCCAGGCCGCGCGCAAGAGCGATCACTGGCGCGCGATCGCGCGCGCCGCCTGCGAGCAAAGCGGCCGCAACCGCCCGCCGCGGCTGCTGCCGCCGGCGACGCTCGCGGCGTTCCTGGGCGCGGAGGGCGGCGCCACCAAGCTGCTGCTCTCGCCCACCGCCGCGCTGCGCCTCGCCGAGATCCCGCCCCCGAGCGGGGAGGTACAGGTGCTCATCGGCCCCGAGGGCGGACTCACGGGCGAGGAGCAGGAACGCGCGCAGGCGGCGGGGTTCCTCGGCGTGCGCCTGGGTCCGC
>DATMMK010000011.1:0-3053 GCA_035569755.1 Steroidobacteraceae bacterium
CGCGGTCCGGTCGAGGAGGAGTCGAGGCGGCCCGAGATTCTCAAGCGGCTGCGGCGTGAAGCGCAGTCCCGCATGGGCCCCGCCGGCACGCCGGCGGTGGCGCGCGCGACGGAGCGCCTGCGTGAGAAATGGGTCAAGGACAAATTGATCGAACGCGGGCGTGTGCACGCGAATTCGATGGGCTTTGCCGACATCTACTCGTTCACCAAGGCGATGGCGGAGCACGCGGTCGTCGAGCTCCACGGCGACATCCCCCTTTCGATCGTGAGGCCGTCGATCATCGAGAGTGCGCTCGAAGAGCCGTTCCCTGGCTGGCTCGAAGGGTTCCGCATGGCGGAGCCGCTGATCCTCGCGTTCGGCCGCGGGATCCTGCGCGATTTCTCGGGTCTCCCCGACTCATTGCTCGACATCATCCCGGCAGACTTCGTCGTCAACACCGTGCTGGCGGTCGCGGCCAGCCCGCCGCCCGATTCGAAGCCGCGCGTGTACCACGCCGCCTCGGGGAGTCGCAACCCGCTGCGCTTCCGGCAGATGACCGACGAGGCGACGATCTACTTTACCGAGCACCCGCTGCGCGACCGGTACGGGCAGGCGATCGGCACGCCGACATGGACCTACCCGACACGCGGCGAGCTTGCGGCCAAGGGCGAGGTGGCGCTGAAATTTGTGAGCGCGGCTCAATGGGCGGTGGAACGGTTGCCGCTGGGGGCCAGCATCGCCGACCTGTCGGACGATCTCAATGGCGAGCGCGATCGCCTGGAGCGCGGCCTCAACCTGATCCAGCTCTACGGCGTCTACACGGAGGTCGATTGCATCTTCGACACGCGCAACCTGATGTCCGTTTGGGAGCGCGTACCGGCCGCCGAGCGCAAGACGTTTCCTTTCGACGCCTCTCTTTACAAGTGGGAGCATTACTTCCAGGACGTCCACTTCCCAACTGTCGTGCGCATGTCTCGCGCGGAGACAGTCGCGCGCAAGGGCCGCCAGCCGAGCGGCAGCACCGCGCCCAAGTCAGAGGTGAATACCGTGCGCTCCGCCATCGAGAAGCGCACGGGCCGAGCGGATGTCCTGGCGGTGTTCGACGTCGACGGCACGCTGGTCGAGACCAACGTCGTCGAGTATTTCCTCTGGATGCGTCTGCGGGCGCAGCCGGTGGACGAGTGGCCGGCTTTCATGGCGCAGATGGCGCGTGAGGCCCCGCGCTGGCTGTACCTCGAGCGGCGGTCGCGAGCCGAGTTTCAGCGGAGCTTCTATCGCGAATACGACGGGCTCGACTACGAGGTCATGAAACGGCTTGGGCGCGAGGCGCTGAACGCGGTGACCTTGCGCCGCATCTATCCGGAGGGCATGCGCCGGATCCGAGAGCACAAGCGCGCCGGGCACAGGATCCTGCTCCTGACCGGCGCCCTCGACGTCGTCGTCGAGCCGCTCGCCGAGCTGCTGGAGGTGGAGGTCGACTGCGCCCACCTCCTGGTGAAGGACGGCCGTTTGACGGGAGACCTCGACGCGCCGCCGCCGGCCGGTGAGGCGCGCGGCGTCCTGCTCGAGGAATACGCCTCTCGCAACGGGCTTGTCCTGGCGGAGAGCTTTGCGTACGCGGACTCTTTGTCGGACCTGCCGATGCTGGAGCTGGTAGGGACGCCGGTGGCGGTGAACCCTGACGCGCGACTGTCACAGGTCGCCGGTCAGCGGGGCTGGCGGGTGGAGCGGTGGAAGATGGCGCCGGGCAACTGGCGCCTGCCGATGCCCGACCCGCGCTCGCCCGAATACAAGGAGGCAGTGAGACGGTGACGCAGGATTCACCTCCCCGCCACACGGGGAGGTCGGCGCGAAGCGCCGGGTGGGGAGGAGCATGCTAGCTCTTACTTACGAGCGAAGCATTCCCTCGTACGCCATCGTCAAGGCGGCGGGCGGGAGGCCCGAGGTCGCGACCAGCGCGCTCTCCATGCTGCACCTGGGCGATGTGCCCGAACCCGAGCTGCCGGCTCACGACTGGGTGCGCGTGTCGCCGACGCTGTCGGGGATTTGCGGGTCGGACCTTTCGGCGATCGGCGGCCACGCGTCGCTGTATCTCGATCCACTGACCAGCTATCCATTCGTTCCCGGTCACGAGGTCGTGGGCACGCTTGCCGACGGCTCGCGCGTCGTGATCGAACCGGCCCTGGGCTGTAAGGTGCGCGGGGTCGAGCCTCCGTGCCCGCGCTGTGCCGAAGGCCGGCCCGGCCTCTGTTACAACGTCACCGAAGGACCGATCGAGGTCGGCCTGCAGACCGGCTACTGCGCCGACACCGGCGGAGGTTGGGGCGAGACGCTCGTCGCGCACCCGAGCCAGCTGCATCCGGTGCCGCCGGCGCTGTCGGATGAGGCCGCGGTGCTCATCGAGCCTTTTGCGTGCTGCATCCACGCCGCATTTCGCGGCGGCGCCACCAAGGACGACATCGTCGTCGTGTTGGGGGCCGGCACGATCGGCCTTTTGACGGTGGCCGCGATCCGTCTGTTCACACCGCCGAAGCGTTTGATCGCAGTCGCCAAGCATCCGACCCAGCGCGAGCTCGCAACCAAGCTCGGCGCCGACCAGGTGATCAATCCCGCCGACGTCTTTCAGCGCATCCGTTTCGCCACCGGCGCACGCAGGCTCGACGGCTTCGACCGCTCGCTGCTGCTCGGCGGCGCGGATCTCACGTTCGAATGCGTCGGCCGCGCCGGCAGCCTCAACGACGCCGTCCGGTTCACCCGCGAAGGCGGCACCCTGGTCGCGGTCGGGATGCCTGGCGAGGAGAAGGTCGACTGGGCCGCGATCTGGCAGCGCGAGCTGACGGTGATGGGCGCGTACGCATATGGCACGGAGCCGAAGCGCAAGGGCAAGCGCACGTTCCAGCTTGCGCTCGAGGCGGCGCCTGCGCTACACCTGGAAGACCTGACCGGTCCGCTGTTCGGCCTCGGAGAGTATCGCGACGCGATCGCGTACGCGATGAGCGCCGGGCGCCTGGGCGCGGTGAAGGTCGCGTTCGACCTGCGAGGATTGAAGTAGTGGCGCGTCCCGGAGCAGTCAT
>DATMMK010000012.1:0-10800 GCA_035569755.1 Steroidobacteraceae bacterium
TTCTCGACCGCGCCGCGATAGACCTGCGACTCGATGTAACGCATGAGGAGCCCATCGAGGATGCCCGCGGCATCGGGCTCGTAGATGTAGTCCCAGTGCTCCTGCAGCCCTTCGGTATCCAGCGCCTGCACCGGCAGCAGCTGCTCGACGTTGGGCTTCTGCGTCATGGTGTTCACGAACTGGGCGTTCACCAGGTAGAGCCGGTCGAGCTCACCGGCCCGATACGCGTCCAGCATCACCTTGACCGTGCCGATCAGGTCCTTGACGTGCGGCCGGTCGCCGAGGTGGGTGACGTTGGCGAGGATCGGCACCGACAGGCGCCGGAAGAAGGTGAGGCCCTTGGTGCCGATGAGGCACAGGCTCACCTGCGCCCCCTTGCCCTGCCAGTCGCGCATCAGCAGCAGCGTCTGCTTGAAGACGTTGGCGTTGAGCGCTCCGGCCAGTCCGCGGTCGCTGGAGATGACGATGATGCCGATCGCCCTGGGGTCGCGCGTCACGAGGAACGGGTGGCGGTAATCCGGGTTGGCCTCGGTGAGATGCCCGATGACGTTGAGCATCTTCTGCGCATACGGGCGCGCCAGCTTCATGCGCTCCTGGGCACGGCGCATCTTGCTGGTGGCCACCATCTGCATGGCCTTGGTGATCTTCTGAGTGCTCTTGACACTCGAGATCTTGGCGCGGATTTCCTTGGTACCCGGCATGGGTTATCTCGATTCCCGACAGTGAACCATTTGGTTCACTATCGCTCGGGAGACCATCGGCAGCGCGCGGCACATGGCTTCAATAGGTCCCCGTGGCCACGAAGTCCTCGATGCACTTCTTCATCGCCGCCTCGTTCTCCTTGGAGAGCTTAGGCGTCGCGTTGATGGCATCGAGCGTCGACTGGTAGTTGCTCTGCGCGAAGGCCTGCAGCGCCGCCTCGAAGTCCACCACCTTCTTCAGCTCCACCTTGTCCATGTAGCCGTTGTTGACCGCGTAGATCGAGAGCGCCATCTGCGCCACCGACATCGGCGCGTACTGCTTCTGCTTCATGACCTCGGTGACTCGCTGGCCGCGCTCGAGCTGCTTGCGGGTCGCCTCGTCGAGATCCGAGGCGAACTGCGAGAAGGCGGCGAGCTCGCGATACTGGGCGAGCGCCAGGCGGATGCCGCCGCCGAGCTTCTTGATGATGTCGGTCTGGGCGGCGCCGCCGACGCGCGACACCGAGATGCCGGCGTTCATCGCCGGGCGGATGCCGGCGTTGAACAGGTCGGTCTCGAGGAAGATCTGGCCGTCGGTGATCGAGATGACGTTGGTGGGCACGAAGGCCGTCACGTCGCCCGCCTGGGTCTCGATGATCGGCAGTCCCGTGAGCGAGCCGGTCTTACCCTTGACCGCGCCCTTGGAGACCATGGCGACGTACTCCTCGTTGACGCGCGCCGAGCGCTCCAGCAGGCGCGAGTGCAGGTAGAACACGTCGCCGGGAAAGGCCTCGCGCCCCGGCGGCCGGCGCAGCAGGAGCGAGATCTGCCGGTAGGCGACCGCCTGCTTGGAGAGGTCGTCGTAGATGATGAGCGCGTCCTCGCCGTTGTCCATGAAGTACTCGCCCATGGTGACGCCCGAGTAGGCGGCGATGTACTGCATGGCGGCCGGGATCGAGGCGGACGCCGCCACCACCACGGTGTGGGCGAGCGCACCGTGCTCCTCGAGCTTGCGCACCACGTTGGCGATGGTCGACTGCTTCTGGCCGATCGCGACGTAGATGCACTTAATCCCGGAGCCCTTCTGGTTGATGATGGTGTCGACCGCGAGCGCGGTCTTGCCGGTCTGGCGGTCGCCGATGATGAGCTCGCGCTGGCCGCGGCCGATCGGCACCATCGAGTCGATGGCCTTGTAGCCGGTCTGCACCGGCTGGCTCACCGACTTCCTGTAGATGACACCCGGGGCTACGCGCTCGATCGGCGCGGTGCGCGCCGCCTTCACCGGACCCTTGCCATCGAGGGGGCTGCCGAGCGCATCGACCACGCGCCCGAGGAGCTCCGGTCCCACCGGCACCTCGAGGATGCGGTTGGTGGTCTTGACGGTATCGCCTTCCTTCAGGTGCTTGTACTCGCCGAGCACCACCGCGCCGACCGAGTCCTGCTCGAGGTTGAGCGCGAGTCCGAAGGTGTTGCCCGGAAACTCCAGCATCTCGCCGTAGCGCGCATCGGCCAGGCCGTGGATGCGCGTGATGCCGTCGGTAACCGAGATGATGGTGCCGACGTTGCGCGCCTCGGTGACCGACTCGAACTTCTCGATCCGTTGCTTGATGAGATCGGAGATCTCGGATGCCTTGATGGCCATGTGGGTTCCTTAACTCGTCAATTCGTAGGCGATGCGCTCGAGGCGCGTACGGAGCGATCCGTCGATCACCAGGTCGCCGCTCTTCACCACCGCGCCGCCGATCAGCGCCGGGTCGGTCGCACAATGCAACCGCACCGTGCGCTTCAGGCGCCGCTCGAGCGCCCCCGTCAGCGCCTTGCGCTGTCCGGCGGCGAGCGGCGCGGCGGAAGTGACGGTGACGTCGGCCACACCCTGCTCGGCGTCCTTCAGCGTATCGAACAGCGTGGCGATCTGCGGCAGCACCGCCAGGCGGTGGTTGGCGGCGAGCGTGCGCACGAAGTTCGCGCCCTCATCCCCGAGCTTAGCCCCGGCGATGCCGGTCACGAGCCCCGCGAGTTCGTCCGGCGTCACGTGCGGATTGCCGAGCAGCGCCACCACGCGCGGATCGGCGACCACGGCGGCGGCGACGTGCAGCGCCTCCGACCAGGGATCGAGCCGCTGCCGCGCGCGTGCCTCCTCGAAGGCCGCGCGCGCGTAGGGCCGGGCGATGGTGGTCTTGTCCGCCATGAGGCTCTCTTCAGACCTCCGCCGCCAGCTTGTCGAGGAGCTCGGCGTGCTTCTTCGCGTCGATCTCACGCCCCAGGAGCTTGGCCGCGGCGCCGACCGCGATGCCCGCGACCTCGCGGCGGAGAGTCTCGCGCGCGCGTGTCGTGTCCAGCTGGATCTGCTGCTGCGCGGCGGCGATCAGGCGCGCGCCCTCGCTGCTGGCGCTGCCCCGCGCCTGCTCCACCAGCTCGTTGGCGCGGTGCTGCGCGTGATCGATGATCTGGTTGGCGCGTTCGCGCGCCTCGCGCACGATGCCCTCAGCCTTGCCGCGTGCCGCGGCGAGCTCCTGCTCGCCCTGCTCCGCGGCCGCGAGGCCGAGCGCGATCTTGCGCTCGCGCTCCGCCATGGCGTTGAGAATCGGCGGCCACAGCCACTTCATCACCGCAAAGATGAGCGTGGCGAACACGACCATCTGCACGATGAGCGTGAGATTGATGTTCACGGTCTCAAGCCTCCCGGCCGGTCAGCTGCGCTCGGCTCAGTGCGCCGCCTGCAACGCGCTCACGAATGGATTCGCGAACGTGAAGAAGAGCGCGAAGCCGATGCCGATCATCGCTACCGCGTCCAGCAGGCCCGCGACCAGGAACATCTGTACGCGCAGCACCGGTAGCAGCTCCGGCTGGCGCGCCGAGCCCTCGATGAAGCGGCCGCCCAGAATGCCGAAGCCGATGGCGGTGCCGAGCGCGCCCATGCCGAAGATGATGCCGACGGCCAGCACGGTCATGGCCTGGATGTGTGCAATGTTTTCCATTCAACTCTCCTCGAAAAACCCGATAGCGGAAACTTCAATGATGCTCGGCGGCCATCGACAGGTAGACGATCGTCAGCACCATGAAAATGAACGCCTGCAGCGTGATGATCAGCACGTGAAAGCCCGCCCAGATCAAGCCGAGGACCAGCTGGCCGATCACTCCTGCGACCGTGCCGAGGGCGCCGCCGAGCGTGGTGAGGCTGTCGAGCCCGCGCGACAGCGTCAGCGCCGCCAGCAGCAGGAAGATCATCTCGCCGGCGTACAGGTTGCCGTAGAGGCGCAGCGACAGCGACACCGGGCGCGCCAGGAAGGTCACCGACTCGAGGATGAAGTTCACCGGCACGAGCAGCGCCTGCACGGCGACGTTGTTCGCCTTGAATGGCTGCAGCGTCAGCTCGCTCACGAAGCCGACCACACCCTTCATCTTCACGCTGTAGAAGATGATGAGGATGAAGACCGTGAGTGACAGCGCGAAGGTGGCGTTGAGATCCGTGCTCGGCACTACTTTGAGGTGCTCGACGCCCACGGCGTGGCCCACCCAGGGGAGGAAGTCGACGGGCACCAGGTCCATGAAGTTGAAGAGAAACACCCAGCAGAAGATCGTGAGTGCCAGCGGGGCGATCAGGCGGCTCGTGCCGTGGAAGGTGTCGCGCACCTGCGTGTCGACGAAGCCGACGATCATCTCGATGAAGTTCTGCAGCCTCCCCGGCACCCCCGAGGTCACCCGGCGCGCCACCAGCCAGAACAGACCGAAGAACACCACCGCGAGCAGCACCGAGAAGAACACGGTGTCGTAGTTGATGACGGAGAAATCGACGATGCCGTGGGGCGGCTTGTTCGAGAGGAAGGTCTGATGGTGGAGGATGTACTCGGTGGCACCGCCTGCTTGTTCCGCCGCCATCGTTGTCAGAAGTCCAGGCACCGCTTTTGGCTCCCCAACCAGCCTTCAGGCTCCGCGGCGCGCACCCATCGCGGGCAGCGCGCCGACCAACGCAATCCAGTACACGAGGTACGTGGCGGCGAAGCCGGCGAGCATCGCCAGCGGCGCCACCCTGACCGCCCTCAGCACCACGACGAACAGCACCACCACGACGGCGAGCTTCACGGCTTCGCCCGTGTAGAACGCCGCCACGATGCGCTGGGCATTGGCGGCGGCGCCCGCGAACACCAGCGCGACCATCGCCACGCTCCCCAGCGTCGCAATCCCGCCCCCGAGCAGGGCCGACCACGCCGCCTCTCGGCCCGCGATACCCCACGCGGCGAGCGCTGCGATCGCCGTCACGGCCGCCTGACCCAGCACGACGCCGAAGGCCAGCCGCCGCGCGTGGGGCAGATCGATCGCCAACACCTTATATAAGTCCCGCTCGAGGGGCTCAAAAGGGCCGCTGTTCCTGCGCTTTGAGCACGGCGCAAGCGGCTTACTTACTTCGGCCGTTCAGTCACTTAGGCCTGCCACGGCCAAAAAGCCGCGGGATTATAGAGAGCGCCTGCACGGCAGTCCACAGCGCTTCTACCGATTGCGCCCGCGCCTCGCTAATGGATGTGCGCGAGGATGCCGTCGAGCTCATCCAGGCTGTTGAAGGTCACGACGAGCTTGCCGCGGCCTTTGGCCGAGTGCTGGATCGCAACCTGGGCGCCGAGCTTCTCGGCGAGCTCCTGCTGGAGCCGCTCGACATTCGGGTCGCGGCCCGGCTCGCCGTCGCCGTCGGCGCCGTGCACGGTCGGGACGGTGAGGCGCCGCACCAGGGCCTCGGTCTCGCGCACCGAGAGTCCCTTCTTGGCCACGAGGGCCGCGACCTCGGTCTGCTGGCGGCGGCCGCCGAGGGAGAGCAGCGCCCGGGCGTGCCCCATCTCGAGCGAGCGGCGCTCGACGAGCTCGCAGACCTCCGTCGGCAGCTCGAGCAGCCGCAGGAGATTGCTCACCCCGGCGCGCGAGCGCCCGACCGAGTCCGCCGCCTCCTGGTGCGTCAGCCCGAACTCGGTGATGAGGCGGGTGAGCGCGCGCGCCTCCTCGAGGGGATTTAAGTTCTCGCGCTGGATGTTCTCGATGAGCGCCACGGCGATCGCCGTGGAGTCCGGAATACGGCGGATGACGGCCGGGATGTCGCTGAGGCCCGCCATCTGCGCCGCCCGCCAGCGGCGCTCGCCGGCGATGATTTCGTAGCGCTGCGGCTCGCCGGGACCGCCTCCCGCGCCGGGCTCGAGCGCCCGCACCACGATGGGCTGGACCACGCCCTGGGCCTTGATGGAGTCGGCGAGCTCGGTGAGCGTGTCGGTGCGCATGTCGGTACGGGGCTGGTAACGGCCGCGCTGCAGCAGATCGAGCGGCAGTCTTGCAAGCTCCTCCCCGAGCCCGGGTGCGACCGTTGGGCGTGCCACCGACTGGCCGAGCAGGTCCGCGAGCCCCCTGCCGAGCGTGGGTTTCCTCATGCGGGTCCTTCCGATGTCGTTGATGTCATGCTCCCTTTTCTCCGCCGACGGCGGCGTCGGGTGCGGTGGTGGAGTCGAGCCCGGGCTCGGCGGCCGCCTCCGGGCCGGTGCTGCCGCCGTTGGCGGCCGGGTTGGGACGCGCCGCCGAACGCGCTTCGGAGCTCGCTTCTTCCTCACGCCGGATCATCTCCCCCGCGAGCGCGAGATACGCCAATGCGCCGCGCGATTCTTTGTCGTGGATCAGCACCGGCTTGCCGAACGACGGCGCTTCCGCGAGCCGGATGTTGCGCGGGATCACCGTGCGAAACACCCGGTCGCCGAAGTGGCCGATCAGCTGGCTGCTAACCTCGTTGGCGAGATTATTGCGCGGATCGAACAGGGTGCGCAGCACTCCCTCGATGACAAGGCCGGGGTTGACGGCCTGGCGGATCTGCTCGACCGTCGCGAGCAGCGCCGTGAGCCCCTCGAGCGCGTAGTACTCGCACTGCATCGGGATGAGGACGCTGTCGGCGGCCACCAGGGCGTTCACGGTGAGCATGTTGAGCGACGGCGGGCAGTCCACGAAAATGACGTCGAACAGCTCGCGTTGCGGTTGCAGCGCGTGGCGCAGCTTGGTCTCGCGGCCGATGGGCAGCGTCATCAGGCGCACTTCCGCCGCCGTCAGCTCCTGATTGGCGGGCAGCAGCATGTAGCCGCCGTCGGCGACCGGGACCAGCGCAGAGTTGATGTCCGACTCCCCGAGCAGCACGTCGCAGACGCTGCGCTCGAGCTGGGCCTTGTCGATCCCGCTGCCCATGGTGGCGTTGCCCTGGGGATCGAGGTCGACGAGCAGCACGCGGCGGCGGGTGGCGGCGAGGGAAGCGGCGAGATTCACCGCGGTGGTGGTCTTGCCGACGCCGCCCTTCTGGTTCGCGATGGCAATGACCCGATTCATGGGGCGACAGTGTACTTCACGCCGCCCGCGGGCAAACCCTTGAGGCGGGTGTAGACCCGGCGCGACAGGCCCGGCGGGCCGATTCGGGCGTCAGCGGGGCCTCGAGCGCGCCTCAGGCCACGAGGCGGCGGGTCTCGCCATCGCGGCCGAGCCGCTCGCGCGCCATCCGGTCGGCGACCTCGTTGGGGGCGCGGCCCTCGCGGCGCGCGCGCTCGAAGATCTCGGTGAGCCGCGCCGGGATCCCCTGGATGTCCTCGATGACCTGCGCCTCGGTGCCGCCGTAGTACTCGCGCGCCACGCTGATGATCCCGCCGGCGTTGATCACGTAGTCGGGCGCGTAGAGGACGCCTGCGGCGCGCAGGGCCTCGCCGTCCTCGGGCGTCGCCAGCTGGTTGTTGGCGGCGCCCGCGACCACCGGCACGCGCAGCTTACGCGTCGAGCGGGCATCGAGGATCGCGCCGAGCGCGCAGGGGGCGAGCACGTCGGCCTGCTCCTCGAGCACCTGGACCGCCGGTACCGGCGCCGCCTTGAACTCATCGCACACGCGCTCGAGGGCCTGTGGCAGCACGTCGGCGACCTTGAGCCGCGCGCCGGCGGCGGCCAGCATGCCGCACAGGTGATAGCCGACCCCACCCGCGCCCTGCACGGCGACCGTGAGTCCGGCGAGGTCGGCGCGGCCGAGCCGGAATTTCACCGCCGCCCTGATGCCGAGGAACACCCCGAGTGCGGTCATCGGGGCCGGGTCACCGCCCGCCTCGCCCGGCGCGCGGCCGAGCCCCGATACGTACTTGGTGACGCGCTCCACGTGGGCCATGTCGGCGGTGGTGGTGCCGACATCCTCGGCCGTGACGTAGCGCCCGCGGAGCGAGTCGACCATCCGGCCGAAGGCGGCGAAGAGCTCCGGGGTCTTGGCGGTGCGCGCATCGCCGATGATGACGGCCTTGCCGCCGCCAAAGGGCAGGCCCGCCATGGCGTTCTTGTAGCTCATGCCGCGCGAGAGCCGCAGCACGTCTGCCGCCGCCTCGCTGGTACTCGCATAGGGCCACATGCGGCAGCCCCCCGCGGCAGGTCCGAGGACGGTCGAGTGGATGGCGATGATCGCGCGCAGGCCGGTCGGCGCGTCGTGTCCGAAAATCACGAGCTCGTGGCCGTCGAACTCGCGCATGTCGAAGACTTCCATTCCGGCAGCCTACCGGGGACGGCTGCGACAGATACCACAGAACTTGCCCCCAGGAGGCATTTCGTGAAACATATGTCTCACAATATCGGAGATTCGTGAGATGAACGTTTCACGCGAGCTGACCAAGGGCGACCTGCGAATCCTCGACCTCATCCAGCAGCACGGGGATCTCTCGGCCGCCGAGATCGGCGAGCGCCTTTCGATGAGTGCCTCCACCTGCTGGCGGCGCGTAAGCCGCCTCACCGAGCTCGGCGTCATCAAGCGCCGCGTGGCCATTCTCGAGCGCGAGAAGGTGGGACTCTCGGTCATGGTGTTCTCGCACGTGAAGCTCTCGGGTCATGGGCGCGATGCGCTCTTGAAGTTCGAGCAGGCGGTGCGCGCGCACCCCGAGATCCTCGAGTGCTACACCCTGATGGGCGAGACGGACTTCCTGCTGCGCATCGTGTGCCGCGACATCAAGGCGTACGAGGCGTTCTTCCTCGACCACCTGTCGCGCTTCCCCGGCGTTCAGTCGGTCAATTCCTCGATCGCGCTCGCGGTCATCAAGGAGACGAGCGCGCTGCCGCTGCATCTGCCGTAGAGAGCATCAGCACACAGCGCTCGGCGTCGAGTCCCGGAACTCTGATCGTGTGCGACCCGGTGAGGCGCCAGGGCGCGGGAAGCTTCCCGAGCTCCTCGCCCGGCCAGCGCCCCTTCATGGCGAGCACGCGGGTGGCCGGCCCGCACAGTGGTGCCAGCTGCGCGAGCAGCTCGGGAAGCGCCGCCAGCGCGCGCGCCGTGACGGTGTCGAACGGCAGCTGCGGGCGCAGCGCCTCGGCGCGCGCCTGGAGCACCGTCACGTTGTCGAGCGCCAGCGTGCGCGCCGCGTGCGCCACGAAGCGCACCTTCTTGCCGCTCGAGTCGATGAGCGTGAACTGCCGCGACGGGTTGACGATCGCGAGCGGCAGCCCCGGAAAGCCCGCGCCCGTGCCGACATCCGCGATGCGCTCGCCGGCGAGATCCGGGCTGATCGACAGGCTGTCGAGCAGGTGATGGGTGATCATCTGCTCCCGGCTCGTGATGGCCGTGAGGTTGTAGCTGCGGTTCCAGCGCTCGAGCTCGTCGAGCAGGGCGAGGAGCCGCCCGGCGTCGGCGGGCGTCAGGGTGACCCCGAGAAGCGCGGCATCGCGCGCGAGACGCTCGGCGGGGCTCATATGATTGATCATACTCGCGGACCGGTATGCGACTGCTCCTGGTAGAAGACGACTCCATGATCGGCGAGGCCATCTGCGCGGGCCTGAGGCGCGATGGCTTCGCGGTCGACTGGGTACGCGACACCGCGGCCGCCGGCCGGGCGCTCGACAGCGAGCCGTTCGAGCTGCTGCTGCTCGACCTCGGGCTCCCGGGGGGCGACGGCCTCACCCTCCTCAAGGCGTTGCGCGGGCGGAGCTCGGCGCTCCCGGTCCTCATCATCACCGCGCGCGATGCGGTGGCGGACCGGGTCGCGGGGCTCGATGCCGGTGCCGACGACTATCTCGTCAAGCCCTTCGATCTCGATGAGCTGGCCGCCCGCATCCGGGCGCTGCTGCGCCGCAAGGCGGGACGTGCCGAGCCGCATCTCGAGCACCTGGGCGTGGTGCTCGATCCGGCCACCCACCGCGTGACCCAGGGAGGCGCCGACGTGGCGCTCTCGCCGCGCGAGTTTGCGCTGCTCGAGCTGCTGCTCGAGCGCCCGGGGGCGATCCTCTCGCGCGGCCAGCTCGAGGAGCGGCTCTATGGCTGGGGCGAGGAGGTGGAGAGCAATGCGGTCGAGGTCCACATCCACGGCCTGCGGCGCAAGCTCGGCGCGCGGTTCATTCTCACGGTGCGAGGCGTCGGCTATCGCCTGGGACCTAAGCCGTGAGCTCGCTGCGCGCGCGCCTGCTCGCGTGGCTGCTCGCGGGAGTGGTATCGGTCGGTGCGGCCGGCGGCTGGATCGTGTACCGCAACGCGCTCGCCGAGGCGGATGCCTTCTTCGACTATCACCTGCGCGAGACCGCCCTCATCCTGCGCGACCAGCCGGTCGAGTACCTGCTGCCGCAGCAGATCGCGCCCGCGGACGCATCTTACGATTTCGTGGTGCAGGTGTGGTCGCTCGATGGGGTGCGGGTTTATCTGTCGCGCCCGCACGCGACGCTGCCGGCGATCACCACGCTCGGCTTCTCCACCGTGAGCACGGCGGAGGGCCGCTGGCGCGTCTACGGCGCGCAGGCCCTGACGCGCGTGATCCAGGTCGCCCAGCCGATGAGCGTGCGCGAGAAGCGCGCCGCGGAGCTCGCGCTGAGCACGCTCGCGCCGTTCGCGCTGCTGCTGCCGGTGCTGGCGCTCCTTATCTGGCTCGCGGTGGGGCAGGCGCTGCGGCCCCTCGAGCGGCTCACGGGGCTCGTGAAGGCGCGCCAGGTCAACGCCCTCGAGCCGCTGCCCGATGCGCGGCTCCCCGAGGAGGTGCGGCCGCTGGTCGGCGCGCTCAATGAATTGCTGGCGCGCCTGCAGGCCGCGCTCGGGCGCGAGCGCGCCTTCATGGCGGATGCCGCGCACGAGCTGCGCACGCCCCTCACCGCGCTCCATCTGCAGATGGAC
>DATMMK010000013.1:0-7537 GCA_035569755.1 Steroidobacteraceae bacterium
CCACCTCGATGCGCGCGGCGCGCAGGCGAGCGCCGCGTACACGCGCATGATCGAGGCCCTCGAGAAAGGTGACCGCACCCAGGCGTTCGTGCAGCTCGGCCAGCTCGAGCGCGACTATCCCTCCTCGCCCTATGCCGACCAGGGGAAGCTCCTGGCCGCTCGCGTTTACGTTGAGAGCAACGAGCTCGACAAGGCGGCGCACGAGCTCGAGACCGTGACCACCGGCTCGAAGGACCACGAGCTCGCGCTCGTGGCCCGCAACCGCCTGGCGCGGGTCGAGATCGCGCAGGGCAAGCCCGATGCGGCCCTCGCGACGCTGAACGCGGCCGAGCCGGGCGCCTTCGCCGCGCGCTATCACGAGGTGCGCGGCGATGCCTACTACGCCAAGGGCGATAAGGCGGGCGCGCTCAAGGAATACCGCAGCGCCTCCGGTAACCCGGACCTGGGCGATGCGGCGCTGCTCGATCTTAAAATTGCCGATCTCGCCGCGGATGCGCCGCCGCCGGTCACCGCTCCCGCCAACCCCGTACCTGCAGTTCCCGCGAAGTAATCCATGCGATACCTGACACGCCCGCTCTCGATGGTGTTGCTGATCATCGCTATCGCCGCCTGCTCGAAGGACAAGGCGATCGATCAGCCGGCCAAGCTGACGGCGTTCAGCTCCACGTTGCACGTCGCGCGGGTCTGGTCGGCCTCGGTCGACGACAAGAAGGCCATCGCGCTCAGGCTCGGCCTCGGCATCGCGGTCGACGACGGCCGTGTGTTCGCCGCCGGGCACAAGGGCGATGTGGTCGCGTTCGATCTCAACTCGGGCCGGACCCTCTGGCGCACGCGCCTCAAGGCGCCGCTCTCGGGCGGCACCGCCGCGGGCGATGGCATGGTGCTGATCGGCTCGAGCGACGGCCAGCTGTTTGCGCTCGAGGCGGCGAGCGGCAAGCGCGGCTGGTCGGTGCGCGTCAGCGGTGAAGTGCTGGCCCCCGCGGCCATCTCCGAGCGGCTGATTGCACTGCGCACCGTCGACGGCAAGCTCCACGCGCTCTCCCCTGCGGACGGGCACGAGCTGTGGGTGCAGCAGCAGCCGGTGCCGCGGCTGTCGCTGCGCGGCACCGCGCGTCCGCTGATCGCGGGCGATCTGGTTCTGTGCGGCTTCGACAACGGCAAGGTGGTCGCCGTCAACGCGGGCGACGGCTCGGTGCAGTGGGAGGCGACCATCACGCCCCCGCATGGGCGCACCGAGCTCGAGCGCCTGGTGGACATCGACACCGCAGTACGGGTGTCGGGCCAGGACGTCTACACGGTCGGCTTTCAGGGCAAGGTCGCCATGCTGGCGATCGACAGCGGGCAGGTCTGGTGGTCGCACGATGCCTCGAGCTACCGCAACCTCACGCTCGATGACGACACGCTGTACCTCTCGACCGCCGAGGGCGAGATCGAGGCGCTGCGCACCCGTACGGGAGCCGAGCTCTGGCGGCAGAAAGCCCTGGCGCACCGCGGGCTCACCGCGCCTGCCGCCGTGGACGCCGCTAACGCATTGGTGGTCGCCGATTTCAAGGGCTACGTGCACTTCCTCGACAAGGCGACCGGGGCACTCGCCGCACGCACCTCGGACGGCAGCGTGCGGGTGAGTACGTCACCGGTAGTGGTCGGCAACATGGTGCTGGTGGTCAACGATCGCGGCCGGATCAGCGCTTTTCGCGTCACGCCGTTCACCACGGCACGCAAGTAAGCGCGTGCCCAGGCCTGCGCCTCCGCGCCGCCCCGCGCACCCATGCTCCCGGTCATCGCGCTCGTCGGCCGCCCGAATGTCGGCAAGTCGACGCTCTTCAACGTCCTGACGGGCACCCGCGACGCGATCGTCGCGGACGTGCCGGGACTCACCCGCGACCGCCAGTATGGCTTCGGGCGCGTCGGCCCCGTTCCCTACGTCGTGATCGATACCGGCGGCCTCATCGAGAGAGCTACCGGGCTCGAGGCGCAGATGCGCGCGCAGACCGAGCGCGCGGTCGCCGAAGCCGACCGCCTGGTGTTCGTCATCGATGCGCGCGCCGGGCTCTCGCCCGAGGATGAGTTCGTGGCGCGCGAGCTGCGCCGCTCGGGCAAGCCCGTGACGATCGCCCTCAACAAGGCGGAGGGGCTCGATGCCGACGTCGCCGGCGCGGACTTTCACGCGCTCGGCCTCGGTGAGCCGCTCGCCATCTCCTCGAGCCACGGCCAGGGTTGCGAGAGCCTCATGGAGCAGGTGCTCGCGGGCCTCGAGCCGCAGCCGAGCGAGGATCTGCCCGGCGGCGCGATCCGCATCGCCATCATCGGGCGTCCCAACGTCGGCAAGTCGACCCTGGTCAATCGGCTGCTCGGCGAGGAGCGCGTCATCGCGAGTGAGCAGCCCGGCACCACGCGCGACAGCATCTTTGTGCCGTTCGCGCGCGACGGCCGGGAGTTCCTGCTCATCGATACCGCAGGTGTGCGGCGCCGGTCCCGCGTCGAGGACGTGGTCGAGAGGGCGAGTGTGGCCAAGACTCTGCAGGCGATCGATGAGGCGCACGTCGTCGTTCTGGTGCTCGACGCCCACGACACCGTCGCCGAGCAGGATGCGAGCGTGCTCGGACTCGCGCTCGAGCGCGGCCGTGCGCTCATCATCGCCGTCAACAAGTGGGACGGCATCCCCGAGGAGCAGCGCGCCGGGATCCAGCGCCAGCTCGCACTCAAGCTCGACTTCGTGCCGTTTGCGCCGCTCTTTTACATCTCGGCGCGGCACGGCAGCGGAGTCGGCGAGCTGATGAAATGCACGGTGCGGGCGTTTGATGGGGCGATGCGCACGCTCCCGACCCGGGAGCTCACCCGCACGCTCGAGCACGCGCTCAGCATGCACCAGCCGCCGCTGGTGCACGGCCGGCGCATCAAGCTGCGCTACGCGCACCAGGGCGGGCGCAATCCACCGCGCATCGTCATCCACGGCAACCAGACCGCTTCGGTCCCGGAAGCCTACACGCGCTACCTCGCGAATCTATTTCGCAAGACCTACGACCTGTTTGCCTCGCCCGTGGTCATCGAGTACCGCAGCGCCGCGAATCCCTACGACAAGGAGCGCAAGGAGCGCCGCGGCGGGCGCGCGGCGCCGCGCAAGGGACGGGCGCCGAGCCGGCGCCACCGCTAGGCTGAGAGCGCGAAACCGCGTAGATTCGCGTGGGCTCATGCGCATGAAGTCTCGCTACGGTCTATTGGCGGCACTCGCCGCATGTGCAACCGCCGGCCACGGCGCCGAGCCGACCGATGCGGCGTCTTATCTCGCGATCCGCGCCCCGAGCCTGGCGCTGCGCCACGTCGAGATCATCGACGGCACGGGCGCCGCACCGCGCGCCGATCAGACGCTGATCATCGCCGGCGGCAGGATCGCCGCCGTCGGCCCGGATGCGCAAACGCCGGTCCCGCCGGGCGTGGAGGTGCGCGACTACGCGGGCTTCGCGCTCCTCCCGGGCCTCGTCGGCATGCACGACCATTTCTTCTACACGGCCTCGCGCGACACGCAGCGCAACTCCACCTTCGGCACCGAGCCGGGGTTCGTGGTGAACGAGATTCCCTATTCAGCGCCGCGGCTGTACCTGGCGGCGGGTGTTACGACGCTGCGCACCACGGGGAGCGTCGAGCCGTATGCGGACTTGAAGGTGCGCGCGCGCATCGAGACGGGTGCGATGCCCGGCCCGCACCTCGATCTGACGGCGCCTTATCTCGAAGGCCCCGGCACCGACTTCGCTCAGATGCACGAGCTCTCAGGGCCCGAGGAGGCGGTCAGGTTCGTCGACTACTGGGCGGCGACGGGCATGACCTCGTTCAAGGCCTACGTCAACATCACGCGCGCCGAGCTCGCCGCCGCGGCCGCGGCGGCTCACAGGCGCGGGCTCAAGATCACGGGCCACCTGTGCTCGGTCAGCTGGCCGGAGGCGATCGCCGCGGGCATCGACGACCTCGAGCACGGGCCGGTGTACAGCGACAGCGAGTTCGTCGCGAATCGCCAACCGGATCACTGCCCGGAGCTGTCCGCCCTGCGCGCGTCGTGGTCGACGCGTAAGGCAGGCGATGCGGACGTCGTGGCACTCATCCGCGCGCCCATCGCGCACCACGTCGCGGTGACCTCGACGCTGCCGGTGTTCGAGCTGAGCGTCCACGGGCGGCCGCCCGCGCAGCGCCGCACCCTCGATGCCATGTCGAGCGCGGCGCGCGACAGCTATCTCTCGTTCCGCGCCGGGCTGGATCCGGCGAATACAACTCCGGCGCAGCTCTTCCGTACCGAGATGGATTTCGAGCACGCGTTTGCCGCCGCGGGGGGGCTGCTGCTCGCGGGACCCGATCCGACCGGGGCCGGGGGCGTGCTGCCGGGGTTCGGCGATGAGCGGGAGATCGAACTCCTGGTCGAAGCCGGGTTCACTCCCGTCGAGGCGATTCAGATCGGCACGGAGAACGGCGCGCGCTTTCTCGGCCGCGAGCGCGAGATCGGCACGATCGCAGCGGGCAAGCGCGCGGACCTGATCCTGGTGCACGGCGATCCCGCCGCGCACATCGAGGACATCGAGAAGGTCGCGGTGGTGTTCAAGGACGGGCAGGGCTATGACCCTGCCCGTCTCATCGAAGCGGTGCGCGGGCAGGTCGGCATCCGCTGAGCGCGGCGACCTGCTCGCAGAATCCCTATCGCAGCGCGGTCTCGGGCTCGCGGTGGCCGTTTTCAGGCGGGGCCTTGTTCGGATGCGGCTTTGCTGCCTTCTGCGGCTGCGCCTGGGGCTGAGGCTGCGCCCTCACGGCCTGCGGGTGCGGCGCGTTGCCGCCGGTCGCCCCCTGCGGGTGAGGGGTGTTGGCGCTGTTCGCCTGGCCCGGTCCGCCGAAGGGTCTGTTGACGTTCGCCTGATCGACGCCTGCGCCGCGCGGCCCGTTGCCGTTGGCAAAGCCGGGCGCGGGATGGGGCGCGGGTGCGCCGGTGCCGTTCACCTGACCTGCCGGCCCGCCGTAGGGCCTGTTGCCGTTGGCAAAGCCGGGCGCGGGATGCGGCGCGGGTGCGCTGGTGCCGTTCGCCTGGCCCGCCGGAGCGCCGTTGGGCTTGTTGCCGCCGGCAAAGCCGGGCGCGGGATGCGGCATGGGCGCGTCGGCACCGCGGGCACGGACGATTCCCGGAGCGTTGAACGCCGCCGGATGCGGTGTCGCTGCGATCGCCGGGCGGCCGCCGTTGTTTCTCGCCTGCAGGTCCGGGTTGCTCGCGGCCTGCTGGGAGTGCTGGCGCTGCATCGGCGTCGGCGCGACGTGCTCCTCCTGAACGTAGCGGCGCTCCTCCTGGGTGGGCCTCGCTGCGACGCCACCGGCACCGCCGTTAAAGCTCACGCGGTTGACCGTGACGTTATTCACCACGGTCTGGTTGTAAGTGTTGTGGATGACGGTGACGTTGACGTTGGTGACGGACTGGTTGTACGCGAACGAGTTGCCGACCCAGCGGCCGCCGGCGAAGCCGGCACCGCCGTAGCCGAAGCCGTAGTTCACGCCGCCGTAGAAGCCGACGTGCGGTCCCCAGTACCCGGCGTGGAACATATACACGCCACCGACGAAGCCCCAGTAGCCCGGGGTCCAGAGCAATCCCACGCGTGGCGGCATCACCCAGGTGCCAGGCACCCAGTAGTAGCCACCGGGCGCCCACGCCCAGTAGCCCGGCGTCCAGAGGTAGCCCGGGCCGGGAACCGGCGGCTGCTCGTATTCGGGCAGTGGCGGGGGTGCCTCGTACGCCTGCATCTCAGCTTCGGGTGGCGGCGCTTCGGCAACCGGCTCTGCCGGGGCCACGTAGGCCGCGGCTGGCGGCGGGGGCGGTGCGACGTACCGAACGACACAACCCGTCAGGCCGCCTGCCGCCGCGTACAGCAGCGCCACGCCGGCGAGGGGAAGGATCTTGACCTGCAGAAACTGCGAGGATTTCAACATAAGACCGCCCTGATGTTGGTGGTGACGCAGCCTACGCACTCGCGCGGACCGTTTGGAACACACAACGTCACAGTTTCAGGGCGGCTGACCTGCGTGAACGGAATGTAATCCCGCGCGGCTGTCGCGCGGGGCCTACGCCGGGGTCGCGCGCCTGCGGCGGGGGGCCTGAGGGGTCCGGGCAGGGCGCCTGGGTTAAGCTCCGGGGAAAGATGAAACCCGAGCTGCGCGTCATCCCCCCCGAGCTGGTCGCTCCGATCATCGCCGAGGCCAAGCGAATCCTCGCCGAGATAGGTGTCGAGGTGCGCGGCGCGCGCCTGCGCGAACTGCTGCTCGGGCACGGGCTGAGGCTCGCGCGCACGGCCGACGACGCCGAGCGCATGCTGTTTCCGCCGGAGGTGGTCGATCGGGCCATCGCGAGCGCGCCGAAGAGCATCGCGCTCTTCAACCGCGATGGCGCGCCCTACACCGAGCTCGGCGGCGACCGCGTGCACTTCGTTCCCGGCTCGAGCGGCCTGCACGTGCTCGACCACCGCAGCGGCGAAACGCGCCTCGCCAATACGCGCGACTTCATCGAGTACGTGCGGGTGGCGGATGGGCTGAAGAATCTCGGCTACCTCGCCACCGCGTTCTCGACCAACGATATCGAGCCGCAGGTATCGGACGCCTGGCGGCTCTATCTGGTGCTGACCAACTCGCTCAAGCCCGTGGTATCGGGCGCCTTTACCGAGCACGGCGTGCCGCGCATGGCGCGCATGATGCAGCTGTTCCGGCGCGACCAGGCCGATCTCATCGCGCGGCCGATGTCCATCTTCACGGTCACGGCCACCGGCTTTTACCGCTACAGCGAGGACTCGTGCCAGAACCTGATGGACTGCGCCGCGCACGGGATTCCGGTGGAAATCGTGCCCGTGACGCTCATGGGACTCATCGCCCCGGTGACACTCGTGGGCGCCACCGTGATGCACGTGGCCGACGTGCTCGCGGGCGTGACGATGGCGCAGCTCCTGAAGCCGGGCACGCCCGTGCTCTTCGGCGGCGCGCCGGCTACTTTTCACATGAAGACCGCCATGTCGCCCATGGCGGCGATCGAGACGCTGCATCTCAACGTGGCCTACGTGCAGATCGCCAAGCACCTGGGGCTCCCGACGCAGGGCTACATGGCGCTCAGCGAGGGCAAGTTCCTCGACGCGCAAGCTGGCGCCGAGACCTTTGCGGGCGCGCTGCTCGCGGCGATCAGCGGCGTCAACTCCGTATCCGGGCCGGGGATGCTCGATTACGTGCTGACCTTCAGCCTGGAGAAGCTCGTCTTTGACGACGAGCTCTGCGGGCAGGCGCTGCACTTCTGCCGCGAGTTTGCCGTCATGGAGGATCTGCCGACCGTCGATCTGGTGCGTCAGCTCCTCGCCGAGAAGCACCTGCTCACCGCCGCCCACACGCTCAGCTACTGGCCGCGCGAGCTCTATCTGCCCGGGCCGGTGTTCGATCGGATCAACCGCGAGACGTGGATGCAGCAGGGAGGCAGGAGCCTGGAGCAGCGCGTCAAGGCGGAGCTCGAGCGGCTGCTCGGCACCTACTCATCGCCCCC
>DATMMK010000014.1:0-29649 GCA_035569755.1 Steroidobacteraceae bacterium
TCGACGTCTCCGAGCACGAGGACCAGGTCGACCTGACCATGGTGTTCAACTGCTCGATGCGTTTCGTCAACAACCTCCCGGCGAGTGAAGGCAAGGAGGTCCGCATCCAGCTGGCCCCGCTCCCGGACTGCGGCCTGAGTCCCCTCGCCCTCGTCTCGACCGAGACCCCGCCGGTACTCGGAGGGGCGGGCATCCTGCGCAGCACGCGCCTGGAAGGGATCGCGCCCGGCCAGGTCACGGTCACCGTCACGTTCGTCAAGAGCGAGCAGTACGTGATCGCGCAAGGCGCCGATCCGCACGGCCTGCGGCTGCGGCTCATAAACCACAAGCGGCAGAAGCCCCAGGTGCTGGTCGGCGGGCAGCCCGCGGAGATCGCGCAGTACGCCATCAACCTCGACTCCGAGCCCAAGCCCTACCCGCAGGCGGACATCGATCTCGCACATGAGCGGCTCAAGGCTCCGGTCTACGTCTCCGAGGTCACGGTCAACGACGAGAAGTGGTATCGGCTGCGCGTCGGCCCGATCGCGGAGCGCAAGGAGGCCGACAAGCTCCTCGAGCTCGCGCTGCACGACTATCCGCGCGCCTGGCTGGCGATCGGCGATGACTCGGTGACCAACGCCGCAGGCGCACCCAGCGCACAGTCCGAGGCACTGCCGCCGGTCGAGAAGATCGGCAGCGATCCGCCCCTGCAGCCGGAAGAGCTGAAGAGGCTGATGGCGCAGGCGCGCCTCGCGCTGGACAAGCACGACTACAAGCTGGCGGTCACGGTACTCACCAAGCTTCAGCGCCAGCCGGAGTTTCCCGACCGCTCGAGCGCCCAGGAGCTGCTCGGCCTCGCGCGCGAGCGCTCCGGCGAGCTCGCGCACGCCAAGGCGGAGTACGAGGAGTATCTGCGCCGCTACCCCAACGGCGAGGCGGCCGAGCGCGTCGCGCTGCGCCTGCGTACGCTGCGCAACGCGGAAGCCCGGGCCCGCACCGGTCGCGAAGCGCCGGGTGAGGCTCATGGCTGGCAGATGAGCGGCGACTGGTCACAGCTAGTCCGCTACGACGGCCAGCGGATCACCAACGGGGCCCTGCCGCCCAACTCCAACTCCACCGTGCCCCTCGGCCCACTGACCCAGTCCGAGAATGCCGTCTTCAACGACTTCGACCTGCTCGCGCGCAACCGCGGCAACAACTTCGACCTCATCGGGCGCCTGAGTGCCGGCTACGACAAGAGCTTCCAGTCGAGCGCCTCGGCCCTCGGCAACCCGACGAGAGTGAGTATCGCCTCCTTCGAGGTGCTCGATCGTCCGCTCGGACTCCTCGCCCGCCTGGGCCGCCAGGTGAGCGTCGAGGACGGCATCCTCGGCACGTTCGACGGGCTGTTTCTGTCCTGGAACTTCAAGCCCTCGTGGTCGCTCAATGCGGCCGCGGGCTACCCGGTCGAGCAACTGATCCTCGCTCCCCAGACACAGGAGCGTTTCGAGACGGTCGCGCTCGCCTACGCGCCCCCGGGGGCGCACTGGGACGGGAACATCTTCGCCACCACCGAGAAGTTTCAGGGTTTCAAGGACCGCCAGGCGATCGGCTTCGAGACGCGCTTCCTCGCGCGGAACGCCTCGCTCGTCACCGTAGTCGACTATGACACCTTCTACCACTCGCTCAATACGGCGAGCGCCATCGGCACGGTGACCTTGCCCGCGCGCTGGAACGTGAGCTTCGACGCCGAACGGCGCAACTCTCCGGTCCTGACGACGCGCAACGCGCTCATCGGGCAGCCCTACGCGGACCTCAACCAGCTCGCCTTCAACCTGACGTTGACACCCCAGGACATCTATCAGCTCGCGCGGGACCGCACCCCGGTCACCGACAATTACTCGATCACGGTCAACAAGCCGATCGGCCAGCGCTTCCAATGGACGGCCATCGTGACCGGCACCGAGACCGGGGCCACCCCCGCCTCGGCCGGTGTGGCCGCCTTGTCCAGCACCGGCCTGCTGCTCACGTATCAGACGCAGCTCTTCGCCAACGACCTGTGGCGCAAGGGCGATTTCAACGTGATCACCCTGACCGACGGCAACACCGAGATCGGCCGCATCGAGTCGGCGGCTCTCACCAGCCGTTTCCCCATCGGTGGCGCCTGGCGCCTCGGGCCGCGTTTCTCGGTCGACCGGCTCACCGACGCGAGCACCGGCGCCGTCGAGACGACCTACATCCCCTCGGTGCTGCTCGACTGGGAGCGCGGCCGATGGCTGTTTCAGCTCGACACGGGCGCCGAGCTCGGCAGCCGCGAGGCTTTCCTGCAGCTGCCCACCGGCGGCTTCGTGCAGACCCAGAACACGACGCGCTACTATATAAGCATCTCGTATCGCGTAACGTTCCAATAGTGAGCTGTCTCGCCAAGACCGCACGCAGTGCCTGGACGCTCGCCCTGCTGCTCGCGCAGTCGCCGGCTGCGCTGGCCGGAGATCTGCAGCCGCGCGAGTATCTCGACCCGGAGACCGCGGCGACCGTCACGGTCGTCGGCGAGCCGATCATCTTCGCCAACCCCCGCACCGAGGTCGCCGCGAACGCGCGCGATTACGTGACCCTGGCCGCCGCGGCGGTCGACCGCAACGGCAAGGTGAGCTACGTCCTGGTCGCCTACTTCTGGTCGACGGTGGACGCGCGGGTGCGCGGCTACCCGATGCCAGAACCCGAGCCGCTGATCGTGCAGGCGGACGACCGGCGCATCGAGCTCAAGCTCCGGGGTCACTCGCCGTACGACTTGGGAATCAGCGTTCCGGTGCACCCGCCGCCGGGCCCTAAAGTGACGCCAGACGTCTACAGTATCGATCTGGGAACGCTGCGCTCCATCGCCCAGTCGCGGCAGCTGTCGCTCAGCGCGGAGACCAACATCACCTCCGTTCCCTATGGCCTGTGGGAGGACCACCGCGCCGCGCTGCGCGCGTTTGTTCAACGCATGAGCGGCGGAGGTTAGTCCGCCAGGATCATCCCGCCGGGAACGTCGACTTGCACTACCAGGCAGTGCGGGTGCCTGCCGCAGCGTTTTCCCCCTCTTTCGTGCCGCGCGAGTCCGCGGCTCAAACACTTGCAGCTCAAAAGCGCTCCGTGACCGCGTGAGATATATCTGCGCGCCACCCCGCACGGAGTAGATGCGGCGTAGCAATTCCCATACCTCCGTTGCGGAATTCCCTCCAGCGCTCGCGTACTCGACCCAATGTCGCCAGCGACCCGCGTTTGTTAATTATTGCAACCAGGAAGTTGAACAACAAAAAGGGTCTCCCGAGTGCGTTTTCCGAACCGATCGACTCGCTACGAGCCGATAGCCACCGCCGCTGTGCTCATCATTCTCCTGCTCGCCCTGCCCGCCACCGCTGGCGCGGTGCCGAGCTTTGCCAGGCAGACGGGCATGCCCTGCACGCAATGCCATGTGCAGGCGTTCGGGCCGGCCCTCACCGCCTACGGGCGCCAGTTCAAGCTGAACGGCTACACCTTTGGCAAGGTCGAGAGCTACGTACCCGTCGCCTTGATGATCCAGGGAGGGTTCAGCCGCAGCGACGCCGCGCAGCCAGCGCCGCCCGTCGACGACTTCCATGCCAATGACAACCTCTCCATCGACCAGGTGTCGCTGTTCGTTGCCACGCGCCTCACCGAGCACTCGGGGATCTTCTCGCAGTCCACTTACAGCGGCGAGGACCGCCACTTCAGCTGGGACAACACCGACTGGCGCTACGCGCGGCCGATGACTCTGTTCGGCACCGATGCGGTGGTCGGAGTCTCGGTCAACAACAATCCGACGGTGCAGGACCTGTGGAATTCAACGCCGGCGTGGGGGTTCCCCTACATCACGAGCCCGCTGGTGCCGGCTCCGGGCGTAGCGCCGATCATCAACGGCGGCCTCGCGGGGGTGGCGGTCGGCGCGACCGCGTACGCCATGATCCACGAGCACGTCTACCTCGAGCTGGGTGGTTACAAGGGACTCTCGGACCGCTGGCTCAGTAACGTCGGGCTCTACCCCGACAACAACATCCACACGAGCGGCATCGCGCCCTACTGGCGCGCTGCCTATCAGTGGGGGACCGATGCCCACTACTTCTCCGTCGGCACGTTCGGGCTCGACGTGAAGCTGCAGCCGGATCCGACGATTCCCGACACCGACCACTACACCGACATTGCCGTCGACGGCACCTACCAGTACACCCCGGACAACGGGCCCGGCGCCGTGCTCGCGCAAGCCTCCTTCATTCACGAGCGCCAACAGCTCAACGGGACGTTCGCTCTCGGGGGCGCCGACCAGGCGTCGAACCACCTGGACGCGCTCGAAGCAGACGTGAGCTACGTCTGGGACCAGACCTGGAGCGCGGGACTCGGGATCTTCGACCTCGAGGGTGGACACGACTTCACCCTCTTCGGGCCTGCGCCGCTCACCGGGAGCCTCAACGGCTCCCCCGACACGCGTGGCTACACGGTGCAGCTCGAGTTCATACCGTTCGGCAAGCTCCACTCGTTCGAGCGCCCCTGGATCAACCTGCGCCTCGGCGTGCAGTACACCGGGTACCTGCGCTTCAACGGCGGGACGTCCGGCTATGACGGCTTTGGAAGATCGGCGAGCGACAACAACTCGCTGTTCCTGTTTGCCTGGATGGCGTTTTAGAAGTGACAGCTCTGGAGTACGACTCATGATAATCCTCCGACTCATCGGCGCCGCATTGCTGCTCGCGGCGGCTACGGTGGCCTACGCCGATCCTTGCAAGATCTCTATCGAGAGCAACGACATGATGCAGTTCAACGTGCGCGAGCTCGCGGTTCCCGCGAACTGTGCCGAAGTTGAGGTCACTCTGCACCATGCCGGGAAGCTCGCCTCGACGGTGATGGGCCACGACTGGGTGCTGGCCAAGGAGTCCGACGTGTCCGGCCTCGTCAACGCCGGACTCGCCGCCGGTGCGGCGCGCGGCTATCTCCCGCAGGGCGATGCGCGCATCATCGCGGCGACCAAGGTGGTGGGCGGCGGTGAGAGCACTACGGTAAAATTCAGCACCAGCGCGCTGGCGCCGGGAGCCCGCTACGCCTTCTTCTGCACCTCTCCCGGCCACTCGACCATAATGAAAGGCAAGTTCCTCTTCGGGTCGCCTACGCGAGTAGCGCAGGCGGACAAGTAACCGAGGGCTACGCCCCCGTCCAGAGCAGCGGGAACAGCGCGTGCTCCATGGGCGCGCCCGCGGCGAGCTCCCCCTCTAACCCGGGGAAATCCGGCGAGGTCTTCCAGCGCCGCGGCGCGTGCCGGATGTCATCTCCCAGCAGCCGCACCGAGAACACCCGGCGCCGCTGCCCGGGACCCACTCCCGCGGTGGCATGCAGCGTCAGCATGTGGAAGCACACCGCATCGCCGGGCTCGAGCGTCCAGCCAAGGATCCGATGCGCGCCGCGCTGTGCTTCGATGTCGGGAAGGTCCACGAGGCTCCCCTCCGGGAACCACCTGGCCTCGGCGTCGAGGAAGGAGCGTGGCATGAGCCAGGGACCCAGGTGCGAGCCGGCGACGAACTCGAGCGTCGCCTCCCGGGTTACCCGGTCCACGGGGATCCAGAAGCTGCAGTTCTGCCGACCCTCGATGTTGTAGTAGGGCTGATCCTGGTGCCAGGGCGTGCGCTGCCGGGTGCCGGGCTCCTTGGTGAGCATGTGATCGTGATAGAGACGCGCGCTGCGGCTCCGCATCAGGAGGGCGCCGGTCTCGCCGATCGCCGACTCGAAGATCACGCGGCGGTAGTACTCATTCTCCTGCCAGCAGCAGAAGTCCTCGAGGAAGAACCCGGGATCATCGCCCCCACTGGCCACCTTGGCGCGCGGGCTCGGGTGCGCCAGGTTCGCATCGACGCCCGCGCGCAGCAGCTCGACCTCCGCCGGCCTGAGCAGCTGGCGCAGCACTACGGCACCGTCCGCCTGAAAGGCGGCGACGTCCGCCGGGGAGATACGCGACCGCGGGTGAGCTTCCACCGAGGCTCAACCTAGTAGATACCGGCTGCCCGTGGCAACTGGCCGACCACCGTCTCAGGTTGTGGCCGATCGGCCGCGGGCCGCACAATCTGTCGCCTCAGGGCCCACTCGCCAGGTTCAGGTCGTGGATGTGTCGAGCGCAAAGCTAGCTGGAAATTCTCCGTTCATGGTCGGGGTATCGGGACATCGCGATCTCGACCCGGGTGACAGCACGCGCCTGCGCGAGGCGGTCGCGGACTTCGTGCAACAGCTGAAGGGGCACCTGCCGGACACCGAGCTGCGGCTCATAGTCGGCATGGCGGAGGGGGCGGACCTCCTGGTCGCCGAAACCGCGCTCGGGCTCGGCGTTCCGGTCGAGGCGGTGCTCCCGATGCCGCTCGAGCACTACGCGGCGGACTTCGACCTCCAGACCCTCGCGCAGCTCAAGGAGCTGCTGCGCCGTCCGCAGGTCCGCTGCGTCGAGCTGTCCGCGGATGCGGCCGGCGTGGTGGCCGGACCCCATTCGCGCGAGCAGCGCGATGCCATGTACACCAATCTCACCGCCACCCTGATCCGCCGCAGCAGCCTGCTGCTCGCGCTGTGGGACGGCCGCGGCTCGCGCCTCGCCGGCGGGACGGCCGACACGGTGCTGCGCTATCTCGGAGTCCGTACCAACGACAGCAGCGAGGTGGACGGCATTCAGTTCATCGAGGCGGACGACGAGCCCGAGAATACCCCGCGGCTGGTGTATTGGACGCCCGCGCTGCGCAGCGGTGCCAACGGCGAGCACCAGGGGCGCTCGCCCTGTTATCTCGCCGGCGCCGGCGAGAACGTGCTGCAGGTCCTGCGCGCCATGCCGGAACGGCTCAAGCGCCAGCTCGCCGAGCTCAACGGCTACAACCTCGAGTACCAGCGCCTGAGTGAGGCGGGACGCCTCAGCTCACCGGAATCACTCAGGGCATCGCTCCCGGGGCGCACGGCGTTCCCCGCCGGCGCCATGCTCGAGGACATCGATGCACAGTACGGCAAGGCCGACGCGCTCGCCGTCTACTACCAGAGGCGCTCGGACCGCCTGTTCGATCTCTTCGCCTTCATGGCTTTCGCGATGGGGGTCGCCTATCTCATCTACGAGAAGCTCACCGAATCGCGGGCGCTGCTCATTGCCTACCTGGCGACCTTACTGACCAGCCTCGGCGTCTACTACGTGCTGCAGGGCAAGCGCTGGTTCGGCAAGCATCTCACCTACCGGGCGCTGGCCGAGACGCTGCGCGCGCGCTTCTACCTGCGGCTCGCGGGCGCCGACCAGCGCATGGACGCCGGCGAGGTGCTCGCCCTGTCCGGCATCGAGAAGTTCCGGGGCTTCAGCTGGATCGCCTTCGTGCTGAAGGGGATCGAGGCCGCGGACAACCGCGTCGATCCCGATCGCGAGGCCGCAACGCAGAACGTCGAGCAGGCCTGGATCGAGGGCCAGTTCCGCTACTTCACGCGCAAGGTGGCGCAGCTCGAGAGAGCCAGCCGGCGCGTGAAGCATATGCGTCACTTCCTGTTCGTCGCGATACTGGTGGTGATTTCGCTGCTGTTCGCTTTCGGCGACCAGCTGCATCGCATCGACGTCGGGCTCGGCATACCGCTGAAGAACATCCTCACCTTCTCCATGGGCCTCATGGCGGTGCTGCTCGGCGTGTGGGAGCTGCATCAGGACAAAATGGCCACGCGCGAGCTCCTGTGGCAATACCGCAATCAGCTGGGTCACTTCGCCCGCGCCAAGGCGCAGCTCGCCCGCATGTCGACCCCGCGGCGGCGCAGCGACCTGCTGGTCGCGCTCGGCAAGGACTCCCTGATGGAGAGCTACCTGTGGGCGATTCACCGCTACCACCGGGAGCACGAGCCACCGGCGGCCTAAAGGTACGACGGGGGCGGGGTAAGATCGGGCTTCCGGTAAATAGTGAGGGGGATTCAGATGTTCTTCCTTCTGGCCTTGATTCCGGCGACGGCACTGACCGTCGGCGGCTACGTTGCTCTTTTTCTCTCAAACCGCTCGGAGGGATCCCTGAGGACCTTTGGGCGCTACCTCGGCATCTGGGCGTTCGTGCTCGCAGCTCTCGTGGTCCTCGGCGGAGTATTTGCCGCGGGCCACATGCACCGCATGCACGAAGGAATGCACTGTCCCTTCATGGACCGGCGTGCGGACGATCGCCTATGGGAGCGCCGCGAGCACGGCGAGCCGGGTGCGGCGTCCGAGGCGCCGCCGGCGGCACCACCGGGGCCGCCTGCATCGGGCGGGCCGCCCGGTCCTAAATGACGGAAGTGCCCGTACCACCCCGCCGCCGCGAGCGCTCCCGCGCCCCGCGGTCGACGGGGCCGTCGCTCGCGCCCATCCCGCGCCTGAGAAATCCCTGTGCGCCGCTCGAGATTCTCACGCGCGAGCAGGTCGAGCGGATTCTCGAGGCGGCGTACCAGGTGCTGGAGGAGGCAGGCCTCGAGATCCGCAGCGCCGCCGCCCGTGCGGTATACGCCAGGGCCGGCGCACTGGTCGATGAGCCGACGCAGATGGTGCGACTCGGGCGCGAGCTCGTCGAGGCACAACTTCGGACCGCGCCGGAGCGCTTCGTGCTCCACGCCCGTAACCCCGAGCGGCACCTGCACGTCGGCGACAACGTGGTCAATTTCGGCCCGGTGACGGGGGCGCCCAACATCCGCGACAGCGAGGGCGGCAGGCGCTACGGGGATCTCGAGGCCTTCCGCAACATCCTCAAGCTCACCCACACTCTCGGCGTGCTGCACTGGCAGGGCGGCATCGTGGTCGAACCGGTGGATGTGCCGGTTGCGACGCGGCACCTGGCGACTTATCAGGCGCACATCGAGTGCGCCGATACGGTATGGGCCGCCCGCGGAATCGGCGGCGTGCAGGCCGAGGATGCGATCGCCCTGTCGGCCATCGAACACGGCTGCTCGGTGGAGGATCTGGCCGCCCATCCCACGCTGATGACGGTCACCAACGTCAACTCGCCACGCCGGGTGGACGAGGAGATCCTCGACAACATCATGATCATGGCGCGCCACGGCCAGTGCGTGGTCATCACTCCCTTCACGCTGATGGGGGCGATGGCCCCGGTGACGCTCGCCGGCGCGCTGGTACAACAGACCGCCGAGGCGCTCGGCGTGGTCACGCTGTGTCAGCTGCTGCGTCCGGGTGCGCCCTGCGTTCTCGGGGGCTTCACCTCGAACGTCGACATGCGCACCGGCTCACCGGCGTTCGGCACTCCGGAGTATGTGCACGCCGTGCTCGCCGCGGCGCAGATCGGCCGGCGGCTGAGAATTCCGGTGCGTACCAGCGCGGTGAACGCCTCTCCCACGGTCGATGCACAGTCGACCTACGAGACTGCGTTCTCGCTACAGGCGGCGGTCCTTAGCCACAGCCACCTGATCAACCACGCGGCCGGCTGGCTCGAAGGCGGGCTGTCCGCCTCGCTCGAGAAGATAGTCGTCGACGCCGAGCTGCTGCGCAACTGGGCCGAGATCCTCAAGCCCGTCAGCTTCAGCGACGACGATCTCGGGGTCGATGCGATCAAGGGAGTGGCCGCGGGGGGCCACTTCTTCGGCGCCCCGCACACGCTGGCCCGCTACCAATCGGCGTTCTACCGTCCCCTGCTGTCGGATTGGTCGAGCTACGAGAACTGGCGTGACGCCGGCAGTCGCAACGCTACCGAGCGTGCGACCGGCATCTGGAAGAAGCTGCTCGCCGACTACGTGCCTCCGCCGCTCGATGCGGCGGTCCGCGAGCGCGTCGCCGCGTACGTCGAGCGCCGCACGCGCGAGCTCGCGGGCAGCTGAGCTTGATTACCAACGCCCGCATGTACGCCGTGACCCCCGAGGTCGAGAGGGCCTGGCAGGCCCTGCTCGCGCACGTGGCAGACGATGCCGGTGTGCCGCTGCGCTATGAGCCCTATCCGGCCCCTCTGCCCCTCGAGAACCTGTGGCGGCGCCAGGATCTGGGCGCCGTCTTCATGTGCGGCTTCCCCATCGCTACCGGCCTGGCGCAGGTGATTCCGCTCGCCGCGCCCATCCCGCGTGCGCCCTGGGCGGAGGGCCGCGCCGTCTACCGCACGGACCTCATCGTGCGCGAGGAGGCGCCCTACCGCACGCTCGAGGATACCTTCGGCGGCCGCGCCGGCTGGACGGTCGCGCACTCACACTCCGGCTTCAACGCCCTGCGCCATCACCTGCTCGCCTACCGCACACCCACGCAGCCGGCGCTCTATGGCGAGATGACCGGCAACCTCGTCACGGCAGGCAGGGTGCTCGACAGCGTGCGCGACGGCCGCATCGATATCGGGCCGCTGGATGCCTACTGGCACCTGCTGATTGCGCGCCACGCGCCGCAGCTGACGCAGGGAATCCGGGTGCTCGCTTCGACCGAAACCGCGCCCATGCCGGCCTTCGTGGCCGGGCACGACGTCGATGCGGAGACGGTGCGGCGGCTGCGTGAAGCATTTACCGGCGCCGCGGGCCGTTCATGGTTCGCGCCGCTGGCGGAGCAGTTGCTGCTCGAGGGATTTGCCGCTGCTTCACGCGCGTCCTACGCCCGACTCCTCGAATGGGATGCCGAGGCGAGGGCCGCCGGCTACGCGCAGCCGGCCTGAGGCACCCGGTGCCGCAGGCCTCAAGCGCGCGCTGCGGGCACGCGGTTGGTCGGGTGCAGGGGTGAGTCGTGCGCGCGCAGCAGGAAGCGCCACGCCACTTCGAAATAAGTGCGGTAGAGAAGTCCGTCGTTCTCGACGATCAGCCGCGCGCGGATACGCCGGTAACGCGACGGGTACTCGTACCATGGGACCCACGGCGCCTCGTGGTGCAGCGCGTGCAGGTTGTTGAAGAGAAAAACGGGCCCCAGGATCCACGATCGCTCGACGATCGCGATGCGGCCACGAACCGCGCTGCGGGCGCGATGCTCGGCGAAGGAGCGGATCAGCGTGATGCTGGTCCCCGGGATGGCAATCGCGAGCATGTAGATCCACAGCGGGATGCCGCACACGACCTTGACCCAGACGATCACCGGGATGCACCACAGGAGGTGCTCGAGCCACAGCGCCCGCACTCCGTCCCTGTTGGCAAGGACCGCCCGCCACTGCCCGCACAGATACCGGCCGATCGACCAGTACGCGCCAACAGTGATCCGTCCGGCGAGTGTCTGAGAGAGGCGCACGATGCCGCGGTTGAAGGACGCCAGCCGCGCCCAGTCCTCGCTCGTCCAGTACCAGGACTCCGGATCGTCGAGCGGGTCCGTGAGGCGCTCGTCGATGTGGTGAGCAAGGTGGCTGGCGCGATAGGAGTCGTAGGGTAGCCAGATCGACAGCGGCACGACCGCGAGCAGCCGGTTGACCGACGGCCAGCGCGTAGGGTGGCCGTGCACGGTCTCGTGCTGCAGCGATCCATGGAGTGTCACGAGGAGGGCGCCCACCGGCGCCACGACCCACAACGGCCACCGGCCGTACATGAGGGTGATCGCGCACCAGCCGCCATAGGCCAGGAGGGCAATCAACAGGGTAGGGATTTCCAGGGCCGGGAGCCGGCGCGGCGTGTCCGCCAAGCCGGGGGTGCCGGAATCGGCAGTTGTCGTCAGATCACTCACGGAAGTCGCAGGCTCCATCCGCCGTCATGGCGGCAGGGGTTTACCTCCTGGCGGTAATCTTACCCCCGGAAGTCACCCCGCGCAGTCGGGAGAGTACGGACGGCGCCACCGCGGCGCAGGGGTCTGCGTCTCAGTCCAACGTCACCGGGCGCAGTAAGCGCCGCTCGAGAGCCACCATGCCGTCGTACAGCAGGATGGCCATGAGCCCGGTGACCAGCCCCCCCTGCAGGATGAAGGCGGTGTTGCTCGAGAGGAGCCCTGCGATGATCACTTCGCCGAGGCCCTTGGCCGCAACGGTCGAGCCGATGGTCGCCGTGCCGACGTTGATCACGAGCGACAGCCGGATGCCCTCGAGGATGAGCGGCGTGGCGAGCGGCAGCTCGACCGACAACAGACGCTGCCGGGCACTCATGCCCATGCCGCTCGCCGCCTCTAGCACCGTCGGCGGGCAGGTCTGCAAACCCACCAGTGTGTTCTCGAAGATCGGCAGCAGCCCGTAGGCGAACAGCGCGATCAGGGTCGGCCGCTCGCCGAAGCCGACCAGGGGCACGGCGACCGCGAGCACCGCGACCGGGGGAAAGGTCTGGCCGATGTTGACGAGCGTGCGCGACAGGGGCAGGAACTGCGCGCCGCTCGGGCGCGTCACGAGAATGCCGAGCCCCACCGCGACGATCGTGCTCGCGGCGGCCGCCAGGCACACGGTGCCGAGCTGGGCGAGCGCCAGCGTGAGGAGATTGCCCTGGTCGTAGATAGGCGGTGCACCGTACTGCGTGAGCGGCGCAAATAGCGGCGCGAAGCTCTGCGGCTTCACCACAAACGCCACCAGCAGCGCGAGCGCCCCGAGCCTGAGGACCGTCGCCGCGCGGGGCAGGGTCACGGATGCCCGCGCGCCAGGATGGCAGCGACGGTGAGCCGTCCGCGCACCGTGCCATCCGCCTCGACTACGCGGGCCGAGTCCGCCCCGCTCCACAGAAGCTCGGAGAGCACCTCGCGGAGCGAGGCGGCAGGAGGCACCACCGGGCCATCCGAAGCGCCAGGCAGCGCCGCCTCGCCCGCCGTGACGAGCGACAGGAGGCGCATGGCCCGGTCGGCGAGCCCGGTCATGCGTGACACGAACGGGTCCGCGGGTCGCGTCAGGAGTACCGCCGGGCGATCGTATTGCAGCACCCGTCCGCCGCTCATGACGGCCACCTGATGTCCGAGCCGGAAGGCCTCGTCCATGTCGTGGGTCACCAGCACGACGGTCATGCCGAAGCGGCGCTGGATGTCGAGCAGATCGTCCTGCGCCTTGGCGCGGATGATGGGGTCGAGTGCGCCGAAGGGCTCATCCATGAGCAGGACGAGCGGCTCGGCGGCCAGCGCCCGGGCCACTCCGACCCGCTGCTGCTGACCACCGGACAGCTGGTGCGGGAGCGCGTCGGCATAGGTTGCCGGGTCGAGCGCGAACACCTCGAGAAGCTCCCGTACGCGAGCCTCGATCCGGCGCGCGTCCCAGCCGAGGAGGCGCGGTACCGTGGCGATGTTCTCCGCGACGGTGCGATGGGGGAAAAGCCCGTTGCCCTGGATCACGTAGCCGATCCGCCTGCGCAGCAGGTAGGCGGGCTCATCCCGGGTGTCAAGTCCATCGACCAGCACGCGGCCGCTCGTCGGCTCGACCAGCCGGTTGATCATCCGCAGCAGCGTCGATTTACCCGAGCCCGAGGTCCCGACGATCGCCGTGATCGAGTGGCGCTCGACGGTCAAGGAGACATCGTCGACGACCGTAGTCTGCGCATAGCGCTTGGTCAGGCTCTCGACGGTGATCATGGCGGTCGCGCGACCCTCAGGCCTTCACCCGATCGAGCACCTCGGCCAGCGCATCCAGCACCACGGCGGCGGCGAACGCCAGCGTGACGATCGGGATCGCACCGAGCAGCACGAGGTCGATCGCGGTCTGACCGATACCCTGAAAGACGAACGCGCCCAGCCCCCCTCCTCCTATCAGCGCCGCCACCGTCACCATGCCGATGTTCTGCACCAGCACGACGCGCACGCCGGTGAGGATCACCGGGAGCGCCAGAATGAGCTCGACCTTCGTCAGCACCTGCCAGTCCGTCATGCCCATCCCGTGCGCCGCTTCCACCGCGGCGCGCGAGACGCGCTTCAGGCCCGCCACCGTGTTAGCGACGATCGGCAGCAGCGAGTAGAGGAACAGGGCGACTACCGCCGGCGCAGCGCCGATGCCGCGGATGCCGAGCCGGTCGGCGAGCGGCACCGCCGCGGCCAGCGCTCCGAGCGGCGCCATGAGGATTCCAAAGAGCGCGATCGCCGGGATCGTCTCAATCACGTTGAGGGTCGCGAGGATCCCCGGCCGCAGTCGCGGGCGCCGATGGCAGAACACCCCGAGCGGCAGCCCCACCAGCGCCGCGGCGGCGAGCGAGCCGAAGGCGAGCCTCAGGTGCTGCCGCGCCTCGTGCGCGAAGCGCACCGAGTTGACCGCGTATTCGCGCATCACCGAGAGATGATCGAAGGTGCCGTGCGCAAGCGCGAGCCCGGCTGCGCCGAGCGCGGCGGCAAGCAACAGCACCCGCAGTCCCGGTCCGGGCCTGAGCCGCGTCGTCGCATCGGTCGCGAGGAGCCCGAGGCACACGGTGAGTATCCAGAAGGCCCCGCCGGGCGCGACGCGAACGATCTTGTCGCCCGCGGGGGTCAGCGCATCGCCGGCCGCGGCAGCCGCCAGGGCCACGCTCGCCACGCCGAGGAGTGCCACCAGGAGGCGCGCGCGCGCGTCCTCGATCCAGAGTGCGACCAGCGCGGCGACGGCCAGCACGGACGTGCAGCCGAGCGTCCCCCAGGCCGGCAGCACCTGCGCGAGGGTGCGCGGGTCGCCGGGCACGATGCGGTTCGACTTGAAGACGATGAAGGGCAGAAAGACGAGCGCGGCGGCGCCGGCTGCCACCAGCACCACCCCGAGTGGATCCAGGCGCGCGAGGCGGGCCCCTGGCACGGTGCGCAGCGCGGCGCTGCTCACTTGAGAAAGCCCCGTTCGCGCAGGTAGTCCTCCGCGACCGACTCGGCCGACTCGCCATTCACCTGCACGCGGGCGTTGAGGCGCTGCAGGCTCTCGCGGGTAAAGCTCTCCATCAGCGGCTTCACGATCCCGGCAACCTGCGGATACTCCTTGAGCGCCGACTCGCGCATCGTCGGCACCGGCGCGTACACCGGCTGGTCGTGCCGGTCGTCTTCGAGGATCTGCAGACCGGCCGCGACGATGCCCCCGTCGGTGCCATAAACCATGGCGGTGTTGATGCCGTTGGTGCGGGCCGCGGCGGCCGTGATGGTGGCGGAGGTCTCTCCGCCCGCGAGCACGATCATCTGGTCGGACCTCAGGGTGAAGCCGTAGGTCCGCTCGAGCGAGCGCAGCGTTCCGGCGTTGGCGAATTCCGCGGAACAGGCCAGCATCACCTGGCCGCCGCCGGCCACCCAGCGCGCGAAGTCACTCATGGTCCGGAGCTGATTGGCCTTGGCGACGTCGCGCCGCACGGCGAGCGCCCAGGCGTTGCTGGCGTCGGCCGGCGTCAGCCACACGACGTGATTGGCGGCGTAGTCGAGCCGCGCGCCGAGCTCGTAGCCCTGGCGCAGGTCCCGCCAGGCGGGGTTCCCCGGGTCATTGAAGAAGAACCCGGCGTTGCCGGTGTACTCGACGTACAGATCGACTTCGCCGGAGAGCAGCGCCCTGCGTACCACCGGCGTCGCGCCGAGGGTCATCCGGTCGACGGTCGGCACACCGTGTGCGTTGAGCAGCAGGCGGATCATCTCGCCGATCATCGCCGACTCGCTCGACAGCTTGGAGGAGACGACCACGGCGGCGGGTGCGGGGCTCGCCACGCTGAGCGAGAGAACCGCGGCCACGCACAGCGACTTCAGGATCCGCCCCACGCACACACGTTGTCGGTTGTCACCGTGGGCGTCAAGGGCCGCACGCCTTATGATGCGCTCACCGATGCCGTCCCAGCCGCGCTCTGCCGCTCCCGCCAGCCCTCCCGAGCGGACCTCGAGCGGCCGCTATTCGCTGTGGCGGCTGCTGCGCGAGGGCTTGAGGGGACAGCGCGGCTGGTCGCGCGCCTGGACCAAGGCGGCGCCGCGCCCGCGCTACCGCGTCGTGCTGGTCGGCGCCGGCGGACATGGGCTCGCCACCGCTTACTACCTCGCAACCCGGTACGGCATCAGCGACGTCGCGGTGCTCGAGCGCGGCCCGCTCGGCCTCGGCAACGTCGCCCGCAACACCACCATCATCCGCTCCAATTACTTCCAACCTGCCAACGTGCGCTTCTACGAGTTCTCGCTCAAGCTGTGGGAGAGTCTCGAGCGCACGCTCAATTTCAACGCCATGGTGAGCCAGCGCGGCACGCTCAACCTCTTTCACACCGAGGCGCAGCGTGACCTGCTCACGCGCCGCGCCAACCTGATGCGCCTCGAGGGAGTCGATGCCGAGGCGCTGTCACCTCAGGCCGTCAAGGCGCTCGTGCCGCTGGTCGATCTCGACAACGGCCGCTTCCCGGTGCTCGGCGGGTTCCTGCAGCCGCGCGGCGGCACGGTGCGCCACGATGCGGTCGCCTGGGGCTACGCCCGCGGCGCCTCCGAGGCGGGGGTCGACATCGTCGAGCATTGCGCGGTCACCGGGATCCGCCGCGAGGGCGGGCGGGTGGTGGGCGTCGAGACCAGCCGCGGCTTCGTCGCCGCCGACGTCGTGTGCCTCGCAGTGGCCGGATATTCCTCCGAGCTCGCGCGCATGGCGGGCCTCGAGCTGCCGATCGAGACTCACGTGCTGCAGGCCTTCGTGACCGAGGGTCTGAAGCCGCTGCTCGACGTGGTGCTCACCTACGGCGCCGGACACTTCTACATCAGCCAGTCCGACAAGGGCGGGCTCGTGTTCGGCGGCGCAATCGACGGTTACAACAGCTACGGCCAGCGCGGGACGCTCCCGATGGTGGAGGAAGTGACCGCCGCCGCCGTGACGCTGCTGCCGGCGCTGGCGCGGGTCAAGGTGCTCAGGCAATGGGGCGGCGTCATGGACATGACGATGGACGGCTCGCCGATCATCTCGAAGACGCCGCTCGCCGGCCTCATTCTGAACGGCGGCTGGTGCTACGGGGGCTTCAAGGCGATACCCGCCGGAGGCTTCACCACCGCGCACCTGATTGCGCACGGCACGCCACACCCGGTTGCTGCCCATCTCGATCTCGGACGCTTCGCCGCCGGACGCACCGTGGATGAGCGCGGCGACGGTCCCTACCCCTGGCTGCACTGAAGGCGCGCGATGCTACGAATCCCCTGCCCGTGGTGCGGCACGCGCGACGAAGTCGAGTTTCGTTACCGCGGGGATGCCACGAGATCGCGCCCCGCGGCCGACGGCACGCTCGAAGAATTCACCGCCTACGTGTACGCACGCGAGAACCCGCTCGGCTGGCACCTCGAGTGGTGGCTGCACGTCGGCGGCTGCCGCCGGCTCCTCAAGGTCGAGCGCCACACGCTCAGCCACGAGATTCGGTGGGTGGGGACACCCGAGGCGCTGCCCCCCGACGGGAAGGTGTCGTGACGGGCCCGGCACGAGTCGCGCAAGGGCTCCTCACCGACCCCGCGCGCCCGCTCGCGTTCCGCTTCGACGGCGCGCAGCTGCAGGGGCTCGCCGGCGATACTCTGAGCTCCGCCCTGCTCGCAAATGGACGGCAGCTCGTCGGACGCAGCTTCAAATATCACCGGCCGCGCGGCATCGTGACCGCCGGGTGCGAGGAGCCCTGCGCACTCGTCGATGTCATCGGCGCGGCGGGCCGCGAGCCCAATCGGCTCGCCACTACGCTCCCTCTCCACGAGGGACTCGTGGCCGTGAGCCAGAACCGCTGGCCGTCGCTCGCACTCGACCTGCTCGCCGTCAATGATCTCCTCGGCCGCTTCCTGCCTGCGGGCTTTTACTACAAGACCTTCATGGCGCCCGGCTGGGCGTGGGAGCGCATCTACGAACCGCTCATCCGTCGCGCCGCGGGCCTGGGCAGGCTCGAGGCCCGCGTCGCCGACCACGCGGCGCCGGCGGAGATCGTGCACGATCACGCGGACGTGCTCGTCGTGGGCGCAGGCAGCGCCGGGCTCGCAGCCGCCGCGCTCCTGGGGACGGCCGGCCTGCGGGTGCTGCTCGCCGAGCAGGACGTGCTGCCCGGGGGCGGAACGCTGCTCGATCCGCGCTGGAGTGGCTGGCGGGAGGAGATGTGCCGCCGGGTCGCGGCGCTCCCGACGGTCCGCGCTCTGGCGCGCACGACTGTGCTCGGCGCGTACGGGCACGGGGTGTTCGGGGCGCTCGAGACGCTCGGGCCGGAAGAGCGCGCGCGCTTCGGCGGTCTGCGCGAGCGCCTTCGGGTGGTGCGCGCCCGCAGGGTCCTGTTCGCGTGCGGGGCGAGCGAGCGGCTGATCGCCTTTCCCGGCAATGATGTTCCGGGTGTCATGCTGGCCGGCGCGGCTCTCGGGTACCTGCGCCGCTACGGGGTCGCGGTTGGCCGCCGGCCCGTGTTCTTTCTCAACAACGACGAGGCCTACGAGGCCGTCCTTGCGCTCGAGGTAGCAGGCGTGCGCGCGGCAGCGGTGATCGACGCCCGCCCGAGCGCTCTCGCGGCGACGCGCGCGCAGGAGGCGGGTATCGAGGTCATCAGCGATGCCCTCGTCACTCAGGTTCTCGGCCGGCGCGGCGTCCGCGGCGTGCGCGTCGCGGCGCGCAACGGCAGCACCCGCCACCTCGATGCCGATTGTCTCCTCATGTCCGGGGGCCACAGCCCCGTCACCTCGCTCGCCAGCCAACTCGGCGCCCGCCTGGAGTGGCAGGCCCGGATCGCCGCTTTCACGGCCGAGCCGCCGCCCGCGGCGGGACGCGCCATCGGTGCCGCTCGCGGCCTCTCCGGCCCCGCGGCCGCCGCGCTCGACGGCGAGACGGCGGCCCGGGCGCTGGCCGCGGAGCTCGGGCAGTCGGTGCCGCCGCTTGCCGCCGGCCCGCTGCTGCCGCCCGACCGGGATGCGACTCCGATCGCGCCGCTCTGGGAGGTGCGCGCACCGGGAAAGGCCTTCGTCGATCTGCAGAACGACGTGACGGCGGATGACGTGCGCCTCGCGTGCCGCGAGGGCTATGAGCACATCGAGCACATGAAGCGCTTCACGACCTGCGCCATGGCGACCGACCAGGGCCGCATCGGCGGACTGGCGGCCGCCGCCGTGCTTGCCGAGGCGCGCGGCGCGCCGCTGGCCGAGGTCGGGCAGGTCAAGCCGCGCCCGTTCGCCGAGCCCGTGCCGTTCGCGGCGCTCGCCGGCGGCGAGGTACGCGGGCACTACAAGCCCAAGCGCCGTCTGCCGCTCCATGAGTGGCACGAGCGCGCCGGCGCGACCTTCGTCAACACGGGGTTGTGGCTGCGGCCGCTCGTCTACTCCCGGGCCGCCGGCTGGCAAGCCGTGCTCGAGGAGGCGCGCGCCGTGCGCCGCTCGGTCGGCATCACCGACGTCTCGACGCTCGGCAAGATCGACGTGCAGGGGCCCGACGCCGCGCGCTTCCTCGACTTCGTCTACGCCAATACCTTCTCCACGCTCGCAGTGGGCCGCGCCCGCTACGGCATCATGCTGCGCGAAGACGGCGTGCTGCTCGACGACGGTACCACCTCGCGCCTGGGTCCCGCGCACTTCCTCGTCACCACCACGACCGCCAACAGCGCCGCCGTGCTCGAGCACCTCGAGTTTCATCTGCAGTCGGTATGCCGCGGCCTCGATGTCGTTCTCACCGACGTCTGTGACCAGTGGGCACAGTTCGCAGTCGCAGGTCCCCGCGCCCGCGACGTGGTGGCGTCGGTGACCGCCGATCTCGACCTGACGAATGCGGCCTTCCCGTTCATGGCGGTAGCCGAGACGCGGATCGCCGGCATACCCGGGCGCCTGTTCCGCATCTCCTTCTCGGGCGAGCTGGCATATGAGCTCGCCGTGCCGGCCGGCGCCGCGCGGGCGGCGTGGGAAGCGGTACTGGCGGCGGGCAGTCGTTACGGCCTGCGCCCCTATGGGCTGGATGCCCTGAATACGCTGCGCATCGAGAAGGGTCACGTCACGACCGTCGAGCTCAACGGCAACACCACGGCCGATGACTTAGGGTTCCAGCGCATGCTGAAGAAGAGCGGCGACTTCGTGGGCCGCGCCCTCGCCGCCCGTCCGGGCCTTACCGCGCCCGATCGGCTGCAGCTCGTCGGCGTGCGCCCGATCGATCGCGCGCGGCGCCTGCGCAACGGGATGCACCTCGTCGCACGGGAGTCGCCAGAGGCGAGTCTCGGCTACATCACCTCCTCGACCCCGTCCGTCGATCTCGAGGGGTGGGTGGGGCTTGCCCTGCTCGCGGCCGGCCGGCAACGCATCGGCGCGCGCCTGCTCGGCACTTCCCCCATTCACGGCGAGAGCACCGAGGTCGAGGTAGTGAGTCCCCACATGCTCGATGCGGAGAACACTCGTGTCCGGTCCTGACACCGCGCTCACGCTCGCATCCTGCCCGGCGGACATCGTCGAGCTCGCCGCGTTCCGGGAGCGAGCGCCCGAGCTCGCGCGGCTGGCGGCCGGGCGCGACATCGCGCTTCCCGGACCGGGCGCGGTCGTGGCTCGCGCCGGCCGCCTCAGCCTGAGTGTTCGCCCCGACCGCTGGCTGCTGCTGACACCCCCGGCGGCTCCGGGCGCAAGCGTGGCGCTCTGCCAGGAGCTGTGCCAGGAAAGCGGCGCCGTCGTGGACCAGTCCTCGGCCCTGGTGGCCTTCCTGCTCGCCGGTCCCGCGGTTCCCGAGATGCTCGCCCGGGCCTGCAGGCTCGATCTCGCGACGGGCGCGTTTCCCGCCGGCCGGGCCGCTGCCACAATCATGGTGCAGGTGCCGGCGATCCTCGCTCAGCTCACGGCGGGGACTTTGCTGCTGACACCGGCCACCACCGCGCAACACCTGCGCGAGTGGCTGGCAGAGACTTCGCGGCCCTTCGGCCTGGCGCTGGCCGCGAATGCGACGGTGAGCACGTTGTGCAAAGAGGGCTCGACATGAAGGATTCGGCGCGGGCCGTGGTCATCGGTGGCGGCGTGGTGGGCGCGAGCGTGCTCTATCACCTCGCCAGGATCGGCTGGGGCGACGTGCTGCTCATCGAGAAGAGCGAGCTCACCTCCGGCTCGACCTGGCATGCCGCCGGGGGCATGCACACTTTCAACGGTGAGGCGAACATCTCGCGCCTGCAGAAGTACACGATTGACCTCTATCGGGAGATCGAGCGGGTGTCGGGCCAGTCTTGCGGGCTGCATCCGAACGGCGGCCTGATGCTCGCGGCCAACCAGGGCGAGCTCGACAGCCTCAGGCTCATCTGCTCGCGGGCGCGCTACCTCGGCATGGAGACCGAGATGATCTCGCTCGAGCAGGCGCTCGAGCACAACCCGCTCATCGACCCGAGCTTTTTCATCGGCGCGCTGTGGCGTGCCGACGGGGGCCATTGCGATCCTTCCGGGACGACCAACGCCTACGCCAAGGCGGCCCGGCAGCTCGGCGCCTCAGTCGAGCGCTTCACGCGCGTCGAGTCGCTCAGCTCACGGCGCGACGGGACCTGGGACGTCGTGACCGACAAGGGCACGGTGCACGCCGAGCACGTGGTCAACTGCGCGGGACTCTGGGCGCGCGAAGTGGGCCGCATGGTCGGCATCGAGCTGCCGGTGCTCGCGATGGAGCACCACTATCTGATCAGCGAGGATCTTCCCGAGCTCAAGGGGCGGACCCGCGAGATCGTCAATACCACCGACTATGCCGGCGAGATCTACGTGCGCCAGGAGCGCGGCGGCGCGCTGATCGGTACCTACGAGCCCCACGGCGTCGTGTGGTCACCGCTTGAGACCCCCGCGGACTTCTCGATGGAGCTGCTGCCGGAGGACTTCGAGCGGCTGGCGCCCTACTTCGAGGTCGGCTTCAGGCACTTTCCGGCCCTCGGCCGCGTCGGCATCCGCAAGGCGGTGAACGGTCCGTTCACATTCGCGCCCGACGGCAATCCGCTCGTCGGTCCGGTGCGGGGCCTGAGGAACTACTGGGTCGCGTGCGCCGTCATGGCGGGCTTCAGCCAGGGAGGCGGCATCGGCCTCGTGCTGTCGCGCTGGATGGCGGAGAACGATCCCGGGCAGGACATCCTCTCGATGGACGTGGCGCGCTTCGGGGCCTTTGCGACACCGAAATACACCTCGATCAAGGTTCCTGAGAATTACTCCCGCCGCTTTCGCCTCGCCTATCCCAACGAGGAGCTGCCGGCGGCGCGCCCGGTGCGCCGCTCGCCGATCTACGAGCGGCTCAAGGCGGCCGGCGCCTGCCTGGGAGCGAACTACGGACTCGAGAACGCCCTCTGGTTCGCGCCGCCCGGCGTGGAGCCCGTCGAGACCCCGACTTATCGTCGCTCCGAGGCCTTCCCGATCGTGCGCGCCGAGTGTCAGGCGGTGCGCAGTGCCGTCGGGCTCTACGAAACCACCAACTACGGCAAGTACGAGGTCGCAGGCGGCGGCGCGCGCGCCTGGCTCGATCGGGTGTTCTCCTCGCGCCTTCCGCCGCCCGGCCGGCTCGCGCTGGCGCCCATGTTGAATTCCGCGGCCCGCATCGTCGGCGATCTCACCATCGCCTGCCTCGCCCCGGATCGCTTCCTGATCTTCGGCTCAGGTTTCGCCGAGGAGTTTCACCTGCGCTGGTTCTCCCAGGCAGACCCGCCAGCGGACGTCTTCGTGCGCTCGCTCGCCTCGACCCTGAACGGCGTGTCGATCGCCGGGCCGCGCTCACGCGAGCTGGTGCAGCGCCTCACGCGCATCGACCTGTCAGCCGCGGCGTTCAAGCTGTTCCAGGTGCGCGAGACGCCGGTGGGCTTCGCCCCCTCGATCTTGAGCCGCGCCGGCTTCACCGGCGAGCTGGGTTACGAGATCTGGACGACGCCCGATTACTTCGCAACGCTCTACGACGAGCTGATGGAAGCCGGGCGCGATCTCGGCCTGCGGCTCTTCGGCGGACGGGCGCTCTCGTCGCTGCGCCTCGAGAAGGGCTACGGCTCCTTCCAGAAGGATTTCCGGCCGGATTACACCGCCGCCGAGACCGGGCTCGACCGCTTCGTCGACTTCAGCAAGGCGGACTTCACCGGCCGCGCGGCCGTGCTGGCCGAACGCGCCGCGGGACCCAAACGCCGCTTCGTCATCATGGAGGTCACAGCGCTCGATGCCGAGGTCATCGGCTACGAGTCGATCATGAAAGATGGGGCCGCGGTCGGCTACGTAACCTCGGGCGCTTTCGGGCACTGCGTAGGCAAGAGTCTGGCCGCAGGCTACGTGCCGTCCGCCCTCGCCCACGACGGCGCACGTTTCGAGATCGACATACTGGGCGAGATGCGCAGCGCGACCGTGCGGCGGGAGCCCCTCTACGACAGCCAGGGCCTGAAGCTTCGCTCCTGACATGCGCGCTCCGCTCGACCGACGACAGTTCGTAGCGGGAGCGGGTGCCGCGCTTCTCGGCACGACGCTCTCGGGCTGCGGCTTCGGGCTGCGCGGCTCCCGGCAGCCCGCCGCGACTGCCCCGCTGCTCGAGCTGCCAGTGCTGCGGGCGAGCACCGAGCGCATAACGGCCATTACCGTGTGCAGCCGGCCGTTCCGCGCCCAGGGCCCGCGCCTGGAGGTGGAGCAGATCCAGGGCAAGACCGTCGTGCACAACTACGGGCACGGCGGCAGCGGCTGGTCGCTCTCCTGGGGGTCGGGCGAGATCGCGGTCGCAAAGGCGCTGGCGAGCGGCGAACGCGACATTGCCGTGATCGGCTGCGGCGCGATCGGACTGACCACGGCGCTGCTGCTGCAACGCGCCGGCGCCAACGTGACCATCTATGCGAAGGAGCTCCCGCCGGATGTGCCCTCGGCGCGCGCTACCGGGGTGTTCACTCCCGATTCGCGCATCTGCTTCGCGCAGTACGCGACTCCGGCGTTCCGGCAGCTGTGGGAGGCGATGGCGCGACGCTCCTTCGCAACCTACCAGACTTACCTCGGCCTGCCGGGCACTCCGGTCGAATTCATCGACAACTACTTCGTGACCGATACGGCCGAGCCAACCCACCGCTCCCTGCCTGAGGGCGACCCGCGCCCGCAGTTCGCGCATCTGTGGCATGAGCTCCTCGGCGATGTGATGCCGGGCGCTCAGAGCTATGCACCGGGCGCGCACCCGTTCGGCAGCCGTTACGTGCGCGGCGGCTCGCAACTCATGTTCAATCTGCCGGCATACACGCGCGCACTACTGTCGGACTTTCGCGAGAACGGCGGCCGGATCCGCATCGAGGAGTTCCACTCGCCGGAGGACTTCGTGCGCGTGCGGGAGAAAACCCTGGTCAACGCGACCGGCTACGGTGCGCGCGCCCTGCTCGGCGATGAGTCGCTGACGCCGGTGCGCGGGCAGCTCGCCCGGACGATCCCGCAGCCCGATATCCATTACGGACTCATCTACGGCGGCGTCGCGTTCGTGCCACGCCGCGACGGCCTCGTGTTCCAGGTGATCGGCGACAACGATTATTACGGCTACGACGATGCGGGCACGGCCCCCGACCGCACCGAGGCCGAGCTCGCCGTGAGCACGATCGCGCATCTTTTCAGTCCGGCGTGAAAAACCGCGCAGCAGGTCTCTGCTGCAGCGCACCAACCTGGCCGGGTCTGCCACGCGCGTCGCAGAATTGTTTCTGTGGCCCGTGACACACTGGCGCTTTATCGAGAGTCGTCAAGTTGTTGTACGCCATCGGAAGGCTGAGGCTGCTGCCGCGCCCCCTGCCGCTCTGGGCGGGAATCCTGCTGCTTTTTATCGCTTATACCCTGCCGGCGGCAGCGATGCTCCTGTACGCCGAGCACGTGGTCAGCGCCCACGTCACGACCATCCTCTTCCCGCTCCCCTGGCTGGCCGACGGCATCGCGGTCAGCCTGATGCTGATGTGGGGCACGCGCACCTGGCCGGGCGTGCTCCTCGGCTCGCTGCTCGTGTGGGGAGTGCTTCGGGGCGATCCGCCGGTCATCGTAGCCGTCGATGCGGTCGGCGAGACGCTGAGCGTCGTCATGACCGTGCACATCATGCGCGCGTGGCGTTTCCGGCGGCAGCTTGAGCGCCTTGCCGACCCGTTGATCCTGCTCACGGCCGCCCTGGCGGGCCGGGCCATTGCAGCCTTTGCGGATCTCGTCGGCTGCATGGCGGCCGTGTGGCTCACGCCGCACAGCCTTCCCACGGAATATCTTCGCGCACTGACCTCGCCGGGCACACTCACGCCGGTCGTGACTTCGGAGCTCCTCTGGACGATCGCTCGCTGGCAATTGAACGCGGTCGCCGGCATCGCGCTCATGGTGCCGCCGCTCCTCGCCAGCCCGATGAGACTGCGTCGCGCGACGCGCACCCGGTCGTCGAGGCTCGTGGGCCTTGGCGCGCTGTCGCTCCTCTGGTGTGCCCTTGCGCTCGAGCTGTCGCGGGCCGAGGCATCCTGGTTGCTGGTGCTCGCCGCGCTGCTGCTGGTCGCCTGGGCCGCGGCAGAATTCGGTACGCTGATGGCGGCTGTGTGCACGCTGCTGTTCTCATGCGTCGCCGCCATTGCCTTCTGTCAGGGGGTCGGCCCGCTCGCGAGCGCCGACGTGCTCGCGAGTCTCGCGGCCACCTGGGGCTTCATCGGGCTGCTGTGTTGCGTGAGCCCGATACTTACCGTGCTGTTGAGCGCCCGGCGCCACAACGACCGGCGCCTGGCGGTCCTGGCTGAGCGTTATCGGTCGCTGTTCACCGCCAACCCGACCCCGGTGTGGGTCGCCGATGCGCGGACCGGCAGCATAGTCATGGCCAACGTCGAAGCGGTCCGGCGCTACGGTTACAGCGAGGCCGAATTCCTCGGCATGAAAATGACGGACCTCGCCGCCGAGGCACGCAGCCCCGCCGAGCTGCCGCCCCCCGAGGGTAAGCTGGTGGCCGCGCCGCTCGTCAGACATCGCACCCGCGATGGCCGCCTCATCGACGCCGACCTGGTGTCGACACCGCTCGAGCTCGACGGCCGGCCGGTCAATCTCCTGTACGCCGTCGACATGACTGACCAGCAGCATCTGCGGCGGCGTCTGCTCGCGGCGGCCGACCGAGAGTCGAGTCGGCTGTCGCAGAAACTGGACGATGGCGTCGGTCAGCTGCTCGCCACCATCGCAAACGGCTCCGGAACACTGTTACAGCGTGTCGACGGTGCGACACGGCTCGACCCGTCCGATCTGGCTCACCTGCTGGAACTGACCCACCACGCCCAACAGGCCGAGTCCACCCTCTACGCGCTCACCGCCAACATCCCGCAGGCCGATGATCCAGCGGCAGATCCCACGCAATCCGAATCCGCGCCAGCAACCGCGCCCGTTGCGGCACGGAGCTTCGGCCGTGGGACAGTCGGCCCCGCCGCCGCGGAAGCCGCGCCGTTCCCCTGGTTCCGCCGCCTCGCGTTCGGGCTGCTGACCGTCAGCGCCTGCTGGAGCGGCGGCGCGATCTCCTACCTGCTCGCCAGCGCCCACAATTCCGGATTCACCTACGCGGATGCGAGACTCGCCGTGCCTTCGCTCCTGACGGGCGTGGCAGTCTCGGCCCTGCTGCTCGGGGGCGCCCGGCTCTGGCCACCGGTGCTCATCGGGACAGCCCTGTTCCGCTTCAGCCTGATGGGCGAGCCGCTCCCGACCGCGTTGCTGTTCTCCGCCATTTACACCGCGGCGGCGTACAGCATCGTCGCACTGCTCGGGCGCTGGCGCTTTGCGCCGAGCCTCGAGCGCTGGCAAGACCCATTGATGCTGACCGCCGCGGCCGTCCTCGGGTGGACGGCCGAGACAATCGTGAGTCTCGCCGCCGGTCGCTTCCTGGCATCGATCGGCCACGATGTCATGGCCCCCGGGGTGGCAGCGCTATTCTCCTGTCCCCACTCATCCGGCGTGTGCATCACGCCGGCAGTGCTCGCGGCCGCGCTGCGGTGGTGGGTGGACGGCGTGGCGGGCATCGTCCTCCTGGTCCCGACTCTGACCCTGCCTGTCGCCATGCGACGCGCCTTCAGGCAGGCTCCCGGCGAACTCATCGCCTGGTGTCTGTGCCTCGCCGGCTGGGGACTGATGCTGCTCGAGGCAACCAACGCAAAGATACTGTTGCCCCTCCTGACACTGAGCATTCTGCTAGTGCTGTGGGCCGCCGCGCGCCTCGGCGTTGCGCTCGCCTCGCTGGCTACCTTGATGTGCGCGATGGGCGCGGTCGCGGGCTTTGCGATGCACCGCGGACCCATGGCCACCCAGGAGGCGGTGACCGGGGTCGTCTACGTGTGGGGATTCATCGGCGTGCTGAGCGCCATCAGCCTGTCTCTGGCCGTGCTGCTCGCCGAGCACCAGCGGCGGCGGCGTGAGATCGGGGCGGTCAACCAGCGCTACCGGTGCCTCTTCCAGGGAGATCCGCGGCCGCTGTGGGTGCACGACGCGCGCACCGGACAGATCCTCGAGGCGAATGAGCCGGCCGCACGGGCCTACGGGTACTCAGTCGCGGAGTTCACGGCGCTCAACGTCACGCGGTTGCTCGCGCGCGGGATGAGTCATGCCGCGCTCGAGAGCCCGCAGGACAGCGCCGTCGGGCCGCTGGCGATGAAGCATCTCAGGAAATCCGGCGACGACCTGGACGTGGAAATGTGGTCGTACGGGACCTTTCTCGGTGGCCGTCGGGTGAGCATTTGCTTCGCTCACGACGTGACCGAGCGCAACACGCTGCGGCGCCTGCTGTTCGACCGCGCCGAGCTCGAGCGCCGCGAGCTCGGTGCGGAGTTGCGCCGCACGCTCTCCGGGCCGCTGGCTGAGCTGCGAATCGTGGCGCATAAACTCAAGCTGGAGGTCCGCCGGCGGGCAGCTCCAGCGAGGGTGCGCGAATTGCTCGAGTCGCTCGCGCGGCAGGCGCAGCGCGCCGCAGACCACTGCGGCCAGGCCGCCCACCGCCTCGCGCCGCTGCAGGCCATGCATGGCGATCTGCTCGCGGCGCTGCAGGCCCTGGAGCGCCGCACTCCCGGAGGCACGCCCCTCGAGGTCAGCCTCGCCGGGGATTCGCCGCTCGCGCTCGACCAGCAGCAGTCCGAGCATCTCTACAGTCTGCTCAGCGAAATCCTGGCGCACTGCCCGGCGGGCAGCCAGGGGAACGTTCATGTGTCCCTCGAGAGCTTCGGCCACACGCTGCGCGTGGCGGTCGATGCGAAGCGCCAGCCGTCAGGCGCCGATCTCCCGCCCAGCCTGGCACGGCACCCTTCGGTTCTGCTGCGGGTCAGAGCGATGGGTGCGCGGCTGTGGGAGCGCTCGCACACGGAACTGGTCTGCGACTACCCGCTGTGAGGTGCGGGTGCCGCGAGCGGGCTTTGCGGTGAGGCGACGCTGACCCCCGGGCGGGCCGGGGTACACTAACGGCGACGGCACTCTCCTGTCGCAACCGCCGGCGGTGTGTTTGTGAAACTGCGCTATAAGATTCTGGGCGGCCTTGTACTCATCGTCGGGGCTGGTGTGGTGACTCTGGCGCTCGTCATGAGCCACACCGATCCCTGTGGCGCGGCGCCACCGCTGCCTGCCGGCGCCACGCCGATGAAGGGGATCGAGCGGCGCTGCTACGGCTCGCCCGCAGTCCTCGAGTATGCGGACCTGCCGAAACCGACCCCGGCCGAGGACGAAGTCCTGGTCAGAGTGCACGCGGCCTCCGTGAACCCGCTCGATTGGCATTACCTCGAAGGCACGCCTTACCTGGTGCGCATCGATGGGGGTTTCGGTCGGCCCGAGAACCCGCGCCTCGGCGTCGACTTTGCCGGCACGGTCGAGGCCGTGGGCAAGAGCGTCAGGCGCTTCAAGCCGGGCGACGAGGTGTTCGGCGGGAAGTTCGGGGCGTTCGCTCAATACGTGACCGTGCGCGAGGATCGGGCGATCGCAGCGAAGCCTGGCAACGTGACGTTCGAGCAGGCCGCCGCGGTGCCGATCGCTGCGCTCACCGCGCTGCAGGCGCTGCGCGACAAGGGCCACGTCAAGGCGGGGCAGAAGGTGCTGATCAACGGCGCTTCCGGCGGCGTCGGCACGTTCGCCGTGCAGATCGCCAAGGCATACGGCGCCGAAGTGACCGGCGTGTGCAGCACCAGGAACCTCGAGCTCGTGCGCTCACTCGGCGCCGATCACGTGATCGACTACACCCGCGAAGACGTCACCAAGGGCGGCGAGCATTACGACGTGATCGTCGACAACGTCGCCACTCACTCAGTGTCGGACTACCGGCGCGTCATGAGCCCCCAGGGCGTCTACGTGATGATCGGCTCGGCCACCACGGGCCGCTGGTTCGGGTGGCTCGAGACGCCGCTCGAGGCCTGGATACTCTCGCCCTTCATGAGCCAGAAGTTCGGCATGATGCTGGCCGAGCTCAACAAGGGCGACCTCGCGGTGCTCGGCAACCTCATGCAGTCGGGTAAGGTGACGCCGGTCATCGACCGCACCTACAAGCTGAGCGACACCGCCGAGGCGCTACGCTACCTCGAGACCGGCCACGCGCGCGGCAAGGTCGTGCTGACCGTCGAGCGATAATGCGCTGCGCCTGTGAGGAGGGAGCGGTCCTTCGCCCCCTCCTCCCGGCTTCCCTGCCGCAGGCATCAGGCCGGCTTCCTGCCGCGCCAAAACTGAGGGGGCATGCTTACACGGCCACGTCCTCGTCAGAAAAGACTTCTGTCGCACAATCGGCAGCCCCTGCGCCCTCCAGGTGACATATGCCGCCGATGCCGTCGCCGTGACTTAACCTGGGCGTAATCCCTTTCCGACAGCTCAACAGGAGGCCGGGCTACGCGAGGATTCGGGTCCTGGTTGCAGAGGCCGGGAAATTCCTTAGCGTACGATCAGGCCCTACCTGATAAATCACCGTGTACGGGGGACACGCGGTGCTGCGAGTGCAACAAGGCGCGAACAACAGCCGCTGCGGCCCAATGGAGCTTCCGGCTCCCGCGAGGACGCGCATCGTTCTCATCGAC
>DATMMK010000015.1:0-26047 GCA_035569755.1 Steroidobacteraceae bacterium
CACGTCGCAGAGCGCTGCCATGCGGCGCGCCAGCTGCTCGTCGTCGGCCTTCTCGCCCTTGAGGAAGCGCACGTTCTCGCACAGCACCGCGGTGCCGGGCGGGCAGTCGACGCCGGCGAGCCAGTCCTTGCGCAGCGGCACCGGCTTGCCGAGGAGCTCCGAGAGGCGCGCCGCCACCGGCGCGAGCGTCAGCGCCGGGTCGTCGGCGCCCTCCTTGGGCCTGCCCAGGTGCGACACGATAAACACCCGCGCATGCTGGTCGAGCGCGTAACGGATGGTGGCGAGGGCCGCGCGGATACGCGCATCGCTCACCACCACGCCGCCCTGCACCGGAACGTTCAGGTCCTCGCGGATGAGGACCCGCCTGTTGCGCAGGTCCGCGTCCGTCATGCGCAGCAACTTCATCAGACCCTGGACCACGCCAGCGTGGTGTCGATCATGCGGTTGGAGAATCCCCACTCGTTGTCGTACCAGGCGCATACCTTGACGAGCGCCCCATCGATCACCTTGGTGAGCGTGGCGTCGAAGATCGAGGAGTGCGCGTCGTGGTTGAAGTCGACGGAGACCAGCGGCTCGGTGTTGTAGGCCAGGATCCCCTTCAGCGGGCCGGCCGCCGCCTCCTTCATCGCCTGATTGACCTCCTCGACGGAGGTGGCGCGTTTGGCGCTGAAGGTGAGATCCACCAGCGAGACGTTGAGGGTCGGGACGCGCACTGCAAAGCCGTCGAGCTTGCCCTTGAGCTCGGGCAGCACGAGCCCCACGGCAGCGGCGGCCCCGGTCTTGGTCGGGATCTGCGACATGGTGGCCGAGCGCGCCCGCCGCAGATCGGAGTGATAGACGTCGGTGAGCACCTGATCGTTGGTGTAGGCATGGATGGTCGTCATGATCCCGGCGGCGATCCCCACCTTGCCGTGGAGCACCTTGGCGACCGGCGCCAGGCAGTTGGTGGTGCACGAGGCGTTGGAGATCACAGTGAAGCTGCTCTTGAGCGTCTGGTGATTGACGCCGTAGACGATGGTGGCGTCGACGTCGTCGCCGCCCGGCGCGGAAATGACCACCCGCTTCGCGCCCCCCTTGAGGTGCGCACCCGCCTTCACCTTGCTGGTGAAGAGCCCGGTGCTCTCGAGCACGTACTCGACGCCGAGCTCGCCCCAGGGGAGCTTGGCCGGGTCGCGCTCGGCCAGCACCCGCACCCGATCACCGTTCACGACCATGTAGTCGCCGTCCACGGACACCTCGCCGGGAAACTTGCCGTGCGCGGTGTCGTGGCGCGTCAGGTGCGCGTTGGTCTTCGGGTCGCCCAGATCGTTGAGCGCCACGATCTTGAGCTCGCCGGTGCGCCGGCCCTCGTAGAGTGCGCGCAGCACGTTGCGCCCGATGCGGCCATAACCGTTGATCCCGACCTTGATTGCCATCAAGCCTCCAGCAGTGCGCGTATGTGTTGCGCAATATTATCGGCGGTGAAGCCGAAGTGAGTGAAAACATCGGGGCCCTTGCCGGAGGCGCCGAAGCGATCGATGCCGAGCACCACTCCGGTGCTGCCGACATACCGCCACCAGCTCTGGGTGGCGCCGGCCTCGACCGCCAGACGCCGCGTGACCGCGCGCGGCAGTACCGTCTCGCGGTACGCCTGGTCCTGGGCGTCAAAGGTGTCAGTCGAAGGTAACGATACCAGCCGCACGCGCCGCCCGGCGGCGTTCAGGGCGTTGACCGCCTGCGCCGCGATGCCGACCTCGGAACCGGTGGCGAGTACCAGCGCCTCGGGCGTCCCCGGGCAGTCGATGAGCACGTAGCCGCCGCGCGCGATGCCCCGAAGCTGCGCCGCCGTGCGCGGCTGCTGCGGCAGCCCCTGCCGGGTGAGCACCAGCGCCGTGGGTCCGTGCCGCTCGAGGGCCTGCGTCCACGCCACCGCGGTCTCGGCGGCGTCGCACGGCCGCCAGAGGCTCAGGTGCGGCATCGCCCTGAGGCTCGCCAGATGCTCGATGGGCTGGTGCGTCGGGCCATCCTCGCCGAGGCCGATCGAGTCGTGCGAGTACACCAGCACCACCTTGATCTGCATCAGGCAGGCGAGGCGCACGGCATTGCGCGCGTAATCGGAGAACACCAGGAACGTGCCGCCATAGGGCAGCAGCCCGCCGTGCAGCGCGATGCCGTTCATGACTGCGGTCATGCCGAACTCGCGCACCCCGTAATGCAGGTAGTCGCCGGCCTCATCCTGCGGCGTCACGGTGCGTGCGCCCTTGAAGAAGGTGCTGTTCGACTGAGTCAGATCGGCCGAGCCGCCGAACAGCTCAGGCAGCGCCGGGGCGAGGACGCTCAGCACCGCCTGCGAGGAGGCGCGCGTGGCCTGCGCTGCGCTTTGCCGGGCGAGCGTCTCGAGGGCTTGGGCGGCGCTGGCGGGGAACGTCGCCGGCAGCTCACCCCGCATGCGCCGCTCGAACTCGCGCGCCTCATCGGGATAGCGCTGCGCATAGCGGCTGAAGAGCTCGCGCCACGCGGCTTCGAGTGCCGCACCCTGGGCGCGATGGTCCCAGCCCGCGCGGATCTCGTCCGGCACCACGAACGGCGGGTAGGGCCAGCCGAGGGTGACGCGCGCGGCGGCGACCTCCTCGGGGCCGAGCGCCTCGCCGTGCGCCTCCTTGGTGCCCTGCCTGTGAGGCGCGCCATAGCCGATGATGGTCTTGCAGCAGATGAGTGACGGTCGCTCGGTCTCGGCGCGCGCCGCACGGATCGCGGCGCCTACCGCTTCACCGTCGAGCCCGTCGACGTTCGCGATCACGTGCCAGCCGTAGGCGGCAAAGCGCCCCGGGGTATCGTCGGTGAACCAGCCGACGACCTTGCCGTCGATCGAGATGCCGTTGTCGTCATAGAAGACGATGAGCTTGCCGAGCCCGAGCGTTCCGGCCAGCGAGCACGCCTCGTGCGAAACGCCCTCCATCAGGCAGCCATCGCCGCAGAAGGCGTAAGTTTGGTGATCGACCAGCGCAAGGTCCGGGCGGTTGAAGCGCAACGCCAGCAGCTTCTCCGCGAACGCCATGCCGACCGCATTCGCCAGTCCCTGCCCGAGCGGACCGGTAGTGGTCTCGATGCCTACGGCTAAGTCGTATTCCGGGTGACCGGGTGTCTTGCTGCCCAGCTGGCGGAAGCTCTCGAGGTCGGCGATGGTGAGCGGATAGCCCGTCAGGTGGAGCGCCGAGTAAAGGAGCATCGAGCCGTGTCCGTTCGAGAGCACGAAACGGTCGCGGTTCGCCCATCCGGGATTTCCCGGGTTGTACCTCAGGAAGTCACACCACAGCACCTGGGCGATATCCGCCATGCCCATCGGCATGCCCGGGTGACCGGAATTCGCACGCTGCACGGCGTCCATGGACAGTGCGCGGATGGCATTGGCGAGTTCGCGGCGCGTGGTCATGCGGTGCCTTGAGCGGCTCTCGGCGGCCGCGGTGTCTGCCGGACGTGCAGGGGCGCGCATTCTCCCAAAGGCGCGCCCGATGCTCAAATTGCGCACCTCCGGAGCCCGGCGGCGCGCAGCGCCGGCTCTCGCGCGCACCCGCGCTCGCCTGGCGACAGATTGATTCGACTTAAGTTCCTGCGAGTGCGCAGGGGCCACGGGCGTGCTTCACATTATGAACCCACGGGAACGTGCGGCCCGTTATGACCTGTCGAGATTCTGCGACACGCGCCCGGCGACCTGGTTCACTGCCGCGCGCGGCTCGCTCTGCTAGGCTGGTTTTCGCATGAGCGTGGTGCGCCTTACACACTTCACCGACCCGCATCTCTACGGCAGCGAAGCCGAGGCGCTGCGTGGCGTGGCGACTCTGCCCGCGCTCACGGCCGCGCTTGCGCGCGCTCAGGCTCAGGACTGGCCGCCGCATGCGCTGCTCGTGACCGGCGACATCGTGCAGGACGATCCGGCAGGCTATCCGCACTTTCGCCGTCTGTTCGGCGCGCTCGGGCTGCCGGTGCTGTGCATCCCCGGCAATCACGACGACCCGCGGGCGATGCGCCTCGAGCTCGACGCGCCGCCCTTCGTACTCGGCGGCCACGTGGATCTTGGCCGTTGGCGCATCGTGCTGCTCGACAGCTGCCTGCCCGGCTCGGCGAGCGGTCGCCTCAGCCCCGAGTCGCTGCGCGCCCTCGATGCGGCGCTCAGCAGTGCGGGCAAGCGCCACTGCATGGTATGTCTGCATCACCATCCGGTGCCGATGGCGAGCCGCTGGCTCGACCGCGTGGGGCTCGAGAACGCCGCAGAATTCCTCGCCACCGTCGACCGCCACCCGAACGTGCGGGCCATCGTCTGGGGCCACGTGCATCAGAGCCACGACGCCCTGCGCAAGGGGGTGCGCCTCCTCGCCACGCCCTCGACCTGCGCGCAGTTCCTTCCCAACTCCGACGATTTCGCAGTCGATGTGCGGCCGCCGGCGTATCGTACGCTCGAGCTGCGGCCCGACGGCTCGCTGCTGACGGAGGTCGTGTGGCTGGATCAGCGTGCCGGTGGCTTCTCGCGCTCGGCGTACTCGGCTGCCTGAGCGCCGAAGCCGCGAGCCCCGTGTGGGCGATCCGCGGCGCCCATAACACCGTCTATCTCGCCGGCTCGATTCACCTGCTGCCCGAAGCCGAGGCCGCGCTGCCGCCGGGCTTCGATCGCGCCTACGCAGACTCATCCCGCCTCGTGATGGAGATCGATCTCGGCAAGGTCGATCCGAGCGAAGCGCTCGGTACGCTGCTCGAGCACGGCGGCCTGGCGGAGGGCGCGAGTCTGCGCGAGCTGGCCGGTGCGGCGCGCTACGCGCGTGCGAGCGCGGCGGCCGCGGCGCTCGGCTTGCCGGCCCTCGCGATGGATCACGAGGCGCCGTGGATGGTCGGCCTGCAGCTCACCGAGCTCGAGTACGCACGGCTCGGCTTCGACCCGCAGCAGGGAGTCGACCAGCAGCTGCTGGGGCGCGCGCTCGCCGACCACAAGAGCACCGCCGGGCTCGAGAGCCTCGCGGACGAGATGAGCGTCTTCGAAGCACTCGCGCCGCAGGCGCAGCTGCGCTTTCTCGACATGGTGCTCGACGATCTCGACGACACCGGCAACGAGACGCGCACGGTGCTCTCGGCCTGGCGGCGCGGCGACGCGCCGCAGCTCGCCGCGCTGCTCGCGGCCGAGTACCGCTCCTTTCCCGCGCTCTACGACAGCCTGGTGACGGATCGCAACCGGCACTGGCTGCCGCAGATCGAGCGGCTGCTGCACGGCGATGAGAACTGCCTGGTCGTGGTGGGGGCTCTGCACCTGGTCGGCCGGGGCGGCCTGCTCGAGGCGCTGCGCAAGGACGGGCACGCGGCGCAGCAGCTGGACTGAAGTTCAGCTTCGTTGCCGGGCGCCAAAGGCGCGACTTTGGCGCCCTGCGCTGCGCGCGGTGTAGAACCGCCACAGCGGCACGGCCAGGACGATCGTCCAGCCGAGCACCAGCCAGCCGACGAAGCCGTCGAAGCGGCTGAGAAGAAAGGCGAGCGGCGCCTCGCGGCGCGGCGCGGCGAGCTCGTGCACCACCAGCATCACCCACACCCAACCGGCGTGCAGCCCGAGGCACGCGGCGATGTTTCCGGTCGCCTGCCGCACGAGCGCGAGCACCACGCCGACCGCGGTGAGCGCGAGGAAGGCATCGACGATGCCGCCGAAGTGCGCGAAGGCCGCGAGCGACTGGCCGAGCAGCGCGAGGCCGCTCCAGGGCGTGACATCCTCCGGGGCGATGCGCACCTTGGCGAAGAAGTGCGTCGCGGCGTAGAGGAGTGAGGTCAGGAGCACGGCGGCACGCGCGCCCGACTCGCGCTCGATGGCCGTGTACATCGCCCCTCGCACGAAGGTCTCCTCGATGAACGCCACGGCCAGCCCGCTCACGAGGCGCGTGACGAGCAGTTGCGCCAGGGCGAGCGCGCCCAGACCCGCCGCACGCGCCCAGTCGAGCAGGCCGAGCGCGCTCATCGCGGCCACGACCGCCGCCATGGTTGCGACACCGAGCGCGAGCCCGAGGAGCACCTCGCGCACGAACCGCGGCCTTGGTGCGCCGTAACCGAGACTCGCGCGGTCGGCGAGCCTCAGGTGCCCGGCCACGAGGAGAAAGCCGACGGCGAGCGCCAGCATCCCGATGCGCTCGCCGATGCGATGGAACGGGAAGTCGAAATGCGGGTGCAGCAGGAGCCATGCGGGATAGGTAGCGAGCGCGACTACTGCGAACGCGGCGGCGAGCAGCAGCAGGAACCAGGCGAAGGCACGCATCAGGAGGGTCCCCGGGCCGCGAGGAGGCTGCGCCACTCGCCGGCAATCGCCGACAGGCGGAAGCGCGGATCGGGGCCCACCCGCGGACGGGCACCGTCGCGCCAGCGGCTGATGCGCTCGATGCAGCGGTCGAAGAGCCCGAGGCGGTCGGCCCAGCGCGCCGGCAGCGCACGCCAGCGCGGCTCGAGGCGATGGAGCGGCGCCTCGTAAGCCCGCTGCGCCCAGCTGACCGGCAACAGCTCCTCCGGATCGCCGAGCACCTCGCGCGCGGCTCCGCAGTCATAGGTCAGCACCGGCGTGCCGACCGCGCGCGACTCGGCGAACACCAGGCCGAAGGTCTCCGGGATCACGAAGTTAGGACTGAAGGTGCAAAGCGCCGCACGTACCTCGGCAAGCACGCGCGCGTGCGGCAGTGATCCGAGCCATTCGACCCCCGGGGTAGCCGCCGCATTGAAGCTCTTGTAGCCCGGATTTCCGACGCACAGCCGCAGGTCCGGCATGCGCCGCTTGAGCGCGCCGAACGCATCGAGTGCGAAGCGCAGTCCCTTGTTGGGAGAGGAGAAGAACACCAGCTTGCCGGGATCGACGGGCGTGCCGTCGGGAACGATGGCGTCGTCGACGGGGTTGTAGATGCGGCGCACCACGAGGTGCTCGCAGCCGGGGAGCCCCGCGAGAGTGGCCGCGACCCGTTCGCGCTGGTAATCCGACACGCACACGATGTCGGGCTGCAGCAGGCGCAGCTGCGGCACGGCGCGCTCGAACCAGCGCGCGCGCGAAGAGCCGGGCTCGATGCGATCGTGTACCCAGAGCGTCAGATGTGCGCCGGGAAAGAGCCGCGCCGCGTCCTTAAGCGCCCGCGGGTCGCGCAGCACCACCACGTGGCGCACGTGCGCCACGGCGCTCGGCGGCCGGTAACGCCCCTGCGCCTCGGTGCGGTTGTGTTGCGCCACCCAGGCATCGAGCGCCTCCGCTATGCGCACCGTGCTCGCCTCGGTACCCGCCAGGCCCCCCGTGCGCAGGCTGTCCGCGCCATAGGGGCGCGGGCACAGGGGATCGAAGAACAGGAGCGGTGCCATCGTGCGGCTCGATCCTTCAGCTACCATTCGCAGTCGTGTCGACCCCGAGCGCCCGGTTGTTGTTCATCCCGGTATCCGGACCCCTGGGGTTCGGAGAGTACGCGCGCTGCCTGATGATCGCCACGGCGCTGGCGCGCCGCGTGCCGGCACTCGAGATGCACTTCGCGCTGAGCCGCGCCGCGCCGTACGCCGCCGCTACGCCCTTCCCCACCACCCTGCTGCCCTCGTCCGCGACCTTTCACCCGCGCGAGGTGCGCGCCCTGATCCGCGAGCTCCAACCCCGCGTCGTGGTATTCGACAACGCCGGGCGGACGGTGCAGCTGCGCGCGGCGCACGAGGTGGCCGCGCGCATCGTCTACGTGAGCTCGCGGCGCCGCCAGCGCCGCAAGGCGTTCCGCCTGCGATGGATGCGCCTCATCGACGAGCACTGGATCGCATATCCGCGCTTCATCGCCGGCGCGCTCACTCCCCTCGAGCGCCTGAAGCTCCGGGCACTGAAGCGTCCGGCCGTGCGCTTCGTCGACACGCTGCTGCCCACCGCGGACCTCGCGCGCTCGAACGAGTGCCTCGCGCGCTTCGCGCTCGAGGCCGGCGCTTATGTGCTGGTCGTGCCCGGCGGCGGCAGTGCTCATCCGGGGGCGCAGGATGCGCCCGCGATCGTCGCCGCCGCCGCGCGCACCATCGCCCGGCGCGGCGTGCCGACACTGCTGGTGGGAGCCGACGCCGACGGCGGTCAGCCTGCGGCGTTCCTGCGCGTGGCGGCGCGGCTGCCGCCGGCGGAGCTCATCGAGCTGATCCGCGCCGCGCGCCTGGTGGTCTGCAACGGCGGCGACACGCTGCTGCAGGTGCTCGCCTGCGCAGTGCCCTGTGTCGCCGTACCGATCGCACACGATCAGGCGCACCGCATCGACAGTTGTGTGCGGGCGGGGCTCGCGGTGCGTGCCGAGCTGAGCGCGCGCGCCATCGAGAGCGCGGCGCTCGCCGCGCTCGAGCGCGGCCGGCACGCCGACGGCGAGGCGCCCGCCGATAGGCCGCGGGTGCGCAATCGGATGGAGGAAGTGCTGAGCGCCCTGACGGCGCTCCTGGGTTGACGGGCGCAGGAGGCGTGACTCTTGCCCGCTACTCAGTCGGCTGCTGCTGCAACTCCTTGAGCAGCTTCTCGTGCAGGCCGCCGAAGCCGCCGTTGCTCATGACGAGCACGTGATCGCCCGGGCGCAGGCTCCGTGCGAGCTCGCGCGCGAGCGTCGCGACGTCGGCCGCCGAGTGGCCGCGCGCGCCCAAGGCGCCGAGCACCGCGCCCGCATCCCAGCCGAGATCCGCCGGGGTGTAGAGCCAGACCTCGTCGGCACCCGCGAGCGAGGGAGCGAGCGTGTCGCGGTGCACTCCCATGCGCATGGTATGCGAGCGCGCCTCGAGCACCGCGACGATGCGCGCCGCCCGTCCTACCCGGGAGCGCAGGCCGTCAAGTGTGGTGGCGATGGCGGTGGGGTGATGCGCGAAGTCGTCGTACACGCGCACGCCGCGTACCTCGCCGCGCAGCTGCATGCGGCGCGCGATGCCGCGAAACCCGGCGAGCGCCTCGATGGCGCGCGGCACCGGCACACCGGCGTGGCGCGCGGCGGCGATCGCAGCGAGCGCGTTGTCGACGTTGTGTGCGCCGATCAGCTGCCACTCGACGGTACCCTGCGCGCGCCCCGCCTCGAGCACCTCGAAGCGGGAGAAATCCGCAGCCCCGGGGAGCGAGCGCGCGCTCCACCGGGCCTCCGGGTGCCCGGCGCGCGCAAAGCCCTCGAGCGGCGTCCACGAGCCCATGGCGAGGGTCTCCCTGAGGCGGGCATCGGCGGCGTTCCACACGATGCGCCCGCCGCCGGGGATGATGCGCACCAGGTGGTGAAACTGCCGCTGGATCGCGCCGACGTCCGGATAGATATCGGCGTGATCGTACTCGAGGTTGTTGAGCACCGCGGAGCGCGGCCGGTAGTGCACGAACTTGGCGCGCTTGTCGAAGAACGCCGTGTCGTACTCGTCCGCCTCGATAACGAAGAACGGCGCGCTGCCGAAGCGCGCGCTGGCGCTGAAATTCGCCGGCACGCCGCCGATGAGGAAGCCGGGATCGAGGCCCGCGTGCTCGAGGATCCACGCCAGGAGCGAAGCGGTCGTGGTCTTGCCGTGTGTGCCGGCTACGGCCAGCACCCACCGGTCCTTCAGCACCTCGCGCGCGAGCCACTCCGGACCCGAGAGGTACGGGCGGCCGCTCTCGAGCAGCGCCTCGACGACCGGCATGCCGCGCGTCATCACGTTGCCGACCACCACCACGTCGGGCCTGAGCTCGAGCTGCTCGGCGCCGAATCCTGCGGTCACCTCGATGCCGAGCGCCTCGAGCTGGGTGCTCATCGGCGGGTACATGTCGCGATCGGAGCCCGTGACGCGCCAGCCAGCCGCACGGGCGATGGCCGCGACGCCGCCCATGAAGGTACCGCCGATGCCGAGTATGTGGACGTGCACTCGAGGCTCCGTCAGCCGTTCGGAGGAAACAGCGCGAACAGCAGCAGCTGTCCGGCGACGATCTGCAGGATCACCAGCGTCACGCTCGTGGCGCTCGACCAGTCGAGCGCCGCCTTCACCACGTGGCCGTTGGCCGCGATCAGCCAGATCACGAGCGCCAGCCCCCCGACTGCGATCGGCAGCTGCCAGCTGGTGTCCTGCCCGAAGCGCCGCATCAGCCATTCGGACACGATCAGCAGGGGCGACAGCACCGATTGGAAGCCGAATACGGCGCTGGCGGTCTGCAGGAAGCGCTCGCTGCGGCCGGTGAGCTGCAGCAGCGCCGCATACCAGGCGAGCGTAAACAGCACGTCGATGGCCAGCTGCGCCCGCCAGCCCGTGTTCGGCGGCAGCAGGCTGCTAACCAGCGCATTGACCGCCACGTAACCGGCCACCGTGAGGGCCAGCAGCAGCCGCGAGACCGGCAGGTCCTGCGGCCCACGGCGCAGCAGCGCAATCTGCAGGTAGAGACGAACCACCTCCGTCATGACTTTCGGTACCGGTGCAGCCTGCGCATAATTGGGTCCCGTCGATTGTACAGATCATCGCCTTTGAGTTTGCAGACGCCCGTCACGACAGCGCCCGCTCTGGCCGAGACATGCGCGCGCCTCACCGCTCAGCCACGCATCGGGCTCGACACCGAGTTCCTGCGTGAGCGCACTTATCACGCGCGCCTGTGCCTGGTGCAGCTCGCCTCGCCCGACGAGTCGGCCTGTGTCGATCCGCTCGCGCTCAACGCGCCCAACGCGCTCGCGCCGCTCGCGGCGCTGCTCGCCGCGCCGGGCACGGTCAAGGTCATGCACGCCTCGCGTCAGGATCTCGAGGTGTTGTATCCGCTCGCAGGCCTGACGCGGCCGGTGTTCGACACGCAGATCGCCGCCGCGCTCGCCGGCTTTCCCTCCCAGGTCGGCTACGCAGAGCTCGCGCGCCGGCTGCTCAAGCGCGAGCTCGCCAAGTCCCACACGCGCACCGACTGGTCGCGGCGGCCGCTGTCAGCGGCGCAGCTCGACTATGCGCTCGACGACGTGCGCTATCTGCTGCCGATCGCCGCGGAGCTCGAGCGCTCGCTCGCACGCCTCGGACGCCTCGCGTGGCTCGAAGAGGAGCTGGCCGCTCTGGCGCAGGCGCGCGACTTCGTCACCGAGCCGGATGCGGCCTGGGAGCGGGTGCGCGGACTGCGCGGGCTCGATCCCGGGCGCGAGCGCCTCGCCCGCAGCCTCGCCGCCTGGCGCGAGCGGCGTGCACTCGAGCACGATCGCCCGCGCGGCTGGATTCTCGAGGACGGGGCGCTGCGCGAGATCGTGCTGCGCGTGCCGCGCACCGTGGCGCAGCTCGGCGCGATCCCCGACTTGCCGCCCGGCGTAGTGAAGCACAGCGGCGGCGAGCTGCTCGCGTGCGTGGCGGCCGCCGCCATTCCCGACCCCGCGCCGCCCGCACCGAGCCGGCCGCAATCCGATCCGCAGCGCAGCGCGCTCGTCAGGAAGCTCGGCGGAATCAGCCAGGCGGTCGCGGCCGAGCTCGATCTCGTCCCGGAGGTGCTCGCGACGCGCCGTGAGCTCGAGCAGTTGGCTGACGGCCGGCGCGACGGCGCGGTGCTGCGCGGCTGGCGCCGCGGCGTGCTCGGCGAGCGGCTGTTAGCGGCGCTTTAGCGCGCGGCGGCGCGCCGGACGGCGGCCGCCCTTGGCCGCGGCGCGTGCCGGCGTTTTCTTGCGCGGCGTTTTGGCGCGGCGCTTGCCGGTGCGTGCCGGGCGCGAGCGGCCCTTGGCCGCGCGTGAGGCGGCCTTGCGCGGCGCCGTACGTGCGGCGCTCCTGCGCACGCGCTCGGCGGACGACGCTGCGAGCGCCTGGCCGAGGCGCCGGGTCACCGCATCGAGCTCGCCCTGCGCGTCGATGACCCGCAGCAAGCCGCGCGAGCGGTAGAACGCGATCAGCGGCTGGGTTTTCTCCGCGTACACCCGCAGCCTCTCGGCCACCGTGGCCTCGTTGTCGTCCGGGCGCTGCATGAGGCGATGCGGCGCGCCCGTGCTCGGGCACAGCGCCGCAGCACCCGTCGGCGGCGGCGAGGTGAGCACGTTGAAGACGCGCCCGCAGTCGGCGCAGGTTCGCCGGCCGGAAATGCGCCGCACCAGCTCGGCGGGGGCGACCTCGAACTGCACCACCGCATCGAGCGGCTGCTTGAGCTCGGCCAGCAGGCCGTCGAGCGCCGCGGCCTGCAACAGGTTGCGCGGGAAGCCATCGAGGATGAATCCGGCGCGCGTGTCGGGCTCGGCGAGGCGCTCGCGGATCATGCCGAGCACCAGCGAGTCGTCGACCAGCCGGCCACTGTCCATGGCCGCCTTGGCCTTCAGTCCGAGCTCGCTGCCGCGCGCCACCGCAGCGCGCAGCAGGTCGCCGGTCGATATCTGCGGAATGCCGCTCCGCTCCGCCAGGCGTTGTGCCTGCGTGCCCTTGCCCGATCCGGGGGCCCCCAACAGGACGATGCGCATATTTTTATTTCGGTGCGAGTGCAAGGCTCTTGCACAAAGCCTCGTCACGTTACCGAGCGGGCGCCGCCAGGTCAAACACGCCGCCCCCGCCCTGCGCTGTGGTGCGCTATTCTCCAATCCCTATGAAAAAGCCCGTCCGCAGCAATGCCTTTTACGCGCAGTCCGGTGGGGTATCCGCCGTCATCAACGCCTCGGCAGCCGGCGTCATCGAGACCGCCATGCGCTCGAAGCACATCGGCAAGATGTACGCCGGGCGCGACGGCATAGTCGGCGCGCTCACCGAGGATCTGATCGACGTGTCGCGCGAGAGCGCGGCCACCATCCGCGCGCTGCGGCACACGCCCGCGGGCGCCTTCGGCTCGGCGCGCTTCAAGTTGAAGAGCCTCGAGCAGAACCGCGCCGAGTATCAGCGCCTGATCGAGGTGTTCCGGGCGCACGACATCCGCTACTTCTTCTATAACGGCGGCAACGACTCGATGGACACCGCCCTCAAGGTGTCGCAGCTCGGGGCCTCGCTCGACTTTCCCGTCACCTGCGTCGGCGTCCCGAAGACGGTCGACAACGATCTCCCCGCTACCGACTGCTGCCCCGGCTTTGGCTCGGTCGCCAAGTATGTCGCGGTCTCGACACGCGAGGCGGCGCTCGATGTGGCCTCCATGGCGCGCACCTCGACCAAGGTGTTCGTATTCGAAGTCATGGGCCGGCACGCCGGCTGGATCGCCGCGGCCGGCGGGCTCGCCGGACGCGGCCTCGACGAGCCGCCGCACGTCATCCTCTTCCCCGAGGTGCCGTTCGACGGGCGGCGCTTCCTCGACCGCGTGAAGCAGTGCGTGACCGACTTCGGTTACTGCGTGATCGTCGTGTCCGAGGGCGCGGCCTACGAGGACGGCAAGTTCCTGGCCGACGCCGGTACCCGCGACGCCTTCGGCCACACCCAGCTCGGCGGCGTCGCCCCGGTGGTGGCCAACATGGTGCGCGAGGCGCACGGCTACAAGTATCACTGGGCGGTCGCCGACTACCTGCAACGCTCGGCGCGCCACATCGCCTCGCGGGTCGACGTGGAGCAGGCCTATGCGGTCGGCAAGGCCGCGGTCGAGCTGGCCGTGAAGGGCGTGAACGCCGTGATGCCGACGATCGTGCGCAAGTCCTCCAGGCCCTACCGCTGGGTCATCGGGCACGTGCCGCTCGCCGAGGTCGCCAACAAGGAGAAGAAGCTGCCGCCCGAGTACCTGCGCGCGGACGGCTTCGGCATCAGCGAGGCCTGTCGCCGCTACCTCGAGCCGCTGATAGCGGGCGAGGCCTATCCCCCCTACCGCAACGGCCTGCCCGACTACGTGCACATCCGCGGCGTCGCGGTGAAGCGCAAGCTCAAGGACGAGTTCAAAGTCTAGCTTGCTGCGCTGCGGCGGTGAGGCGGCCGAGGCCGCGCCGCACCGTGCTATAGTTCGCGGCCTTTTTTGGGGGAGGCTTCTCGATGGATCTCAGCATGTGGCTGTGGCTTGCGATCGGCGCCGGCGTGCTCGCCGTACTCTATGGCGTGTTCTCCACGGCGGTGATCCTGCGCCTGCCGGCGGGCAATGCGCGCATGCAGGAGATCGCCGCGGCCATCCAGTCCGGCGCCCAGGCGTACCTCAACCGCCAGTACACCACCATCCTCATCGTCGGCCTGGTGCTGTTCGTCGCGATCGGTTTCTCGCCGCTCGGCTGGTCGACCGCCGGGGGATTCGCCGTGGGCGCCGTGCTCTCGGGGCTCACCGGCTACATCGGCATGAACATCTCGGTGCGCGCCAATGTACGCACCGCTCAGGCGGCCACCAGCGGACTCAATGCCGCACTCACCGTCGCCTTCCGCGGCGGCGCCATCACCGGCATGCTGGTCGTGGGCCTGGCGCTGCTCGGGGTCGCCGGTTACTACACCGTACTGCGGCAGCTCGCCGGGGTGAGCGCCGAGGGAGCGCTGCACGCCCTGGTGGGGCTCGCCTTCGGCGGCTCGCTCATCTCGATATTCGCGCGCCTCGGCGGCGGCATCTTCACCAAAGGGGCCGACGTCGGCGCCGACCTGGTCGGTAAGGTCGAGGCCGGCATACCCGAGGACGACCCGCGCAATCCGGCGGTGATCGCCGACAACGTCGGCGACAACGTGGGCGACTGCGCCGGCATGGCCGCGGACCTGTTCGAGACCTACGCGGTCACCCTCGTCGCCACCATGCTCCTCGGCGGGCTGCTGTACGCACGCCGCGGGCCCGAAGCCGCTTACGCCGCGGTGATCTATCCGCTGGCGCTCGGGTCCGCCTCGATCGTCGCTTCGATCATCGGGACGTTCTTCGTCTCGACGCGCGAGGGCGGCAAGATCATGAATGCGCTCTACAAGGGCGTGATCGTCTCCGGCGTGGTCTCGGCGGTGGCCTTCTATTTCATCACCCGCGAGATCATGCCGGGGCATTCCGCCGAGCTGTTCGGCTGCACGCTCATCGGCCTCGGGCTGACGGCGGCCATGATCATGATCACCGAGTACTACACCTCCACCGAGTACAGCCCGGTGCGCAAGGTGGCAGCCGCCTCCCAGACGGGCCACGCGACCAACATCATCGCCGGGCTCGGCGTCTCGATGAAGTCGACCGCATTGCCGGTGGTGGCGGTGTGCCTCGCCATCTGGGGCTCGTACACGCTGCACGGCCTGTACGGCATCGCGATCGCCGCTACCGCCATGCTGTCGATGACCGGCATGATCGTGGCGCTCGACGCCTACGGCCCGATCACCGATAACGCCGGCGGCATCGCCGAGATGGCCGGCCTGCCGAAGGAAGTGCGCAACATCACCGACCCGCTCGATGCGGTCGGCAACACCACCAAGGCGGTGACCAAGGGCTACGCGATCGGATCGGCGGGACTCGCCGCGCTGGTGCTGTTCGCCGATTACACCCGTAACCTCGAAGCGGCCGGCAAGTCCGTCACCTTCTCATTGTCCGATCCGGCGGTGATCATCGGCCTGTTCATCGGCGGCCTGGTGCCCTATCTGTTCGCCGCCATGGCCATGGAGGCCGTGGGGCGCGCGGCCGGAGCCGTGGTCACCGAGGTGCGGCGGCAGTTCCGCGAGATCAAGGGCATCATGTCCGGCAGCGAAAAGCCCGACTATTCGCGCGCGGTCGACCTGCTCACCAAGGCCGCCATCCGCGAGATGATCGTGCCCTCGCTGCTGCCGATACTGGTGCCGATCGTGCTGGTGCTGGTAACCAACACCCTCATGGGCAGCGGCGCCGGCGTGCGCGCGCTCGGGGGCCTGCTGATCGGGACCATCGTCACGGGACTGTTCGTCGCCATCTCCATGACGACCGGTGGCGGCGCCTGGGACAACGCCAAGAAGTACATCGAGGAAGGCCACTTCGGCGGCAAGGGCTCGGAGGCGCACAAGGCCGCGGTCACCGGCGACACGGTCGGCGATCCCTACAAGGACACCGCAGGTCCAGCGATCAATCCGCTGATCAAGATCATCAATATCGTGGCCCTGCTGCTGGTCCCGCTGCTTTGAAGGGGCCGGGCGTCAGCTCGGCGCGGGGCGCATAGGTCCTTTCGGCCATAGTTAACCGTTTGGTTAACTAATGCCTGATGGACTATTGCGTGCGCTCGCCCTTAGCTGTGCGGATGGCGCTCAACGACCGCTTACGCCGCCACGGCGAACTGCATCGGCTGTGGCCTGCCGATGGCAAAGCCCTGCAGGTAATCAACCCCCATGCGCCGTGCCGCCTCCATCGCCGCCGCGTCCTCGACCTGCTCGGCGATTACCTTGAAGTTCAGGGTGCGCGCCAGCTTGATCATCGCGGTCACCATCGCCTGATTGACGGTGTCGCGCGCGAGGTTTTTGATGAAGGAGCCGTCGATCTTGAGGTAGTCGAGCGGCAGGTTCTTGAGATTGGAAAAGGAGCCGACGCCCGAGCCGAAGTCATCGAGCGCGAACTGGCAGCCCAGGCCGTGCAGCACGCCGACGAAGCGCCGCGCGTGCTCGAGATTGGCGACCACGGCGTTCTCGGTGATCTCGAAGCAGACCTGCCCGGGCGCGACCCCGGTGCTGTCGAGGCATTCGACCACGAACTCGAGGAACTGCAGATCTCCGAGTGTCTGGCCCGAGATGTTGATCGCGACGCTGCGCCCGGGCGGTACCGGCAGGGCGCCGCGGCCGAAAGCCGCGAGCGTGTTCTGCACCACCCAGCGGTCCACCAGGCCCATGAGGCGATAGCGTTCGGCGGCGCGCATGAATTCCGCGGGCGGCAGCTCCTGGCCGTTCTCGTCACGCAGCCGTATCAGCACTTCGAGCGCCGGTCCGCCGTTCGCGCCGTGCGTGGGCACGATCACCTGGTGATAGAGCTGGAAGCGGTTGTCCTTCAAGGCGCCCTGCAGCCGCTGCAGCCACTGGATCTCACCGCTATGGCGCGCAAGCGCCTCGTCGCGCGCCGAATAGACCGCGACCCCGCTGCCCTGCTTCTTGGCCACGTAGCAGGCGGTGTCGGCCGCGGCCAGCAGCTCTTCCAGCGTGCCGCTCTCGCGCGAGATCTCCACCAGTCCGACCGACACGCCGATGTTGAAAATGCGGTCCTTCCACACGAAACGGTAGTCGCCGACCGAGCGGCATACGTCGTCGGCGATCTGTCGCGCCTTTTCCAGCGGGCAGCCGATGAGGAGCATCCCGAACTCATCCCCCCCGAGGCGCGCGACGGTGTCGCTGTCGCGCACCGCATCGCGCAGCAGCTTCGCGACCTCGCGCAGCATGGCATCTCCCGCCAGGTGGCCGCTGGTGTCGTTGACCAGCTTGAAACGGTCGAGGTCGAGATAGCACAGCACGTGTTGACCGTCGCCGCGGTGCCCGGTCTCGATGGCTTCCTCGAGCCGCCGCTCGAACTCACGGCGGTTGACGAGCCCGGTGAGGGCATCGTGGGTCGCCTGGTAGGACATCTGCCGGGCGAGACCGCGCAGCTCGGTAACGTCGTGCAGCAGCAGCGCCGCCCCGACCAGCTGCTGGGCCTCGTTGCGTACCGGTGATGCCGACAGCTCGATCGAGCGCTCGCCCCCGTTGCTGCGCGAGAGCATCAGTGCGCGCCGGCCGAGGCTCACCGGGGCGCCGCTGCTGAGCGCCTGGTGTACCGGGTCGGCGAGCAGCCGCCGGTCGGACTCGTCCACCAGGCTGACGATCTCCTCGAGGAGCTTGCCCTTGGCCTGCACGGCCTCGGAGCCGGTGAGCCGCTCGGCGGCAGGGTTCATGAAGGTAATGTGGCCGAGCTCGTCGGTGGCAATGATGGCCTCGGCGAGTGAGTCGAGCGCGAGCTGCTGCGGGGTCGCAGCGGCGTCGCCCGCGAGGCGCAGCGCCGGCGTCGTCTGCGTCGGGATGATCTCCACGCCCGTGATGAGGAGGGCGTTGCCCTTGTCGTAGTCGACCACGCTGGAGGCGACCTCCAGGCGGCTCATCTGACCCTGCAGCCCCACCATGTCGATCTCATAGCGCTCCGCGGCCGACTCGCCGGCGAGCCGGCGGCGGATGTTCTCGCTGACCAGCTCCGAGTACTCCGGTGGCACGAGGTCGCCGAGGCGCCGGCCGATGAGCTCGACGCGGTCGACGCCGACCAGGCTGGCGAACTGGCGGTTGGCGTACAGGATCACCTCGCGGTGCACCAGCACGGCCTCGTGGATGCGCTCGCCGAGGTCAGCGAACAGCCGTGGCGCCTGCGCGACCTCGCCCTCGCCCGGCCCAGCCCGGGTGAGCAGGTGATTGACCGCGGTGACCAGGGCGGCGACCTCAGGCTTGTCGCTGTCGATCTCCACCCGGCCCGGCAGCCGTCCGCCGATGGCGATCCGCTGCAGCTGCCGCGACAGCAGCTCGAGGCTCTTCAGGTCGCGCCGCTGCAGCCCGTAAAGCACCAGGAAGAGGCCGGCGACGAGCGCACAAAGGAGGCACAACAGCCCGAGGATCGACATCTCTTTATACTTCTCAAGCCCTTCCGCCTGGGTAGGATTTTTGACTTCTAATGCAGGCGGTCGCGGGCGAGCCTAAGCATAGCGCGCCCCCGCCACGCCCCGTCGGCATTTCACCATATCTCGTCGCATTCCCGCTTGGCACAGACGGGAAAAACCCTTAACTTCTGCGGCCTTTTCCGACGCCCGGCATTAAGTGAAGTGACAGCCCTTGAGCAGATGGTCGAGCAGCAGGTGCGTGCCTGGGACGTGCTGGACGAGCGCGTGCTCGCGACGCTGCGCCAGGTACCGCGCGAGTCGTTCGTGCCCGCGCTGCAGCGTTTCCGCGCCTATGTGGATGCCGAGGTGCCGCTGCCGGAGGGGCAGCACATGCTGCGGCCGAGCGTCGTGGGACGGCTGCTGCAGGCGCTGGAGCCCGGGCCCGGGATGCGGGTGCTCGAGGTGGGTACGGGCTCGGGATTTGTGGCCGCGTGTCTGCGCGCCGCGGGCGCCCGGGTGCGCTCGCTCGAGATTTACGGCGCGCTCGCCGATCTGGCGGCGCGCAACCTCGCCGCTTTCGGCATGAGCGACGTCGAGGTCGTGAACGCGGACGCCCTCAATGCCGACGGCGGCGAGCGCTACGACGCCATCGCCGTCACGGGCTCGCTGCCGCTCTACGACGGACGCTTCGAGCGCCAGCTCGCAATCGGGGGCCGCCTGTTCGTGGTCGTGGGCGAGGCGCCGGTGATGGAGGCACGCCTGGTGCGCCGCATCAGCGAGAGCGCCTGGGCCACCGACAGCTTGTTCGAGACCGTGATCGATCCGCTGGTCAACGCGCCGCGGCCGGCGCGCTTCAGCTTCTGAAGCCGTGCCGAAAGGAATCGCCGCCGTGAAGCGTGCCGCAACACTCGCCTGCCTGCTCGCCGGCTTCGCCGGCATCGCGCAACCGAAGGATCTGGTCGGCGTGTTCGAGGACGCGCTGAAGAACGATCCCGTGATCCGCCAGGCGGACGCCAATCGCCTGGCGGCGCGCGAGTCACGCCCGCAGGCGATCGCGGCGCTCCTGCCGCAGCTCAATGGCACCGCCGGCATCACCAAGGACCACAACTCGGGATTTCAGGATTCGATCAACGCGATCACCAATCCGGCGAATCCCAACGGGCCACCGCTCCTGGTGGTGATCCCCGAGCCCTCGACGATCGATTCCACCACCAAGACCTGGGGCCTCAACCTCAGGCAGAGCGTCTTCTCGTGGTCGAACTGGATGACGCTCAAGGCCGCGAGCGCCCAGGTGGCGCAGGCCGAGGCCACCTACCAGGCGGCCCAGCAGCAGCTGATCCTGCGGGTGGCGCAGGCCTACTTCAATGTGCTCACCGCCGAAGACACGCTCGAGGCCGACCAGACGGCGCTCGAAGCCATTTCCCGCCAGCTCGACCAGGCGACGACGCGCTTCGACGTCGGCCTGATCGCCATTACCGACGTCGAGGATGCCAAGGCGGCGCGCGACACCGCGGCCGCCACCGTGATCGCCGACAAGCGTACGCTGGCGACCTCCGAGGATCAGCTGCAGGAGATCACCGGACAGAAGTACGATCGGCTGTCAAAGCCCGGCAGCGACATGCCGCTCCTCAACCCCGAGCCCGCCGAGGAGAGCCGCTGGGTCGACATCTCCCTCGAGCAGAACCCGACGCTCGTCTCGAGCCGCCTGGCGGCCGACATCGCGCGCGACAACGTGCGCGTCGCGATCGGCGGCCACCTGCCTTCGCTGGATGTGATCGCCGGGCGCACCTACACGCACAACAGCACCGATGAGCTCATCGAGGCCCTGCCCTTCAACGGCGTTGAGAGCAAGATCAACGACCGGCAGATCACGCTGCAGTTGACGGTGCCGCTGTTCTCCGGCGGCTTCACCCAGTCCAAGGTGCGCCAGGCCGAGTACCTGTGGATCGCCGCCAAGGAGGGAGTGGTGCAGAGCTCGCGCGCCACCGAGCGCCAGGCGCGCGATGCGTACCTCGGCGTCATCAGCGGTATCTCGCGGGTGCAGGCCCTGCGCCAGGCGCTCGCCTCCAACCACACGGCACTCAAGGCCACCGAGGCGGGCTACGAGGTCGGCACGCGCACTTCGGTCGATCTGCTGAATGCGCGCCGTAATCTGGTGCAGGCGCAGACCAACTACGCCGTCGCGCGCTATGACTATATCGTGAGCGTGCTCACCCTGCGCCTCGCGGCCGGCACGCTCGACCGCCCCGAGCTCGCCTCGGTCAACAACTGGCTCACCGCTTCGGCCCCGACCTCACCGGCCGTGCCGACACCCGAATCGCTGGCGCCGTCCGTCACCCCGCCAGCGCAGCCGCAGCAGCCGCCACCGCCGCCAAAGTAATCAAAGCAGCGGCTCGATCAGGGCGAGGAGCTTAGACAGCGCGCCCCGGCTGACCGCCACCGCGGCGCGACCCTGCGACCCGATGCGCGCGCGTTGCGCCGGATCCGAGAGCAGCGCGCTCACGCGCGTGCCGAGCTCCTGCGCGCTGTGCACGATCTCGGCGGCGCCGCGCGCGATCAGGAGGCGAGCCACTTCCGCACCGTTGGAGTTGTGGGGACCGGTGAGGATCGGTAGCCCGAGCGCGGCGGGCTCGAGCAGGTTGTGGCCACCGATCGGCACCAGACTCCCGCCGACGAAGGCGACGTCCGCCGCCGCGTAGAACTCGAGCAGCTCGCCGAGCGAATCGAGCAGCAGGACGAAGGGTGCGGGGGCGCCGTCCGCGCCGCCGCGGTCCGAGCGGCGCGCGAAGCGCACGCCCGTCTGGGCGAGCTGCTGCGCCACCGGCGCGAAGCGCGCCGGGTGCCGGGGCGCGATGACGAGCAAGGCGTGTGGGTGTATGCCCTGCACCTGGCGGTGCGCCTCGAGTACGGCCGCCTCCTCGCCCTCGTGGGTGCTGCCCGCCACCCATAGCGGCCGCGTCGGCGCGTAGCGCGACCGTAGCCGCCGTCCGCGCTCGCCCAGGTCCTCGGGCAGCTCGAAGTCGAACTTGAGATTGCCGGTCACGTGCGTGCTGCCGGCGTCGGCGCCGAGGGCGCGAAAGCGCGCCGCGTCGGCCTCGCCCTGGGCGGCGACGATCGAGGCGTGGGACAGCGCGTGACTGAAGAGCGCACCGAGGCGCCGGTAGCGCCCGAGCGAGCGCTCCGAGACGCGCGCACTCGCCAGTACCAGCGGCACGCGGCGCCGCCCGCACTCGCGGTAGAGATTCGGCCAGAGCTCCGTCTCGAAGATGACGGCGAGCCGCGGCTCGACGCGCTTCAGGAAGCGCCGCACCGCCCCCGGCAGATCGTAGGGCACGTAGCGCACCTCGGCGATGTTGCCGAACAGCGCGCGCGCGCGCGCCGCCCCGGTGGGTGTGAAGGTCGTCACCGTGAGCGGCAGCTGCGGATGGCGCCGGTGCAGTGCAGCGACGAGCGGCGCGCTCGCCTGCACCTCCCCCACCGACACCGCGTGCAGCCAGACGCCGCCCGGAGCCCGCCGGGCCCCGAAGCCGAAACGCTGGTGGAAGTTGCGCCAGTAGCTGCGATCGCGCAGGCCGCGCGCCAGCAGCACGACGGAGATGATCGGCGCGGTGAGATAGACGGCGAGGAGATAGAGGATGCGCAAGCCGTCAGCCTTCGGCCGGCTGCAGCTCGGCGCCGGGGTCGCCCGACTGACGGTAGCCGTCGAGCAGTCCGTGCCAGTCGGCCTCCCCGAAGCGCTCGGACGGCAACGCCCAGGTGACCTTCTCGAGCGAGCGGCGCAGCCGCACCAGGTTGGCGTCGCGCCACAGCCCGGTGCCGCGCAGCTGCGAGCGGTCGAAGTCGATGAGATAGACCTGCTCCTCGCTGAGGAGGATGTTGTGGGTGTTGAGGTCCGCATGGCAGACCCCGAGGTCGTGGAAACGGCGGATGCAGCGTCCGATGGAAATCCAGGTGAGGATGGAGAGCGCCCCGGTGCGCAGGCACTCGGCGAGCGAGCCGACGATCGGGAGCCGCTCGGTGATCAGGTCCCCGGTGTAGGTGACCCCGCCCGCGCGCTGATAGCGCGCGGCGATCGGGGCCGGCACCGGAAGTCCTGCGCGGTGCAGGCTGTAGGTCATCTGCCACTCGGCGAACGGGCGCGTGTTGTCCTCGCCAAGGAAGGCGTAGTGGTCGGCGGAGAGGCGCGCCGCCAGCCCGCCGCGCCGGTAGTGCCGCAGCACGTAGCGCTTGCCGTCGGCGCTGAAGAAGTAGGCCGCGCCGCGCCCGCTCGCGGTGCGCTCGAGCACGCCGCGCGACTCCCAGTACCTGGGCGTAAACCACTCGGCAGTCAAATTGCTCACGCGCGAGGCGTCATATAGCATGGCGCCGCGTGCGAGGGCGCCCCGCCTCACCTCCGGACCGAGTGCCCAGCGGCCATTCACGGCTCTGACTCCATCATGCTGCCTCTCGCTGACCCGCCACGCAGTCTGTGTATCCTCAGGCTGTCGGCGATCGGCGATACCTGTCACGTCGTGCCGATCGTGCGCACCCTGCAGCAGGCGTGGCCGGCGACGCAACTCACCTGGATCATCGGGCGCACCGAGGCACGCCTCATGAGCCTCATCGAGGGCGTCGAGTTTATCACCGTGGACAAGAGCGCAGGACTCGCCGCGCGGCGTACGCTGCGCGCGCAGCTGCGCGGCCGCCGCTTCGGGGTGCTGCTGCACATGCAGCTGGCGCTGCGCGCGAGCCTGCTGTCGCTCGCGGTCCCGGCGGACCTGCGGCTCGGGTTCGATCGCCCGCGCGCCCGCGAGCTGCAGTGGCTGTTCACCAACCGCCGCATCGCCGCCAACACCCGCGAGCACGTGCTCGACAGTTTCTTCGGCTTCCCCGCCGCGCTCGGCATCCACGAGCGGCTGCTGCGCTGGGACCTGCCGCTGCCGGCCGCGGCACGCGCCTACGCCGGGCGGCTGATACCCGACGCGCAGCCGACTCTCGTCATCAGCCCGTGCTCGCGCCATGCGCGGCGCAACTGGCCGCTGGAGCGCTACGCGGCACTGGCCCGGCACGCGCTGAGCCGGCATCGCATGCGCGTGATACTCGCCGGCGGCCCGAGCGCAGCCGAACGGCGCGCCGGGGCAGCGATCGCGCGCATCGCCGGCGCCGGCGTGCTCGATCAGACCGGACAGGACACGCTGCCGGAGCTGCTGGCGCTGCTCGCGCGCGCCACCGTGCTGGTGAGCCCCGACTCGGGTCCCGTGCACATGGCAACGATGGTCGGCACTCCGGTCATCGGGCTGTACGCCGCGACCAACCCGGCGCGCAGCGGCCCCTATCTCTCGGGGCGCTGGTGCGTCGATGCCTACGCACGCGCCGCGCGCGCCTTCCGCGGCTGCGACCCGCGCGAGCTCCCCTGGGGCCACAAGATAGAGGAGCCGGGTGTCATGGACCTGATCCAGGTCGACGAGGTCACCGCGCGTATCGATGAGTTGCTAGGATCGCGCACATGAAGGACATCCTGGTGCCCGCCTCCCCGGGCGAGCTGCTCGACAAGATCACCATCCTGCGGATCAAGGCGGCCCGCATCATGGACGCTGCCAAGCTCGCCAACGTGAAAACCGAGCTGGCGCTTCTCGAGTCCACCTGGCGCGAGTCGGGCTGCGCCGACGGCGGCCTCGCCCAGGAAGAGCACGCGCTGCAGCGCGTGAACGAGCAGCTGTGGGACATCGAGGACCGCATCCGCGACAAGGAGGCCCGGCAGACCTTCGACCGCGAGTTCATCGAGCTCGCGCGCGCCGTCTATGTCGCCAACGACGAGCGCGCGGCGATCAAGAAGCGCATCAACACGCAGCTCGGATCACGGATCGTAGAGGAGAAGTCTTACAAGCAGTACCGCTAGCGGCGCGCGTCCCGGGGACGATTTCGGTTCCCACGCGCGAGGGTGTATCGTGCGCGGTCAAAATAACCAGGCAAGGACTCCGCACGTGCGCCAGCTCGCCACGATCTGCTCTGCGATCCTCCCCCTGCTCGGCCTGAGCTTCGCCGGCGGCACGGCTCGCGCCCAGCACCAGCCGCCGGGCGCGTACGCCGACCTCTCCTGGCGCATGATCGGACCGATGCGCGGCGGGCGCACCCGGGCGGTGGCGGGCGTCGCCTCGCAGCCGAACGTGTTCTATATCGGCGCGGTCAACGGCGGTCTCTGGAGGACCCGCGACGCGGGACGCACCTGGCAGCCCGTCTTCGATGGCGAGCCGACCCAGTCGATCGGCGCCATCGCGATCGCGCCTTCCGACCCCAACATCATCTACGTGGCGAGCGGCGAGGGACTGCGGCGGCCCGACCTGTCGGTTGGCAATGGCATCTATCGCTCCGCCGACGGCGGGCGTACCTGGGTGCACGGCGGCCTCACCGACGGTCAGCAGATCCCCGAGCTGGCGGTCGACCCGCGCGATCCGAACCGCCTGTTTGCCGCAGTTCTCGGCCACCCGTACGGCGCCAACGAGGAGCGCGGCATCTACCGCTCGCGCGACGGCGGGACGAGCTGGGAGCGGGTCCTCTACAAGGATGCCGATACCGGCGGCTCCGCGGTGGCGCTCGACCCGGCGAACCCCGACGTGGTGTACGCGGCACTGTGGCAGTCGCGCCTCGGGCCGTGGGAGGACAAGAACGAGTTCCAGGGCACCAACGGCGGGATCTTCAAGTCGAGCGACGGCGGCACGAGCTGGCAGCGCCTGAGCGCGGGACTGCCGGACAATCTCACACAGATCAATTTCACGATCGCCGCGAGCGCCCCGCAGCGTCTGTACGCGGCAGCCGCGACGACCGAGCCGGGCGACTACCAGTCTGCGGCGGGGCTCGGCGTCTACCGCTCCGACGATGCGGGTGAGCACTGGAGGCGGATCACCGACGATCCGCGCGCGGCGCTGCGCATCGGCGGCGGCGACCTGACGGTGCTGCGGGCCGATCCGACCAACGCCGACGTGCTCTACAGCATGGGGATCGTCACCATGAAATCCGCCGACGGCGGCGCGACCTGGACGCCGCTGCGTGGCGCGCCGGGTGGCGACGACTACCAGAACATGTGGATCAGCCCGAGTGACCCGCGTGTGCTCGCGCTGGTGAGCGACCAGGGCGCGGTCATCACCGTAAACGGCGGCGACACCTGGAGCAGCTGGCTCAATCAGCCGACGGCGCAGCTCTATCACGTGGCCGTCACGCCGACCTTCCCCTACCAGGTCTGCGCCGGCCAGCAGGAGAGCGGCTCGGTGTGCATCGCCACGCGCGGCAACGACGGCTCGATCACCGATCGCGAGTGGCACCCGGTGGGCGCGATCGAGTACGGCTACGTCGCCCCCGATCCGCTCGACCCGGATGTCATCTATGGCGGCGGGCGCACCGAAGTCTCGAAGTTTCACGTCTCTACCGGCCAGGTGCAGAACGTCACACCGGCGCCGGTGCGTGGACCGGACGTGCGCGCCGACCGCACGCAGCCGCTGATGTTCTCGCCCCTCAACCCGCACGTCCTCTACTACGCGCTCAACCGGCTGTGGAAGACGAGTGACGGCGGCGCGACCTGGACGGCGATCAGTCCCGACCTGGCGCGCGAGGCGGGCGCGCTGCCCGCGAGCGTCGCTACGCAACACCCGAAGGACGCGGAGCAGCAGCGCGGCGTGATCTACGCGCTCGGGCCCTCGCCGCGAACCATCGACACCCTGTGGGCCGGCACCGATGATGGCCTGGTGTGGGTAACGCGCGACGGC
>DATMMK010000016.1:0-4835 GCA_035569755.1 Steroidobacteraceae bacterium
CGGGAAGCCAAAGGTGTCGTAGAGCTTGAACACCGTCTCGCCATCGATCACCTGCTCGCCCCGCAGATTGCGGATCGCGCTCTCGAGCAGCACCATGCCGTTGGCGAGCGTCTCCGCAAAGCGCTCCTCCTCCTGGCGCAGCACGCGCTCCGTGACCGAGCGGCGCGAGATGAGCTCCGGGTAGGCGCCGCCCATTTCCTGTGCCAGCACCGGAACCAGCTTGTAGAAGAAGGGGTCGCGGATGCCGAGCTTGTAGCCGTGGCGGATCGCGCGCCGAATGATCCGGCGCAGCACGTAGCCGCGGCCCTCGTTGGAAGGCAGCACGCCGTCGACGACCAGGAAGGAGCTGGCGCGGATGTGATCGGCGATCACGCGCAGCGAGCTCGAGGTGAGGACCGAGGTGCCGGCGAGCCTGCCGGCGGCACGGATCAGATTCCTGAAGAGATCGATGTCGTAGTTGGAATGCACGCCCTGCATCACGGCCGAGATGCGCTCGAGGCCCATGCCCGTGTCCACCGAGGGCTTCGGCAGCGGCGTCAGCTTGCCGTCGGCGCCGCGGTCGTACTGCATGAACACCAGATTCCAGATCTCGACGTAGCGATCGCCCTCTTCCTCCGCCGAGCCCGGCGGTCCGCCGGCAACCTCGGGGCCGTGGTCGTAGAAGATCTCGCTGCAGGGGCCGCACGGGCCGGTGTCGCCCATCGCCCAGAAGTTCGAGGCCTCGCCGAGGCGCGCAAAGCGCCGCGGGCTGACACCGACTTCCTTCAGCCAGATTTCCGCGGCCTCGTCGTCGTCCTTGTACACCGTGCACCACAGGCGCGCCGGATCGAGCCCGAGGTTGAAAATGAGGAAGTCCCAGGCGAAGCGGATCGCCTGGCGCTTGAAGTAGTCGCCGAAGGAGAAGTTGCCGAGCATCTCGAAGAACGTATGGTGCCGGGCGGTGTAGCCCACGTTCTCGAGGTCGTTGTGCTTGCCGCCGGCACGCACGCAGCGCTGGCTAGTCGCCGCGCGCAGGTAGTCGCGGGTGTCGCGCCCCAGGAACACGTCCTTGAACTGCACCATGCCGGCGTTGGTGAACAGCAGCGTCGGATCGTTCGCGGGCACGAGCGAGCTCGAGGGCACGATCGCGTGGGCGTGCCCGCGGAAAAACTCGAGGAACGCAGCGCGCACATCCGCCGCGCTCATGTAGGTCGGTTTACCCAAAGTCCTTCAGTCCGTGTCGGGATCGGCCCCGGTAGCCGCGCGGATATGATCAGCCGAAAAGCCACGATACTGCAAAAAGCGCGCCTGCCGCGCCTTCTCGCGCCAACTGGCGGGCGCCGGCTTGCCGAAGCGGCGCGCCCGGGCGGCGGCCGCCGCCGCGCGCCAGTCCGGGCCGCCTCCGAGCGCCGCCTCGACGAGCTCCGGCGGCAGTCCGCGTGCGCGCAGATCCACGCCGATGCGGATCGGGCCGCGGCCCCGGCCGGCGTGGTACGCGACATAGTTGCGCGCGTAACGCTCATCGTTCAGCGCGCCTTCTTCGGCGAGCGCAGCCAGTGCCGCAGCGATCGCCGCAGGCGCAAATCCCCGCGCGCCGAGGCGCTCGCGCAGCTCGCCGCTAGGCAGGTCGCGCCGCGCCAGCAGTGCGACCGCGGCCGCCCGGGCCGCGGCGGAGTCGTCAGCGCGCTCGGCGTCGCAGCCGGGATGCGACGCGGACCCTACTGCTCGGCGACGCGGCATGGGTTAAAGTATAGTGCGCGGCCTGCGGCCTCTTGCCGATCCGCGATATCACATAAGGAGATTGGGACTGATATGCGTATCGCTGCTGGATTGCTGGCCTGCTTAGCCGCCGGCGTGCTGAGTTCCGCACTCGCGGATCCCTCGACCGACACCGCGCCCGCGACGCCCGCCGCACCCAACGCGGCGCCTGCCGCTGCGGCCACACCCGACGCCGCAGCCGCCGCCCAAGCGGCCGCCAAGGCCGCCGCCGAAAAGGCGGAGATCGACCGGGACACACAGCACTTCCTCGCCGAGGGTTACAAGCCGGAGATGCACGGCGGCGAGCAGGTCTACTGCCGCAGGGAGACGGCCCTTGGCTCACGGCTCGCGCCGGTCAAGAACTGCGGCACGATCGAGCAGCTGAAGCTCAGCGAGCAGGAGACCAAGAACGGGCTGCGCGACACGCAGCGCCAGCAGGTGGGGATCTCGACCCACTGACGCGGGCTGCAAGCCGCGGCGATCAGGCCGTGTTGGCGGCCTGCTCGCCGTTGCGCTGCTGACGCGGCGGCAGGAGACGCGCGCGGACCTGTTCCTCGATCTCACGCGCTACCTCGCGGTTCGACTGCAGATAGGCGCGCGCGTTGTCCTTCCCCTGTCCGATTCGGTTGCCCTTGTAGGCGTACCAGGCGCCGGACTTCTCGATGATGCCGAGCGAGCTGCCGAGCTCGATGATCTCGCCTTCGCGCGAGATGCCAAGGCCGTACATGATCTCGAACTCCGCCTCGCGGAACGGCGGCGCCACCTTGTTCTTCACCACCTTGACACGGGTCATGTTGCCGACGACTTCCTCGCCGTTCTTGATGGCGCCGATGCGGCGGATGTCGAGCCGCACCGAGGCGTAGAACTTCAGCGCATTCCCGCCGGTGGTGGTCTCGGGATTGCCGAACATGACGCCGATCTTCATGCGCATCTGGTTGATGAACACGACGATGGTGTTGGAGCGCTTGATGTTGCCGGTCAGCTTGCGCAGCGCCTGCGACATGAGGCGCGCGTGCAGCCCGACCTGCATCTCGCCCATCTCGCCCTCGATCTCCGCCTTCGGGGTGAGTGCCGCCACCGAGTCGATCACGACGATGTCGACCGCGTTCGAGCGCACCAGCATGTCGGTGATCTCGAGCGCCTGCTCGCCGGTGTCGGGCTGCGACACCAGCAGGTCGTTGATGTTGACGCCGAGCTTCTCGGCGTAGCTCGGATCGAGCGCATGCTCGGCGTCGACGAAGGCCGCAGTGCCGCCGCCGCGTTGAATCTCGGCGATGACCTGCAGGGTGAGCGTGGTCTTGCCTGAGGCTTCGGGGCCGAAGACCTCGACGACGCGCCCGCGCGGCAGGCCGCCGACGCCGAGCGCAATGTCGAGCCCGAGCGAGCCGGTCGAGACCGTCTCGATGTCGTAAGTTGCCGCGGCGTCGCCCAGGCGCATCACCGAGCCCTTGCCGAACTGCTTCTCGATCTGACCCAGTGCGGCGGCGAGCGCCTTCTTACGGTTCTCTTCCATCTGCGGGTTTCTCAGGAGTGGTACTGACGGCACACGTAATTATCACATAAAGATCCCGCCACCGGTGCGCACGCGCGACCTCGTTTGACGCCTATGTGCGCACTCTTTGCGCGTCATCCAGTACGTAAGATTCGACGACACTGTATACAGGGCCCTCGGCGAGCGTGCGGCTCTCGACCAGCGCGAACGCATCGAAGCTCCAGAGGACTTCCCGCATCCCGATCGCACGCGGTGCCCGCGCCACTTTGCGCGCCACGGTCACATGCGCGCGGAAGGGCTTGAGATCCGGGCTAAATCCCGCCGCGGCGGTCTGCGTGGTGAGGATCCGGGCAAGCTCCGCGACGCCCGGGGCCGGCGTGCCGTTCGGCTCGTCCTTGCGCGCGAGCACGGCGAGGACCTGCGCCTTGGCCCAGTGCTCGAGAGCCGCGAGGCTCACTGAGAGCGGCGCCGCGTCCGCTGGCCAGGCGGCCGCCGCGTGCCGGCCAATGGCGCACAGTTCCTGCAGACGGCTTTCGGGCACGCTGCCGAGGAACGCAAGCGTCAGGTGCAGATTCGTTTCGGGGACGAGGCGCCCGCCGCCATGGCGGACGATCCCGGTGGTTGCCTGAAGCAACGCGGCGCGCTGCTCCGCGTCCGGCCACAAGGCGAAGAACAGGCGACGGGTCGGCGCACCGCTCAAGCCGCGCCGGTCCTAAAGGTCGAGCCGCAGGAGCAGCTCGAGCGCACGCTGCACGGAGTGCCGGCGTACCGCGGCACGGTCTCCGGGAAAGTGCTGCAGCTCGGTGAGGGTCTCGGTGTCGCCCGCGCGGCTCGCCGCCGCACACAGCCATACGGTACCTACGGGCTTGACGGGCGTGCCGCCATCGGGCCCGGCGATACCGGTGACGGCGAGCGCCACACTCACCGCAGGAATGCGCAGCGCGCCGGCGGCCATCTCGCGCGCGGTCTCCTCGCTCACGGCGCCGAATTCGGCGAGCGTGTGCGCCGCGACGCCCAGGTCGCGCATCTTGGCGGCATCGGAATAGGTGACGTAGCCGCATTCGAACCACTGCGAGCTGCCGGGCACGTCCGTCAGGGCCTTGGCGATCCACCCGGCCGTGCACGACTCGGCCGTGGCGAGGCGGCGTCCGGACGCGTGCAGCCTCGCACCCGCACGCGCCGCGAGCTGGTAGAGCTCTGAGTCGGTAATCATGTCCCGCGAGGCTACGCGCTACCCCCTCGGGTCGTCGACCCGGCCTGACTTACGGTAGCCTTCGCCCACCATGAGCGCGGAGCCCCAGTCGCAGCACACGCCGATGATGCAGCAGTACCTGCGCATCAAGGCTCAGCATCCGGACATCCTGCTCTTCTACCGGATGGGCGACTTCTATGAGCTCTTCTACGACGACGCGCGGCGCGCCGCCGCACTCCTCGACATCACCCTCACCTCGCGTGGCTCTTCCGCCGGCCAGCCCATACCGATGGCGGGAGTCCCCTTCCATGCGGTCGACAGCTACCTCGCGCGGCTCGTGCGCAAAGGCGAGAGCGTCGCGATCTGCGAGCAGAAAGGCGAGCCGGGGTCCTCCCGCGGCCCGCTCGAGCGCGA
>DATMMK010000017.1:0-15525 GCA_035569755.1 Steroidobacteraceae bacterium
CCACGAGACGGGCGAAGCGGTGCCATTTCAGTCGGGCGAGCTCGAGATCGTGCGCCTCGAACCATGAGCCTGCCGCCGACCGCGCGAGCGGGCGACGACGCGGTCAGAAGTGCCGCGAGAGATAGAGCACGCCGCTCGCGATCTTGTAGAAGCTGTCCGGACGATTGGCTGCGGGATCGGTCGGCAGCACCTTGTCGCGGGCGATGTTCTGGCCGTAGCGGAAATCGACACCTATGTCCCAGGCCGGCAGCACATTGCGCCATTGGGCCCCCACGCCTCCGTAGAGCGAGTAGGCCGGCGTGTCGAGATCGTAGCGGTCAACCCCGGCGAACAGCCCGAGTGCGAACCGCTCGGTGAGCCGATAGCGGTAGTCGATCGCGCGCACCCCGATGAGGGAGTGGCCCTGCACACCGTCGAGCTCGAGGCGTACGCCGAGATCGTTGTTCTGCGATACCGCGCGCCGCGCGCCGAGCCCGAAGTGCGGACCATAAGCGACCGCACTGCGGGTGATCGGATTGGGCGGCCCCGGATCGGTGCGCACCTGGTTCGCGTTCACACCGGCGTCGACGAACCACTCGGCGCCCCGTGCAGGGGTCGTCTCGCCCTGCGCGTCATCGTCCGCGCTGCCATAGCCCGCATCCTCTTCACGCGACCGGGCCTCGCCGCCATAGCGGACGAAGGCCGCAAAGCGGGTGAAGGAATCCCCATCGACGTCGCGCCCGGCGTCCACGAGCGCCCCGACCGTCACGCCGCCCCAGGGACGTGAGTACGTGAGGCTCACGTCGTAGTAGTGGTAGTAGGGAAATGGCAAAGGCTGGCCCGCAGCATATTGGCGCGTGTCGCCACCGTAGTAGCTCTGATTGGCGAGCGTGCGCCCCCGCGCTTCGAGATAACCGCCGAACGGCGGCTCCCAGCCGATACGCAGCATCTGACTGCGCGCGCCCACGCCGTCGTTGAAATTGCGCTGGTCGGCGCCCCAGGTGCCGAGCACCAGGCCGTAATTGGTCATCCCGTCCTGAAAGATACTGTGCACGTACCAGATGTTCTGCCACTCGGAGAACTCGTAAGTGGCGTCGAAGTGGCGGCCGAGGTGCGGGAAATCGATGCCGGCCGAGAGCGCGGCATTGCCCAGGAGGTAGCTGCCGCCGTTGGAGTTGTCCTCGCCCGCATACTGGACATACACCGCAAAGGGCGTCTTGCCCGGGAAGATGAAGCGGCTGAGGTAGGAGGCCTGCTGGTTGCCCTGAGTCTGCGACAGTCCGCTCGGCTTGAAGAAATCGCGCGCCAGGAAGCTCGCCGAGCTCGGCAGCCCGCTGCCGCCGCCATACTCGAGGTTACGGTTGAAGCCGAGTGACCAGCCGGGGAAGGGCTCGATCGACAGCTGCACGCTGAAAAGATGTGGGTCCCCACGGCTCGCGACGCCCTGGTAGACGATGTTGTTGCCGGGAAGGCTCGCGCCGCTGTTGGCGCTGGTCTGCGACAGCCGGCTGAGGGCGAGCTCATACTGAAAACCCAAGCCAGTGAGCGGCTCCCAGTTCGAGAGCGTCACCGAGGGGCTGGTCGGGCTCTCGGTGCTGAAGAGCATGCTGCCGGTATCGGTCATCGGCGAGAGCCAGTGGTCGCGGTAGCCGGCATCGAGCTGCGCCCAGCTCGCCCCCCAGCTCACCATCGTGCCCGTGGCCTGCGTGCGTCCCGAGTAGGCGATCGCGCCGGCGCTCGCCAGCAGGTAATCGCTCGGCTGCACGTATGCCGAGGCCGAGAGCTCCCAGTCGTCGTTGCTCGTGAGCCCGTGCTGATTCGGCAGCACCACCTGCGCACCGCTGGTTGCGGCGGCGGTGGCGCTCGCGTGCGTCACGCCGTAATTCGGTGCATAACGCTCGAGATAACGCCGCACTCTGCCGCAGAGCACGGCGTCTTTCCGGCAGGCCTCGTGCAGTGCCGCCTTGACCAGCTCAACGGGGAAGGGGCGCTTGAGAATCGGCTCGTCGGCGAGGATCAACACCCGCTCGACCTGCCGCTCCATCTCGGGCTCGAGATTGAGCGGCAGATAGGCACTCAGCGGATCCGCCTGGGCCGCCGCGGCGAGCGCGCACGCGGCGCACAGCGGCGCGACCGGGCGCTTGAGTCGTCTGTACCATGACCGCACGATGCCGAAGTGACTCCTGACCATCCGGGGGCCGGCGGCGCCCGGACCGGAGTACACACAGCACGCGCGTGGCCGTCAAGCGCTGCGCGCGCGCAGCCGCGCCAGCACCTCGGCGACGATCCGCTCGGCGCGCGCTGCATCGAGCTCGAAAACGCCCTGCGCGGCCTGTAGCGCGGCGCCGCCGCTTAAGCGCCGGTGCGCCCGGTAGAGCCGGGTGCGCACCGTGGTCACGTTGAGCCCGAGCACGGCGGCGGTCTCGGTGCCGCTGATGCCCTCGACTGCGCGCAGCACGAACACCATGCGGAACACCTCGGGAAGCGCGTCGATTGCCGGCTCGAGCGGATGGCGATACACGGGCGGCGGGGGCACCGCTGTGCGCGATGCGCGCCGCGCCTGCAGCTGCTCGAGCGTGAGGCGCGTCAACCAGACGGCAAACTTGTACGCCGGCTCGCGCCGGCGCAGCTCATCGAACGCCGCGACGCAGGCCTCGAGCACGGCGCTCTGCGCGGCCTCCTCCTCGCCAAGCGCGCTGCGAGCGACTCTGTACAGCCGCTGCGCGTAGCGACGCACCAGCGCCTCGGTGGCGCGTGCATCGGCGCCGCGCACCCGCTCGATGAGCAGCAGGTCGGGCAGGGCGTGGGCGGTGTTGCCTGCGGGCAGGGTGTTTCGGACCTCGGTAACCGGATCGAGCATGGACGCGAACCTCGTGTGTGTATCCTATGGCTCATGAAACTCGGGGCTGCGCGAGCCACGATAATCGCCGCCTCCCTGACGCTGGCCGGCGCGGTCGCGCGCGCCAGCCCGGTCGTGCACAGCCAGGAGTGGCCCCGCCCGACGCCCGCGCTGGCGGCGGACGCCGGGCTCGAGGCGCGTATCGAGGCGCTGCTCGCGCGCATGACGCTCGCCGAGAAAATCGGCCAGCTCATTCAGGCGGACATCGGCAGCATCACTCCGGACGACTTGCGGCACTATCCCCTCGGATCGGTGCTGAACGGCGCGGGCGTCGCGCCGGGTAACGACAAACTCGCTTCACCGGGTGAGTGGCTGAAGCTCGCCGACCGGTTCTACGAGGCTTCCACAGCCGCACCCCACGCGGTGCCGGTCATGTGGGCGACGGATGCGGTCCACGGGCATGGCGACATCCCGGGCGCCACGATCTTTCCGCACAACGTCGGCCTCGGGGCGGCGCATGATCCCGCGCTCGTCGAGCGCATCGGCGCGATCACGGCGCTCGAGGTGCGCGTCACCGGGCTCGATTGGGCCTTCGCGCCGAGTGTGGCGGTGGTGCGGGATGCCCGCTGGGGGCGCACCTACGAGAGTTACGGGGAGAATCCGCGCCTGGTGGCCGAATCCGGCGCCGCACTGGTAGCGGGGCTCGAGGGCCGCCCCGGCACGCCGGCCTTCCTCGACGCCGCGCATGTGCTGGCGAGCGCCAAGCACTTCATCGGCGACGGTGACACCGGCGGGCATGACGAAGGCGACGACACCGCCGCCGAGGCGGAGCTGCGCGACGTCGACGCCGCCGGCTACGTGGCCACCATCGCCGCCGGCGTGCAGACGGTCATGGCTTCCTTCTCGAGCTGGCAGGGCGTGAAGATGCACGGCAACCGTGCCCTGCTCACCGGGGTGCTCAAGGAGCGGATGGGCTTCGACGGGCTCGTCATCGGCGACTGGGACGGGCACGCACAGGTGCCCGGCTGCACGACCGTGAGTTGTGCACCTGCGGTCAATGCCGGGATCGACGTGCTGATGGCGCCCGAGAGCTGGCGTGACCTCTTCGTCAATACGCTCGCGCAGGCGAGCTCGGGCGAGATCCCGGCGGCGCGGCTCGAGGACGCGGTGCGCCGCGTGCTGCGTGTGAAGCTGCGCGCGCACCTCACCGAGGAAGGGCGGCCGTCATCGCGCCCCTTTGCCGGGCACTTCGAGCTGCTGGGATCGCCCGCGCATCGCGCCGTGGCGCGTCAGGCGGTGCGCGAGTCACTCGTGCTGCTCAAGAACCACCATCGGCTGCTGCCGCTCGAGCCGCGCGTACGGGTACTGGTGTCGGGCGATGGCGCCGACAATGTCCAGAAGCAATGCGGCGGGTGGACGATCGACTGGCAGGGGGCGCAGCCGGGGGATGACATCCGGCCCGCGGAGTCGATCTATGCCGGGATCCGTGCCGCGGTGATGGCCGCGGGGGGGAGCGCCGAGCTCAGCCCCGGCGGGGAGTTCTCCCGGCGTCCCGACGTCGCGATCGTCGTGTTCGGCGAGAACGGCTACGCGGAAGGCGCGGGAGACGTGCCCTCGCTCACCTACCCCGGGCAGGAGCGCACCGTGGCGCTGCTCGAGCGCCTGCACGCGCAACGCATTCCGGTGGTGGCAGTGCTGCTCTCGGGCCGGCCGCTCTCGATCGAAACCGAGCTCGCAGCCGCCGACAGCTTAGTGGCGGCCTGGCTCCCCGGAGCCGAGGGAGGCGGGGTGGCAGACGTGCTGTTTCGCGCGCGCGGGGGTGCCGTGGCGCATGATTTTCGCGGCCGGCTGCCGCTCACCTGGCCGCGCGCGCCGACGGCCCAGGGCGCCGCGCCCGCCGGACCGCTCTTTCCGTACGGCTACGGGCTCACCTACCGCAGCAAGCGCCGCCCGCCGCGCTAGGCTTCACGACTCCGCCGCGCCGGCCCCGACCCCGACCCAGGCGAGGTCGGAGTTGCTGACGGATCCCATGTTGAAGGTGCGTGCAGCGGCCGCCATGCGCGTGAGCGCCTGCGCGAGCGGCATCGGTGGGGCCGTGACGCCCTTCTTTGCCTTGTGGAAGCGCACCGGGTTGATGCGCGCGACCACGTAGTTGCGCAGGTACGGCGACTTGAAGCCGCGAGCCGCAAGAGCCGCGACCAGGCCCTTCACACGCGTGTCGATCTCCTTGAGCCGCGCCGCGTGGTCCTCGCGCGCCCGCAGGCTCGCGGCGAGGCCCCGCTCGCTGAAGCGGTCTACCTTCTTGAGGAAGGCGCTGTAGGCCCCGCCGGCGAAGCGCGGCAGGCTCTCATAGACCACGCCGAGCGTCAACAGCTCCGGCGCCTCGAACTCCGCCGCGAACTGCGTCTCGGGCTCGCGTCCGCGGCTGCGCGCCAGGCTGCGCGCCATGCGGATCACCTCGAGGCTGCGGTCCTTGAGGTTGTGGGCCTTCTCGGTATTGAGCGCGAGGATGCGGTAGGCGAGCGCCTCCTCCGGGGAGATGAGCGCGGTGATCTGCTTCATGCCGAGGAACTTGGCCGCCGCGAGCCGGTGCCGGCCATTCGGAGTCCACAGCTGGCCCTCCTCGCCGCGCACTACGATGATCGGATCGAGGAATTCCTGCGTCTCCTCGATCTTCTGCGCCAGGCGTCTGGCGTGCGTCGGCGAGAGGTCGCGCTGGAAGGGCGTCGGTTGTACGGCCGCGAGCGGCAGGCTCGCGAGCAGCAGCGCGTGTCCGCCGAGCGGCTCGCGGTAGGCGCCGATCGGCGCGCCGCCGGCCTCGCGCACCAGGCCCGCGAGCGGCGCGAGTGCCGGATCCTCGAGCGATGCCACCACTTCGGCGGCATCGAGGCCGCGCGCCTTGGCGCCCGGGGCCAGCCGGCCACGGCGGCGCGCCACCGTGCGGCGCGTGCCGGCTCGCGCGGCGCTCTTGCGTGTTGGCATGGGGCTTCCTCGTCGCGGCGGATCGATATGCGAGAATGACCGATTCCCCGGGATGTTGCCATGAATTCCCCAACCTACACGGCGAGCACCGCCGCGGCTCTCCCCGCGCAGCGCATCGACGCCGCCGGCCACGCGCACGTCGACAGCAAAGCGGTGCTGGCGCTGGCGTTGCCGCTCATGGCCAACAACGCCGTGCAGATGGTGCTCAATCTCACCGACATGTGGTTCATGGGACGGGTCTCCACCAAGGCGCTCGCCGCGGTGGGCGCGGTGCAGTGGCTGGTGTTCGCCGTCGTGCTGGTGCTCGGCGGCGCCGGCACCGCCGTGCAGACGCTCGTCGCGCAATACTACGGCGCGCGCCGCTACCGGCGCGCCGCGCAGGCGGTATGGATCGCGCTCTGGGCCATGGCCTGCGCGACGCCGCTCTTCGTGCTGCTGGGGGCCGCGCGTCACCTGATACTCGCCCCCTTCGGCTTCGACCCCGAGGTCGAGCAGCTCGCCTCCGCGTTCTGGTTCCCGCGCGTCGGCGGAGCCTCGGTCGGCGCGGCGGTGTGGGCGCTGTTTGGCTTCTTCAACGGCGTCGGACGCCCGCGCGTTACGCTGCTCATCACCGTGCTCACCACGGTCGCCAATGCGCTGCTCAATCCGCTGTTCATCTTCAGGCTCGGCTGGGGAATCGCCGGCTCGGCCTGGGCGACCAACGTCGCCCAGCTGCTCGGGCTCCTGGCGGCGCTGGCGATCTTTCTGCGCAGCGACTACCGCCGTCGCTATCGCTCGAACCTGACATGGCGAGCGCACTCAGGCGTGCTCCTGCAGCAGCTGCGGCTCGGCGTCCCGATGGGGCTCTCGCCGGCCGCCGATCTGCTCGGGTTCGCCATCTTCCAGATGATGCAGACGCGGCTCGGCACCCCCGGTGGTGCGGCGACCCAGATCGTGGTCATGCTCACCTCGCTCGCCTACCTGCCGGGATTCGGTATCGCCTCGGCCGGCACGACTCTCGTCGGGCAGGCAATCGGTGCCAACGCGCGCGACTGGGCGCTGCGTATCGGCAACCGCGTGATCCTGCTGGCGGCGCTCTACATGAGCGCCATCGGGATCCTGATCGCGCTCGGTGGTCCGTGGGTGCTGCCGTTCTTCACCGGGTCGCACGACGCCGAGGCCGGGGCTGCGGTTGCGGTTGGTATCCGACTGCTGTGGCTCGCCGCCGGCTACCAGTTCTTCGACGGTCTGAATCTCGGCAGCAGCATGTGCCTGCGCGGCGCGGGCGATGTGCGCATCCCGGCGCTGCTGGTGCTGTCGGTCTCGCTGCTGCTGTTCGTGCCGCTGGCGCACGCCTTTACCTTCGCGCCCGGCGAGGGCTGGGTGCACTTCCTGCCGCAGTTCGGCTGGGGCCCGGTCGGCGGCTGGGTGGCGGTCCTCATCTATGTCATGGTGCTCGGGTCGACGTTGTTTCTGCGCTGGCGCTCGCGCGCCTGGCAGGCGATCCGGATCTAGTCATAAGGCGGCGACCGGGAGAGCGCATGCTGATCACACTGAAGCTCGTGCTGCGGACCCTGATGCTGCCGCCGGCGGGCCCGCTGCTGCTCGCGGGGTTGGGCACCTGGCTCCTCGTGCGCGGCCGGACGGGCGCCGCGCTGAGAAGGGCAGCTCTCGCTCTCCTCGTGGTGTGCCTCGTGGCGCTCTGGCTGCTGTCGACGCCGGTCGTTGCTGACACGCTGACGCGCCTTGCCGAGCGCTGCCCGGCGCTCGATCTCACGCGGCCACTGCGCGCCGAGGCCGTCGTCATTCTGGCCGGCGGGGCGGCGCGGATGGCGCCCGAATACGGCGGACCCGCCGTCGGGCTCCTGACCCTCGAGCGCGTGAGCTACGGGGCGTACGTGGCGCGGCGCACGGGACTTCCACTGCTGGTCTCGGGCAGCGCGCGCGAGGCGCTCGGGATGCGTGCGACGCTCGCGCGCGACTTCGGGATCACGCCGCGCTGGGTGAACAGCGAGTCGCGCGATACCTTCGACGACGCGCAGCTGTCGGCGCGGCTGCTCAAGACCGACGGCGTCGAGCGCATCGTGCTGGTGACCAGCGCGACCCACGAGTGGCGCGCCGCGCAGGAGTTCGAGAGCGCCGGTCTCGCCGTCGAGCCGGCGCCGGTACATGTGTGGGCGCCCCAGCCTCGCGAGGTCGAGGACTATCTGCCGAGCGCGGTCGGGCTGCTGCAATCCAGGGAGGCGCTCTACGAGATCCTGGGCAACCGCGTCCGCCAGGTCCTCGCCGTGACGCACCTGCGCCGGCACGGTCCCTGAGGAGCTGTCGCCGGTGGCCGCGGACCTTCCCGTCACGGTGTTTCGAGCGCGCCGGCGCCGTGTCTGCGAAGAGCGGCAGCTGGTACTGCTCGCGGTGGGTGTCGTGGCGGAGCTGGTGCCGGGGGAGGGCGAGTTCCTCGTGCAGGTGGAACCGCAGGAGGCCGCCTACGCGGCCCGCCATCTCGCGCAGTACGAAGCGGAGAACCGCCCGCCGCCACCTCCGCCGCCCCCGCCCCGCCTGCACGCTCACGCCTGGGTCGGAAGCCTGCTGTACGTCGTGACGCTCGTCGGCGTCGCTTACGCCGTCGGCAACGGGCTGGTGCGGCTCGACGCCTTCGATCGGGGCACGCTCGATTGCGCGCGTGTTCAGGCCGGGGAGTGGTGGCGCGCCTGGACTGCGCTCACCCTGCACCTGGATGGGCCGCATCTGGCGGCCAACCTCGGTGCCGGAGTCTGGTTCGGCTATCTCGCCTCCCGACAGCTCGGCGGTGGCACCGCATGGTTCCTCACCGTCATGGGCGCCGCGCTCGCCAACCTCATCGAGGGGCTGAGCGGGCCGCCCGAGCACAGCGCGGTCGGCGCCTCGACCGCGGTGTTCACGGCCCTCGGTCTCATGTCGGCGTATTCGTGGCGCGAGCGCTTCCATCTCCCGCAGCATTGGGGAAGGCGCTGGAGCCCGCTCGTCGCCGGCGTGATCCTCCTCGGCTGGACGGGCTCGGCGGGCGAAGGCACGGACCTCGTGGCGCACCTCGCGGGCTTCGCCACCGGGGTGCTGCTCGGTGTCGCGGCGGCCACGGATACCGCCCGCCGGTGGCTCGAGCGCGTTCCGCAGTGGCTCACGGGAGCCGCGGCGCTCGCCGGCATCGCGATCGCGTGGGGATTCGCGTTGCGTTAGGGTCCTTCGACCCGGTAACCCCGTTGCCTGAGGGCCTCGAGCGCGCCGTGCTCGCCCAGCAGGCGATCCATGGATTGCAGCGCGAGAGTGCCGCGATTGTGCGCGAGGCTGTCCTGCACCACGACCAGCCAGTCATCCTCGGCGCGCGCGATGAGAGTGCGCACCCGCGCGGAAGTCGAGACGGCGGCGACGCACGCGGTGGTGTTGTCGGCATGCGGGAGGCGGCGCAGCGCATCCACGTCGCCGAGCGCCCACGCGCGCGCGCGCGCCTGCATGGGACCCAGGTCGGTCTCGAGGCGGGTGACCACCGCCTCGAGACAGGAGACCTCCGCCGACAGCGGCGCCGAGCCCGCGTCCTTGAGGACGTCCACCGGATCGTCGATCTTCAGCTTGTCCTGGCGGATCCGCACTCCCTGTTCGCGGGCCAGGCTGAGCACGGTCTTCTGCACCTCGTTGTGGAGCGCGAGGCCGGAGGCGTCCAGCACCCGCGTCGCCAGCCGCTCGGCCGCGACCATCGGGCGCAGCTCCTCGAGGTGCCTGTCGTTCGGGTCGTAGCGCGCCTCGAGCGCCGTGACCCGCGCGTACAGCTGCGGCGGCAGCGTCTGCTTCAGTGGCAGGTGATCGGGGGCTTTTTGCATGCGGCGCCACTGGATGTAGACCCGCAGCGCGGTGAAGGGATTTGCGCCGATGGCGTAGGCAGGCCAGGCGGGCACGACTTCCTGCGACTGCCGCAGCACCTCCCGCACGGCATCCGGTTGCCACACCATCTTTTTCGGCAGCGGTGTGACGGTGCCGAGGATCCACAGGGTGTGATCGCCCCGGCGCACCGTCCACATGCGTGGGCCTTCGTGCTGCCCCTCGACCACCACCTCGGGGAGCGGCGCCTCGGCGACCGGCGCGGGAGGATTGGTCGGGGGCGGCTGCGCGCGCAGCCCGGGTGCCGCCGCCAGCGCCAGCGCGGTGACAAACGCCGCGCGCCTGACTCGCGCGTCCATCAGTCGCTCGTGGGCGGTGCCCGCGGGGCCGTCTCGGTGGTTCGCTCGTACACGCGTGTCAGAGCTACGGCCGGCAGCTCCGCTGGCCCGATGCGCAGTTTCTCGATCAGCCGCTTGCCGTCCCTCGAGAGCCCATACCGGTCCACGATGTTCGGGCCCAACTGCGCCTTGATGTTGACGACGTATTCACGCCCCTCCCATCCCGAGATCTGATCCGCCACGCCCATCTGCGCGGAGACGACGCTGTGCACGCCGGGAGTGAAGGTGCGTACCGTGGTGCCATAGTCGAACACCAGCTGCTCACTCGACTGGCGCACGGTGAGGAAGTCGCCGCGCGCGAGCGCCTCCGAGAGTACGTGCATCATGGGCGAGTACTGCAGTGGGTCCGGGCGATGCGCGCCGCGCCCGCCGGCGGCGGGCTCGTCCGGCGTGAGCGGCGGATTCGAGTCCGGCGACTGCGTGCCGGCCCCACCGCCGCGCCCTCCCGACGGGCCGCCATGCGCAGCCTCGTCGAGCCCGCCGCCGGAGCGCGCGATGAGCCGCAGTGCCTGCGTCCGCATCTTCGCGATCACCTGCTGCGGATCGTCGCTGAGCGAGTGATCGAGCCTCCAGATCCCGGCGAGGCTCACACCCGCCGGCGTCTCGGCGTTCGGGCCCCCCGCGCAGCCCGCGAGGGCCGCCGCCGTGCAGGCGAGCAGCGAAGCGAGGACTTTGCGCATATTGGCGTATCCTCGCACGATGACCCGGCGCAAGGCCATGGAGCTCGAGAGCCTCAAGGGGCGCATCACGCGGCTCGACGCGGACAGCGTCGATCGGCTCTACGGGCTCGAGCCGGTCTACGAGCCGGGTCCCGAGAGCTCCACGAGCCTCGCGCCTGAGGAATTCGTCGCGGTGCGCTGTCCGTGGTGCGGCGAGCGCCTCGAGACCCGCGTGGACATGACGGCCGACGATGCCGCCTACATCGAGGACTGCGAGACCTGTTGTCGTCCGATCGAGTTCAGCATCGAGCGCACCGACAGCGGCGCGCTGCTCTCGGTCGCGGTCAGGCGCCTCGAATGACCGCCCCCTCGAGAAACGTGAGGCTGCGCGCGGTGGCATCGAGCCGCACGCGCGCGCCGAGCGGCACCGGCTCGTTCGCCGCGCCATGCCCGATGGGGAACCCCGCCGCGCACGGCAGCCCCGCGGCTTCAGCCAGCTCGCGCAGCACGTCGGCGGCGCGGTAATCGGCTTCCTGCTCCTCGCAGTTGGTGAACGAGCCGAGCGCAATGCCGCGCACCTGGCGCAGCACGCCGGCGAGCTCGAGGTGGGTCCACATGCGGTCGAGCCGATAAGGCCGCTCGCCGACGTCCTCGAGCAGCAGGATCGCCCCCTCGAGCGAGGGGAGATAGGGCGTCCCGAGCAGGCGCGTCACGACCGAGAGAGTGCCACCGAGTAGCGGGCCCTCAACCACCCCGGGCACGCAGGTGTCGCTGGCGCGCAGCGCCGGCGCCGGCAGCGGGGACTCCAGCAGGTGAAACAGCCGCTGCCGGGTCTCTCCGGGCAGGAGGCCGAGCTGGGTGAGCACCGGCCCGTGGATGCTGATCGTTCCGCGGCTCTGCAGCCACATGTGCAGCGCGGTGATGTCCGAGAAGCCGACCAGGGGTTTCGGCGCATGGGGCGCGAGCGCCGCCAGTCGCGGCAGCAGGCGCGTCGCGCCGTAGCCGCCGCGCGCGCAGAACACTCCCTTGATGGCCGGATCGAGCAGCGCATCCGCGAGCTCCCTGAGGCGCCGCTCGTCGGAGCCGGCGAGGTAGCGATGCCGCTCGAAGAGCGTCGGCTGGTAATGCACCTCGTAGCGCTCACTGATGCAGGCGAGGCCCGTGTCGAAGGAGGCACGGTCGAAGGCGCTCGCGGGGGCGATTACCGCCACGCGCGCGCCCGGTGTGAGGCCTGGAGGTGCCTGGAATGCCCGGGTGGTCGTCATATGTTATACAGCGCCCGACTCGGGACTGTGGCGTGAAGCGCGAGGGTCGTCAAATGATCGGGTTTCTGCTGTGGCTGCTGCTGCTCGTTTTCTGCTGGCCGCTGGCGCTCCTCGCCCTGGTGCTCTACCCGATCGCGTGGCTGCTGCTCCTGCCCTTCAGGCTGGTGGGTATTGCCGTCGAGGGCGTGCTCGAGCTGCTGCGGGCGATCATTCTGCTGCCGGCGCGCGTGCTGGGTGGCCGCCGCAAGATGGACTAATCCGCCAATGCTTTCAGGTCGCGCAGCAGCGCCGCGCGCCCGCGGTCGAGCCGGTCGAGCCGCTGAGCGGCGTGACGCAGCGCGCCGAGGTCCTGTATCGGCGCCTCGTGAAGCCGCCGGTAGGCGTTACGCGCAGTGAGCCACAGGCGCTGGGTCCTGGCATACCGCGCCGCCACCTCGCGGCGCAGCGTAATGACGGCCAGGGCATGCGAGTGCATCAGGAGCGGATGGCGGCGGTACGGCGGGGTGCCGGTGCGCGCCAAGCATGCCGGCGGCTCATGACAGGCTTGCGACAGTGCGCTCTCACGGCGGGCTATCACGCTTGAAAAGCGCGCCGCGTCACAGTGCAGACGTCACAGTTCGCCGAAGGCCGGACCGGCCGGCGAGGCAAAGTTATTCTCACGCCGGACTCACAGCGCCGGCAGTAGGTTAGCGGGCCCGAAAGGCGCCGTATTGACCGGAGGTCCGCTTGGACTTCGTCCTGCTCCCTGCGCTCATCGTCCTGTACGCGGCGACCCGCTGGCTGATCGGCGCCGTCTCGCGTCTCGGGAGCATCGAATGAGCGCGATCTACGCCGTGAGTGCGCTGCTCGCGGTGGCGCTCCTGGTCTACCTGCTGTACGCGCTGATCCGGCCCGAGAAGTTCTGATGACCGCCTCCACCGCCGCTCTGCTGGTGCTGTTTCTGCTGCTCGTGCTCGCGAGCGTGAAGCCGCTCGGCCTCTACATGGCGAAGGTGTTCGAGGCCGCGCCCATCTGGCCGCGGCGCCTCGGGGCGCCGCTCGAGCGCTGGATCTACCGGCTGTGCGGCGTCGAGCCGGCGCGCGAGATGGGCTGGAAGGAGTACGCCGCGGGGCTCGTGATCTTCAACACGCTGGGGGCGCTCGCGCTCTACCTGCTGCAGCGCTGCCAGCTGTGGCTGCCGCTCAATCCGCAGAAGTTCGCCAACCTCCCGGCCGATTCGGCCTTCAACACCGCGGTGAGCTTCGTCACCAACACCAACTGGCAGGGCTACTCGGGTGAGTCCGCGATGAGCTATCTCACGCAGATGGCCGGACTCGCGGTGCAGAACTTCCTCTCGGCCGCGAGCGGCATCGTGGTGGCGATCGCCCTGGTCCGCGGACTCGCGCGCCACAGCTCGCAGACGATCGGCAACCTGTGGACGGACCTGACGCGCGCGACGCTCTACGTGCTGCTGCCGCTGGCCCTCGTTCTGGCGCTGGCGCTCGTCTCGCAGGGTGTGATCCAGAACTTCGGCGCCTACCAGGACGTGACGACGGTGGAGCGGCTGACGCAGACCCTGCCCATGGGTCCGATCGCCTCGCAGGAGAGCATCAAGGAGCTCGGCACCAACGGCGGCGGCTTTCTCAACGCCAACTCCGCTCACCCCTACGAGAACCCCAACGCGCTCTCCAACCTGCTCGAGATGCTGGCGATGCTCGCGATCCCGGCCGCGCTCACCTATACCTTCGGCCGCATGGTCGGCGACACGCGCCAGGGCTGGGCGGTGCTCGCGGCCATGGCGATCCTCCTCGTCACGCTGCTCACGGTGACCGTGCACAGTGAGCAGCGCGGCAACCCGCTGATCGCGCGGCTCGGGGTCGATCAGGCGGCGAGCGCCACCCAGGCCGGCGGCAACATGGAGGGCAAGGAGGCGCGCTTCGGCATCGCAGCCTCGGCGCTCTTCGCCACCGTCACGACCGCGACCTCGTGCGGCGCGGTCAACGGCATGCACGACTCGTTCACGCCGCTCGGGGGCTTGGTACCGCTCTTCCAGATGCAGCTCGGCGAGGTGGTGTTCGGCGGCGTCGGCACCGGGCTCTACTCCATGCTGATCTTCGCCATCGTCGGGGTGTTCATCGCAGGCCTCATGATCGGCCGCACGCCCGAGTATCTCGGCAAGAAGATCGAGGCCTTCGAGATGAAGATGAGCTCGATCGCGATCCTGGTGATGCCGTTCATCGTGCTGACCGGCACGGCCGTTGCGGTGAGCACCGAGGCCGGAAGAGCCGCGGTCGGCAATCCCGGTGCCCACGGCTTCACCGAGATCCTCTATGCCTTCTCTTCCGCCGGCAACAACAACGGCAGCGCCTTCGCCGGCATCTCCGCCAACACACCCTTCTACAACGTCGCGCTCGGCATCGTCATGTGGCTCGGGCGCTTCTGGCCGATCGTCGCGGTGCTCGCGATTGCGGGCTCGCTGGCCGCGAAGAAGCGTATCCCGGTGTCGGACGGCACCATGCCGACGCACGGCCCGACGTTCGTCGTGCTCCTCATCGGCACGGTGCTGCTGGTGGGGGCACTGACCTTCGTGCCGGCGCTCGCCTTGGGTCCGATCGTCGAGCAGGTCATGCTGTGGGCGGTCCCATGAGCCGCCGCAAGCCGGCACTGTTCGAGCGCGCGCTGCTCGCGCCCGCGCTGCTCGACTCGCTCACGAAGCTCGACCCGCGCGTGCAGTGGCGCAACCCGGTGATGTTCGTGGTGTACGTCGGCTCGATCCTCACCACCGGGCTGTGGCTGCAGGCGCTCGGCGGGCACGGCGAGGCACCGGCGTGGTTCATCTTCAATATCGCGCTGTGGCTGTGGTTCACGGTGCTGTTCGCGAATCTCGCCGAGGCGCTCGCCGAGGGGCGCAGCAAGGCGCAGGCGGCGGCGCTACGAGGACTCAAGCAGACGGTATGGGCCAGGCGGCTCGCCGATCCGGCCAGGCGCGACGCCGTTACCCGGGTGCGCGCCGAGGAGCTGCGTCGGGGCGATGTGGTGCTGATCGAGGCCGGCGACTACGTGCCGGCCGACGGCGAGGTGATCCAGGGAGCCGCCTCGGTGGACGAGAGCGCGATCACCGGGGAATCCGCGCCCGTGATCCGCGAGGCGGGCGGTGATTTCTCGGCGGTCACGGGCGGTACGCGCGTGCTGTCGGACTGGATCGTGGTGCGCGTCTCGGTCAATCCGGGCGAGACCTTCCTCGACCGCATGATCGCCATGGTGGAGAGCGCCAGCCGGCAGAAGACGCCGAACGAGATCGCACTCACCATCCTGCTGGTGGCGCTGACGCTGGTATTCCTGCTCGCGACCGCGACGCTGCTGCCCTATTCGATCTACAGCGTCGCGATGACCAGGCTCGGCACGCCGATCACCATCACCGCGCTCATCGCGCTGCTCGTGTGCCTCATTCCCACCACCATCGGCGCGCTGCTCTCGGCCATCGGCGTCGCCGGCATGAGCCGCATGCTGCAGGCGAACGTGATCGCCACCTCGGGGCGCGCGGTCGAGGCGGCGGGTGACGTCGACGTGCTGCTGCTCGACAAGACCGGCACCAT
>DATMMK010000018.1:0-117013 GCA_035569755.1 Steroidobacteraceae bacterium
AGCGGGAAATTACCTGCAATGTGCGTCATAAATTATTGATAATGTAGAGAGAAAATAACCATGGATCTCAAGCGACTCAACTCCTTCGTCGGCAACGTCTGGGACACGACGATCATCGAGCGCCTGGTGGCCTACGTGCGCATACCCAACAAGTCGCCGGATTTCGACCCGGAGTGGGAGAGTCACGGCCACATGGAGGCCGCCGTCGAGCTCATGGCCGAGTGGTGCCGGCAGCAGCCGCTGCGGGGGATGCGGGTCGAGGTGCGCCGCCTTCCCGGTCGCACTCCGCTGCTGCTGATCGACGTGCCCGGCGAGCTTGCGGGCTGTGCCCTGCTCTATGGCCACCTCGACAAGCAGCCTGAGTTCACCGGCTGGCTGCCAGGGCTCGGTCCGTGGGAGCCGGTCATCCGCGACGGCCGGCTCTACGGGCGCGGCGCCGCGGACGACGGCTACGCGGTGTTCAGCTCGCTGACGGCTATCGCCGCGCTCAAGGAGCAGCAGGTGCGGCTGCCGCGCTGCGTGGTGCTGATCGAGGCCTGCGAGGAGAGCGGCAGCGACGATCTGCCCGCGCATCTGGCGGCCCTGGGCGATACCCTCGGAGAGCCCTCACTCGTCGTTTGCCTCGATGCCGAGTGCGGCAACTACGATCAGGTCTGGTGCACGACCTCCCTGCGCGGCAACGTGGTCGGCAACCTCAGCGTGCGGGTACTGACCGAGGGGGTGCATTCCGGGATGGCGACCGGCATCGCCGCCACCCCGTTTCGCATCCTCGAGCAGCTGCTCTCGCGCATCGAGAATCCGGTCACCGGCGACCTGCTGCTCGACGAGCTGCACGTGACGCTGCCGCCAGATCGGCGGGCACAGGCGGTCGTGGCGGCTAAGGTGCTGGGAGACTCGGTCGCCGGAAAGCTCCCCTGGGCGCGCGGCGTGCAACCGGTGTCGAACGATCCGAGCGAGCTCATCGTCAACAGCACCTGGCGTGCCACGCTGGCCATCACGGGCGCGGACGGCCTGCCGCCGACGGTCAGCGCAGGCAATGTGCTGCTGCCCCAGCTCACCGTGAAGATCTCGCTGCGCACACCGCCGACCTGCGATGCTCCGCGCGCGGCCCAGGCGGTGCGCGAGGCTCTCGAGCGCGACCCGCCCTACGGCGCCGAGGTGCGCTTCGAGCCGGGCTCGGCTAACACCGGGTGGAACGCCCCGACGTTCGCGCCGTGGCTCGAGCAGTCGATCGCTCGCGCCAGCCAGGCGATCTACAGCCGCGACGCCGTGCACATCGGCTGTGGGGGCACGATCCCTTTCATGGGCATGCTGGGCGAGCGCTTCCCTCGCACCCAGTTCTTCATCACCGGGGTTCTCGGCCCGCACGCCAATGCGCACGGGCCGAATGAGTTCCTGCACATCGAATACGCCAAGAGGCTCACCGCCTGCGTATCGCTGGTGCTCGCCGATCACGCCCGGACGGTGTCCTGACTCAGCGCATATCGGCCATGTAGCTCGGCTTTACGGCTTCCTTGAGACGCCGCCAGCCTGCGTGCAGCGGTGCCGTGGCCTCGGCATGCGACTGGTACTCCACGGGCGGAAACTCGGCGCGCAGGGCATCGACCATCAGCGTCCATTTTGGCAGGCCCTTCGGGAACCGGGCGCGCCGGGTAAAGACGATCCGCCCTTCGACCGGCACGTCGCCGGTGACGGCCTTCACCGCCGCGATCCGGTCATAGAGCGCGCTCTGCGGATTGATGAAGGTGAAGCGCCGCGGGCCGTCCATGACGGTCCACTCGGCCATCTGATCGCCGCCGAAGATGTTGCCGCGCACGTCGCGCAGGTCGATCACGATCACCCCGCGCATGGTGAGCAGCAGAAAATCGACGTGAAAGCCGCCGCCCATGCCGTCGGGCACCAGCGCGTTGATCAGGTGATCGGCGGCCCCGCCGGTGACCGCAGCGCGCAGCGCACGGCGCGCGCGCACGTGGAGGTACCAGCCCCACACCCACCACAGCACACACAACAGCGCCGCCGCCCCGGCCACCACTGCCCAGACGGCCGGCGGTACCCTGCTCAACTCGTCCACGAACCCCCCTGCGCCTCGAGGGCCGCACGCAGCGCCGCCAGCGTGGAGTCGATTTCAACACACTGGACCGGTCGCGCAAACAGCCGCTCGAGGCTTTCCGGTACTGGCACGCTGCGCCCGATGAGAGGCTCGACGATTTCGCGGAACTTGGCCGCATGGGCGGTCGCCACCAGCACCCAGCGGCCCCCGGCCCGCTCCACCGCGGGCAGCCGCTCCCAGGCTTGCGCGGCGGCGGCCGTGTGCGGGCACCACATCTGCCCGTAAGCAGCGTAGCCCGCACGAATGCGCTCGCGAATCTCAGCGTCGCTGACGCTGACGGCGCTCACCGCCGCACGCAATTGCGGCAGCTCGGGATAGAGCGAGCGCAGGCGCTCCATGTTGCTCGGGTTGCCGACGTCCATCGCCGAGGCGAGCGTCGCGACACTCGGCCGCGGGCGCCACTCCCCGCTTGCCAGGTAATCGGGGACCGTGCGGTTGGCATTGTGTGCCAGCACGACCGCCGCGATCGGCAGGCCCATCTGCCGCGCCCACAGGCAGGCGAGCGCGTTGCCGAGATTGCCGCTCGGAATGACGAAGGAGGCGCGCTCGCCGTGCTCACGCCAGACGGCCAGGCTTGCGGCCGCGTAGTAGACCGCCTGCGGCAGCAGGCGCCCGAGGTTGATGCTGTTGGCGGATGACAGCGCGCCGCGCGCGCGCAGCCCCGGGTCGAGGAACGCCTCCTTCACGAGGCGCTGGCAGTCGTCGAAGGTACCGCGCACGGCGAACGAGCGCACGTTGTCGCCCCAGCAGGTGAGCTGGCGCTCCTGGGTCGGCGACACCAGTCCCTTGGGGAAGAGCACCGCGACTTCGATGCCGCTACGACGGTGAAAGGCGGCAGCGACCGCGCCGCCCGTATCGCCGGAGGTGGCGACTAGAATCGTCAGCGGGCGCGCCTCGCCGCCGCGCAGGCGGCCGAAGCAGGCCGCAAGAAAGCGCGCGCCGAAGTCCTTGAAGGCGGCGGTCGGCCCATGGAAGAGCTCGAGCACCGACAGGCGTCCGCCGGCATCCAGTGGCACGAGCGGTGCGGGAAAGCTGAAGGCCTCGTGTGCGAGCGCTGCCACCTCGGAGGCGAGCCGGTCACCCGCGAGAAACGGCCCGAGCAGCGGAGCCGCCACTTCGGGAAGGCTGCTGGCGTGCGCAAAATCCCCGAGCGAGAGCTGCGGCCAGCTCGCCGGCACGTACAGGCCGCCGTCCGGCGCGAGCCCCTGCAGGAGCGCGGCGCTGAAACCCATGCGGACGCTCGCGTCGCGTGAGCTGGTAAAAGCGAAGGCCTCGCTCATCGGTCCGCGGCTCGAGCGCTCATGCAATCACCCGGGCACCCGCACGGCGCATGTCGACAATCCAGCCGTCGCTCGGGAGGCCCCGGCTCGCGAACTCGCGCCGCATGGCCTCGAGCACGGCGGGCGCGCTCGGCTCGAGCGCCCAGGCGAAGATCGCAGGGCCGGCGCCCGAGATCGAGCACCCGAGCGCCCCGGCGCGCATGGCGGCGCGGCGGACCTCCTGGAAGCCCGGTATCAACGCCTGGCGCTGCGGCTCGATGACCACGTCCTCCAGGGAGGCGCGGATCATGTCGAGATCGTCGGTGTAGCACCCGGAAATGAAGCCGGCGAGATTTGCCGTCTGCCACACGAAGTCCGAGAGCTCCACGCTTCCCTTGAGCAGCGCGCGCGCCGCGGCGGTGGCGAGGAACATGTGGGGGTGGACGACGATGGCGCGGATGCTGGCCGGCACCGGGATCTGCTTCACGCGCGGCTCGTCGATGCCGACGGTGAGAACCAGGCCCCCGTAGAGCGAGGCCGCGATGTTGTCGACGTGCAGGGACCCGCTCGCGACCGCCTCGCCTGCCATGGCGAACTTCAGCAGCTGCTCGCGGCTGCAGGGTGTCGGCAGCAGGGCGTTGGCCGCCACGACCGCCGCGACCGCGGACGCGGCGGAGCCCCCGAGCCCGGAGCCGAGTGGGATGCCCTTGTCGATCTCGAGCACGAAGCCGAAGCCGGGCCGCACCGTCTCCTCGAGCGCGAGCAGCGCGCGCCCCGCGGTGTTGTCACGCGCCTCGTGCGGCAGCTCGCCGGCGACGCCGCGCACGGCGCCGATCGCGACGCCGGGCGGGCCGCGGCGCAGGACCTTCACAGTGTCGCCGAGCGCGTCCACCGAGAAGCCGAGGATGTCGAAGCCGATGGCGACGTTGCCGACCGAAGCCGGAGCGAAGGCGGTGGCGTGCTCGCGCGCGCTCACAGGCGGGCCCCGAGGTACGCCGCGAGGCGCAGCAGATCGGCGAACACCCCGCCCGCCGTCACCTCCGGCCCCGCGCCCGGCCCCTGCACGATGAGCGGGTTCTCGCAGTAGCGACGGGTCGCGAAGCGCACGACGTTGTCGGTGAGCGCGATGTTGGCGAAGGCATCGCTCGAGGGCAGCTCGGCGAGGCCGACGCTCGCCTCCCCGGCCGCGGTCAGGCGGCCGATGTAGCGCAGCACCCGCCCGCGCCCGCGCGCGCCGTCCAGGCGATCGCGCATGGTCGCGTCGTAGCGTGGGAGCTGGCGCATGAACTCCTCGATCGAGCCGTCGCGCAGCTCCGCCGGCACCAGGCTCTCGATCTTCACGTCCGCCAGCTCGAGGCCGAGTCCCATCTCGCGCCCGAGGATGATGATCTTGCGCGCTACGTCGGTGCCCGACAGGTCGTCGCGCGGATCCGGCTCGGTGTAGCCGCGCTGGCGCGCGTCGCGCACGATGTCGGAGAAGCTCGTGCTGCCGTCGTAGAGGTTGAAGAGATAGGCGAGCGTGCCCGAGAGTATCCCCTCGATGCTCGCGACCTCGTCGCCGGTCTCGCACAGGTCTCGCAGGGTGTGCACCACCGGCAGCCCCGCGCCCACCGTCGCCTCGTACAGGTAGTGCGAGCCGCCGGCACGGCGTGCTTCCCGCAGCCGCCGGTAGTACGCCAGGTCGCCGCTGTTGGCACGCTTGTTCGGCGTGACGATGTGGATGCCGGCCGCGAGCCAGTCGCCGTAGCGGGCGGCGACCGCGGCGCTCGCCGTGCAATCGACCAGCACCGTGTGCGGCAGGTAGTCGACGCGCACGTGCTCGACGAAGCGCTCGATGTCGGCCGGCGCCTTGCTGCGCTCGTACTCCTCGCGCCAGGTGCCCGGCCGCATCCCCGGGTCCGCGAGCAGCATGCGCTGCGAGCCCATGACGCCACGCAGGCGCAGGTCGAGCTGCGCCTGCTCGCGCAACCGCTCGCTCTGCGAGGCGAGCTGCCCGAGAAACGCCCGCCCGACGCTGCCCGGCCCGATGACGCCCACCGAGAGCGTGTGCGGCGAGAGATAGAGCCCCGCGTGCACCGCGCGCAGCGCACGCGTGGTGTGGCTTCCGGCGACCACCACCGAGATGTTGCGCTCCGAGGCTCCCTGCGCGATGGCGCGCACATTGACACCCGAGGCGCCGAGGGAGTTGAAGACCGTGGCGGCCACGCCCGGCGTGCCCGCCATGCCATCGCCCACCACGGCGAGAATCGCCAGGTCCGGGTCGATGTCGACGCTCTGGATCTGCCCTTCGGCGAGCTCGCGTGCGAATGCCTGGCGCAGCACCGCCGCGGCGCGCTCGGCCTGCTCCTGCGGCAGGGCGCAGCAGATCGAGTGCTCCGAGCTCCCCTGCGAGATGAGGATCACCGAGATGTGCTCCTCGCGCAGTGCCCCGAACAGGCGGTGCGCGGTACCGGGCACGCCGATCATCCCGTTACCTTCCAGATTGATGAGCGCGACGCGCTCGATGCTGGTGATCCCCTTGACCGGCAGCGTCGACACCGGCTGCGCGCAGATGAGCGTTCCGGGCTTCTCCGGCGCGAAGGTATTGCGGATCCAGACGGGAATGCCGTCGTCGACGGCGGGCGCCATGGTCTGCGGGTGGATCACCTTGGCGCCGAAGTACGCGAGCTCCATCGCCTCGTGGTAGGAGAGCGAGTCGATGACCCGGGCATCCGGCACGCGGCGCGGATCCGCCGACAGCACGCCGTCGACGTCGGTCCAGATGTGGATCTCACCGGCCGCCAGGAGCTTGCCGAAGATCGACGCCGAGAAATCGCTGCCGTTGCGGCCGATCGTGGTCTGCACGCCGCGCTTGTCGGAGGCGATGAAGCCGGTGATGACGAGCGTGCCGCGGAAGTCCCGGGGCACGAGCGCGGCTAGGTTGGCAGACGACTCGGTCCACTGGATGCCCGGGCCGAGCGGCCCCCATTCGACGACCACGACCCGACGGGCGTCGATCCACTGCACCGCACCCGCGCGCCGGCCGCGCTGCGCGAGAAAGCGCTCGAACAGCTGCGTCGACCACAGCTCGCCGTAGCCGGCCACGAGGTCGGTGACATTGCGCGCCGCCGCCCGCGTCAGCGTCACGGCGTGCAGCACCGCCACCAGGTCGCGGCAGTCGCGGTCGAAGCCCTCGAGATAGCTCCATGCCGAGGCGGGCTCGAGCAGCTCTGCGGCGATCGCGCCATGACGCGCCCGCAGCTCCGCCAGCTCGGCCCGGAATCCCTCGTCCTGGCGCTCGGCGAGCGCCACGAGACGCAGCAGCGCGTCCGTCACGCCGCGGCAGGCGGACAGCACCACGCCGACCCGGGTCGCCGGCAGCGATTCGATGATGGCCGCCACACGGCGGAAGCAGTCGGCGTCGGCAACGCTCGACCCCCCGAACTTGTGCACGACCCAGGGATCGGTCTTGCTCATCGCGTTGGGATTCTTGGAGGCGAATGCAAAAGGCCTCGGGACTCTACTGAACGCCTGCGGGTGCACGCAACGGCTGCGCAGCGCGCACACTGCGCAACGGCAGACGGCGACAAGGCTGGCATAATCATGGGCCGGGGCATCACTATCGATCTGAAATATCAACTTGCAATATCAACCGCTTACGAAGTATACATCAAGTAATTACTCGAGGACCCCGTGAACGAGATCGAGCTGCTGCGCACCCAGCTTGCCACCGAGCGCCGCCACGTGCGGGAGGTCGCCGCCTCCTGTGCCGCGGCCGCTCGCGGCATGCCGTCCGCTCCCGCCGGCTCCGCCCCCGACGCCTGGCGCCAGGCGTGCACCGAGTACCTCGGCTGCGTACTCGAGTGGTTCGACGAGCGCGATGCGCGCCTGCTCGAGCTCTACGACCGCAAGGCCGTCGCGGCGCTCGGCGACGGCGGGCACGGACGCGAGGCGCTCGAGCGGCTCGCGGCGGATAGCGCTTCGCACAGCCGCTGGCAGGATCTCGAGCGGTTCATCAACGGGCCCTGGGACGCGCGGCGGGCCGCCGTCGAAGCTCTGCTCGCCACGAACCCGCGCGTGGCGGACTGGCGCGCGTTCGGTGGAATCGATGCCGATTCCATCAGCCGGGAGCGCGTGCTCTATGCGCGCTGTCTTGTGAGCGGGTAGCGATGGGCGAGACACCAGGGCGCCGGGCAGGCGAGCGGCTCTACGCGATCGTGCTGGCAGGCGGCGCCTCTACCCGCTTCGGCTCGCCCAAGCAGCTCGTGCGCCTCGCGGGACGCCCGCTGCTGCACACCGTGGTGGCGCGCACCGCCGAGGTCACCGGCAACGCGCTCATCGTCGTCCTGGGCGCGGGCGCGGGCGAGCTCGCGCCACTGCTCAAACACTCACCCGGCTCGGTGGTCGTCAACCGCCAGTGGCGCGAGGGTCTCGCAAGCTCGATCCGCGCAGGAGTCGCGCGGCTCCCGGCCACCTGCGGCGCCGTGCTGCTCGTGCTCGCCGATCAGGCCGCGGTCACCAGCAGCGACCTCAGGCGTCTCGCCGGCACCTGGAGGCGGCGTCCCCACTGCATCGTCGCCGCTCTCTACGCGGGCACTACCGGTGCGCCGGCGATCTTTCCCCGCAGCACTTTCACCGAGCTCGCTGCACTACGCGGCGACAGCGGCGCGCGCTCGATCCTGCGCCGCAGCGCCGATCGCCTCATCCGTGTGCCCATGCCGGCCGCCGAGCTCGACCTCGACACCCCGGAGGACCTGCTGCAGCTCGAGGCGCCGAACACAGACGTACCCTGAGGCGGGTCAGCCCTGCCCCTCAGTCGCGCTTCGCGCGTGCACCGCCCGCCGCCAGCACGCGGCGCGCCTGCAGGAGATGCGGCCGATCGATCATCTGCCCGTCGAGGCTCGCGACCCCGGCGCCGCCGGCAGCGGCGAAGGCCGCGACCACGCGCCGCGCGTACCGCTGCTCCTCTGCGGTAGGGGTGAAGGCCGCGTTGATCGGTGCCACCTGGTCGGGATGGATCGCGAGCTTGCCCGAGAAACCGTCGCGGCGCGCCTCCGCGAGTGAGCGCTTGAGGCCGGCCGCATCCCGGAAGTCGACGTGCACCCCATCGATCGCCTGAACTCCGAGGGCTGCGGCCGTCAGCAGGCAGGTGGTGCGCGCCAGCGCGAAGGTAAAAGTCAGTTTGCCGGAAGAGTCGTGCCGGGCGCTCGTGCCGAGCGCGGCACCCAGATCCTCCGCGCCCCAGGTGAGGCCCGCGAGCCGCACCGCCGCTGCAGGCGCGGCGGCGAGCACCGCCGGATACTGCGGGAGCGAGAGCATCCCGCGCGGCGTCTCGGTCGCGATGACCAGCAGTCCCGTGGGCCCGCCGCCCGTGCTGCTTTCCGTCTCGAGGCCCGTGAGATGGTCGGCGACCGCGACGACCTCCGCGGGACTCGAAACCTTCGGCAGGACGATCCCATCCGGACCCTGGCGGCCGGAGGCACCGCTCCGCTCGCCGGGCGCCCCAAACAGCGCCGCCAGATCCTCACGCCAGAGTCCGCTCGGCGGAGAATTGATGCGCACCCAAAGCTGCGGCCTCCCGGCCCGCGTCGGGGCCAGCAGCAGCGCCCGCACGCGCCCGCGCGCCTCCGGCAGCTGGGCGCGATCAACCGAGTCCTCGAGATCGAGAATCAGCGCGTCGGCTCCGGTGCCGAGCGCCTTCGCCTGCTTGCGCTCACTGTCACCGGGGACGAACAGCCAGGAGCGCAGCACTCCCGGCTGGCGTTCGGCGCTCATGCTGGCCTCTTCAGCATGAGTGCCGCGCGGCGGCACGAGGCGACCTCCTCATTGCGCTGATTGAAAGCACGATGCTCGAACACGACGATGCCGGAATCCTGGCGCGACTGGCTCTCGCGCTTGGAAACCACCGTGGTCGAGGCGCGCAGCGTGTCGCCGTGGAGCACGGGCTTCGGGAAGCGAACGTCCTCGAACCCGAGGTTGCCGATGGTCGTGCCGAAGGTGGTGTCGTAGACCGAAAGGCCGACCAGGAGCCCGAGGGTGAGCAGGCTGTTGACGATACGCTCGCCGAAGGGGGTGGTCCGCGCGTACTCGGCGTCGAGGTGGATGGCCGCGGGGTTCATGGTGAGCGTGCTGAAGAGCACGTTATCGGCCTCGGTCACGGTGCGCCGCACCGCGTGCTCGAAGCGTCGTCCCGGCTCGAGCTCCTCAAAATAGAGTCCCGCCACGGCCGCATCCCCCGAAAATCCGCGCGTTCCGCCGCGCGCGGCTAGTGTTGCACACGCTCATAACCCCAGAAAGAGGCGCACCCAACCAGACGGTATTTAGCCGCCGCCGGGGGCACGAATATAGTCGCAGGAGCATGTACCGCTACGACGAGCTCGACCAGGCCTTTGTCGAGGAGCGTGTCGCGGAGTTCCGCGACCAGACGCGCCGACACCTCGCGGGCGAGCTCTCCGAGGAAGAATTCCGGCCGCTGCGGCTGCGCAACGGACTCTATATCCAGCGGCACGCCCCGATGCTGCGCATCGCGATCCCCTACGGGCTGCTGCGCGCGGCGCAGCTGCGCAAGCTGGCCGACATCGCGCGCCGCTACGACCGCGGCTACGGGCACTTCACTACCCGGCAGAACCTGCAGCTCAACTGGCCGGCGCTCGCCGACGTGCCCGACATCCTCGCCGAGCTGGCCACCGTGCAGATGCATGCGATCCAGACGAGCGGCAACTGCGTGCGCAACGTCACCGCGGATCACATGGCCGGCGTTGCCCTCGATGAGATCGACGATCCCCGCCCCTACTGCGAGATCGTGCGCCAGTGGGCGACGCTGCACCCCGAATTCACCTACCTGCCGCGCAAGTTCAAGATCGCGATCACCGGGTCGGCGGAGGACCGGGCGGCCTCCGAGGTGCACGACATCGGCCTGCACCTCGAGCGCGACGCGGGCGGCGAGCTCGGCTTCGCGGTACTGGTCGGCGGCGGGCTCGGCCGCGCGCCGGTGATCGGTGCCCGCATCCGCGACTTCCTGCCGCTCGCCGATCTCCTCGGCTACCTCGAGGCGATCCTGCGCGTCTACAACCGCTACGGCCGCCGCGACAACATCCACAAGGCCCGCATCAAGGTACTGGTCAAGTCGCTCGGCACCGCGCGCTTCCGCGACGAGGTGGAGGCCGAATGGCAGGCCTGCCGCGCGAGCGCCCCGCTGGTGACGGCCGCCGAAGTCGCGCGCATGCGCGCTTTCTTCCGCCCACCGCCCTACGAGACCCTCACCGACCAGGACGCCGCTCACGGGCGCGAGCCGCGCTTTGCGGCCTGGTACCGCTACAACACGCGCGCGCACCGCATGCCGGGCTACCGGGCCGTGCTCGTCTCGCTCAAGGCGCACGGGGGCAACCCGGGAGATGCGACCGCGGCGCAGATGGAGGCGATCGCGGACCTCGCCGAGCGCGTGAGCTTCGGCCTCATCCGCACCACCCACAGCCAGAACCTGCTGCTCGCCGACGTGCGCCAGGATGAGCTCTACGAGGTGTGGCGCGCGCTCGACGGCCAGGGGCTCGCGACCCCCAACATCGGTACGCTCACCGATCTCATCGCCTGCCCGGGACTCGATTTCTGCTCGCTCGCCAACGCCGGGACGCTCGGGGTCGCGCACGACATCCAGCGGCAGTTCGACGACCTCGACTATCTCTACGACCTGGCAACATCGAGATCAAGATGTCCGGCTGCATGAACGCCTGCGGCCACCACCACGTCGGGCACATCGGCATCCTCGGGGTCGATAAGCACGGCGAGGAGTGGTACCAGATCAGCCTCGGTGGCTCGGCCAATGGCTACACCGCGCTCGGCGAGGTCATCGGTCCCTCGGTGCCGAAGCAGGAAGTGGCCGCAACCATCGGGCGCATCGTCGAGGTGTACCGCGCCCTGCGCACCGAGGACGAGCCCTTCATCGATACTCTGCGCCGTGTCGGGCTCGAGCCCTTCCGGGCGGGCGCCTATGCGCTACATCCTCAGGCGGCGTGAGATCGTCGCGGACGACTGGGTCCATCTCGGCGAGGAGCCCGCCGACGCTGGCGCTCTCATCGTTCCGCTCGAGCGGCTGCGCACGGATGCCGCGCGCTGGGCCGGGTGGCGCGGGCGGCTCGGGGTGCGCCTCGCCCCGGCCGACGCCCCCGAGGATCTCGCCGCGGAGCTCGAGCGCTTCGGCCTGATCGCGGTCGAGTTTCCGAACGCCGGCGACGGCCGGGGCTACTCCCAGGCGCGGCTGCTGCGCAACCGCCTCGGCTTCCAGGGCGAGCTGCGCGCCGTGGGAGCCGGAGTGAAACGCGACCAGGTGTTCCTGCTCGCGCGCTGCGGGTTCGACGCCATCGAGCTCGCCGCCGGCGAGGACCTCGAGGCCGCGCGCCGCGCCCTGACGCGCTACAGCGTCGCCTATCAGCCGGGCGCCGCCGGCATCCCCCTGGATCGCCAGCGCTTCACGCTTTAGCGCTCCGGCAGCGCGATATCGCTGAACAGCTGCGCGACTTCCCCGGCGGAGGTGGCGCGATGTGCCCGGTCGACCAGCCGCCGGTCCAGGTGCGGGGCAAGCAGCTGCGCGAAGTCGTACATGTACCTGCGCAGCAACGTCCCGCGCCGGAACCCCAGCCAGGTGGTGTGAGCGGCGAACACGTGCGACGCATCCACCGCCACCAGGCCGGGATCCTCGGGATCGATCGCCATGTGCGCCACGATGCCGACCCCGAGGCCGAGCCGCACGTACGTCTGGATCACGTCGGCATCGCGCGCGGTGATGGCGACGTTCGGCACCAGCCCCGCTTTCGCGAACGCCTCGTGAAGCGAGGATGGCCCCGTGAAACTGAAGGTATAGGTGATGAGCGGATACGCCGACAGGGCGCGCAGCGTGAGCTTGCCGGCATTCGCGAGCGCGTGGCCTCTGGGCACGATCACCGTGCGATGCCAGCGGTAGCAGGGCAGGAGCGTCAGGTCCGCAAACAGTCCTTCCGAGCCGGTGGCGATGGCGCAGTCGATCCGGTCATCGGCGACCATCTCGGCAATCTGCTCGGAGGTGCCCTGGTGGAGGTTGAGGCGCACCTGCGGGTAGCGGGCGCGAAACTCGCGGATGACGTCCGGCAGCACGTAGCGGGCCTGGGTGTGTGTCGTGCCGATCGACAGGCTCCCCTTGCCCTCGTCGCGCAGCTCCGTCGACAGGTCGCGGATGCTCTGCGCCTCCTGGAGTATGCGCAACGCCCGCTCGATCACCTGCTGTCCGGCCGGGGTGATGCGGGTGAGGTTGCGCCCCTCGCGCACGAAGATCTGGAAGCCGAGCTCGTCCTCGAGGAGCTTGATCTGCTTGCTGACGCCAGGCTGCGAGGTGTGCAACTTCTGGGCCGCCGCCGTGATATTGAGGCCGCTCTGAGCGACGGCGGCCAGGTAACGCAGTTGATGCAGCTTCATTCGCGGCCAAGGCTACCGCCCCGCCTGCAGCCTGTCACCGCCGTATAACCGCCGCGCAGTCCCTAAGAAGCAATCCTTCGTTCAACCCCCGGGGGCGGCGCCGCTATAGTCGACCGCCATGGACTACCTTCCCGTCTTCGTGCGGCTGCGCGGCCGAACGGCGCTCGTAGTGGGCGGCGGCCAGGTAGCCGCGCGCAAGGCCGAGTGGCTGCTCAAGGCGGGTGCCCGCGTCGCCGTGGTCGCGCCGCAGCTCGCGGCGGAGCTCGCGGCCCGTGCGGCGCGCGCCGAGCTCGCGCACGTGGCCGCTCCCTTTGCACCCGCGCATCTCACCGGCGCCGCGCTGGTCGTGGCGGCGAGCGATGACCGCGAGGTCAATGCCGCGGTGGCGGAAACTGCTCACGCCCTCGAGATCCCGGTCAATGTGGTCGACTGCCCCGAGCTCTCGAGCTTCATCTTCCCCGCGATCATCGACCGCTCGCCGGTCCTCGTGGCCGTGAGCTCCGGGGGTGCCAGCCCGGTGCTGGCGCGGCGCCTGCGCGCGCAGATCGAGGCCTCCCTCCCCGCACGACTCGGCGCGCTCGCCCGCTTCCTCGGCAGGCGTCGAACGGCCGTGAAGCGGGCACTCGCGCCCGAGGCACGGCGCGCCTTCTGGGAGCGCCTCATCAGCGGGCGCACCGCCACCGAGGTGCTCAGCGGCAACGAGACTCAGGCCGCCCGGAGCTTCGCGAGCGAGCTGCGCCGCACCGACGGCGCGCCCGGAGAGGTCTGGCTGATCGGGGCTGGTCCCGGAGATCCGGATCTGCTCACGCTGCGCGCCCTGCAGCTCCTGCAGCAGGCCGACGTGATCCTGTACGACCGACTGGTGCCGGATGCGATCCTCGAGCGTGCGCGCCGCGACGCCGAGCGGGTGTTCGTCGGCAAGGAGAGCGGTGAGCACGCGCAGCAGACGCGCATCAACGAGCTGCTGGTCAGCCTCGCGCGCGCCGGCAAGCGGGTCGCACGCCTCAAGGGGGGCGACGGTTATGTCTTCGGACGCGGCGGCGAGGAGCTCGAAGCCCTGGCCGCCGCAGGCATTCCCTGGCGTGTGGTACCGGGTATCACGGCGGCGCTCGGCGCCGCGGCGGGCGCCGACATTCCCCTCACGCATCGCCGGCTCGCGCACAGCGTGACGCTGGTGAGCGGCCACGCGGCGCTCGACGACTCGCTCGACTGGCGCGCCCTCGCCCGCCCGCAGCAGACCGTGGTGTTCTACATGGGAGTCGCACAGCTGCCGCGCATCGTCGCGCGGCTGCGCGCCGCGGGAGCGAGCGGCGAGCTGCCCGCCGCGATCGTGGAGCGTGCGACGCTGCCCGCACAGCGTGTGCTGCGGGCACCGCTCGCCTCGCTCGCAGCGCTTGCGGCCCGCGAGCAGGTGGCGGCGCCAGCGCTGCTGATCGTGGGTGAGGTCACCGCGCTCGCGCCTGCTCTGGCCGCCGCGTCCCAGTCCGACGTTCCAGGGTTGTCGCGCGGCCAGGGTCCTGCCATCGTAGCGGTCGCATGAGCACCGTCACGGGCTTCATCGGGGCCGTCGGCCACACGCCCCTCATCCGCCTGCACCGCCTGAGCGAAGAGAGCGGCTGCGAGATCCTCGGCAAGGCGGAATTCATGAACCCGGGCGGCTCGGTCAAGGACCGGGCCGCCGCCGCCATCATCGCCGACGCGGAGCGGCGCGGGCGGCTCAAGTCCGGCGGCATTGTGGTCGAGGGCACCGCCGGCAATACCGGCATCGGGCTGGCGCACGTCTGCAATGCGCGCGGCTACCGTTGCATCATCGTGATGCCCGACAACCAGTCGCCGGAGAAGTACCGGCTGCTCGAGATGCTGGGGGCCGAGGTCCACAAGGTACCGGTCGTTCCCTACAGTAATCCCAACCAGTATCAGAAGGTGGCCCAGCGCCTCGCGGCCTCCCTTCCCAACGCCATCTGGTCGAACCAGTTCGACAATACGGCCAACCGCGACACGCACGTGGCCACGACCGGCCCCGAGATCTGGGCACAGACCGGCGGGCGGATCGATGCCTTCGTGGCAGCGACCGGTACCGGCGGAACGCTCGCCGGGGTCGCGCAGTTCCTCAAGTCGAAGAGCCGCTCGGTGCGCTGTGTGCTCGCCGATCCGCCCGGCAGCAGCCTGTACGAATACTTCCGCAGCGGCACGCTCAAGCCGACCGGCAGCGGCTCGATCACCGAAGGCATCGGCATCGGCCGCGTCACCGCCAACCTCAAAGACGCGCCCATCGACGGCGCGGTACATGTACCGGACGCCGACACCGTGCGCTGCGTCTACCGGCTGCTCTACGAGGAGGGCCTGTTCCTCGGCAGCACCAGCGGCATCAACGTCGCCGGCGCGCTGCAGGTCGCGCGCGAGCTCGGGCCCGGACATACCATCGTCACCGTGCTCTGCGACGGCGGAGCCAAGTATCAGTCGCGCCTCTTCAACCGCGCCTGGCTCGTTGAAAAGGGCCTGGGTGCCTGCGCCCCGACGCCCGCTCCCGCTCCCCCCGTCAGCCTGTCGCAGACACTGGTGGCCTGACCTCCGGGAAGGGCGGCGGCGCGGGAACTGGCCGCCGGGCGACCGATCGTGAGAGAGTTCCCGCGTGCCCGGTCCCGTCAGTTCCGCCGAGCTCGAAGCCCTGCGCCTCTCGCTCGAGGTCGCGACGCGCAGTGTTGCCTTCAGTCTGCCGCTCGCGGTGCTGGCCGCCTGGATCCTGACGCGGGCCCGCTTTCCCGGCCGCACCCTGCTCGATGCGTTCGTGCACCTGCCGTTGGTGCTGCCGCCGGTTGCGGTGGGCTACGTGCTGCTGCTGCTCCTCGGGGCGCGCGCGCCGCTCGGTGGCTGGCTGTACGCTCATTTCGGGATCCGCTTGCCGTTCACGACCGCGGGCGCGGCGCTCGCGACCGCGGTCATGACCTTCCCGCTGATGGTGCGGGCGATCCGCCTGTCGCTCGAGAACGTCGACCGGGGGCTCGAGGCCGCCGCGCGTACCCTCGGCGCAGGTCCCCTCGATCGTTTCCTCACCATCACCCTGCCGCTCATGCTGCCCGGAATCCTCGCCGGGGCGGTGACCGCATTCGCTGCCGGCCTCGGAGAATTCGGCGCCGTCATCACCTTCGCCGCCAACATCCCGGGCGTGTCCCGCACGCTGCCGCTCGCGCTCTACACGGCGATGCAGTCGCCCGACGGTGACCCGCTGGCGCTGCGCCTCGCGACTCTGTCGTTCGCGCTCGGGCTGGCCGGGCTCCTCGTGGCGGAGCTGCTGGTGCGCCGCGTGCGTCGCCTCCTGGGCCGTTAGCCGCGCCGGGCGCCTCATGCTGCGCGTCTCACTGCTCAAGCGCCGCCGCGAGTTCACGCTGGCTGCCTCGTTCGCCGCTCCCACACCCGGCCTGATCGCGCTCTTCGGCCGCTCGGGCAGCGGCAAGACCACCCTGATCGAGATGATCGCGGGACTGCTGCCGCCCGATGAAGGTGAGGTGCAGCTCACCGGCACCGTGCTCACCGACACGCGCGCCGGCATCGCCGTCGCACCGGAGCGGCGGCGCATCGGCTACGTGTTCCAGGACCCGCGTCTGTTCCCGCACCTCAGCGTGGCGGGAAATCTCCGCTATGGTATGCAGCGCGCCCGCTCGATGCCCCACGCGATCCACTTCGAGGAAGTCGTGGACCTGCTCGGGCTCGGCGCGCTCCTCGGCCGGCGGCCGCACCAGCTCTCGGGCGGCGAGCGCCAGCGCGTCGCGCTCGGCCGCGCGCTGTTGTCACAACCGCAGCTGCTGCTGCTCGATGAGCCCCTGGCCTCTCTCGATGTCGCACGCCGCGAGGAGGTCCTGCCCTACCTCGAGAGGCTGCGCGACTGGCTGTCCATCCCCATCGTGTACGTGAGTCACCAGTTCGACGAGGTACTGAGGCTCGCGACCTACATCGTGCTGCTCGAGGAGGGCCGGGTGCTGACCGCAGGCCCGGTCGGGGAATTGAGCCTCGGCCGCGAGCTGCGCAGCGTCGTCGCGCCCGAGCTCGTCGGCGCGGTGCTCGATGGGCTCGTAATGGCGGTCGATGCGGCCGGCGGCACCGCCGAGCTCGCAATCGGCTCGGGGAGGCTGCAGGTGAGTCTCAGGGACGCTCAAGCCGGGGCCCGTGTGCGCGTGCAGCTGCTGGCGCGCGACGTCATTCTCGCAACCCAGCCCGTTCAGCACGTCAGCGTGCGCAACGCCCTGCTCGGCACCGTTACCGAGATCACCCCGGAGGACCTCGCCAGCGTGCTCGTGAAAGTCGACGTCGGCGGCCCCATAGTGCTCGCGCGCATCACCGAGAGCGCGCGCCAGGCGCTCAGGCTCGCACCGGGAGATGCGGTGTGGGCGCTGGTCAAGGCGGTCTCGACGCGTGGCCACGCCTTTCGCCTCTTCGGCGCGCCGCCGCAGCGCGACTGAGGAGGCGCCGACCTCAGGCGTCGGGAATCTCCTTCTCGCTCACCATCGTCAGCACGTCGTAGCTGGCGACCGCCTCGCCGCTCTGGTTGGTGATGGCGGTATCCCAGCGCACCTCGCCGTAGCCGGCACCCGCGCGCAGCGATTTTTCCTTGCAGGTGAGGCGCACGCGGATGCGGTCTCCCGGCTTCACCGGTTTCAGGAAGCGCAGGCTGTCGATCCCGTAGTTGGCGAGCACCGGCCCATAAGGCGCATCGACGAACAGTCCCGCGGCCGCCGACACCAGGAAGTAGCCATGCGCGACGCGCCCGCCGAACAGGGGATTGCGCTTCGCCTGCGCCTCGTCCATGTGCGCATAGAACCTGTCGCCCGAGAGCGCCGCGAAGCGCTCGATGTCATCGACCGTGACCTCGCGCTCGCCCGAGTGGAAGGTATCGCCGATCGCGAGAGAGCCGAAGGGCTTGCGGAAAGGGTGCACCCCCGGGGCGAGCTCGCGCGCCCCGCGCACCCAGCGGCCGCTCGCTGCCGTGATGACATCGGGGGTTCCCTGGATCGCGGTGCGCTGCAGGTAGTGCATCACGCCGCGGACGCCGCCCATCTCCTCGCCACCGCCCGCGCGTCCCGGGCCACCGTGCACCAGGTGCGGGAGCGGCGAGCCATGGCCGGTCGACTCCTTCGCGCAATGGCGGTTCACCACCACGATGCGCCCGTGCCAGGGCGCGAGCCCCAGCACCAGCTGCGAGGCCACCGCCTCGTCCGCGGTGAACACCGAGGCCGCCAGGCTCCCGCCGCTGCGGCGCGCCAGCGCGATGGCATCGTCGGTGTCCCGGTACGGGACCACCGTGCACACCGGGCCGAAGGCCTCGACCGAGTGGATGGCGCGCGCACTCGCGCCGTCCCGGCAAAAGAGCAGCGTCGGCGCCATGAAGGCGCCGCGCTCGGGATCGGCACCGAGAGCTTGCGGTTTGCCGTCTCCACCGGCGACCACCTCCGCTTCCTGTCTGAGCTTCGCGAGCTGCTCGCGCACTTCGCGGCGCTGACTCAGGGAGGCCACGGGCCCCATGCGCACCTGCTCGAGGCGCGGGTCACCCACCACCACCCGGGCGAGCGCGGCGCCCAGGGCGTCGATGACGTCGGCGGCACGCGCCTGCGGCACGATTGCCTTGCGGATGGCGGTGCACTTCTGGCCGGCCTTGACCGTCATCTCGCGTACCACCTCGCGCACGAAGAGCTCGAGCTCGGCCGAGCCCGGCGTGGCATCGGGGCCGAGGATCGAAGAGTTGAGAGAGTCGGTCTCCGCCGTGAAGCGCACGGAGTTGGCCATCACGGCCGGATGCTGTCGCAGCTTGAGCGCGGTGGCCGCCGAGCCCGTGAAGGACACGACATCCTGGCAGGTCAGGTGCTCGAACAGGTCACCTACCCCACCGCAGATCAGTTGCACCGCCCCCTCGGGCAGGATCCCCGACTCGAGGATCCTGCGGAACACGCGCTCGGTCAGGTAGGAAGTCTGGGTCGCGGGCTTCACGATGGCGGGCACGCCGGCGAGCAGCGTCGGCGCCAGTTTCTCCAGCATGCCCCACACCGGGAAGTTGAAGGCGTTGATGTGCACCGCCGCGCCCTCGAGCGGCACACACAGGTGCTGCCCGACGAAGGTTCCGGTCTTCGACAACGCCTCGACGCCGCCGTCCACGTAGATGCGGCTGTTGGGCAGCTCGCGGGTGCCCTTGCTCGCGTATACGAACAGGGTGCTGATGCCGCCGTCGATGTCGATCGAGGAATCGCCGCGCGTGGCGCCGGTGGCGAAGGACACCGGGTAGTACTCCTCCTTGTGCTCGCTGAGATCCCTGGCGAGGGCCTTGAGGAGCGCGGCGCGCTCGTGGAAGGTGAGTCGGCGCAGGTTCGGGCCGCCGACCTCCCGCGCCCAGACGAGCATCGCTGCCGCGTCCAGCCCCTCGGCGCTGGCGTGCGCGATCACCTCACCGGTGGTGGCATCGCGCAGCGCCGCAGCGTCGCCGGTGCCGCTGCGCCATTTGCCCGCGGCGTAGCTCTGAAGCTGCATGGCCTCACTCCTCGATGGTCGTCACCTGTCCGTCGATCCGGTACGAGCGCCCGCGGAACAGCGCCACGCGCTCACCGCGCTGATTCGTGACACTGATCTCGTAGATGCCGTTGCGCCGTGTGCGCCACAGCTCGCTCGCCTCGGCCGTGAGCTCGTCCCCGGCGCGCGCCGCCGCGAGGAAGTCGATCGCGCCCGCCGCCGCCACCGTGCTCTCGTTATAGGAATTGCACGCGAAGGCGAACGCGCTGTCGGCCAGGGCAAAGACGATGCCGCCATGGCAGACGTCGTGGCCGTTGACCATGTCAGGCCGCACGATCATCACCACGCGTGCCCGGCCGGGACGCACCTCGGCGAGGCGCATGCCGAGGGCCTGCGAAGCGCGGTCGCGCGCATAGAGCGCCTGCGCCGACCGCTCGGCTACGCGCTGCGCCTCCTGCCCGCCGGACTTGCTCATCTTCCAACGAACCGCGGCGTGCGCTTCTCGCCGAAGGCCGCCACCCCCTCGGCATAGTCGGCGCTGCGCCCGAGCTCGGCCTGATAGTCGCGCTCGATATCCAGCTGCTCGGCGAGCGTGCGTCCCCAGCTCTCGTAGATCGCCTGCTTGGTGCGCGCCAGAGCGCGCGTCGGGGCGTTGGCGAAACCCTGGGCGAGCCCGTCGACGACGCCGGCGAGCTCGGAGTCCTCGACACAGCGCCAGATGAGCCCCCAGGCGGCGGCCTGCTCGGCCGGGAGCTTGTCGCCGAGGAGCGCGAGCCCGAGCGCGCGCGCACTGCCCACCGTGCGCGGCAGGAACCAGGTCCCGCCCGAGTCGGGCACCAGCCCCAGCCGCGCGAATGCCTGCACGAAGCTCGCCGAGCGCGCCGCGACCACCAGATCGCAGGCGAGCGCGATGTTGGCGCCCGCGCCGGCGGCGACGCCGTTCACCGCCGCAATCACCGGCAGCGGCAGAGCCCGCAGGGCGAGCACCAGCGGCTTGTAGTGCTTTTCGATCGACTCGCCGAGATCCGCCGCCTGACCACCCGGGCTCACCGCGCGGTCGTTGAGGTCCTGCCCGGCGCAGAAGCCGCGACCGGCGCCCGTGATCACCAGTACGCGCGCTGGCGCGGCGCGCACTTCGGCGAGCGCGCTGCGCACCTCGGCGTGCATCTCGGTGTTGAAGCTGTTGAGGCGCTCCGGGCGATTGAGCGTGAGCCGCGCCACGGCGCCGCTCAGCTCAAAGAGGATGGTCTGGTAGCTCATCTACTTCTCGTCGTAATCGAGCTCGAGCGTCCCGCTCTTGACGCGCGACTGGCAGGCGAGCACGTAGCCCTGCTCGAGCTCCCAGTCCTCGAGGGCGTAGTTCTGCGCCATCTCCACCTCACCGCGCACCACCTTGGTACGACATGTCGAGCACACGCCGGCGCGGCACGAGAAGGGCAATTCGATGCCGGCGCGCGCCGCGGCATCGAGCACGGTCTCGTCAATCTGCATGCTGAAGGAACGGCGCCGCCCGTCCATCACGATGGTGACTTCGGCGTGCGACCCGGCGGGCGCGGCGGCGGGTGCGGTTGGCGCCGCCACCGGGGCTGCGGTGCCGGCCGGGTGGCCCGCGCCCTCGACCGCCGTCGCCACGCTGAAGTGCTCGGCATGGATACGCGAGCCGTCCACCCCCAGCGCGCGCAGGCTGGCGCCGACCTGCTCGATCATGTCACCGGGACCGCAGACGAAGTATTCGGCGATCTCCCTCGGCTGGAACAGCGTGGCGAACTCCCGCACCCGCGCGGCGTCGATGCGGCCGTTATAGAGCGCGGCTTCCTGCGGCTCACGGCTCATCACGAAGTGCAGCGCGAGCCGGTCGAGGTAGCGATCCTTGAGCGCGAGCAGCTCCTCGAGGCACATGGCGCGTGCACTGCCGGTATTGCCATAAAAGAGTATGACGCGCTTCCCGGGCAGCGCGAGCAGCGCGCGCGCCACCGAGAGCACCGGCGTGATGCCGCAGCCGGCGGCGAACGCGACGTAGCTGCCGCCGCGAGCCGCCTGGGTGCGCGGCGTGAAGCTGCCGTTGGGAGGCAGGACATCGAGCGTATCCCCGGCGCGCAGCTGCTCGGCGAGATAACGCGACATCCTGCCCGCGGCATGCACACGCGGGACGATCACCAGCGGCCACTCCCCGGGCGCGTTCACCGGCGAGTAGGTACGCCGCACTTCCTCCGTATCGATCCGGGTGCGCACCACCACGTGCTGGCCGGCGGCGCCGAGGTATGTCGCGCGCAGCTCCGCGGGCACCTCGAGTGCGATCGCCACCGCGTCTTCCGCATCCGGCGTGATGGCGCTGACCCTGAGCGAATGGAACCTGAGCATCTCAAATGCACTTGAAGTGGTCGAAAGGCTCGTGACAGGCACTGCAGACGTAATGCGCCTTGCAGGGGGTCGAGCCGAACTCGCTGATGCGCTCGGTCGAGGGGCTGCCGCATCTCGGGCAGCACGGCGGCTCGGATACCCGGCCCGCGGCCGCCGCTGCTGCGGCCGGCGGGGCGATGCCGAAGGCCGCGAGCTTGGCGCGGCCCGCGGGCGTCAGCCAGTCGCTGGTCCAGGGCGGCGAGAGAACCTCCTCGAGCAGAGCCTCGCGGTGGCCGGCCTCATCGAGCGCGGCACGCGTCGCGCTGCGGATCGCGACGGTCGCGGGGCACCCGGTGTAGGTGGGCGTGATGCCGACGTGCAGCCGGCCCTCCGCCCCGCAGCGCACGTAGCGGACGATACCCAGGTCGACGATGCTCAGCACCGGGATCTCGGGATCAGGAACGCCCGCGAGGAGCCGCCACACCTCACGCTCAGTGGCAGTCTGGTTCGCGCCAGGTCCGGTGGCCACGCCGCGCTCCCCGGCTCTCACCAGCGGACGCCCGGGTACGTTCGCTGCAGATGCTGCATCTCACCGAGCAGGTGGCCAAGGTGCTCGGTATGCACGCCCCGCTTGCCGTGCCAGGGGTGCGGCTGCGGCGCCGGAAGCACCAGCGTCGCCCGGCCGAGATCCTCCTCCACGCGCCGTCCCCAGCGCTCGGCGGCCGCCGCGAGCTGCGGCGCTATTCCGGCCGCGTCCATGCGCTCGTCGATCTCGTCGGCGGTGAACAACTCTGCGGTGAAACGCCACAGGGAGTCCACGGCCTGCTGCGCGCGCGCCTGGCTCTCTCCAGTGCCGTCGCCGAGACGCACCAGCCAGCCGCTGCTGAAGCGATAGTGGTAGCGCGTCTCCTTGATTGCCTTGGCGGCAATCGCCGCGAGCCGCGTATCCGCCGATGCCATCAGGCCCTCGTAGAGCTCGATCTGCCAGGCATCGATCAGCCACTGGCGCACGATCGTCTGGGCGAAGTCGCCGTTCGGCTGCTCGGCGAGGGTGAGATTCAGGAACTCGGGCGCATCGCGCAGAAATGCGAGCGCGTCCTCGTCGCGCCCCTTGCCTTCGATCTCGCCCGCGTAGGTGAGCAGCAGCCGCGCCTGGCCGAGGAGGTCGAGCGCGAGGTTGGCGAGGCCGAGGTCCTCCTCGAGGGCCGGCGCGTGGCCGACCCACTCCCCGAGGCGCTGCCCGAGCACGAGGCTCGTGTCGGCGAGACGCAGCACGTAGCGGAACAGCGCATCGCTCGACGCCGGGTCACGCCGCGCGGATGCTGCGGCCGCTGCGCTCACAGATTCTTTACCTCGTCCGGAATCGCATAGAAGGTCGGGTGCCGGTACACCTTGTCGCGCGCCGGCTCGAACAGTGCATCCGCCTCGCCCGGGTCCGAGGCGACGATCTCGGCCGAGCGCACCACCCAGATGCTCACCCCTTCCTGGCGGCGGGTGTATACGTCGCGAGCGTGCTCGATCGCCATGCGCGTGTCCGCCGCATGCAGGCTCCCGACATGCTTGTGCTCGAGCCCCGAGCGCGAGCGGATGAATACTTCGAACAGCGGCCAGTCGGCCGTGGAGGGATCTGCGCCCGGACTGCTCATGCCTGCCTCTGCGCCTGTGCGGCGCTCTCACGTGCCGCCTGCTTGGCGGCATGCGCCGCCGCCGCCTCGCGCACCCAGGCCCCCGCCCGGTAAGCTGCGCGGCGCGCCTCGAGCCGCTCGCGGTTGCACGGCCCGTTGCCCTTCAGCACGGCGTGGAACTCATCCCAGTCGATCGGCCCGATGGAAAAATGCTGCGTGGCCTCGTCCCAGCGCAGCGCCGGGTCGGGGATCGTCAGCCCGAGGAACTGCGCCTGCGGCACGGTGACGTCGATGAACTTCTGGCGCAGCTCGTCGTTGGTGAAGCGCTTGATCTTCCAGCGCATCGACTGCGCCGTGTGCTTCGAGTCGGTGTCCGACGGGCCGAACATCATGATCGACGGCCACCACCAGCGATTCAGGGCGTCCTGCGCCATGGCGCGCTGCGCTTCGCTCCCCTGCGCCAGCGTCAGCATGATCTCGAACCCCTGGCGCTGGTGGAAGCTCTCCTCCTTGCAGATGCGCACCATGGCACGGGCGTACGGCCCGTACGAGCAGCGGCAGATCGGGATCTGGTTCATGATCGCCGCCCCGTCCACCAGCCAGCCGATCGCTCCCACGTCCGCCCAGGTGAGCGTCGGGTAGTTGAAGATGCTCGAATACTTGGCGGCACCCGAGAGCAGCTGCTCGAACATCTGCGCGCGCGAGATGCCGAGCGTCTCGGCCGCGCTGTACAAGTACATGCCGTGGCCGCCCTCGTCCTGCACCTTGGCGATCAGCACCGCCTTGCGGCGCAGGCTCGGAGCGCGCGTGATCCAATTACCCTCGGGCAGCATGCCGACGATCTCGGAGTGCGCGTGCTGGGAGATCTGCCGGATGAGCGTCTGACGGTAGGCGTCCGGCATCCAGTCCTTGGGCTCGATCCGATCGTCGGCGTCGATGCGCGCCTGAAAGTGCGCCGCCGCGGCCGTAGCGTCCCCGGCCGCAGCCGGTACCGGCTCCCGCCCGTGGACATCGAGCGCCTGCGTATACATGACGCAAGGCTAGCACAACGAAATCTCAGGAGATTTCCGCCGCACCGCGGCGGGGGCGGCCGCTGCGCCCCACGAGCAGGCCCGCCCGGAGCGGGCGGGCCCGGATACCCGGCAGATCGCGCTAGTCGCTCAGCAGGACCGCCATGAAGTTCGCCGACATGACGCCGGTGCTCATGTCGTACGGCCCAGCCGCTTCGACCCGCAACAGCTGCGTGGTCCCATTGAGGTCCCCGCCGAGCGCCGTGATGAAGTCGCCGAAAGTCATGTACACCTGGAACTGCCAGCTGGAGCGGTGCCCGATCGCAAAGATCATGTGCGACGCGGAGGTATTCGGCACGAAGGACAGCCCGGCGCTCACGCTCCCCGGATCCTCCATCACCGGACCGATCAAGACCACGTGCTGGGCCGCGCTCTGCACCGTCGCCTGGGTCATCATGGCGTTGGTAGCGCTCAAGGGCGAAACGAAGGGCGCGGTGGGCCCTGGCGCCATCCACTCGAGGTGCAGGTGGGCGGTCGCGGTGGTGAAGTCCACCAGCGTCTCCGCGGCGAAATCCGGCGGCGCGGACCCGAACGCCGTCACGAAGCCATCGAACGCGATCGGGAATCCGGCGCTCAGGTTCGGCAGCGGCAGCGCCGCAGGAACGCTCACGGTGTAGGCGCTCGCCGTGGAATCGTTCCCCATCGTCCCCGTGCCGGCGAAGTTGAAAGCCGCCGCCGGGAGTCCATCGAGTGCCTGGAGGTTGATGGTCACCACTCCGCTCGCCGCGGAGGTGAACTGTCCCCAGGCGCGCGTCACCATCAGCCGCACGCTCCCGGAGCTCGCATCGAGGGTCCGGTTGCCGCTCGTGTCGGTGCTGGCCTTTCCGAACGCCTGCAGGTGCTGGCCGACAGAGATGTCCTGAGGCCCGAGCGTCCCGGACTGCCCGTCCTCGGTAACCATCGTGGCGGCAGCCACCGTGACCGTTACTACGCCGGAGAAGCCGAAATCGCTCGTGCCCATGCTGCTGGTGCCCATGGAGCCACTCATCGTGCTGCCCATAACGTTACTCATGGTGCTGCCGGTGGCGCTATCGACCTCCCCGCCCGTGACGCCACCGCCCTCCTCCGGCTCGAAGAAGGCATGCCGCACCGTCAGCACGTCGCCGCTGCGCGCGACTACGGTGCCTTCGACGCTGTCGAGGCCGGCCCCCGGGACGCTCGTGCCGGCAAACACCTGCGCGGCGGTGAAGGTCTTGGAAGTAGCATCGAAGGTTCCGAGGGCGAGAGTCATCGTTCCCGTCGGCAGCGCCGCGAGCGCGGTCAGGCCCGCAGTGCCCGTGTAAGCGGTGCCGTTGAGCGTGAACGCGGTGGTCGTGGTCGTGTAAACCACCACCTGTCCCATGCCGTCATCCGCGTCGGTGAAGAACGGAAACACCTGAACCGTGTACGAGGTCTGGCTCGAGGTGTTGGTCACGCTCACCAGCGGCCCGCGCACGCGGACCGGCCTGGTCACATCGGGCGTCAGGCTCGCCACCAGCACCGGGTTCACCGTGACCATAAGGGCGCTCGCCATGGTCGTGGAGGCGATGGTCGAGGGCGCAACCGTATTCGAGGCGCTCAGGTTGAAGTCGAGCGCCAGGTGCGAGATGGCGCCGGTGGTGACGACGAACGGAGAGTCGGACGGCAGCTGCAGCGTCACCGTCATCTGACTGTTGGGCGAGACCAGCGCCTTGTTGGTCGCGCCGTTGACGATGTTGGCGGCCGGCACCGTGAGCCCACCGGCGCCGTTGTCGATGACGATGGTCGCGCTGCCGTAATCGAGGGTCAGAGCGACGCCGGTGTAGTTTCCCGCGGGAACCTGCTGGGCGCTCAATACCTCCGACAGGTTGACCAGCTGTGCGAAGTCAACCGTGGTGGTCTTCGGCACCGTCTCGACCGTGGTGCCGTCGCTGCGTGTCAGCTTAAGCGACACGACGTTGACCATGTAGCTGAGGAAATCCCCGGGCATGTCCGTGAGGGTCACCATGGCGGTCCCCGATTGAGGATTCACGCTCATGGCAGGGCCTCCGCCACCGCAGGCGTTGACGAGCAGCGCGCTGGTGACGGCGGCGGCGGCGAGACGCAGCGAGAGTGGGCGCGCCGCGTGCCAGCAGCGGCGGGCGAAGGAAAGTGCGTTCATGCGGGTCGCTCCCCGGAAGTTTGCTTCGTGACGTCCCGGGCGTTGTAGCGCCCGTCCCGCCGTTGCACAAACTGTCGCCCACTCCCGACAGACAGTGCCGGATCGCCGCATCGGCTCAACGCCGCTCGCGCAGGTCGATGACGCGCTGCGCCTTGCCCGCCGAGCGCTCGATAGAGCCGGGATCCCCGACGTGCACTCGCGTCGAGACGCCGACGAGCGCCTTGATGCTGACCTCGAGCTCGCGCCCGAGGTTGCCGCGTGCTTCGTCCGGCGTTCCCGCGAGGCACTCCACCTTGATCGCAAGCTGATCCAGATGTCCCTCGCGCGTCAGCTCGAGCTGATAGTGCGGCGCGAGGCGCGGGATCTTCAGCACCAGCTCCTCGATCTGACTCGGGAACAGGTTTACGCCGCGCACGATCAGCATGTCGTCCGAACGGGCGCTGATGCGCGCCATGCGGCGCATCGAGCGGGCGGTCGGCGGCAGGAGTGCGGTCAGATCGCGCGTGCGGTAGCGGATCATGGGCAGCGCGTGCTTGGTGAGCGAGGTGAATACCAGTTCACCGAAGCAGCCATCTTCCAACACCGCGCCCGTGACCGGATCGACGACCTCGGGATAGAAGTGATCCTCCCAGATCACGGGCCCGTCCTTGGTCTCGAGGCATTCGCACGCGACGCCGGGTCCCATCACCTCCGAGAGCCCGTAGATGTCGAGCGCCTCGAGTCCGGCGCTGCTCTCGATCTCGGCGCGCAGCGCTTCGGTCCAGGGCTCGGCGCCGAAGATCCCGATACGCAGCGAGCTCGCCGCCGGATCGAGGCCCTGGCGGCGAAACTCCTCGACCAGCGCCAGCATGTAGGAGGGAGTCACCATGATGACGTCGGGCCTCAGGTCGCAGATCAGCTGTACCTGCTTCTGCGACTGTCCACCCGACATCGGTACGACGGTGCAGCCGAGGCGCTCGGCACCGTAGTGCGCGCCGAGGCCACCGGTGAACAGGCCGTAGCCATAGGCGATATGCACGATGTCTCCGGGGCGCGCCCCGGCGGCGCGCAGCGAGCGCGCCACCAGCGCCGCCCAGGTGTCGATGTCCTCGCGGGTGTAGCCGACCACGGTAGGCTTGCCGGTGGTGCCGCTCGAAGCGTGCAGGCGCACGATCTGCGAGCGCGGTACGGCAAACATGCCGAATGGGTAGTGCGCGCGCAGATCATCCTTGACCGTGAAGGGGAAGTGAGCGAGATCGGCGAGCGTCCTGAGCTCCCCGGGGTGGACGCCGGCGAGCTCACATTTGCGGCGGTACGGCGCCACATTCTCGTAGGCATGACGCACCGACCACTGCAGGCGCGCGAGCTGCAGCGCCCGCAGCTCCTCGATGCCCGCGCGCTCGATCGGCTCGAGCTCCGCAGCCGCATGCCGCCCGGACACCGCGCCCCGCGGGACTTCAGGCCGACCCGTCGGCGAGCGCGCCGACGAAGATCTGCATGAAACGGTTCGCCTGATGGCCGTCCATCGCGCGGTGATCGAGCGTCAGCGTGACGTAGCAGCGCGGCTGCACCGCGATCTTCTGCTCGTCCCCCTCCTCGATCACCACCGGACGCTTCTCGAGCTTGCCGACCCCGAGAATCGCCGACTGTGGCTGATTGATGATGATGGGCGCCGCGAGCAGGCTGCCGCTCACCCCGTGATTCGAGATGGTGAAGGTGCCGCCGCGAACGTCCGCGGGCGCCAGGGTGCCGCTGCGCGCGCGGCCGACGAGCTCCTCGAGCCCGCGGGCGATCTCGAGCAGATCGCGCGTCCCCGCGTCGTGCAGCACCGGTACCACCAGCCCCGTGCCTTCGACCGCTGTCGCGATGCCGATGTGAATGTCGTCGTAGATCTCGAGCCCGCCGTCGGTCCAGCGGCTGTTGGCCTCGGGCACGACACGAATCGCCGCGACCGCTGCCTGCACGAAATAGGCGGTGAGCGTCAGCGGCGCGCCGCGCTGCGCGAACTCCTCGCGCCGGCGTGCGCGGTCCTTCAATACCGCGGTCAGGTCGGCCTCGAACACGGTGGTCACGTGCGGCGCGGTGTGCAGCAGGCTCTGCACCATGTGCTCGGCGATGCGCCGCCGCACGGCGCTATGAGGAACGAGATGACTGCGCACTGAAGCGGCGGGCTTCTCACCGGCTGCCGGGGCGCGCGCCTCGGGCCGGCCGCCGTCGCCGGTGGCGGGCGCGCGCAGCACATCCTCGACGGTGATACGGCCGGACGGACCCGTTCCCTGCACGTCGGCGGCGCTCAGGCCGCGCTCCGCCAGGAGCCGCTGCACCGCCGGACTCGCCTGGGAGGTCGCCCGCGACCCCGCCGGCGCCCCGGCGCGCGCCGCACCCGCGGCAGCCGCACGATTCGCAGCCGCTGCGCCCGCGACCTCACCGGCCACCGCGGCGCCCGCGCTCCGCGCGGCGCCCGTCTCGATGCGGCCAAGGAGCTCCCCCGGCACGATCTCGTCCTGCTCCTGCTTCAGGATCTCGGCGAGCACTCCACTCGCGGGTGAGGCGACCTCCACCGTCACCTTGTCGGTCTCGAGCTCGATCAGCGGCTCGTTGGCTTCGACGCTCTCGCCGACGCGCTTCAGCCAGCGCAGCAGCTGCGAGCGCGTGCCCTCGGTCTGCTCTGCGGGCGCGCGGATTTCGCTGCTGGCGCTCATCGCCTCACAGGCTCGCCAGCTTCTGGATCGCGCGCGCGATGCGCGCTACGTCGGGCACCGCGGCCTCGAGCAGTATCGGGCTGTGCGGACTCGGTATGTCGGGCATCGCCAGCCGCTCGACGGGCGCCTCGAGGCTGTAGAACGCCTCGCTCACGAGCGTCGCCGCCACTTCGGCGCCAAAGCCGGCGGTCAGGTTGTCCTCGTGCACGATCAGGCACCGGTGGGTCTTTTCCACGGAGGCGAGCACCGCCCGCTTGTCCCAGGGCGAGAGAGTACGCAGATCGAGCACCTCGGCGTCAACGTGCGAATCACGCGCGGCGAGCTCGCAGCGCTCCACCATCGCTCCCCAGGTCACCACGGTGAGCTCGGCGCCCGGCCGCACCAGCCGCGCGTGGCCGTAAGGCACGATGAACTCATCCCCGGGGTACGGTCGGCGCGCCCAGGCGCCGTCGAGCATGGCGCGATGCTCGAAGAAGATGACCGGATCGTTGCCGCGCAGGGCGGCGCGCAGCAAACCCACCGCATCCTCGGCGTTCGAAGGCACCGCCACCTGCCAGCCGATGCCGTGCACCCAGGCGACCTCGTTGGTCTGGCTGTGCCACGGATCCCCGCACTTGAAGAAACCACCCGGCATACGCACCACCACGGGCGCGGCGAAGCGGTTGCGTGTGCGCCAGCGCAGCGTCCCGCAGTCGTTGAGCTGCTCGGCGGCCGGCTCGGCGTATTTGCGGAACTGGATCTCGGCGACCGGCAGCAGGCCCGCGAGCGCCATGCCGACCGCGCGCCCGATGATGCCTTCCTCGGACAGGCTGGTATCGAATACGCGCGCGCCGCCATACTTGTCCTGCAGTCCGAGCGTCGCGCCGTGCACCCCGCCCTTCGGTCCCACGTCCTCGCCGAATACCACCATGCGGGGATTCACCGCGAGCTCCACATCGAGCGTGCGGCGGATGGCGGTGAGCATGTTGATGCGCGTCGCCTCCGGTTGTGCACGCTCGCTCACGGGCGCGTGCACAAAGCCTTCCGGCAGCACCCCACCCTGCTGCTGCAGCTCGTGCGTGCCGTCGGGGTTCAGCGCGAATACCTGGCTCGTCAGCCGCTGCGGATCGGGCGGCGGCCGCGCCAGCGCGCGCTTCACGCCCTCCTCGACCTCCGCGCGTGCCCGCGCCGCGATCTCCCGCCACTCGGACTCGCCGAGCAGCTGCGGAACGAGGAACTGCTCGAGACGCACGAGCGGATCGCGCGCGCGCTCCGCGGCGAGAGTCGCGGCGGATTTATACGCCTGCGTGTCCTGGCCCGAATGTCCGGACAGACGCGGAACGGTGAGCCGCAGCAGGAGCGGCGCGCGCTCGGCGCGTACCTGCGCGACCGCCCGGCGGGTGAGCTCGAAGGCCTCGCTTGCATCGGTGCCGTCGCCCTCGAGGATCGTGAGACCGCCGAAGGCACGCAGGTTTGCGGCAATGTTTCCGCCCGGGGTCTGGTAAGTGGACGGTACGGAAATGCCGAAGGCGTTGTCCTCGATGAAGAACAGCAGCGGCAGCCGCTGCGTGGTCGCAATGTTGAGAGCCGACCAGAAGCCGTTGGTCGCCGTCGAGGCATCGCCGCCCAGCACCACGGCGATACTGCGCGCGTAAGTGCCGTCACCGAGAACCTCGTGACGGTAGCGGATCGCCTGGGCCCAGCCTGCGGCCGGCGTGTACTGTGTCCCGACGCCACCGCAGGCCGGCAGCACGGTGGGCGCCCCGCGACCCGGCAGATTGAACACCACGCCGATATCACGTCCGCCGCTGAAGGCGCCGCTGCGCGCGAGCGGTCCCGCGGCCGCCTCCTCCGGACTCACCCCCAGGGTCAGCATGAGGGGCCGTGAGCGGTAGTAGAGCGCTATGCCGTCATGCGCATCGGTGAGATTGAGCCCGAGGAGAATCTGTGCGAGCTCGTGGCCGCGCGCCGAGAACTGGTAGAGCACCTTGCGCTCCGGCACCAGGCGCGTCTCCTCGATGTCATCGAGGGCGCGCGAGAGCTGCGCGAGGCGCACGACACGCCGCCAGTCGGGCTGCGGGGCGCCTGCGGGAGATCCGTCGGGAAGATTCGCGATCGCGGCGGCCGGTGCAGCCATGGGGCTCAGCTTATGCCCCATGGACTGCAATTACCTTGCTGAAATTGCGGTTCCGGGCCGATATTTGGCAATATTATTGCCATGAAGAGCACCCTCGATCGTCTCGACCGCCGTATCCTCGAGCAGCTGCAGTCCGACGCGCGCATCTCCAACCAGGAGCTCGCGAAGCGGGTCGGCCTCTCGCCGGCGCCCTGCTGGCGGCGCCTGCGGCGCCTCGAGGAAGCCGGCTTCATCGGCGGCTACGTGACGCTGCTCTCCGCGCCGGCGATCGGGCTGCCGATTCTCGCCTACGCCGTGGTCTCCCTCGAGAACCATCACCCGGAGTCCGTGCGACTGTTCGATCAGCTGGTGAAGGAGCGTCCGGAAGTGCTCGAGTGCCACTCGATGAGCGGCCCGAACGACTACCTGCTGCGCATCGTCGCCGCCAGCATGGAGGCCTACGAGCACTTCCTGTCGACGCAGCTGCTGCAGCTCGCCGCGGTGCGCTCCGTCAATACGAGCTTCGTGCTGCGCACCAAGAAGTTCACCACCCGTCTGCCGGTAGCCTGAGTCAGTCCGCCGACGGACGCTGGCACTCGCAGCTCGTGGTGTCGGGCCCCGGGAACCAGAAAGCCGACGACAGGAGGCGCACGTCGGCCTGTTTCCATGCACGGGAGAATTCGCGCCGGCTGGCGGCGGCGGCGCTCCCGCGGTCCTCGGCGCGCAGCGCCGCCGCGAGCCCGAAGAGCGCCCAGCCGTTGCCGGGGTGGCGCGTGAGATCCTCACGGTAGACGCGCTCCGCCTGCGCGGCGCGCCCGGCGGCGAGCAGCTGCGCGCCCAGGAGGTGGCGGACCGGGAAAAACCACTCCCCGCCCCCGCTCGCGCCGAGGCGATCCTCGGCGGCGGTCGCCGCCTCGAGCGCGCTGATCGCCTCGGCGCTGCGCAGCTCGGTCGCGGCGATGCGCGCGGCGAGCACGGGCAGCGCCACTTTAAGGACATCACGCAGCATCGAGTTGCTGGCCGGCGCGTCCGCCGGCACGGCGGCCGCGAGAGCCGTGAGTTCGGCCAGCGCCGCGCGCGCCTCGGCGAGCCGGCCACGGGCGGCGAGCGCCACGCCGTGCCCATAGAGGTACCCGGCGGTGAGTCCTGGGGCGCGCGCATCCGGCGGCGCAAGTGCGATCAGCTCATCCCAGAGCCCGAACCGCACCAGCGCTGCGTACTGCGGCGTGAGCTCCCAGCCCGAACCGCCCGCGGCGAGCACCCGTCCCACGGGGAGGCTCTCGGCAAGCTCCTGCACGGCAGCCAGCGCGTCGGCCTTCCGCCCTTCCATGCTGGCCAGGTATGCCGCCTCGAGCGCTGGCGACGGCGGCGCGCGCGACTGCGCCGGCGCCGCGATCGTCGTGACCAGCGCGGCAATCGCCAGGGCAGACGCGGCGACCGGGATGGCTGCTAGTGCCCGCGGCAACACTGAACCAATTGGTTCACTATCGTGATTTCGGCTCACGCACGCTCGGCCAGCCACGACCGGTCGCTGCCAGCTGCTCGAGCAGCGGCGCGGGCCGCCATCGCGCCCCATGCGAAGGCGCGAGCCGCTGCATGGTCTCCACGACACGCTTGAGGCCCGCCTGCTCGGCCCAATACATCGGGCCGCCCCGCCAGGCGGGGAACCCGTAGCCGTTGACGTAGACCACGTCGATGTCGCCTGCGCGCAGCGCGATGCCCTCGTCGACGATCCGGGCGCCCTCGTTGACCAGGGGATGCAGCAGCCGGTCGAGGATCTCCTCGTCGGGAATCTGCCGGCGCCGGATCTTCAGGTCGCGTGACACGCCCTCGATGAGGGTCAGCACTTCGGGGTCGGCGATGCGGGTACGTCCGTCGTACCGATAGAAGCCCTTGCCCGCCTTCTGTCCGAGACGTCCCTGCTCCACCAGCCGCTCCAGGATCGGCGAGAAGCGCTCATCGGGGGGAAGCTTGCGCCCCTTGCGGATCAGGAATCCGACGTCGTTGCCGGCCAGATCGCGCACCGCGAGCGGTCCCATGGCAAAGCCGAAGCCTTCCATCACGCGATCGATCTGCTCGGGAGTCGCTCCCTCCTCGAGGAGAAATTCGGCCTCCGAGCCGTAGTACATCAGCATGCGATTGCCGATGAAGCCGTCGCAGTTTCCGGCCAGCACCGCCACCTTGCCGAGTGTCTTGCCGAGCGCCATGACGGTGGCGAGCGTCTCGGGAGAGCTGCGGGCGCCGCGTACGTTCTCCAGCAGCCGCATCACGTTAGCGGGGCTGAAGAAGTGGGTGCCGACCACTTTCTCCGGACGTGAGGTCACGGCGGCGATCGCGTCGATGTCGAGCGTCGAGGTGTTGGTCGCGAGGATCGCCTGCGGCGCCGCCACCCGGTCGAGGCGCCCGAACACCTCCTTCTTGACGTCCATGTCCTCGAACACCGCCTCGATGACGATGTCTGCCTCGCCGAGCTCCCCGTACGCGCTGACACCCTGGAGCAAGGACAGCGCGCGCTCGGCGCGCTGCGGCGTCAGGCTGCCGCGCGACACCGAGCCTGCGTAGTTCTTCGCTATCACCGCCAGCCCGCGCTCGAGCGCATCCGCGGAGAGCTCGAGGACCCGTACCGGGATCCCGGCGTTGGCGAAACACATGGCGATCCCGCCACCCATGGTGCCCGCGCCGATCACCGCCGCCCGCGCGATCGGCAACGGCTTCACCTCGGATCCGACGCCCGGGATGCGGCGCGCCTCGCGCTCGGCGAAGAAGAGATGTGTCAGCGCCCGGCGCTGCGGGCTGTCGCGGCATTCCACGAAGCAGTCGCGCTCGAAGCGGAAGGCCTCGGCCTTCGGCCGCGTGCACGCCGCCTCGATGCAGTCGATGATCTTCCAGGGCGCGAGCTGGCCGCGCGCCCGCGCGGCGATCTTCTGGCGGAACGCCGTGAACATCCCGCCGTTCACCTCGCGGATACGCCCGTTGAGCTCGCTCGTGATCCGCAGCGGCCACCGCTCGCCTGCCGCCTGCCGCCCGAGCACCGCAGCAGCGGCGACCGCGTCGTCGGCGATACCGTCGATGAGTCCCAGCTCGAGGGCGCGCGATGCGCTGAGCGGTGCGCCCGAGGTGATCGCCTCGAGCGCCGCTTGCGGTCCCGCGAGCCGGGTGAAGCGCTGTGTCCCGCCAGCTCCGGGGATGAGTCCGAGCCTCACTTCGGGCAGCCCGACGGTGGCGGCAGGCGTCGCCACCCGCCAGTGGCAGGTGAGCGCCAGCTCGAAGCCACCGCCGAGTGCGTTGCCCTCGAGCGCTGCCACCAGAGGCTTGGTGGCCGCTTCCATACGCGCCTGCACGTCGAGAATCATCGGCGCGGTGAGCGCGAGTCCCGAGGCGATCTCGTTGATGTCCGCGCCGGCCGGGAAAATGCCGTCCGCGCCGCATATCACGATCGCGACGACGCCCGGATCGGCATACGCCCGGGCCAGACCCTCCATGAGTCCCTCGCGCACCGCGAGGCTGAGCGCATTGACCGGCGGGTTGGCGATCTCGAGGATCGCGACGTCCTCGGTAACGCGATAGTCGACTGCTGGCACTTGGCTCGCTCCCGTCGCGGGCAGCCATTGTACGGGCTCCGGTTAGACTTGAGCCATGGAACGGGTGGACGTGGCCGTCATCGGCGCCGGCGTGGTGGGCCTCGCCGTCGCACGCGCGCTCGCGCAGCGCGGGCGCGAAGTGCTGATCCTCGAGGCCGCGGAGCGCTTCGGCAGCGGGGTGAGCTCGCGCAACAGCGAGGTCATCCATGCCGGGATCTACTACCCGCGCGGCTCGCTCAAGGCCCGCCTGTGCGTCGCGGGGCGCGAGCTCCTCTACGCCTTCTGCCTCGAGCACGGCGTCGCGCATCGCCGCTGCGGCAAGCTGATCGTGGCGAGCAACGAGAGCCAGCTCGCCGAGCTCGTGCGGATCCGCGCCGCGGCCCTCGGTAACGGCGTCGAGCTCGCGTCGCTCGCCCGCCCCGAGGCACTCGCGCTCGAGCCGGGGCTGCGCTGCGCGGCGGCGCTGCATTCACCTCTGACGGGAATCATCGACGCCCATGCCTACATGCTGGCGCTCCTCGGCCAGGCGGAGAGGCTTGGGGCAGTGCTGGCGTGCGACAGCGCCGTGAACGGGCTCGCGCTCCAGGCCGACGGGTTTCGGATCGCGGTGAACGGTGCGCCCGCCTCGCTCCACGCCCGCGCGCTCGTGAACAGCGCGGGACTCTCGGCTGCGCAGCTCGCGCGCCTCACGGAGGGCTTCCCGCCCGAGCGCGTTCCGACCGCCTACCTTGCCAAAGGCAGTTACTTCACCCTGGCGGGCCGCGCGCCCTTCGGGCGCCTCATCTATCCGCTGCCGGAGCCCGGCGGCCTCGGCGTTCACCTGACCCTCGACCTCGCGGGCCGGGCGCGCTTCGGGCCGGACGTGGAATGGGTCAGCGAACTCGATTACGCCGTGGATGTGAAGCGCGCCGCGGCGTTCTACGGCGCCATCCGTGCCTGGTGGCCCGCGCTTCCCGACGGAGCACTCGAGCCCGCGTACGCCGGCATCCGTCCGAAGATCACGGGCCCCGGCGAGCCCGCCGCCGACTTTCGCATTGACGGGCCAGCCGTGCACGGTGTGGCCGGGCTGGTCCAGCTCTTCGGCATCGAGTCGCCGGGCCTCACCGCCTCGCTCGCAATCGCCGAGCATGTGGCGGCGCTTATCTCGTGAAGCGGGGCCCGCGCCGTGCCGCGGGCCCGCGCAGCGCACACTCCCGAGGTCAGTCGGCCGGCGCCGCCTCGACCTGGATGGCGAGCTTCACCTGCATGTTGAAGCCGTACTTGTCGCCGTAGTTGATGCCGAAGTCGGCGCGGCTGAAAGTGCCCGAGGCGTCGGCGCCGCAACGCTCCTTCTTCGACAGCGGCGTCATCTTGCACACGAAGCTGTTGATCTTGAGATTCAAAGGCCGGGTCACGCCGTGCAGCGTCAGCTCACCGCGCACCTCGGTCGGGGAGCCGTTCTTGAAGTCGGCCAGCTTGCCCTTGTAGGTAGCGGTCGGATACTTCTGCACGTCGAGCATCTCGGCCGATTTGGTGTGCTCGTTCAGCTTGCCATGGCCGAAGTCGATCGAGGCGGCATCGACGCTGATGTCGACGGTGCCGGTGCCGGCCTCCCTGTCGAGCACGATCGTCCCGGAGGAGCTGTCGAACTTGCCGCGCCACACCGACATGCCGCCGAAATGATCGGCCTCGAAGCTCGGGTAGGTATGAGCCGGATCGACCTGGTAGGTGACCGGGGCCGCAAGCGCGGCGCCGGCAGCGAGGCTCGCTACGGCGAGCGGCAGCGCAATCTTCATCACGAACCTCCGATGGTTCAAAGAGGGGGGCGCTAGCCTACGCTCTGGCCGGGATGGCCGGCCACCCTCCTTTGTAGGGAGCCTTCCCGGGATGTCAGGTCAGCGGCCGGGCCTTGAGGCCCAGGGCCCGGGCGACGACCTCGTGCGTGATCTCACCGGCGTGCACGTTGAGTCCCGCGGCAAGACCTGAGTCGCGCTTGAACGCCTCGCGCCACCCGAGGTCGGCCAGTGCGCGCGCATAGGGCAGCGTCGCGTTGGTGAGCGCCAGTGTCGAGGTGCGCGGCACGGCGCCCGGCATGTTGGCGACGCAATAGTGGATCACTCCATCGACCACGAAGGTCGGGTCCGCGTGGGTGGTCGGCCGGCTGGTCTCGAAGCAACCTCCCTGGTCGATCGCGATATCGACCAGCACCGCGCCCGGCTTCATGGTCTTGACCATGGCGCGCGTGACGAGCTTGGGCGCCGCCGCCCCCGCCACCAGCACCGCCCCCACGACCAGGTCCGCATCCTTCACCAGCTTCTCGATCGTCTCGGTGGTCGAGTAGGCGGTCTGAATGGTCGAGCCGAACTGCGCCGAGAGCTCCCGCAGCCGATCGACCGAGCGGTCGACGACCGTGACGCGGGCGCGCAATCCCACCGCCATTTCGGCGGCGTGGGTGCCGGAGACCCCGCCGCCGAGAATCACCACTCGCGCCGGCGGCACGCCCGGCACGCCGCCGAGCAGCACGCCGAAGCCCCCGTGCGCCTTCTGCAGGCTCGCCGCGCCGACCTGGATCGACATGCGGCCGGCGACTTCGCTCATCGGTGTCAGGAGCGGGAGCGAGCCTTTCGGTCCGGTCACCGTCTCGTAGGCGATCGCCGTAGCGCCGGACTTCATCAGGCCCCTCGCCTGCTCGGGGTCGGCGGCGAGGTGCAGGTACGTGAACAGCACCTGCCCCGGACGCAGCATCGCGCACTCGGCCGCCTGCGGCTCCTTGACCTTGATCACCATCTCGGCGCGCTGGAACACCTCGGCGGCGCTCGCCGCAATTGCGGCGCCGGCGGTGCGGAACTGGGCGTCGTCGACTCCGATGCCATTGCCGGCGCCGGTCTCGATGAGTACCTCGTGGCCGGCGGCGATGAGCTCGCGCACGCCTGCCGGCACCAGTCCGACCCGATACTCGTGCACTTTGATTTCGCGCGGAACACCGATGCGCATGGGAGGGCTCCCCGTTATTGGTTTGCGGGCGGGGGAGGATTAGAGCGCGGCGCCCGCGGCGCGCGTTTGCGTATCCTCAGCCCTGGAGCCCATGACTGTGGCAGAATCTGCTGCCCTTATTGCTACTTGCGAAGGATTCTTGCGTCATGGAGCTCGATCGCTATGATCGCGCCATCCTGCGTCTTCTGCAGCAGGACGCGCGGATGACCAACGCATCGCTCGCCGCGCAGGTGAGTCTCTCGGAATCCGCCTGTCTGCGGCGCGTGCGCGCCCTGGAAGAGTCCGGGCTGATCGAGGGCTATACCGCCCTCGTCGATCAGCAGCGCGCTGGATTCCCCGTGAACGTCTTCGTCAGCATCACGCTCGACCGTCAGAGCCAGACGGGCCTCGAGGCCTTCGAGAGCGCCGTGCGGCGCGTGCCGGGAGTGATGGAGTGCTACCTGATGACCGGCGAGCACGACTACATGCTGCGGCTCGTGGTCAGCGACCTGGCCGACTTCGAGCGCATCCACAACCAGCATCTCACACGCCTGCCGAGCGTCGCGCGTGTGCACTCGAGCTTCGCGATGCGCACGGTGACCCGCTCGCGCACCCTGCCGGTGAAGTAACTACGAGTGCTCTGACTACCCGCGCGCGGAAGCGTAGGCCGGCAGCCCCTGCGCGAACTCGCGCAGAGCGGCGATGCCGCTGTCTTCCGCGCGGCGGCACCACTCGCGCAGCTGAGCGAGCGCATGCCCCGCCGAAGCATCCTCCCACGCCTGCTGCAGTCCCTCGCGGTATTCGACCACGCGCCGCAGCACCTCGTAGCGCTCGAGCAGCTCCCGCAGCCGCCGCCGCGCTTCCTCGGCCAAGAGAGCCGGGTGGCGGATCAACAGGGCCGGCGCGCCGGCGAGCACAGCGGCCGGGCGCTCGCGCCGCTTGAGCTCGCGGCACACCGGCAGCACGACGCGCCGCGCGTAAGCGCGCAGCACGTGCAGGCGGTTGATGAACAGCGCCTGCACCGTTTCGGCGTCGAGCTCACGGCGCGGGCGTTGCAGATGCAGCCGCGGCGCGACCCAGCGTACCCGTGCGAGCCCGAGTGCGCTGAACAGCCGTATCCACAGCCAGCCGATATCGATCTCCCAACGCTGTGCGGCGAAGCGCGCCGAGCGCGGAAATGCGTGGTGGTTGTTGTGCAGCTCCTCGCCGCCGAGCAGCAGCGCCCAGGGCACGAGGTTGGTCGCGGTCGAGGGCATCTCGAAGCTGCGATAGCCGACCGCGTGGCCGAGTCCGTTGATCACGCCGCCGGCGAAGAACGGCTGCGCCGAGAGGTGCACCGCGATCATGATGATGCCGGGAATGCCGAACAACACCAGGTGGCCGATGACGAACAGCACGATGCCGGCGGCCGCATGCCGGCCGTACACGTGCCGCTCGAGCCAGTCGTCGGGGGTGCCGCGGCCGTAATTGCGGATGGTCTGCGGATCACTGCCGGCCTCGCGATACAGCTCGAAGCCCTCGAACAGCACGCGTTTCAATCCAAACACGACCGGGCTGTGAGGGTCGCCTTCCCTGTCGGCGCAGGCGTGGTGCTTGCGGTGTACCGCCACCCATTCGCGCGTCACCGCGCCCGAGCTGAACCACAGCCAGAACCGGAACAGGTGCCGGAGCGCGGGATGCAGGATCAGGCCGCCGTGCGACTGATCGCGGTGCAGGTAGAGCGTCACGCCGAGAAACATCGTCTGGATGGTGACGAACGTCACCAGGGCATAGCCCCACCAGGGCAGCTCGAGGACACCGTACGGGGAAAGACTCATGGGTTCTCCGTAGAGCTCTTGCGTGAGTCTGCGGCGGTAGGGTACGGCAATTCCGTGACCGCGACGCGACTTTTCTGCTCCCGGCCGGGCGGCAATTCACACTTTGCGACGCTCAACGCGCTGCGTGCGCGCGGCGCGGTCCCTCAGGCGTCGAGCACGATTTTGCCGATGTGTACGTCGGACTCCATCAGCTTGTGCGCGGCGGCGGCATCGGCGAGCGGGAAGCGCGCGTAGATCACGGGCTTCAGGCGCTTGGTCGCGAACAGTGGCCAGACATGCTGACGCAGCGCCGCCGCCAGCCGGCCCTTGCTCTCGACCGATTGCGCACGCAGTGTCGAGGCCGAGAGCTGCAGGCGCTTCACCATCAGCGGCCGCAGATCGATCTCCGCCTTGGCACCGCCCTGGTGCGCTATCAGCGCGATGCGCGCGTCGACGGCTGCCGCGGCCACGTTGCGCGCCACATAGTCGCCCCCGACCATGTCGAGGATCACGTCGGCCCCGCGCCCGTCGGTCGCGCGCAGCGTCGCCTCGACGAAATCCCCTTCGTGGTAATTGATGGCGTGATCCGCCCCGAGCTCGCGGCAGGCCGCGCACTTGGCGGCGGTCCCGGCCGTGATGACGACGCGCGCACCGAACGCCTTGCCGAGCAGGATGGCCGTGGTGCCGACGCCGCTGGCACCGCCGTGCACGAGCAATGTCTCCCCGGCACGCAGCCGGGCACGCTCGAACACGTTGTACCAAACGGTGAAGAAGGTCTCGGGGAGCGCCGCCGCCTCCTCCAGAGTCAGCTGGGTGGGTGCGGGCAGGCATTGCACCGCGGGCGCCGTCGCATACTCCGCGTATCCCCCGCCCGCGAGCAGCGCGCACACCCGGGCTCCGACCGCCGGCTCGCTCACGCCAGCGGCGGCCGCCACGACGACGCCCGCGACCTCGAGGCCGGGGATGTCGCTGGCGCCCGGCGGAGGCGGATAAACGCCCTTGCGCTGCAGCACGTCAGGGCGATTGACCCCGGCGGCCGAGACGCGGATCAACACCTCACCGGACTTCGGCTGCGGCACCGGCCGCCGCCCTGCCCGCAGCACGGTCGGAGGGCCCGGCTCGCGGATCTCGACGGCCGTCATGTTGACGGGAATCACGCGCGCGATGTTGGAGTCGCCCCATGCGCGCGTCAACTTCTAAGTCGGCGAGCGCTCCTCCGCGGGCGGTGCCCCCGTCCCCCGCCCGCAGCGCTCCATGAAGCGCTCGCGCAGGCGCGCCCGCTCCTCGGGCGTCAGGCTCTCCCAGCGCTCGCGCCACATGTGCCGCCGCCAGTGTCCGTGCGATCCACGCCAGCCGCGCAGCCCTCCGAAGAGGATGCGGCACAACACCAGCAGGGCGAACGCCTGCCAGTAGCCGATCGCCGCCCCGTGAAACACCGGCGGCACCACGTAGTTCCACAGCTCCATCACGGCCCAACTGAAAACCGCGATGAACACGACTGCGGCGGCCGCGATCGCCACTGCCTTCGCAGCGCCCCTCACCATCCAGCTTGCCTTGCCTCTCACGACTCTCTCCTCATACTCATTCGGTCAGCCAGTCCTCGTAGACCGCCTGCAGCCGCTCGCGCAGCTGCAACACGGCATAGCGTTTGCGTGACAGCAGTGTGTTGATGCTGACGCCCGAGCGCTCGGCGAGCTCGCGGAACGTGAGGCCGTCGAGCTCCTGCGCGATGAACACCTCGCGCTGCTCGCGCGGCAGCTCAGCAAGCGCAGCCTCGATCTCCTCGAGGAGCAGCGCACGCATCGCCGCAGTCTCGGGCGTGCCGTCCGCCGCCGGCAGCATCTCCTCGAGCATCCGCCCCTCATCGCCCCCCGCGGTGTCCAGCAGCAGCTCCGGACGCTTCCTGCGGAAGCGATCGATGATCCGGTTGCGCGCGACACGCATGAGCCAGGCGCCGATCTGCTCAACGGGCTGCGCCAGGCGCTCGGCCACCACCAGCTCGTAGAGCGCGTCCTGCAGGATGTCCTCGGCCTCGGCCGCGTCGTCGATGCGGCGGCGGATGAAGGCCAGCAGCCGCCCGCGCTCGCGCTCCACGGCGGCGGCGAATTGCCGATCCCCACTCACAGCATCGCTGATCGTCGCGGCGTCCATCTCCTGCCAGGAGAGACGCGCGGGAGGGTGCCGATATTGTGCGGTGTCAGCTACCGCTCTCCGGCGCCTGTACGGCGAGCGTTCCGGAGCGCCCCGCGACGGTGGCGGCGACGATGCTGCAGCGCGGCAGAGCGCTCAGGTCGAGCTGCCGGGCGTAGCCCGCGAGATCCGTGAGGCGGGCCCCGCGTGCCTTCCAGGCCTTGAGCAGCCGCTCGAAGGCACCGAGGAAGGCACCCCCCTCGAGCTCGGCGTGCAGCGTGTAGACCTGGTCGCGCCCGTGCGCGTCGTCGGTGAGCGCGAGGAGGTGATCCACCGGATCCTCGCCGCCGAGGTCCTCACGCCCGATGAGCTCGTCGAGGGTCGGCAGCGTGGTCGGCAGCTGCGGCACCGGGACGGCACTGCCTGCGCTCAGCGGCAGAAACGGCGCGCTGCCGCGGGTGTCCGAGGCGTAGAGGAATCCCAGCTCCTGCTCGAGCGAAGGAACATGGGCGTTCATCTGCCAGCCCGCGGCTCCGTGCACCTGCGGTGCCCGGCCGAAGATGCCGGTGAACTCATCCGTCGCGAGCGCAAGCTCGCGGCGCGTCCAGGACTCGCTCGCTCGCGCTACGCCATCCTGCCAGCGGATGTGATCCCAGGTGTGCACGCCCACCTCGAAGCCCCGCGCGCCGATGTCCTGCATAACACTGCGGCAGCGGCGCCCGATGCGGGGACCGGGAAGCAGTACACCGTAGAGGAGCGTCCGCAGGCCGTAGTGCTCGAGCACCGAGGTGCGCTTCACCTTGCCGAGGAAGCCGCGCCGGAAGACCCGCTTGATGGCCCGACCCGTGTGGTCGGGGCCCAGGCTGAAGAGGAAGGTCGCGCGTGCGCCGAGCCGCTCGAGGAGCGCCGCGAGCCGCGGCACCCCCTCGCGCGTACCGCGAAAGGTATCGACGTCGACCTTGAGGGCGATGAGCGCCACGGCTGCGGCCTCGAGCCCCGTCAGCCGAGCGGCGCGGGCCGCGAGCTGAGCGTGCGCGACAGTCGCGGCAAATCGATTGATCCGGCAGCGCTCCACGCGCTGAGCAGCTGCAGCACCCCGCCGCCGCCGCAGGCGGCATACAGACCCCCGTCGACCCCGAACAGCCACGAGCCCGGCCGCGGTGCCGGGCGGTCGCTCACGCGGGTGCGGTGGATCTCCCAACGCTCGCCGCCCACCTCGGCGAACGCTCCGGGGAACGGCGGCGCGACCGCGCGCACCAGGTCGTGAATCTCCCGGGCCGGGCACGCCCAGTCGATGCGGCCGTCCTCCGGCGTCCGCCGCCCGAAATACTGGCCCGGGAGGATCCGCTGCGGGCGGCGCGCCGCGGTACCGGCGATGAGCTGCGGGAGCGAGCGCGCCAGGATCGTCTCGGCGGCCACCGTGACCTTGGCGAAGACTTCCCGTGCGTCATCGTCGGCGAGAATGGGGACGGCCAGCTGATCGACTATGTCGCCGGCGTCCGCCTGCTCCACCATGTAGTGGAGCGTCGCACCGGTCTCGCGCTCTCCCTTGAGAATGGCCCAGTTGACCGGAGCCCTGCCGCGGTATTTCGGCAGCAGCGAGCCGTGCATGTTGAGCGCGCCGCGGCGCGCGCTCGAGAGCACTCCCACCGGTAGCAGCGAGCGGTAATAGAAGGAGAACAGGAAATCGGGCGCGAGCGCGCGCAGCCGGCCTTCGAGGTCGGCAGCGCTGGCGGTGGCGGGCGCTATCACCTCGAGGCCGTAATCGGCGGCGGTCGCGGCGACGCTCGCGTACCAGCGGCTCTCTCTCGGATCGTCAGCCACGGTGACGACGAGCGGGATCTGCACGCCGGCCGACAGCAGCGCCTTGAGGCACCGCACTCCGACATCGTGATAGGCGAACACCACGGCCGTGGGGCCGCTCACTCCTGTGCTCCCCGCGAACGCGGCAACGGCGGTGGGAGCGCTGCGAGCTCGGCCCCGAGCTCGGGGCGCGCCTGCGGCAGTTGCGCGGCCTGCGCTTCGGCGCCGAGCACCGCCGCGACCGTGTAGCGCGGGCGCTGGCGCACCTGCTCGTAGATGCGGCCGACGTACTCACCGACCACGCCGAGGCCCAGCAACGCCATGCCGATCAGGAAGAAGGCGATGCCAAACAGGGTGAACACGCCCTCGGCTTCCGGCCCGACGATCAGGCGACGGATCGCCAGGTAGGCCACGAAGACGAGCGAGAAGAACGCGATGACGATCCCCGCCATGGAGAAGAACTGCAGCGGCGCCACCGAGAAGCCGGTCATCAGATCGAAGTTGAGGCGAATGAGGCGCAGCAGCGAGTACTTCGACTGGCCCACGGTGCGCTCGGCATGCGCCACCTCGATCTCGACCGGGTGGCGCGCAAACGTATAGGCGAGCGCCGGCACATAAGTGCTCACCTCGAAGCAATGGTTGACCGCGTCGATCACGCTGCGGTGATAGCCGCGCAGCATGCAGCCCTGGTCGGTGATGCGGATCGAGGTGGTGCCCTCGCGCAGGCGGTTCATGAGGCGCGAAGCGGCCTTGCGCCACAGCACGTCCTGCCGAAGGATGCGGATCGTGCCCACGTAGTCCGCGCCCGCGTCCATCGCCGCCACCAGCTTGCCGATCTCCTCGGGCGGGTTCTGCAGGTCCGCATCGAGCGTGATCACATAGTCGCCGCGCGTGTAGGTGAACGCGGCGAGAATCGCGCGGTGCTGGCCGGCGTTGCGCGCCAGCACCACGACCCGCGTGACGTCCGGGCGCCGCTGATACTGCTCGCGCAGCTCCGCCACCGAGGCATCGCGGCTGCCGTCGTCCACGAACACCACCTCGTAGCTGCGCCCGAGCGCATCGAGCGCCGGATACAGCCGATCGAACAGCAGCGGCAGGCCCTCCTGCTCGTTGAAGACCGGAATCACTACGGAAATGGCCGGCTTCATTTACGCGCCCCGCCCAGCACCTCATTCACCGCCCTGACCACCCGCTCGACGTCGGCCGGCTCCATCGCCGGGAACAGCGGCAGCGTGACGGTCTCGCGGCCGATGCGCTCGGCATTGGGGAACTGGCCCGCGCGATAGCCGAGCGCGCGGTAGGCGCTGAAGGTGTGAATCGCCGGGTAGTGCACCCCGACACCGATGCCGCGCTGCCTCATCGCCTCGATGAAGGCGGAGCGCGTGATCTTCAGCGAGTCGAGCGGCAGGAGCGGAGTGAACACGTGCCAGCTGTGCCCCGCATCGCCCCGCTCCGGGAGCCGCAGCGGTGCGTCCGCGCTCCAGAGCTCGAAGTAGCGCGCCACCAGGGCACGCCGCCGGGTGTTGAACTCCTCCAGGCGCTGCAACTGCCCGAGGCCCACGGCGGCTGCGACGTCCGACAGGTTGCACTTGCCGCCGGCGAGCAGCGTGTCGAAGGCATCGGGCCCGGACTTCACCTGCCCGTGCCAGCGGTGCAGCTCGATGCTGCGCAGCTCCGCCGCCGAGCCGCCCGAAATCGCCCCGCCCTCGATGGTGGTGATGTTCTTGTTGGGGTGGAAGCTGAACACCACCAGGTCGCCGAAGCTGCCGATGCGCTTACCCTCCCAGGCCGAGCCGATGGCGTGCGCCGCGTCCTCGACGACACGCAGCCCGTGGCGGCCGGCGATCTCGTAAAGCCGCCCCATGTCGACCGGCAGGCCGGCGAAGTGCACCGGCATGATCGCGCGGGTGCGCGGCGTGATCGCCTGCTCCACCTGCGCGAGGTCGAGGTTACGCGAATCGAGGCCCACATCGACGAACACCGGGCGCGCGCCGACGCGCATGATCACGTTGGCGGTCGCCACGAAGCTCAGAGCCGGCGTGATCACCTCATCGCCCGGGCCGATCCCGCAGGCGAGCAGCGCGATCTCGAGCCCCGCGGTCGCCGAGGTCTGGGTGCGCACCGGTCGGCCGCCCAGATAGTCCGACAGGGCGCTCTCGAGCGCCGCCACCTTCGGCCCGCTCGCGAGCCAACCCGAGCGCAGCACCTCAACCACCGAGGCGATCGTCTCCTCGTCGATGGTGGGACGGGTGAAGGGCAGGAACTTTTCCACGGTTTTCGCCGAATCGTTCATGAGCGCGACACCAGCACGACTCCCAGCACGATGATCGCGATGCCCGCGACGCGCTGGGCGTTGGGCACCTCCGCGAGCAGCCACCACGCCAGTCCGATGTTGATCACGTAGCCGAGCGAGAGCAGCGGGTACGCCTGGCTCACCGGAACGCGCGACAGGCCGACCAGCCACACGATGACACTGAGCCCGTAGGCGCACAATGCATACCAGAGCGACGGCACGCTCAGCAGCTCGAGGCCGCGCCGCAGGAGGCCGCTGTCGGTGAGCACCAGCGGTCCGGTCGCGCGCGTGGCGGCTTTGAGTCCGAGCTGCGCCAGCGCGTTCAACAGCACGCCGCAGAACAGGATGGAGAAATCGCTGAGCTTCACAGGCGACTCACTGCAACGGTGTAGTTATCGGCGGCGATCACGCGCCCGGGAAACCCCGCTCGCCGCCAGGAATCCCAGACCCCGGGATCGAAGAATGCCACGGCGTCGCGGCTGGCGCTCCAACGGGCCCTGAAGGCCTCGACACCGAGGTCCTCGCGCCCGGGCTCCGCCCGGAGCCCGAAGGCGAGCTCCCCCTGGTAGTCGACCAGCGTAAGCGTGCGGCCGAGGTAGGGCGAGACCGTTTCCCGGTATTGCCCGACGCTATATAGAGAGGTCTGCGGCCCCACCGCCGGGCGGGTCGCGGCGACCAGATCGCGCGCCGAGCGCGCCGGAGGAATCGCCGCGTAAGCGCACAGCAGGCACTGCCACGCGAGAATCGCCCCCGCCGCGGCCGCGACGGTGAGCGCGCCGGCCTCGAGCCGCACGGCACGCAGCGTGACGAGTGCCGCCAGCAGCGCGATCAGGCTCCCCGCCGCCATCCACGCGAGCGCCTCATGCGGCACGAAGGCGTTGCGACGTGCGCTGTAGACGATGCCGGCGGCGACGATGAGCAGGACGAGCCCCGCACCCACGCGGGCGGCCACTGCAGCAAGGCGTGCGGGGTCGGCGGCTTGCGCGCCGGCGAGCGCGGCCAGCACGGGGAACATCGGCAGGATGTAAGGAGCGAGCTTCGAGCCCGAAGCCGAGAAGAACAGCAGCGTGACCGCGGCGTAGATCAGCAGGAACCTGCGCGGCTTGAAGGCAGTCGCCGGCGCCGGCGCCTCACGCCACGCGGGCCCGATGGCGCGCGCCAGCGGCGCGATCCACGGCAGGACGCCGAGCGTGAGCAGCGGCAGGAAGTACCACCAGGGCTCGACCCGCTGGTGAACCGTGGTGAGAAAGCGCGCGAAGTGCTCGTGCACGAAGAAAAAGCTCGCGAAGCCCGGATTGCGCAGTGAGACGGCGATGAACCACGGGCTGGTGAGCGCGAGGAAGAGCGGCACGCCGGTCGCCGGATGCAGCCGCCGCCAGGGGCCCGCGTCGCGCTCGATCAGCGTATAGACGATGAGCGCACCCCCGGTGAGCACTCCGACCACGATGCCCTTCGAGAGTACCCCGAGCGCCGCCGCCGCCCAGGCGGCGAGCATCCAGTTGCGTTCGCCGTCCGAGGCGGGCGCGGCGGTCTGCGCCCGCGTGAAGGCCAGCACCGCCGCGGTGAGCCAGAACGTGAGCCCCGCATCGAGCAGGTTGAGGTGCCCGACGATCAGAAAGTAGGGACTCACCGCGAGCGCGGCGAGCGCCGCCAGGGCCGCAGCGCTGCCGAACAGCGCCCGCGTCCAGGCGAAGGTGAGCGCCAGGCAGCCGAAGGCGAGTCCCACCGACCAGGCGCGCGAGCTCCACTCGGAGAGCCCCGCGAGGCGATACACCGCGGCGGTCGCCCAGTACTGCAGCGGCGGCTTCTCGAAGTATTTCAACCCGTCGAAGCGCGGCGTGACCCAGTCGCCGCTCGCGAGCATCTCGCGCGGAATCTCCGCATAGCGTCCCTCGTCCGGATCGAGCAGCGGGCGTACCGGCGTGGTGGCGAGCCAGGCCGCCGCGAGCACCAGCCACGCGAGCCACCCGGCTCGGCGCGCCTCGAGCGCCCGCCCTGCATCACTCGCCATGCCGGTCCGGCGGCGGGCCGCGCTAAGGCGCGCGCGCCTCGATGTCGGCGCGCAACGCCGCCGCGCGCGAACCGAAGCCTTCCTGTTTCACGTAGTAGTCGATGGTGCGCCGCATGGCGGTGTCCATGTCGGTGCTCGGCTGCCACCCCAGGTCGCGCTTGGCCGCCTCGATGTTCGGCACGCGCACCTGGATGTCCTGGTAGTACTTGCCGTAGTACTCGCCCGCCGACACGTCGACGATCTCGGTGGCCCGCGCGCTGTCGCGCAGCACCGGGAACTCCTGCGCGATGCGGATGGTGCGCTGCGCCAGATCACGGATCGAGATGCAATTACCGGGGTTGCCGATGTTGAAAATGCGCTGGCTGGCGCGGCGGTTCTCATTCTCGAGGATGATCAGCAGGCACTCGATGGCATCGTCGATGTAGGTGAAGGAGCGCTTCTGGCTGCCGCCGTCCACCAGCTTGATCGGGCGCCGGTACAGCACGTTCGACAGGAACTGGGTGAACACCCGCGAGCTGCCCTCTTTCGGCTCCTCGGGGTTGTCGAGATTGGGGCCGATGAAGTTGAACGGCCGGAACAGCGTGTAGTCGAGATTGTCGCGCACGCCGTAGGCGTAGATGACACGGTCGAGCATCTGCTTCGAGCAGGCGTAGATCCAGCGCTGCTTGTTGATCGGCCCGTACAGGAGCGGACTCGACTCCTCGTCGAGCACCGACTCCGGCGACATGCCGTAGACCTCGGAGGTCGAGGGAAACACCAGGCGCTTGCCGTACTTGACGCACTGGCGCACCACCGCGAGGTTGGCCTCGAAGTCGAGCTCGAACACCTTGAGCGGATGGGTCACGTACTGCGCGGGATTTGCGATCGCGACCAGCGGCACGATCACGTCGCACTTCTTGACGTGATACTCCACCCACTCCCTGTTGATGGTGATGTCACCCTCCACGAAGTGGAAGCGATCGTTCTTCGGCAGATCCGCGAGCTTGTTCTCGCTGAGGTCCATGCCGTAGACCTCCCAGTCGCGGGTACGCAGGATCGCCTCGGTGAGCGCGCTGCCGATGAAGCCGTTCACGCCGAGAATCATGATCTTCAGTGCCATAAGCGTCCTCGCAGCAAAGCAGATAATTTTAGCATTTTTCCGGCCCTGGAGCGGCTTGCGGACCTGTTGCGGCGCGCTGCTACGGGCAGGACGCGGCAGCGTCGCCGACCCCGGCCTCGCGCAGCTGCTTGCAGAAGGCCGTCACCTTCGTGGACTTGAGGGCACTCCAGTCCGCGAGTTGCGCGGTCAGCCGCGCATGCAGGCCGGCGTAGGTCTCGCTCTCCTGCTGGTTGGGCGCAGTATCGGCGTCATCGAGCAGCTGACTGAAGGAATAGATCTGCTCGTTCAGCATGCCCGGATAGTTGAGATTGGCTTCTGAGCCCTTGATGTCGACCTGCATCAGCACGCTCTCGATCTTCGAAGCTGCGGCGGAGAGCGCGGCACTCGCGGCCCCGAGGGCGGTGCCGCGGGGTTTGCCTGTGGCCCGCGCCGACAACGCGGTGACGCCGGTCCTGACGGCGCGGATCTCATTGACGGCGCGATGCAGCGCGTCCTGATCGCGATAGACCTCCATGGCGAGATCGAATTTCTGCCTGAGGCCCGCGAGCGCCGGTCCGCGGTCGCGCGGATCAGCGGCGATGGCGAGCGGCGCGGTCCGCGTCTGGGCGGCGTAGCCGAGCCGCAGCGTGTAGGCTCCCGGCAGCACGATCGGACCGCGCGGCGGGACACCCGCATAGAAGGCTCCGGGAATCTGCGCCGGATCGTCATAGCGCAGATCCCACACGAAGCGATTCATGCCCTTTACGGCCGGCAGCGTGTCGGTGGGCTGGATCAGGTCGGGCCATTCGGGCGGCTGCTCGGGCCCTTTCGCCTTGGCGCTCGAGAGGTGGCGCACGACGCTGCCTCCCGCGTCGACGATCTCGAGAGTCACCGGGCCCGTCGGCTCCGTGGGGAGGTAGTAGTCGATGAGGACCCCGGCCGGCGGGTTCTGCCCGGACGGCGGGCGCTTGTCGACCGCGTCCGGATAGTAGAGCCGGTAGCCGGTCTGCGGCGCATAGAGCCAGGCCCCCGAAGCGGCGGCGGCGGCCGTCACCTGGCGCAGCGGCGTCACGTCATCGAGGATCCAGAACGAGCGGCCGTGGGTTGCTACGCCCAAATCGCTGCCGCTCACCGCCAGATCGTGAACCGGCGAGCGCGGCAGGTTGAGCTGCAGACTCTGCCAGTGCTGCCCGGCATCGAAGGACACGAACACGCCGGTCTCAGTGGCGGCGTAGAGGAGATCCTGCTTGAGCGAATCCTCGCGCACCGCGTGCACGAACGACCCGTCGGGCAGGCCGGTGTCGAGGCGCTCCCAGCTGTGTCCGCCATCACGGGTCACGAACACGTAGGGCCGGATGTCATCGAGCTTGTGGCGATCCACGGCGACATAGGCCGTGTCCGCCTGGTAGCGCGAGGGCTCGATCATGTTGATCGTGCTCCAGGGGGGCATGCCGGACGGGGTGACATTCGCCCAGCTGCCGCCGTCATCGCGAGTGAGCTGGATCAGGCCGTCGTCGGTCCCGACCCAGACCAGACCAGCGCGCAGCGGCGACTCCGCGATGGCGAAGATCGTGTCGTAGTATTCGACGCTGGTGATGTCCTTGGTGATGGGGCCGCCGGAAGCCTGCTGCCTGGACTTGTCATTGCGCGTCAGATCGGGACTGATGGCGGTCCAGCTGGCGCCGCGATCACTCGTCTTGTAGAGCCGCTCCATGCCGTAATAGAGCGTGTCCGGATCGAACGGCGACATGATGAGCGGCGAGGTCCAGTTGAAACGGTGCTCGAGGTCCTTGGCCGCATGCCCCGAGGCGTCGACCGGCCACACCGGGATGATCTGTTCCTGCATGTTGTGCCGGTCGAGGCGACCGATGAGGTTCTCGCTGCTGCCGTAGGTGATGTCGGCGTCGCGCGGGTCGGGGATCACGAAGCCGCACTCGCCACCTGCCACGTCATACCAGTCACGCTGCACGATGGCACCCGCGTCGTCCATGCTGGCAATGGCGATGCTGCTGTTGTCCTGCTGCGCGCCGTAGAGGTGATAGGGAAAGAGGTTATCGACCGCGACGTGATAGAACTGCGCGGTCGGCTGATTGGCCTGGGTGGTCCAGGTCTTGCCGTGATCGAAGGAAATCGAGGCACCGCCATCACTCGACTCGATCATGCGGTCCGGTGCGGTCGGGTCGATCCACAGCCCGTGATGGTCGCCGTGCCGCGCCGGCAGCAGCTCGAAGGTCTTGCCGGCGTCGGTCGAGCGAAACAGGCCGGTATTCTCCGCGTAGACGGTGTCGGCGTGCCGGGGATCCGCCAGCACCGTGGAGAAGTACCACGCCCGCTGCGTGAGCCGCCCGTCGTCGTTGACGCGCGCCCAGTGCTCCCCGCCGTCGTCGGAGCGGAACAGGCCTCCCGCGTGCGCCTCGATCATCGCGTAGATGCGCCTGGAGTCGGCGGGCGAGACCGAGACGTGGATACGGCCGAGAATCCCAGCGGGCAGGCCGTTGCCCTTGAGCTGCGTCCAGGTGAGGCCGCCGTCGCGCGAGCGGTACAGGCCGCTGCCGGGTCCGCCGCTCGAGAAGTTCCACGGCTGGCGGCGCGCCTGCCACAGCGCGGCATAGACGATGCTCGGGTCGTTCGGATCGAACGTGACGTCGATAGCGCCGGACTGCTCGTCGCGATAGAGCACCTTGGTCCAGGACTTGCCTCCGTCAGTGGTGCGATAAACGCCACGCTCGGCGTTCGGGCCGAAGGCATGGCCGAAGGCGGCGACCAGCACGGTGTCGGCGTTGCGCGGATCGACGATCAGGGCCCCGATCTGGCGGCTGTCGGTGAGCCCGATGTGGCTCCAGGTCCTGCCGCCGTCGATCGACTTGTAGACGCCGTCGCCGTAAGTCATGTCACCGCGCGGCGCAGCCTCGCCGGTGCCGACGTAGATCACGTTGTGATCGGATGGCGCGATCGCGAGGGCGCCAACGGATGAGATCGGGGTGCCGTCTGTGAGCGGCTGCCAGGTAGCGCCCGCATCGTTCGTCCTCCACACCCCGCCGGCCACGGAGCCGAAATAAAAGGTGTCGGGATTGCCCGGTATGCCGGCGACGGCGAGCGCCCGCCCGCCGCGATAGGGCCCGATGCTGCGCCACTTGAGCGCCCCGAAAAGCGCCGGGTCGGCGGCCGAGGCCAGCGTCGCAAAGAGCGTGAGCGCGCAGCCGGTGAGGATGACGGCACAGCGGTGGAAATACATGTCGATCCCTTTCACAGTTCAGGCAAGGAGCGTGCGTAGCGTGCGTTCGTAGCGCGCCACGATCGCCTCACGGTCACGGTGGCGCCCGCCGCTCACGACTTTGCGGCCCGCACGCCAGACGCAGTCGACAAGGCTCCGGTCGCCGGCAAAGATCCAGCTGTCGAGAATCGCGTCCTCCTCGCGCCCGATGAGTGCGGGGTGGCCGGCCGCGAGCGTCACTACATCGAGCAGGGCTCCGGCGGCGATGCCCGCGGGGCCCGAGCCCGACGGGCAGAGGGCCTGTGTGCCGCCGGCAAGCGCCGCCTCGAACAGGCTCCGTCCGGTGGAGGTCCCAGCGCCCGCTGCCAGCAGGTTGCGGGCCCGGTGCGCGAGGCGCTGGGAATACTCGAGCGTCCGCAGCTCCTCCGCGGCATCGATGCGGATGTTGGAATCGCTGCCGATGCCAGTGCGCCCGGCGGCGGCGAGGAATGCCGCGGCGGGGAAGATACCGTCGCCGAGGCTGGCCTCCGTCACCGGGCACAGACCAACCACCGCGCCACGGGCGGCGACGCCTTGCAGCTCTTCAGGAGTGGCGTGCGTCGCGTGCACCAGGCACCAGCGCGCGTCCACGGCTGCGTTCTCGAGCAGCCACTGCACCGGCCGAGCGCCGCTCCACGCCAGGCAGTCGTCCACTTCGCGCAGCTGCTCCGCGATGTGAATGTGGATGACACCGCCGCGTGCGACCGTGACCGCCTCCGCGAGCTCGGGCGGCGTGACTGCGCGCAGACTGTGCGCAGCCACTCCGACACTCGCTCCGGGGAGCCCGCGCAGCGCACTGCGGCTCGCCTCCACGATGCGAGCGAAGCGCACCGGGTCGTTGATGAAGCGCCGCTGGCGCTCGGTGGGCGGCGCGCCGCCAAAACCACCGTGGGCGTAGAGCGTCGGCAGCAGCGTAAGGCCGATGCCGGTCTGGGCGGCGGCCGCGGCCAGTCTGCCCGCCAGCTCTCCCGGGTCGCTGAAGGGCATGCCCTCACGATCGTGGTGCAGGTAATGGAACTCACCGACCCGCGTGAAGCCCCCCTCCAGCATCTCGGCGAAAGCGAGCGCGGCGAGCGCTTCGAGCTCCTCGGGCCCGACGCGCTCGAGGAAGCGGTACATGAGCTCACGCCAGGTCCAGAAGCTGTCCCCCTCGCTGCTGCGGCGCTCGGTGAGCCCGGCGAGGCCGCGCTGGAACGCGTGGCTGTGCAGGTTCGGGAGGCCCGGAAGACCGATGGAGTGGCGCTCGTCCCCGTCCGCGGGCGCAACCCCGGCAAGCACCCGCTCGATGCGTCCGTCGGCCGCCGTCAGGCGCACGTCCCGGGCCCACCCCTGTGGCAGCAGCGCCGACTCAAACCACAGGCTCGTCATGACGTACATTATATGGATGAGCCCTGCGGACACGACACCGTGGCTTGAGGTCACACGCGGCGCGGCGCCGCTGCTGGTGACGATGCCGCATACCGGCACCGAAATCCCCGCCGACCTCGAGCGCCGTCTCGCGTCGTTGTGGCTTGCGCGCAAGGACACCGACTGGTGGATCGAGCGGCTCTATGACTTCGCGCCCGGGCTCGGGGCGACGCTGATACGCACGCGCATCTCGCGGACCGTGATCGACCCCAACCGCGATCCTGCGGGTGTCTCCCTCTACCCGGGCCAGGCGACGACCGAGTTGTGCCCGACCACCACCTTCGACGGCGAGCCGTTGTATCGCGGCCTCGGGGGCCTCGGGCCGGAGGAAATCGCGGCACGCCGCACGGCGTGGTTCGAGCCTTATCACCGCGCGATAGCGGCGGAAATCGCGCGGCTGCGCCAGCGACATGCGCGGGTGGTGCTGTACGACTGCCACGCGATCCGCTCGCAGATCCCGCGGTTGTTCGCCGGAGTGCTTCCCAACCTCAATCTCGGCACCCATTCGGGTGCGAGCTGCGCGCCGCAGCTGGCGGCACGCCTCGAGGCGGTGTGCGACGGGTCAGACTTCTCGCGCGTAACCAACGGGCGCTTCAAGGGTGGCTACACGACGCGCCACTACGGACGCCCGGCGGACGGCGTGCACGCGGTGCAGATGGAGCTCGCCTGCCGGGGCTACCTGCGCGAGCCGGGAGGCAGCGTCACCGACCTCGACTGGCCGTGCGCGTACGACGAAACCGTGGCCGCGCCGCTGCGCGCCGTACTGCAGCGCGTGCTGGCGGCGTGCCTGGAGTTCGCAGCGGCCTAACTCTAAAACCTGAAGCCGATGCGAATCGGGATGAACTCGCTCGGCGCGAAGGCCGTATCGAAGCGCTCGTAGCGCGCCTCGACGAACCAGGACTGTCCCCCCGGCATCGCAAAGTCGAGGCCGACGCCCGCGTTCCAGGCGAAGTCGGTGCTGGTATCGCGCCCCACCAGTGCGCCCGATCCGTAGCCGGAACCGCAGAAGAACGGCGTGCAGTAAACCCCGCCACTGGTGAGATAGATGCCGCGATAGCCGAAGCCCGGGCCTGCCATCGCATACAGGCGTGTCCAGGGATTGATCGGCAGCTCGAGCACCCCGTCCGCGAAGCCGGTCAGGGTCTGCATGTAGCCGTAGTTGGCGCTCGGGTTCGCGGCGATCAGCTGGTCGCTCGCGTCGAAGTAGCCGTAGTCGATGCCGAAGCGCAGCATGAACGGTCCGGGCGCGGGCTTGACGATCACTCCGGCGCCGACGGTCCAGCCGTTGTTGAAATTGGCCGCAGTGTCACCCTCGGTGATGCTGGCGCCACCGTCGACGTACCATTGCACCGGTCGGTCCGCCGCCTGGTAGCGGTAGTACCCCTGTGCGAAGGCGGGTCCCGCCCCGGCCAGACAGCCGAGCAACGCCAGGGCCGCGAGAGTCCGTATGAGCTTGTTCATGCGGGTCATGATCCGGTCCTTCCACTGAATATCTGCTGAACGCGCCCCTCGCAGCTCACGACCGCGCACGAAGCGCTGTAGGACCCGCGCCGCGCGAATTCGTTGCCGGGCTCAGCGCGTGCGCCGCAGCCGGCGCCGCACGGCCTGCCTGAGCTCCTCGACCTCGCTGATCCCGAGCACGGAGGCACAGAAGAAGAACGCAACAGCGGCGCAACCGATGACAAGCGTGAGGCTCGCGAGCTTCGGCCAGAAGGGCTGCACTGACCAGTTGGCAAGCAGCAGCTGCCCTCCGCCCCAGGCGATGGCGAGCAGCACGAGCGAGGCGAGCGCCACGCGCGCGAGCAGCATGGCCATGGCGCGCGACTCGAGCCTGCCTAAGTGCGCGCGCATGAGGAGATAGAGAATGAGAAAGTTGCTGGTCGCGACACAGGCGGTGGAGAAGGCGAGGCCCCGATGCCCCCACTTGAGGTGCACGGTGAATATCCAGTTGAGCGCCAGGTTTACTGCCACCGCGATGACGCTCACCACCATCGGCGTCTTGCGCCGGTCGATGGCGTAGAAGGCATTCACCAGCACCTTGAGCGCCGCGTACCCGCACAGTCCCAGCGCATAGAAGCGCAGCGCGCCGGCCGACTCCGCCGTCTCGTGCGCGCCGAAGCGGCCGTGCTGGTAGAGGACCGAGATGATGGGCTCGGCGAGCACGATCAGCCCGATGCTCGCCGGGATGGTCATGAGGAAGGCGAGGCGCATGCCCCGGGCGAGCTCGCGGCGAAAGGCGCCCTGCTGGCCCGTGGCAGCCATGCGCGCCAGCAGCGGCAGCGCTACCGTGCCGAGCGCCACGCCAAAGACGCCGAGCGGCAACTGCATCAGCCGGAACGCCACCGTCAGCCAGAAGGTCGGGCCGTCGCCGAGCTCGGAAGCGAACACGGAGTTGATGAGGACGTTGACCTGCGTGGTGCTGGCGGCGATCACCGACGGACCCATCAGACGCAGGATCGTGCCGACGCCCGGATCGCGCCAGTGGAAATCGGGCGTGTAGTGATAGCCAAGACGCGCCAGAGCCGGCAGTTGCACGGTGAGCTGCAGCCCGCCGCCGATGAGCGTCCCGATCGCGAGCCCGAGGATCGCCCGCGTGCCGAAGTGCGGATCGAGCCAGTACCCGAGCAGCACCCCGGCGATGATCGAGCCCAGGTTGAAGAAGCTCGAGGCCATCGCCGGCACGCCGAACACGTTGCGCGCGTTCAGCATGCCCATCACCAGGGCCGCGAGCGACACCAGCAGGATGAAGGGATACATGACGCGCGTCAGGGTGACCGTGAGCGCGGCCTTCTCGCCCGCGAAACCCGGTGCCAGCATCTCCACCAGCCACGGCGCGAACACGATGCCGAGCACGGTGATGGCACTCAGAAACACCGTGGCGAGGGTTGCCACCTTGTTGGCGAGCCGCCAGGCGGCCGCCTCACCCTCGGTCGCGACGGTCTTGCTGAAGGTCGTTACGAAGGCGGTCGAGAGCGCGCCCTCGGCGAACAGGTCGCGCAGCAGGTTCGGGATGCGGAACGCGATGGTGAACGCGTCCATGATGCGGCCGCCGCCGAACAGCGCCGCAAAAATCTGCTCACGGGCGAGCCCGAGTACCCTGCTGCAGAGCACCGCGAGGGCGACGACGCCCGCCGCCCTGGTGTTGAGTTTCTCCGGGTCCTTGTCGCCAGGTGGCATGCGCCTTGACGGTACCACCTGGCGGTTTGTGGTGCGAGCTAGTGGCCCCCTCCTCCAATGCGCCAGGTCGCCGTGACGCCCACGGTGAGCGGTCGGAACGTGTAGGCGTTCTGCTGCTGCGAGGGCGAGCCGGCCGGGTTATAGGGATCGAGCTGCCCGAGCGCGAAGTTGGTCACCGTGTGCGTGTTGAGCAGGTTGTCGATGAACGGCGAGACCTGCCACTCGCCGATGTTGATCCCGGCGCGCAGCGACACGAAGCTGGTGGCGGGCAATGTGTAGGTCCCGGGAATGAACTGCGAGGAGTTCGGATCCTGCACCGCCGCCAGCCAGGGATTGCGGCTCTGGTAGGTGTAATCGAGGCGCAGGAACGCATCGTGCTGCGCCAGCTGGAAGCGATACTCAGGGCCGATCGACACCGTCCACGGGGGACTCGTGCCCGGGGCGTAGTCGATGGCCGCCTGGCCCGAGATCGCGTCGCCATTTAGCGCCAGTGGTGGGGCGCCCGGCGCCGGCGTCGAGTTCGCGGTGTAGCGCGCGGAGGTATAGCCGACCGCGAGATCGACCGACAGTGGGCCCGCCGCCAGCTCGGCCTGCAGATCGAAGCCCTTGGCGACCGCGGTGCCGAGATTGTCGGTGAACTGCAGACCGCAGGCACCCGCCACGTAGACGCTCTGCTGGATGTCGTTCCACTTGATGTAGTAGACACTGGTCGCAATGCGCAGGAAGTTGCCGAAGGCGTTCTTCGAGCCGATCTCGTAGTTCTGGGTGGTGTCCGGCGAATAGGTGAGCGGCGCGCCGTTGGGGAAGCCCGCGGCGGCGAGATCCGTGGCGCAGTAGGCCGGCAGCTCCGGGTTGCCGCCGCCGACGCGGTAGCCCTTGGCATAGCTCACGTAGTACAGGTTGGCCGGATCGGCCTGGAACGCCAGGCTCACCTTCGGCGTGTTGGGGTTCGAGCTGGTCGAGGCGCTGCGCCCCATGCCCGGAATCTGCACGGCGACGCCATTGACGATCACTGCCGTCGGCCCGAAGTTCTCGAGCCCGTCCTGGTAATTCTGGATCTCGAAGGTCGTGTGCGACACGCGCTCGCCGAGCGTCAGGCGCAGGCGGTCGGTGAGCGGGTAGCTCAGCTCGCCGTAGAGGGCGATCTGCCGGTCATAGGTCGTATTGCTGTTGTAATAGATGTCGCAGTTGGGAATCGCCGTGTACGTGCCGATGTTGTTGCAGGCGTAGGGCACGGCGACATTGCCGTTCACGTCCGTGTAGGTGAAGAGCTGCGTCGCCGGGACCCCGTAGAGATAGTTGAAGAAATTGTCGATCTGCGGGTCGATGAGCTCTTCGATGCTGCTTTCCTTGGTGAGCTGCCAGAAGACGCCGGCGGTCCAGTGCAGCCGCTCGTTCGGGTCGGTCGACTGCCAGCGCAGCTCCTGAACATAGCTGTCCTGGCTGTTGTGGATGACGTTCGGCGTCGAATAGTTGCCGAAACCTGCCGGCAGATGGATGCCGTTGGCATCGAGCAGCGGATACCAGTCGCAGGGCGGCGCGGTGGCGACCGACGTGGGCCCGCACCCCAGTCCGCCGGTATTGGGATTGTTCGGCCAGCCGAGGCTCTGGTAGTAAGCGAGGTCGTAGACCGTGCCCTGGTAGCCGGTGGTCTCCCGGCGGTGATAGTAGGAGCTGTTGGAGATGATCGCGCTCTTGCCGAGATCCCACTGCAGCTTGAGGGCGGCGAGCTCGTATTCGTCGGGATTCGGGATGCGCTCCGGGGTCGCGGTGTTGAACTTCCCGGAGCTCGGATCGGAGTAAGCCGGCCAATAGGTCCCGACGTCGTTCTTGTCATGGTTCTGATAGAGCAGGCTCGGCGTCACCGTGAAGCCGCTCACCGGCTGCCACAGTCCCGCCACGCGCAGCACCAGGGTGCTCGCACGGTCCACGTTCCTGGAGAGTTTCGCGCCGGTCGTCGGATCGACCCGGTCCACCCAGCCGCCGTCGTAGCGGTACCAGGCGCTGGCGCGCCAGCCGAACACCCCGTCGATGACCGGCTCACCGTGCGCCGCGCCGAACTCATAGCTCGGCTCGCCGTACCAGGTGCCCGACACCTCGGAGCGCACGTAACTGCTGGCTGTGGTGAGGCTCGGCTGCGTCAGGATGTAGCGCACCGTCCCGCCCTCGGAGCCAGAGCCAAACAGAGTCCCCTGCGGGCCGCGCAGCACCTCGACGCGCTCGAGGTCGAAAGTCTTCGGCAAGGTGTCGTCCGGATTGAAGCCGAGGCTGCGCATCTGGATCGGCGAGTCGTCGATGTAGATGCCGGTGGTGCCGGCGCCGGCCGAGGAGGAGATCCCGCGGATCGAGATGGCGTTGGTGCCGGAGTTGTCGATGGACACACCGGGCACGAAGCGCACGATGTCCTGCATGTCCTTGATGCCACGGTTGTCCATGTCCGCCTGGGAGAGCGCCGATACGCTGAGCGGTATCTTGCTCAGGGACTCCTCACGACGGGTCGCCGTGACGATGATCTCCTGCAGCGGTCGCTCGGCCTCGCCGCCCGCGGGCGCGCCGGGTCCGGTCGCGGGACCGGCGGCCGAGGCCGCCTCGTCGGCGCGCAGATTCTCAAGCGGCAGCGCCGCGCACAGTGCCGTAATTGCCAGCGCCCCCAGCCAAGTCGTCGTCGTACGGGATAAGTTGAGCATGTGTGTCTCCCCTCTTTCTTCTAGAGACTCAGGAATTCATGACGCGAGCAGCACGGCTGCATCCGCGTCCCAGCTGACGAATACCTCATCGCTCCAATCGATCGCCCATTCCGCGGTGCGCCGCTCGTTCTGCGAGAAGGCGGTCACGAGCTTGCCGCTCGTGGTCCTGATGCGGTAGGTGGAGCGGTTGCCGAGATAGCCGAGCTCCCACACCGTGCCGCGCAGCTGGTTGACGCGCGCGCCGCCCGCTGGCTGCTTGCCGAGCCGGATCTTCTCCGGCCGCAGCGCCACCCACACGCGCTGGCCCGGCGCGAAGCGCCCGTCCTCGTCGACCAGCAGATCGCAGCCGGTCTCGGGGCAATGCACCGTGATCAGGCCAGGTTCGCAGCTGGTGACGGTTCCCTCGAACAGATTGGTGGTGCCGACGAAGTCCGCCACGAAGCGGCTCGTGGGGAACTCGTAGATCTGCGATGGCGTGCCGACCTGGACCACCCTGCCGTGGTCCATCACGGCGATGCGGGTGGCGAGCGCCATCGCCTCGTCCTGGTCGTGCGTCACCACGACGAAGGTGATGCCGACCTTGTACTGCAGGTCCATGAGCTCGAACTGCGTCTGTTCGCGCAGCTTCTTATCGAGCGCCGACAACGGCTCATCGAGCAGCAGCACCTTCGGCCGCCGGATGAGCGCGCGCGCCAGCGCTACCCGCTGGCGCTGGCCGCCGGAGAGCTGGTGGGGCTTGCGCGCCGCGACCTGCGCGAGCTGCACCATCTCGAGCGCCTCGTGGATACGGTCCTTGCGCGTCGCGGTGTCCATCTTCATGCGGCTGATGCCGTAGCCGACGTTGCGCTCGACCGTCATGTGCGGGAACAGCGCATACGACTGGAACATCATGTTGACGGGCCGCTCGTAGGGCGGCACCCCGCTCATCGGCACGCCGTCGATGAGAATGCGGCCGCTGGTGGGGTCGGCGAATCCGGCCAGCATGCGCAGCAGCGTCGTCTTGCCGCAACCCGATGCGCCGACCAGGGCGAACATCTCGCCCTTGAAGATGCTGAGGCTCACGCTGTCGACCGCGCTGAAGCCGCCATAGGTCTTGCTAACCCCCTCGATCACGATCTGCGGGGTGGCGCTCGGATCCAGCCAGGGGCGGTCGGCGCTCTGCTTCTCCTGGGTGGCGATCACGAGGTCTCCCGAGGCTCAGAATTCTACAGGGGGCGTGGCACGCCGCCGCGACGGCGCAAAGAATGGTCGCTCGACGACCCGCGCGCGCACCACGCGCCGTTCCCAAACCAGCTCGCGGTTGAGGTAGATCTCCGCCCACAGCGTGCCGCCGCTGTCGAAGTGCGGCGCGTCAACCATGGCGAGCGCGAGGTTGCGCTTGGTGGTCGGCGACCAGACCGCGGAGGTGACGCTGCCCGCCTGGCGGCGCAGGGCCCGCTCGGTGTAGAGCAGCGCGTTGTGCGCCGGCTTGGTGCCCTCGACATCGAGCCCGACCAGGCGGCGTCGCGCACCGCGGCCCTGCTCGGCGAGCAGCGCCCGCCGTCCGGTGAAATGCCCCTTGCCGAAGTCCACGAGCCAGCCGAGCCCGAGCTCGAGCGGCGAGCGCTCGGTGCCGACGAAGACGGCGTGCTCAGCCGGTACGAAATCGACGTTCGGCAGCAGGAATCCGGCCTCGATGCGCGCTATGTTGAGCGCGCGCGATCCGATCGGGCGGATGCCGCGGGTCCGGCCGGCCTCGAACAGCGCATCCCAGACGCCTTCGGCGTCCTTCGGCTCCATCCACAGCTCGTAGCCGAGGTCGCCCGTGAAACCGGTCCGCGACACCATCAGCGGCGCCTCACCCGCCGCGGGCAGCGTGAAAGTCCCGAGCTCGAAAGGCTTGAGCAGCTCGACGCCCGCGACTCCCGCCTTGCGCAGCACCGAGTATGAGGTCGGTCCCTGCAGAGCGAGCGCGGCGACCTCCTCGGTCACCTCTGAGATCGCGACCTCGAAGCCGACGGCAGAGTCGAGCAGCCAGTCGAGCTGCCGTTCGGCGGTGCACAAACGGTACTCACCCGCGCGGAGGCAGAACACCGTGCCGTCGTCGATCAGGTGCCCGGCGTCGTTGCACCAGAGGCAGTAGGCAACCCGTCCCGGGCGAAGCTTGCCGATGTCGCGCGTCACCAGGCGGTTGAGGAAGCGCACAGCATCCGCCCCGGCGACCCGGTACTTCACCATCGGCGTCAGATCGTAGAGCGAGGCGGCGTTGCGGACCGCGAAATACTCCTGCTCGACGGTCGTGAACACGTCGACCGTGGTGTAGCCCGCCCACGGAATGAAGCTGTCGACCTGACTCAGAGCGCGCGCGCGCTCGTGGAACGGAGTCGGCAACAGCGGCCGGCGATAGTGCGGTTCGCTTTCGGTGAGCATCCTAGGCCGCCTCTCTCACGAGCGCGCGCGCGGCGTTGCGCCCGGCGATTCCCATCACGCCCCCGCCGGGATGGCAGCCCGCCCCGCACAGATAGAGGCCCCCGACCGGAGCACGGTATTGGGCGACGCCCGGGACCGGCCGCAGCATGAAAAACTGATCGAGCGCCAGCTCGGCGTGATGCCAGTGGCCCCCCGTGATGCGGAATTCGCGCTCGATGTCCGCGGGGCTGAGGAGCTCCGCATGCTCGATCTGCGTGCGCAGCGGCGCTGCCAGCGCGCCGAGCGTGTCGATGAGCAGCTCCCTGAAGCGTGCCTGTCCCGCGGGCCAGCCGCCGGCGAGGTTGTAGGGCGCGTACTGCGCCACCACCGACAGCACGTGCTTGCCGGGCGGCGCGAGCGCCGCATCCGCAATCGTCGGCACGGTGATCTCGAGCATCGGCTGCGAGGAGAACTCGCCGTACTTCGCATGGTTGTAGGCGCGCTCGATGTGGTCCAGGGACGGCGCCCACAGCAGCCGGCCGCGCAGCGCCGCCGCGTCCAGGCGCGCGAACTGCGGCGGCCCGTCGAGCGCCAGATGGAGCTTGGCGGCGAGGCCGCGGGCGCGCAGGTGCACGATGCGGCGCACGAAGCCGGCATCGAGATGCTCGCTGCCGAGCAGGTGCAGAAACGTGGTTTTGGGATCGGCGCTCGAGACCACAGCCCGCGCGCTGATCTGCTCGCCGCCCTCCAACACGACTCCGGCGGCCCGGTCGTCGCGCACCAGGATGCGCGCCACGGCCGAGCTGGTGCGGATCTCGGCACCCGCTGCCGCCGCCGCCCCCGCCAGGGCCTGCGAGAGCGCACCCAGGCCGCCGGCTGGTTGCGCGAGACCGCCGCCCTCGCCCGCGGCCGCCATCCGATACAGCAGCGTAAACACCGTGCCCGGCGAGCGTGGGCCGTAGTTGGTGCCGAGCACCGCATCGAAGGCGAGCGCGCCCTTGAGGAGCGGCGACTCGAAGTGCTCATCGAGCAGATCCTGAACGCACATGGCGCCGATGCGCAGCAACTCGCGCAGGTCGCGCTTGCCGAGGGCGCGCAGGCGCAGCCCGAGCCCGAGGAGCGCGGCCCGATCCCTCCAGGCGCCAGCTCCGAGGCGCGGCGGCGTCTGACTGAGCAGCGGTCGCAGAGCGGCGGCGAGTCGCGCGAGGCGGGCGCTGTAAGCGGGCCAGGCAGCCGCGTCCGCCGCCGAGAGCGCCGCCAGTGCGCCGCCCGGCTCCGGCCCGAGGGGCAGGTGCGCATCGGCCGCGGAAAGGGCGGTGCTGGGCAGCCGCTCGGCAGCGAGCTTGAGGCCATGAGCCGCCAGGTTCAGGTCGCTGACCAGCCTCCCGGGCATGAGATGCAGCAGGTGCGCGCAGGCCGAGACTCGAAAACCCGGCGCGAACTCGCGCGTCACCGCCGCGCCTCCCAGGCGCCCGGCTGCCTCGAGCACCAGCACCGAGCGGCCGGCGCGCGCGAGGTACGCCGCGCAGGTGAGCCCGTTGTGACCGCCGCCGATGACGATCGCATCGTAGCGCTCGCCCCGCGTCGGGCCGGGAGGCGCGCTCAAGCATCCCTCCCGAGGTCGTGCAGGATCTCCCGCGCAGCGTTCGCACCCGGCGCACCCATGACGCCGCCCCCCGGATGCGTGCTGGCGCCGCACATATAGAGCCCGTCGAGCGGAGCGCGGTACCGGGCGTAGCCGGGCAGCGGCCGATTGAAGAGCAGCTGGTCGAAGGTGAGCTCGCCCTGGAAGATATTGCCCTCGGTGAGCCCCACCTCGTTCTCGATGTCCCACGGCGTGCGGATCTCGGCGTGCAGGATGAGATCGCGGAAATCCGGGCTGTGGCGCGCGATCGCCTCGATCACCGTGTCGCCGAATGCCTGGCGCTTCCGCGCCGTCCACTCGCCGTCGGCGAGCCGGTACGGGCAGTACTGCACGAACACCGACATGTAGTGCTTGCCGTCGGGTGCCATGGTGGGATCGATCTGCGAGGGAATCAGCATGTCGACATAGGGCGAGCGCGACCAGCGGCCCTCCTTCCAGTCGTCGTAGCCCCGCTCGAGCATGTCGAGCGTGTCGGTCACGTGCAGGTCGCCGCGAATGCAGGGCGAGCCCTGCGGGATCGCCGGGAACTGCGGCAGGCCGTCGAGCGCGATGTTGAGCTTGCCGGAGGAGCCGCGGATCTTGAACCTGCGCACCTGCTCGAGAAACTCCCCCGGCAGTGCCTGCGGATCGATGCTCTCGAGGAAGGTGCGCTTCACGTCGAGATTCGACACCACGATGCCGGCGGCGATTTCCTCGCCGCCGGCGAGCACCACACCGGTGGCGCGCCCGTTGCGCACCAGGATCCGCGTAACCTCGGCCTCGGACCGCACGCGGCCACCGCTCGCCTCGAGCGACGCGGCCAGTGCCTGGGTGATCGCCCCCATGCCGCCGCGCGCGAAGCCCCACGCCCCGACCGCCCCGTCGATGCTGCCCATGTAGTGGTGCAGCAGTACGTAGGCGCTGCCCGGCGAGCGCGGCCCGAGTGCGGTGCCGATGATCGAGCTGCCGGCGAGGTGCGCCTTCACGATCTCACTCTCGAAGTACTCCTCGAGCATGTCCGCGCAGCTCATGGTGAAGAAGCGCAGCGTGTCGTAGAGGCGCTCCTCCCCCAGGCGGTTGAAGTGCCTGCCGAGCCACATGAGCTCCCCGAGGTCGCGCGGCCGGAACGAGCTCGGATCCGGCGGCGTGCGCAGCAGCAGCGGCTTGATGAAGCGGCAGTGCCGCAGCATGTCGCGTACGAAGCGATCGTAGCCTTCGGCGTCGCGGCGCGAATGACGCGCGATCTCGCGCCGCAGGGCGTCATGATTGTCATAGAGAGCGAGGTGCCCACCGCCGCGCATCAGCGTGCAGCCGCCTTCATAGGGAATGATTTGCAGACCGAAGCGCGGCAGCTCGAGCGCGCGGATGATCTCGGTGCGCAGCAGGCTGCAGACGTACGAGCAGTTCGAGTAGGTAAAGCCGTCGTAGAGGCGGCGGCTCACCGCCGCGCCGCCGATGTAAGTGTTGCGCTCCAGTACCAGCACGTCGAGGCCGGCGCGCGCCAGGTAACAGGCCGCGACCAGCCCGTTATGTCCGGCTCCCACCACGATGGCATCGTGGCGGTGCATCGTCAGGCCGGAACCCGTCGCGTCGTGCCGAGCGCCGACAGAGTGTGATCGATGGCGACCTCGAAGGCGGCGAGCGTGTCCTTGAGGCACGCCTCATCGTGTGCCGCGCAGACGAACCACGGCTCGCGCGAGTCGGGCTCGCACAGGATGCGCTCATCGTGCAGCACCCGGGCGGTAGCGTCGTAGAAGGTGTAGTCGCTGCTCTTCCAGTCGCGGTAGGTGCGCGGCGGATCGTGCGCGAAATACAGTCCGCTCATCGACGGATGGCCGACGAAGCTGTGGGCGATGCCGCGGCTCTTGAGAACCTGGCTCAGCCCCAAGCGCAGTCGCGTGCCGTAGGCGGCGATGCGCTCGAGCGCGTCAGTCTCCTTCAGGATCTCGAGCGTCCTGGCGGCGGCCGCCAGCGATACCGGGTGCGCGGTATAGGTGCCGCCGTGGGCCACGCCGCGGCCGAGCTTGCGCATGATGTCCTCGCGCCCGGCGAGCACCGAGATCGGGTAACCGTTGGCGAGCGCCTTGGCGAAGGTGCACAGGTCGGCGCGCACGCCGTAGAGCTCCTGCACCCCGCCGCGCGCCACGCGAAAGCCGGTCTTCACCTCGTCGATGATCATCACGACGCCGTAGCGGTCGCACAGCTCGCGCGCGGCGCGCACATATGCCGGCTCGGCGGCGATCCCCAAGCAGTTGCCCATGATCGGCTCGACCAGGAGACAGGCGATGCGATCGCTGTGGCGCTTGAGCACATCCTCGAGCTGGTTGGCGTCGTTCGCCTGCACGAAGTGGGCGAAGTGCCGCGTCGAGAGCGGTACGCCCTCGCTGTAGGGGTGCACTTCGGGGTCGCCCACCTGCTTCCACTTGTCCATCGGCGTGTACCACATGGCCGCATCGAACAGCCCGTGGTAGCTGCCCTCGAGGATCACGTAGTCGTCGCGCCCGGTGTAGGCGCGCGCCAGGCGCAATGCCGCCATTACCGCCTCGGTGCCCGAGTTCGAGAAGCGCACCAGCTCGGCGGCAGGCACCATCTGCGCGATCCGCTCGGCCACCTGGTATTCCGCTTCGGTCGAGAGCGCAAACACCCCGCCGACCTTCATGCCCTCGCGCGCCGCCGCGTCCACCCGCGGGTCGGCGTAGCCGAGAATCGAGGGCCCGTAGCCCATGCGGTAGTCGACGTACACGTTGCCGTCGAGGTCGGTGAGGCGCGCGCCCCGCCCCTCGCGCACGTAAATCGTCCGCTCCTCGCCCCAGTAGCGGAAGTTCGAGGCGACCCCGAGCGGCAGCCGCTTGAGGGCGCGCCGGAAGTGCTCGTGATTCTTCGTCATGGTTCTCGCCATGGCGCTCGCTCCAGTGTGACCGCCGGGACAGTCGTCCGGCCTTCGGGCGGCGGACTATATGAGCATATAGTTTTTTGGGTTAAAATTAAACAGTCGTATAAATGCAGGCCGAAAGGCGCCCCATGAGCTCCCCCATCCCCCGCCCCTTCGAAACCGCCCCGGCCACCGGGCCACGCTCGCTGCCGGCCTGGGTGTACAACCACCCCGAGATGACCCGGCTGGAGCTCGAGCGGATTCTCAAGCCGAGCTGGCAGATCGCCTGCCACATCAGCCAGATCCCGCGCGCCGGGGACTACGTCACCTTCGAGCTGGGGGGCGACAGCGTGATCGTGCTGCGTGAGCCGGGGGGCGCGATCCGCGCGCTCCGCAACGTCTGCCGTCATCGCGGTACGCGACTCCTCGAGGGATCCGGCCACTGTCCCGGGCGCATCACCTGCCCCTACCACGGCTGGACTTACCGCTACGACGGATCGCTGCTGGCCACCCCGGCCCGCGACAGCTTTCCCGACCTCGACCTGCGCGAGCACGGGCTCGGTGCGGTGCCTGTCGAGGTCACGCTCGGCTTCGCCTGGGTGTGCCTCGGCGCCGAGGTTCCGCCGGCGCCCTCACACACCTGGGCGCCATTCATGGAGGAGCTCGCACCCTATCGGCTCGAGGAGCTCGTGCCCACGCAGCCGCTGTTCCGCGAGGAGTGGGAGGTCGACTGGAAGATCGCGATGGACAATTACCTCGAGTCCTATCACGTGCCGATCGGTCATCCCGGCCTCAACCGCATGTTCACGCCCGACTACGAGGATCAGCGCGGAGCTCCCGGCATCGGCCGCGGTATCAGCTGGATGCGCGAGGCGCCCTCGGCGCGCTGGAGTGAGCGCGTCTATCAGAGGTACGTGGGCGAGGTGACCGCAGCGCATCTGCCGGAGCGCGAGCGCCGCAGCTGGCGTTTCTACAGCTGCCTGCCCAACCATGGCATCGACATATTTCCCGAGCAGATGGATTTCTTCCAGGTGCTGCCGCGCGGACCCGGCAAGGCGCTCATCCGCAGCGCCTCCTTCGGCCTGCCGGACGCGCGGCGCGAGATGCGCCTCATCCGCTGGCTCGGCAACCGCATCAACATGCAGGTCAACAACGAGGACCGGCAGCTGTGCGAGCGCCTGCAGCGGGGCATCGCCGACAGCCACTACCGGCCGGGTCCCCTGTCGCAGATTGAGCACTGGATGCTCGAGTTCCACAATCTGCTGCGCACGCGGATCCCCGAGGTGCGCCTGCCCAGCGCGCCGGCGCGCTTCAGTTGAGTCACGGCGGGTGCGCCGCATGTCCTCAGCAGCCGCCTCCTCGATCGCCGCGTCCGAGCGCGACGACGCACGCCCCGGGCGGGTGCGCGCGCGGCAGCGCCTGATCGAAGCCACCATCTCCGCCCTGCACATCTACGGGCCCTCGCGCACCACCGTGAGCCGCGTGGTAGAGATCGCCGGGCTCTCTCCCGGCATCGTGCGGTTCTATTTCAACTCCAAGGCGGCGATGCTGGTGGCGGCTCTCGAGTACCTCGCCGGCGAGTTCGAGCAGCGCGTGCTGAAGCCGGTCGCCGCGCTCAAGCACTCCCCGGTCGTGGCGCTCGGCCTCCTGGTCGAGCTCTACCTCGATCCCGAGATCGCCAGCCCGCGCAAGGTATCGGTGTGGTACTCGTTCTGGGGCGAGGCGAGCTCCCGCCAGGAGTACCTGGACATCTGCGGCGGGAAGGACGAGGACTTCGCGACCCTGGTGCGCGAGCTGACCGGTACGCTGATCCGCCAGACCGGCGCCGAGCACCTCGATGCCGACGGGGTGGCTCTCGGGCTCATCGGAGTGCTCGAAGTGCTCTGGCAGGGCATCGCCTTCCAGAGCGAGTCGAGCCTCAACCGGCGCGCCCTGGTGGCGCGCGCCATGGCGTACCTGCGCTCGGTCTTCCCGGGACAGTTCCCCGGCCCGGCCCTGCCGCGCGCGCGCCGCAGCGCGCGCACCCGGCGCTAGCGCCACGGCGGCGCACAGGCGGGCGTTCTACCCGGCCGCGGGTTTATCCCGCACAATAGCCCTACGGCCGAGGCAAAGCGCACAACATGAAAGCAACCGGCAGTCCGGGGCGCTGGCTGATCATCCTGCCGCCGCTCATCTTCCTGCTGGTGTTCTTCCTCATTCCCTTCGCCTTCGCGTTCAAGATCAGCTTCGCGCAGACCGCCGCGCACGTGCCGCCATTCACCGACGTCCTGACGGTGACGCCCGAGCACCATTGGCACTTAAGCGCGACGCTCGCGAACTACCGCTACCTCCTCACCGACGAGGTCTACGGCGTCGCCTATCTGTTCTCGCTGCGCACCGCCTTTTTCTCCACGCTCATCTGCCTCGCGCTCGGCTACCCGATGGCGTACGCGATCGCGCGCGCCCCGCGCGCCACCCAGAGCGTGCTGCTGCTGGTCATCATGCTGCCCTTCTGGACCTCGTTTCTGCTGCGGGTGTACGCCCTCGAGGGGATCATCCGCGACAACGGCCTCCTGAACACGGTGTTGTTGAATCTCGGGCTGATCGAGCATCCGCTGCGCATCATGCGCACCAACCTCGCGGTCTATCTCGGCATCATCTACTCCTATCTGCCCTTCATGGTGCTGCCGCTGTTCGCGACACTCGAGAAGCTCGATCCGACGCTGCTCGAAGCGGCGGCCGACCTCGGCAGCCCCCCGTGGCGGGCGTTCCTGACTATCACGCTGCCGCTGTCGATACCGGGCGTGATCGCCGGCTCGATGCTGGTGTTCATCCCGGCGGTGGGCGAATTCGTCATCCCCTCGCTCCTCGGCGGACCCAACAACCTGATGATCGGCCGCGTGCTGTGGGATGAGTTCTTCGGCAACCACGACTGGCCGGCGGCGGCGGCGGTGGCGATCGCCTTCCTGCTGCTGCTGGTCGGGCCGATCGCCGTGTACCAGTACTACAACGTGCGCCAGCTCGAGGCCTGAAGTCTGATGGAGCGGCGCAGCTCGCTGTTCCTGCTCTCGGTGCTGTGCCTCGGCATCGCGATCCTCTACATCCCGATCCTGGTGCTGATCGGCTATTCGTTCAATGCCTCGCCGCTCGTCAATGTCTGGGGCGGCTTCTCTACCGCGTGGTACGGCCAGCTGTGGCACAACCGCCAGCTGCTGGAGGCGGCGCTGCTGTCGCTCGAGGTGGCGGTGAGCGCCTCCACCGGGGCCGTGATACTCGGCACCCTGGCCGCTGTGGCGCTGGTGCGCTTCGCGCGCTTCCCCGGCAGGCTGTTGCTCACCGGCATGGTGAATGCGCCGCTCGTCATGCCGGAGATCATCACCGGCATCACGCAGCTGCTGCTGTTCGTGTCGATGATGCAGCTCATCGCCTGGCCGCATCGCGGTTTCACCACCATCGTCATCTCGCACGTGACCTTCTGCACCGCCTACGTCACGATCACCGTGCAGGCACGCCTCGCCAGCGCCGATCGCTCGCTCGAGGAGGCCGCGATGGATCTGGGCGCGCACCCGGCGCGCGCCTTCCTCGAGATCACGCTGCCGATCATCGCCCCCGCGATCCTCTCGAGCTGGCTGCTGTGCTTCACGCTGTCGCTCGATGACCTCGTGATCTCGAGCTTCGTCTCCGGTCCGGGGGCCAGCACCCTGCCGATGGTGATCTACTCGAAAGTGAAGCTCGGCGTGAGCCCGGACATCAACGCGCTCGCCAGCCTCATCGTCTGCGCGGTGGGTGGCATCATCATCGCCGCCGGGTGGCTGATGGGACGCGCCGAGCGCCGCCGCCGGCTCGAGATGCAGCTCGCGCAGCAGTGAGCGGCGCCGCGGCCTGCGCCCGGCGCCGTGCCGTACAGCGCTACAGGGCAGTCTTGACGCGAGTCCAGGTGCGCGTGCGGATCCGCTCGAGCGGCGGCGCCACTTCGCGGGCGTGATAAAGACGCGCCTCGACCTCGGGCGTGGGATAGATCGTCGGGTCGTGCAGGATCTGCGGATCGACGTAGGCGTCGGCCGCGCGGTTGTCGTTGCCGTAGTGAATCTCGTTGGTGATGGCCGCGATAACCTTCGGCTCCAGGATGAAGTTGAGGAACCTGTGCGCATTCTGCGGGTGCGGCGCATCGGCCGGGATGAGCAGCGCGTCGTCGGTGGCGTTAGCGCCCTCCTTGGGCACCGTAAAGCCGAGATGCACGTCGACCCCGGCCGCGCGCGCCCGGGCGCGCGCGGTCGAGTAGTCCGCCGACCATGACATGGAGATGCAGAACTCGCCGTTGATGAGCCCGTTCATGTATTCGGAGGAATCAAAGGCTTTTACGTACGGGCGCACCGCGAGCAGCAGCTGCTCCGCCTGGCTGTAATCGGCGGCGCTCTGCGTGTTCGGGTCGAGGTGCAGGTAGTTGAGCGCCAGCTGCAGCACGTCCTCGGCGGAATCGAGGAACGACACGCCACAGTCGGCGAACCGGGCGACGATCGCGGGCTTAAAGATCAGATCGAGACTGTCGACCGGGGCGTCCGGCATGCGGGCGCGAATCTGATCGAGGTTGTAGGCGAAGCCGTTGACGGCGTGCAGGTAGGGCATCGCATAGCGATTGCCGGGGTCGGCCGCCGCCTCGATGGCCAGCGCGTGGCCGTCGAGGTTCTTCCAGTTCGGCAGCCGCGCGCGGTCGAGTGGCTGATAGATCCCGGCCTTGATCTGGCGTGCGAAGAAGTCAGTCGAGGTGCTCACCACGTCGTAGCCTGAGTCCCCGGCCATCATCTTCGCCTCGAGGGTCTCGTCGGAATCATAGGTGTCGTATTCGACCCGGATCCCGGTCGCACGCTCGAACTCGGCGATCGTGTCCTTGCCGATGTAGTCCGCCCAGTTGTAGACGTGCAGCACCGGCTGCTCGCCGCCGCTGTGCGCGCCACCCCCGCAGCCGGCCAGCACGAGTACGCAAACCAGCGCAGCGGGACGGCGCGGCGCAATGTCCGCTGCGACCTTCAAATCAGAGCTTCACCATGACGTGCCGCACCACGGTGTAGTCCTCGAGCGCGTACACCGAGAGATCCTTGCCATAGCCGGAGCGCTTGAAGCCGCCGTGCGGCATCTCGCTCACGGTCGCGAAGTGGGTGTTGATCCACGTGGCACCGTACTGCAGCCGCGCGGCGACCTGCATCGCCCGCGAGATGTCCCTGGTCCACACCGAGGAGGCGAGCCCATACTCGGAGTCGTTGGCCCAGCTGAGAGCCTGCTCCGCCTCGCTGAAGCGCGTGACCGACACCACCGGCCCGAACACCTCGCGCTGCACGATCTCATCCCCCTGGCGGGCGCCGGCAATCACCGTCGGCTCGTAGAAAAAGCCGCCGCCGGTGCGCTTCTTGCCGCCGGTCGTGACCTCCATGTGCGAGGCCGCCGCCGCGCGTGCCACCATGCCCGCGACCCGCTCGCGCTGCTTCTCCGAGATCAGCGGGCCCATCTCGACGCCCGCTTCCTGCTGCGTACCGACGCGGATACTGCCGGCCGCGCTGCTCAAATCGGCCACCAGCCGCTCGTAGATGCGCTCGGCCGCATAGAGGCGGCACGCTGCGGTGCAGTCCTGGCCGGCGTTGTAAAAGGCAAAGGTGCGTATTCCGGCCACCACCGCCTCGAGATCAGCGTCGTCGAAGACGATGACCGGCGCCTTGCCGCCGAGCTCGAGGTGGGTGCGCTTGAGATTGGCGGCGGCCGCGGCCAGCACCTTCTGGCCCGTGCCGACATCGCCGGTGAGCGACACCATGCGCACCCGGGGATGGCCCGTGAGTGCGGTGCCGACCGGCTCGCCGCGACCGCACACAATGTTGACGACGCCGGGGGGCAGGAGCGCCGCGAGCTGCTCGCCGAGCTTGAGCGCCGTCAGGGGCGTCTGCTCGGAGGGCTTGAGAACCAGGGTATTGCCGGCGGCGATCGCCGGGGCAATCTTCCACGCCGCCATCATCAGCGGATAGTTCCACGGCGCGATCGAGCCGACGACGCCCACCGGATCGCGGCGGATCATGCTGGTATGTCCCGGCAGGTATTCCCCGGCCGCGAGCCCCTGGGGAATCCGGCAGGCGCCGGCGAAGTAGCGGAACACGTCCGCGATCGCGGGCATCTCGTCATTGAGCATCGCCGCGAGCGGCTTGCCGGTATTGCGTGACTCGAGACTCGCATAGTCCGCGGCTTCGCGTTCGATTCCCTCGGCAATTTTCAGGAGCAGCACCGCCCGCTCCCGCGGAGCCGTGCCCGCCCAGCCGTCAAAGGCCGCCTCCGCCGCAGCTACCGCAGCCCCGACCTGCTCAACGCTCGCCGACGCCACGGTGGCGATCTGCGCGCCGCTCGCCGCATCGAGCACCGACTCCGGTGGGCCTTCGCCGCCCGTGAGCCGCCCGCCGATCAACAACTGAGTCTGCATGGGTCACTCCTCCGAGGGCGTACGCGGCTTGCCGCGCCGCGCCGCCGCGCTATATTATTATCGCCATAATATTACCACGTCACCCGCCTTGAAGCTCGAGGGCCGACATGAACCCCGACGTCATCATCACCTGCGCCGTCACCGGCGACGACACCAAGGTTACCAAGAGTCCGCACTGCGCGATCACCCCGGAACAGATCGCCGCCGCGGCGGTCGAGGCGGCGCGTGCCGGGGCCGCCATCGTGCACATTCACGTGCGCGACCCCGAGACCGGCGCCTTCAGCATGGCGACGCGCCACTACCGCGAGGTAGTCAAGCGCATCCGCGAGAGCAAGGTCGACGTCATCGTCAACCTCACCTGCGGCATGGGTGGCTACATCTGTGTGGGCGAGCGGGGGCTGGCCGACACGCCCGCCGAGGGCACGGACTTCGTCAGCCAGGAAGAGCGCATGCGGCACGTGATCGACCTGTGCCAGGAGGGACTCTACCGCCCGGACATCGCCACTCTCGACTGCGGCTCGCTCAACTTCGGCGACGGCAACCGCGCCTATGTCTCGACCCCCAACTACCTGCGCAAAGGGGCCGCCATCCTGCGCGACCTGCGGGTTAAGCCCGAGCTCGAGATTTTCGACACGGGCAATCTCTGGTTCGTGAAGCAACTCATCAAGGAAGAGCTCATCGGCGCGCCGGCGCTCATCCAGCTGTGCACCGGTATCCCATACGGCGTGCCCGCGGACACCGGGCACCTGCTCGCCATGGTGAACTACCTGCCGCCCGGGTGCGTGTGGACCTCGTTTGCGGTGAGCCGCATGCAGATGCCATGGGTGGCGCAATCGGTGCTGCTCGGCGGCAACGTGCGCGTCGGGCTCGAGGACAATCTGTATCTCAGCCGCGGCGTCTACGCGAGCAATGCGCAGCTGGTCGAGAAGGCCCGCACGATCATCGAGGCCATGGGCGCGCGCGTCGTCACCGCGGCTGAGACCCGCGACCGCCTCAAGCTCCACTGAGCCGGCACCGATCCCCGCCGTGGCTGGAGTTCCCATATACGAGACGGCGATGCTGCCGGAGTGGATCGACTACAACGGCCACGTGCGCGACGCGTACTACGGGCTGATCGCGAGCAGCGCCTGCGACGCGCTCATGGACCGCATCGGTGTCGACGCCGCCTACCGCAAGCGCACGCACTGCACCCTCTACACGCTGGAAATGCACGTGCATTACCTCTCCGAGGTGAAGCAGGGCGACTCCGTCGCCGTCGCGGTGACCATCCTCGGTAGCGATGCCAAGCGGCTGCACACCGGCTTCACGCTGCGCCGCGCCGGCGATGGGACGGTCGCCGCGACCGTCGAGTTCATGCTGCTGCACGTACGCCAGGGTGCTACTGCGGGCTCCGCGCCCTTTCCGCCCGAGGTCGCCGCCGCGATCGCCGCGCTCGTCGCGGCGGCTCCCGCCGCGAGCTTTGGCCCGGGATCGCGCGCGCTCAGCCTCGTGGCGGGCGTGCGCAAATGAGTCCGCGCGCCCCCATGGAGCGGCTGCTCGCGCCGCGCAGCGTCGCGCTGATCGGCGGCGAATGGGCGGACGCGGTGGTCGCCGCCAGCCGCAGGATCGGCTACGGCGGCGAGCTCTGGCGGGTGCATCCCTCGCGCCCCTCGACCCCCGGGCAGCGCTACTTCCGCTCGGTCGAGGAGCTGCCGGGCGCGCCGGATGCGGCATTCGTAGCCGCCCCCAATCGCGAGGTGCCGGCGATTGCCGCCGCCCTGAGGGCGCGCGGCGCCGGCGGTTTCGTGTGCTTTGCCGCCGGCTTCTCCGAGACCGGCAGCGCCGCAGGCCGGCGCCTGACGGATGAGCTGCTCGCGAGCGCCGGCGAGCTGCCGTTCTTCGGCCCCAACTGCTACGGCTTCATCAACTTCTTCGACCGGGTGGCGCTCTGGCCCGATCAGGTAGTGGGAGCGGGCCGCGACCGCGGCGTGGCGCTCATCTGCCAGAGCGGTACGATCTCGCTCAATCTGCTCTTCAACGGCCGCTCGCTGCCGATCGGTTACCTCCTCACCGTCGGCAATCAGACCCGGCTCGCCGCCGAGGACCTGATCGAGCTCCTGGCCGCCGACGAGCGCGTGAGCGCCTTCGGCCTCTACCTCGAAGGCGTCAAGGACGTCGAGCGCTTCGCGCGCTGCGTCGCGGCGGCACGGGCTGCCGGCAAGGCCATCGCGCTGGTCAAGGCCGGACGCACCGCGGCCGCCGCCCGCACCGCCCACACGCACACCGGTGCGCTGGCCGGCGCCGACGCCGCCTTCGATGCCTTCTGCCGGCAGGCGGGTGTCGCGCGCTGCGATTCGCTCGACACGCTGTGCGAGACGCTGAAGGTCCTGCACTGCGGCGGGCCGCTCCCGGGCAAGCGCGTGCTCGTCATGGGCGCCTCCGGCGGCGACATGGCGATGACCGCCGACAATTCGCGCCACCTCGGCCTCGAGTTTGCACCGCTCCCGCAGCCGAGCGCGGCGCAGCTCGGCGCGATTCTCTCCGAGCGGGTGGCGCTCGCGAACCCGTTCGATTTCCAGACCTATGTGTGGTTCGATCGCCCGCGCATGCGCGAGATGTTCAAGGTGGCGCAGCGCGCGGGCTACGACGCGGTCGGCTTCATGATCGACTGCCCGCCGGAAGGCCAGGCCGACGCCAGCGCCTATCTGCACGGTATCGAGGAATTCCTCGCGGCGATTCCCGGCGCTGCGAGCCGCGGGGCGATCATCTCCTCGCTCCCCGAGTCGCTCGGCGCCGCGACGCGCGAGCGCTGCCTGTCAGCGGGCGTCGTGCCGCTGCAGGGCCAGCGCGCGGCCCTCGAGGCACTCGACCTGGCAGGCGGAGTCGGCGCAGCATGGCGCCGCGGGGCGCGGGTCGAGCTGCGCCGCTCGCCGCCACTCACCGGGCGCGTGCGCGCACTCGCCGAGCACGACGCCAAGGCGGCGCTCGCTGCCTATGGCGTGAAGGTGCCGCGCTCGGCCGTGGTGCGGGCGCGCGAGGCGGCCGGCGCCGCCGAGGCGCTCGGCTTCCCGGTCGTCATCAAGGCCACGAGCGCCGGGCTCGAGCACAAGTCGGAGCTCGGCGGCGTGGTGCTCAACGTGCGCAGCACCGCCGAAGCGGCGCAGGCCGCGCAGCGCCTCGCCCGGCTCAGCGACTCCCTGCTCGTCGAGGAGATGGTGATCGACGCGGTCGCCGAGGTTCTGGTCGGCGTCACTGTCGATCCCCAGTTCGGCCAGCTGCTGGTGCTCGGCGCCGGCGGCGTGCTCACCGAGCTGCTGCGCGATTCCATCACGCTGTTGCCACCCTTCGACGCCCCCTCGATCGAGGCGGCGCTACGGAGCCTGCGCGTGGCAGAATTGTTGACGGGCTTTCGCGGCCGGCCGGCGGGCGACCTGCCGGCGCTGGTGCAGACCGCCCTCGCCTGCGCCCGCTATGCGCAGGCCAATCTCGAGACCCTGGCGGAGCTCGATATCAATCCCGTCATCGTGCGCCCGGCGGGCCTCGGCGCGGTGGCCGTGGATGCCCTGATACGCCTTGCGGAGTAGACCCTACTATGTCAGACCTGACCGACAGCTTCTCGGACGGCATTCGCACCAGCGTCAACGGCGCGGTGCTCGAAGTGACGCTCGACCGCCCCAAGGCGAATGCCATCGATCTCGCGGCCAGCAGGCGGCTCAACCGGGTATTCGAGCAGTTCCGTGACGACCCGGCGTTGCGTATCGCTATCCTCACCGGCACCGGCGAGCGCTTCTTCAGCGCCGGCTGGGACCTCAAGGGCGCCGCCGCCGGCGAAGAGTCCGACACCGACTGGGGCGCCGCCGGCTTCGGCGGCCTCAACTACCCGCGCAATCTCGACAAGCCGCTGGTCGCCGCCGTGAACGGCATCGCCTGCGGCGGCGGCTTCGAGCTGGTGCTCGGGACCGACATCATCGTCATGGAGGAGCACGCGAAATTTGCGCTGCCCGAGATCAACGTCGGCGTGCTGGCCGATGCGGGCACCATCAAGCTGCGCCGCCGCGTCCCTTATCACGTCGCCGTGGAGTTCCTCATGACCGGCCGCTGGATGGAGGCCGCGGAGGCCAAGCACTGGGGACTCGCCAACCACGTGGTGCCGAAGGGCGCCGCTCTCGCCCGGGCGCGCGAGATCGCCCTGTCACTCGCCGCGGGCCCACCGCTGCTGTTCCCCGCCATCAAGCAGCTGCTGCGCCACACCGAGACGATTCCCGAGCATCAGGCCTTCGAGGTTCATGACGCGCTCAGCGCGGTGCAGAAGGTCATCCGCTCCGAGGACCTGAAGGAAGGCGCGCGGGCCTTTGCCGAGAAGAGAAAGCCCTTCTGGAAGGGCCGCTAACCCCCGAGCGGCCGCAGCAGCGCACGCGAGATGATGTGCCGCTGCACCTCGCTGGTGCCATCCCAGATGCGCTCGATGCGCGCGTCGCGCCAGATCCGCTCGAGCGGCAGCTCGGTCATCAGGCCCATGCCACCGTGTATCTGCAGCGCCTCGTCCGCCACCATCGCCAGCATCTCGGTGGCCTTGAGCTTGGCGATCGCCATGTCCGTGTCGGTCGCAGTGCGGCGCTCGAGCTTCCAGGCAGCTTCCAGCGTGAGGAGCTCGGCGGCGCGCAGCTCGACCGCCATGTCGGCGAGCTTGAAGGCGACGCCCTGGAACTTGCCGATCTGCTGGCCGAATTGGCGCCGCTCCGCCGCCCACTGCGTCGCGAGCGCGAACGCGCGCTCGGCGCGCCCCAGGCAGTTGGCCGCGACCTGCAGGCGGGTGGCGCCGAGCCAGGTGTTCGCCACCTCGAAGCCGCGGTGCAGCTCACCGAGCACCGCCGCGCGTGGCACGCGGCAGTCGGTGAACTCGAGGATGCTGTTGGTATAGCCGCGATGTGAGACGTTCTGGTAGCCGCGCCGCACCGTGAAGCCGGGGGTTCCCATGTCGACCAGAAACGCGGTGATCAGCTTGCGGGCTCCGCGCGGCCCTTGCTCCTCGCCGCTCGCCGCGAACAGGATCACGAAGTCGGAAGCGTCGGCGTGGCTGATGAAGTGCTTGGTGCCGTTGATGAGAAAATCGCCTCCCTGCACGGCCGCGCTGGTCTTCATGCCGCGCAGGTCCGAGCCCGCCGCGGGCTCGGTCATCGCCAGGCACTCGGTGCGCTCGCCGCGCACCGCCGGCAGCAGGTAGCGCTCGCGCTGCGCGCCCTCGCAGGCGAGCAGGATGTTGGAAGGGCGCGCCACGCAACCGTACTGCAGCGCGTAGCTGGTGTGGCCGAGCTCCTTTTCATAGAGCACCCAGGCAACGCCGTCGAGCCCGGCGCCGCCGACCTCGACCGGCATGTTGGCGGCGTACAGGCCGGCCGCCATTGCTTTCGCCTTGAGCTCCAGGCGCAGCTCCTCGCGCAGTGCGCCGCTGCGCTCGACCTCGCTCTCGTGCGGCACCAGCTGCTCGCGCACGAACTTGCGCGTGTTGTCGACGATCAGCTGTTGCTCTTCGGTGAGGCTGAAATCCACGGTGCACTCCTTAAGCCGGCGCGGCGGCCGCGCGCCCTCGGCCGCGCATCTCCCCGGCCGCGCCGGTCCCCGCCCAGCCGTGCAGCATTTCGAGCTGCAGCTGCAGCTGACTGACCTGGCGCGCCGCGGGCCAGTCGCGCGGGGTTGCGACCACACTCGCGGTGAGGCCGTTGATGAACGTGACCACCGAGCGCAGCACCTGGTCGCGAACCTCCGCCCGCCACTCGCGCCACTCGGGCCAACCGCGCTCCAGGCAGCGCTCGAAGAGCCTGAGGTACTCGCGGTGCATCCAGGCGTTGATGCGCTTCAGGCGCTTGTCGGCCGACACCTGGCCCCAGAACGCGGTCCAGAAGGCGCACTCGGTGAGACGTGTCGCATCGACCGGCAGCGCCTCGGTGAGCAGCGCGAGCAGCTCCGGCTCGCCCTGCCCGGCCGCCGCCGTGAGCCGCTCCTCGATCCGGCGCAGCATCAGGCGCAGGGCTGCGATGATGATTTCCTGCTTGGTGTCGAAGTAGTGCGCCACCATGCCGGTGGTGTAGCCGGCCTCGCGCGCAATGCGCACGATCGTCGCCTGATCGAAGCCGTACTCGGCCACGACCCGGCAGGCGACGAGGGCGATCTCATCGCGCCGACGCCCGTGATCGACGATCTTCGGCATCAGCGCGCCCTGCCGGCGAGGCGCCCGGCCTCGGGCGGCAGTGGCAGCCGCGCCTGCGCCCCCTGCAGCGTAGCGAGACGCGTGCGCACCGTAGCGTCCATCGCCGCGGCCTTGCCGGCAGCGGCGTCGACGTGCAGGTACAGCTGCTCGGCGGTGGCGATCTGCGCCTGATCGCGCGCCCGGTGCAGCACATGAAACAGGCGCACCCGCTTGTCGTCGACCTCGAGCACGCGGCTCTCGACGTACAGCGCCTCGGGAGCGCGCGCTTCGGCCTGATGTGTCATGTGCGTCTCGACGCTGTAGAGCGAGCGCCCCGAGCGGCGGTAGGCATCGTCGACGCCGGCGTAGCGCAGCAGCGCATCGGTCGCATCCCCGAACACCTGCAGGTAGCGCGAATCGGTCATGTGCCCGTTGTAGTCGACCCACTCCGGGCGCACCCGGGTCTCGACGAGCCGTAGCGCCGCGGGCTCGCCGGAGGCGACTGCGGCGAGCGTGCCGCGCGCCGCCGCGGCACCGGCCTCGTAGAGGCGCTCCTCGAGGGCGCGCAGCGTGGCGCCCGCCCCGATGTTGAATGGGCGCAGCACCTGCTGGATCGCCACCAGGTAGTCGTCACGCAGCCGCTCGAGCTCGCGGATCGAGCGCCCGGCGGCCTGGGCTTGCGTACCCTCCACCATCCGCTCGATCAGCTGCTCGGAAAGCTCGGGCGCCTCGAGGCGGGTCCACGGCCATTTCAGGCACGGGCCGAACTGCCTGAGCATGTGGCGCATGCCGGTCTCGCCGCCGGCCAGATGATAGATGAGGTTGGTACCCATGGCGGCCCAGCGCAGCCCCGGCCCATAGACGATCGAGTCATCGAGCTCCCCGGTGGTCGCCACGCCGTCGTTCACCATGTGAAGAATCTCGCGCCACAGCGCCTCCTGCAGCCGGTCGGTGAGGTGACCCGGGATCTCGCGCCGCACCCTGAGGGCATGCATGCCGATGTACGTATAGAAGCGGCCCGCCGCCTCCAGAGCCTGCGGGGAAGTTGCCTTGCCCCCCACCAGCTCGACGAGCGGCAGCAGATACACCGGGTTGAAGGGGTGCGCGACCAGAAAGCGCTGCGGAAACTCCATGTCGCGCGCCAGGTCGCTCGGCAAGAGGCCGGAGGTGCTGGAGGCGATCAGCACGTCGCGCGGCGCCTGGCGGCTGACCGCGGCGAGCGTGCGCTGCTTGAGCTCGAGCTGCTCCGGGATATTCTCCTGGATGAAGTCCACCGAGCTCGCCATGAGCGCGAGATCGGTCGTGAAGGACAGCTTCCCCTTGGGAGGCAAGGGAGCAAAAGTGAGACGCGACAACGCGCCTTCGGCGTTGGCCACCGCGCCGCGAATCCATTCCTCCATCTCGGGCTTGACGTCCGCAGCCACGACGTCGATGCCGAAGTGCAGCGCGCGCGCGGCCCAGCCGCCGCCGATCACGCCGGTACCGAGCAATCCCAGTGTCCTCACCTGTCTCATGGCCGCGCTCTTTTTAATGTCTTCGTAATAATATAATAAAGCGGCACGGCGCGCATGCGCGGGCCCCGGCGGCGGCCGAACCGCGCACTTGAGTGCGCCCACCGCCCGCGCGCACAATGACTGGCCAGGCAGAGAGTAACGACGGGAGGCGCCATGGGACTGCTCGACGGATTGATTGGCGGTGTGGTCGGCGCCGAGATGGCGACCGTGGTCAACACCTTCATTCAGCAGCACGGTGGCGTGCAGGGGATCGTCGGCCAGCTCGAGAGCCAGGGACTCGGGGCGACCGCGCGCTCCTGGGTCTCCACGGGGGCGAATCAGGCGATCTCCTCCGACCAGATCAGCAAGGTGTTCGGCAGCAGTCCGGTTCTCGGCCAGCTCGCCGCCAAGGCGGGCCTCAGCCCGCAGGATCTCGCGCAGAAGCTCTCGCAGGCGCTGCCGGCCGCGATCGACAAGCTCACTCCCGGGGGAGCGATTCCGAAATAGCCCGTGACCCGCGGACCCGGCCTCGGCCTCCTGAGGCGCAAGTCCGTGGCACTGTGCGTCGCCGAGAGCCTTGGGGAACGCGGCCCGCACCTCGAGCGCGCGCTTGGCTTCTGGAGCCTGACCGCCTTCGGCGTCGGCTGTACCGTCGGTGCCGGCATCTTCTCGCTGACCGGCGACGTCGCCGCGCACCAGGCGGGGCCGGCCGTCTCACTCGCCTTCGTGCTCGCGAGCCTCGCCTGCTTCTTCGCCGGCCTGTGCTACGCCGAGTTCGCCGCCATGGTGCCGATCTCGGGCAGCGCCTACTCCTATTCCTATGTGACGCTCGGCGAGCTCACCGCCTGGATCGTCGGCTGGAGCCTGGTGCTCGAGTGGCTGTTCTCGGCAGCGCTGGTCGCGATCAGCTGGTCGGGCTACGCCCAGGCCACGCTGCGCGATCTCGGGCTCGCGCTGCCGCCGCTGCTCACGCAGGCGCCGTTGGCGCTCGACGCCCGCCACCATTTGCTCGCGACCGGCGCCTGGCTCGACCTGCCCGCGGTCCTGGTGGTGCTGGCCTGCACGGCGCTGCTGCTCGCGGGCACGCGCACCTCGGCGGCGGTCAACACCGTGATCGTGCTCGCGAAAGTGTCCGCCCTGATCGTGCTGGTGGCGGTCGGCGCACGCTACGTGCAGCCGGCCAACTGGCGGCCGTTCATTCCGCCCAACGCCGGCGGCTTCGGGCAGTTCGGCTGGTCGGGAGTGGCGCGCGGCGCCGGAATCCTGTTCTTCGCTTACCTCGGCTTCGACGGTGTCTCGACGCTCGCGGAGGAGGCCCGCAACCCGCAGCGCACGCTCCCCTGGAGCCTGTTTGCCTCGCTCCTGATCTGCACCGCGCTGTATGTCAGCGTGAGCCTCGTCATCACCGGCCTCGCCGACTTCCGCTCACTCGCCGTCGCCGATCCGCTCTACTACGCGCTCTCGGCTGCGCGCGGGCCGCTCGGCCCGGTCAGGGCGCTGGTGAGCCTGGTGGCGCTCGTCGGCCTGGTATCGGTGGTGCTGGCCTGCATCGTCGGGCAGGTGCGCATCTTCTACTCGATGGCACGCGACGGGCTGCTGCCGCCGGCCTTCGCGCGCATGAGCGGTGCCCATCGCACGCCGGTCATCGGCACACTGCTCACCGGCGCAGTCGCTGCGCTGATCGCCGGCCTCATCCCGCTCGCAGCCCTCGGTGAGCTCATCTCCCTCGGCACACTGCTCGCCTTTACCATGGTGTGCGTCGGAATACCGATGCTGCGCCGGATCGACCCGGGCGCTCACCGCCCCTTCCGCACGCCGTGGGTCCCGGTGGTGCCCGCACTCGGCATCGTGAGTTGCGTGGCGCTCATGGTGAGCCTGCCGGGGGGAACGTGGCTGCAGCTGTGCGCCTGGGGCGCGCTCGGGCTCATCATCTACGCGGCATACGGCCGGCGCCACTCGCGCCTGCGCGACGGGGCGTCAGCGGGCGGCAGCGGCGCGCGCGCCTGAGAGCCCGGTGGCGCAGAAGCGCCGGATCCGCTCGCAGGCCGCATCGAGGCTCGCCTCCTCGGTTGCGAAGCACACCCGCACGCAGTGGGCGGTTGCTGCCCCGAACGCTGCCCCGTCCATCACCGAGACCCTCTGCGAGCTGTACAGAGCCCGGACGAACTCACGGCCCGAGAGGCCGCTGGCGCTCACGTCGAGCAGCATGAACATGCCGGCCTCGGGCTCGATTGGCCGCAGCTCGCCGATGCCACGCAGTCCGGCCGCGAAGCGCTGTTGGCGCGTGTGGCAGTACTCGCGCGTGTGTTGTTCGGCAGCGGGCGCGATGTCGAGCGCGGTGATCACCGCTTCCTGCACGAAGCCCGGCAGGCCGAACAGCATGCACATCGCGAGCAGCTCGGCGTTGACGGCGAGCTCGCGCGGGCCGACGAGCCAGCCGGCGCGCCAGCCCGTCATGGCATGCGATTTCGAAAGACTGCCGAGCGTCACCACCTGCTGCGGCAGGCGCGCGGCGAGGCCCGGCACCCTGCCCCCCGGTGCCAGCCCCGCGTAGACCTCGTCCGCGATCAGCCACAGGTCATGCTGGCGCGCCAGCTCTTCGATGACCGCGAGCTCGCTCTCGTTGAAGACGCAGCCGCTCGGATTGTTGGGACTCGCCCAGACGATCGCGCGCGTGCGGTCCGTCACCAGCGCCCTGAGCGCCGCCAGATCCGGGCGCAGTCGCGCGTCCGCCGGCGCGCACACCATCCGCGCGCCGCCGACTTCCAGTGTCGCCGGATAGGTCGGGTACATGGGCTCGAAGGTCACGACCTCGTCCCCGGGGCCGAGCAGGCACAGCGAGGCGACGAACAGGGCGTTCTGCGCGCCGGCGAGATAGACCACGTTCTCGGCGGACACCGCCTGGCCGGTGCGCGTCGCGTGCGCGCGGGCGATCGCCTGCCGCACCTCCAGCCGGCCGGCCGCTGCCACGTAGTGCGTGTCGCCCCGGCGCAGCTGCTCGATGGCGCGCTCCAGCACCGGGGCGGGGGTCTCGATGTCGGGGTCACCGACGCTCAGCACGATGACGTCCTCGCCCCGGGCGCGCGCGGCGACCGCCTCATAGTGCGTGAGCCAGGCGTCGGCCCCGGTGCCGGAGATGCGTTTCGTGAGAGAAGAGAACTTCACGCAGCTAACTCTGCGTGGCCGGTGCTAACATTTCAAGCGCATGAGCGCCGCCTTAAGGACCGTCGGACGCTACGTCATCGAGACGCTGGCGGCCAACGGCATCGACACCGCGTTCGGCATCCCCGGCGTACACAACATCGAGCTGTACCGCGGGCTCGACTCGCGGCGGGTGCGCCACATCCTCGCCCGCCACGAGCAGAACGCCGCCTTCGCCGCCGATGGCTTCGCCCGGGCGAGCGGCCGGGCCGCCGCCGCGTTCGTCATCTCAGGCCCCGGCCTCACTAATGCGCTCACGGCCATCGCCCAGGCCGCCTCGGACTCGGTGCCGATGCTCGTCATCGCCAGCACGCCAGTGCGCGCCGCGCTCGGCCGCAACTGGGGTGTGCTGCACGAGCTCGCGGACCAGCGCGCCCTGGCGGCCGGCGCCGCCGGGCTGGCGCTGCACGCCGGCTCTGCAGAGGAACTGCGTGCGCACCTCGCCAGCGCATTCGCATTCCTCGGCAGCGGGCGGCCGCGGCCTGCCTATGTCGGCATCCCGCTCGACCTGCTGGGGGAGACGACTGCGCTCGAGCCCGAGCGCTTCGCGCGCGCACACCCCGCCCCGCAACCGGGGGCCGCGGCAGTCGAGGCGGCGCGCGCGCTGCTCGAGGGTGCGCAGCGACCGCTGATCGTCGCCGGTGGCGGAGCGCGCCACGCGGGCGCGGCGCTCGCCAAGCTCGCCGAGGCGCTCGACGCCTACCTCGTCACGACGACCGCCGGCAAGGGCGCCATCCCGGAGAGCCACCCGGCGAATCTCGGTGCCAGCCTTCCCTACCGCGCGACCCAGGAACTGCTCGCAGCGGCGGACGTGGTCCTCGCCGTGGGCACCGAGCTCGCCGAAACCGACGTCTACACCACGATCCGGCTTACTTTCCCCGGCCGCCTCATCCGTGTCGACATCGATGCCGCGCAGCTCGCCGATGAGTCGGCGCACGAGGTCGCGATCCATGCCGACTCGCGTGCGGCGCTCGAGCAGCTGGCGGCGGCGGTGCGCCCGCGCCGCGGCTGGCGCAGCGCGGCAGGCGATGCCCACGGCAAGCGGCTCGCGATCGAAGCGCAAATCGGCGCGCACTGGCGGCCGGCGCTCACCGCGGTACGGGCGCTACGGGCCGCCGTCCCGCCCGAGGGGGTCGTATTCAGCGACATGACTCAGATCGCCTACACCGGCAACTATGCGTTCGCGGCTGATCGACCCGGCAGCTGGTTTCACCCCTGCGGCTACGGCACGCTCGGCTTTGCGCTGCCGGCGGCCATCGGCGCCAAGATTGCCCAGCCGGGGCGGGCGGTCGTGGCGCTGGCGGGCGACTTCGGCGTGCAGTTCACGCTGCAGGAGCTCATGACCGCCGTCGAGCAGCAACTGCCGCTGCCGGTCGTCGTGTGGAACAACGAGGCCCTCGCGCAGATCCGCGACGACATGCTCGCCGCCGGCATCGAGCCGGTTGGGGTCACGGGCCGCAATCCTGACTTCAGCGCCCTGGCTGCCGCCTGCGGTGCGCGCGCACTCAGGGTGCGCGGGCCCGATGCATTGACTCAGGGGGTGCGTGCTGCGCTCGAGGCCGGCGGTCCTACGCTGCTCGAGGCGCATCACACGGACTTCTGATGAGCGACGCGCTGTCCGGCGCCCGTGTTGCCGAGGCGCCCGCTCCACTGCTGGTGAGGCTATTCGCGACGCGCCGGCGCGCGCTCGTACAGGGCTGCTTCCTCACCATCTACCTCGTGTGGGGCGTCAGTTACGCGGTGGGCCGCATCATGGCGACCGAGCTGCCGCCGCTGCTCGCCGCAGGGGTGCGCTTCTGCTTCGCGGGGACGCTCCTCACGCTGTTCGTCTACGCGAGCGGCCTCACGCTCCCGCAGCGCGCCCGCGATTGGCGCCTGGCCGTCGCCGCCGCGCTCCTCGGCATCACGGTGAGCAACGGCCTCAACGTGCTGGCACTGCAGCACGTCGCTTCGAGTCAGGTCGCCCTGATCAGCGCGAGCTCCGCCTTCTGGATCGCCTGGCTCGGCATGTACGGGCGCAACCCGGCGCCGGTGAGCCGGCGCACCTGGCTGGGGCTGCTGGTAGGCTTCGTTGGCGTCGCGATCCTCGTCTCGGCGCATGGCGTCGGCCTGCACGCCCGCTTCGGCTGGCAGCTGGTGGTACTCGGCAGCGCATTCGCCTGGGCGCTCGCCACGGCGGCGATCCGCGAGTCCCAGCCGGAGTGCGACCCGCTCGCCTTCACCGCCAGCTATCTGCTGGTCGGCGGGGTGACCCTGGCCGTCACGGGACTTGCGACCGGCGACGCCGCGCGCTGGACCTGGTCGCCGACGGGACTCGCAGCGATGGTGTTTCTCGCCCTCTTCAGCTCGACGCTCGCGTTCCTCGCCTACACCTATCTCCTGCGCCACGAGCCGCCGGCACGCATCGGCACCTACGCCTACGTCAACCCGCTGGTCGCGGTGTTCGCCGGCTGGGTACTGCTCGATGAGCGGCTGAGCGCGCGGCAGTGGGCCGGCACGGGGGTCATCTTTGCGGGCGTGGTGCTGGTGCGGAACCTGCACCTGCTGCCGCGCCTGCGGCCGCGACGCAGAATCATTGACAGCTGAGCCGGCGCGCCGCGGCGCTCATTTGAGCCGTTTCCAGTCCTTGAGAATCTCGCGCGCCGCGTTGTGGCCCGGAATGCCCGAGACGCCCCCGCCCGGATGCGTCGAGGAGCCGCACTGGTAGAGACCGCGGACCGGTGTGCGGTAGTCGGCCCAGTGCGGCACGGGGCGCTGCCAGAAGAGCTGATCGGCGCTCAGCTCGCCGTGGAAGATGTGCCCCTGCGGCAGGCCGACGATGCGCTCGAGATCGGGCGGCACCAGCAGCTCGAAATCGATCACCTGTTTCGAGAACCCGGGCGCCATCTCATCGATGACCGCGAACACGGCGCGCGCGAGATTCGGTTTCTCCTGCGCCCAATCGGCTCCGTCGCGCAATGCATAGGGGGCGTGCCCGCCGAATACGTTGACGACGTGCTTGCCCGCCGGCGCCAGTGTGTCGTCGACGATGGTGGGCACCACCGGCGTGAGGAACGGCTGGCGCGAATACCAGCCGTATTTCGCGTCGTCGTAGGCGCGCTCGAGATAATCGATCCCGGGCGCGAGGTGCACATAGGTCGGATAGCGGAAGCCGGCGCGGGCGGGGTCGAAGGCCCGGTAGTGTGGCGGACTCTGCGCCGCGATGTTCATCTTGAAGGCCGTGGAGAAAGTCCGGAAGGCGTCGACCTCCGCGAGCAACTCCGCCGGCAGGTGCTCGGGCTTGACCAGGTGGCGGAACAGGGTCTTCGCGTTGGCGTTCGAGACGACCGCCCTGGCGGTGAATTCGCGTCCGTCGGCGGTACGGACGCCACGCACCCTGCCGTCCGCAACCCGTACCTCCGCCACCGGTGCGCTCGTCAGGACCTCCATGCCGAAGCGCTGTCCCGAGCGCGCGATCGCCTGGGTGATCGCGCCCATGCCGCCACGGATGAAGCCCCAGCCCCCGGCGCCGGCGTGCTCACCCATCAGGTGGTGGAGGATCACGTAGGCGGTCCCCGGCGAGCGCGGCCCTGCGAAGGTTCCGATACACGCGTAGTAGCCGAGCACCGACTTGATGATGTCGCTCTCGAACCAGACCGAGAGGTAGTCGTAGGCGCTCTGGGTCAGCAGATCGATCAGCCGGTACATGCGCTCGCCGACGGTGCGCTGGCGCCAGAGGAGCGCGGCCGCGTCACGGAAATTCTTCCAGCGACGGCGGGTGGGATCGACGGGTGTCTCGAACAGGAGTCCGCGCACCAGGCCGGCGGCTTCCTGCAGATGGCGCGCAAACTCAGGGTAGACCTCGGCATCGCGCTGCGAGAAGCGCGCGAACTCCGCCTGGGTCTTCGCGAGGTCGTCGCTGAAGACGATGTACTCATCGCCCCCGAGCGGACAGAACAGGTCGCTGGCCGGCAGCACCTCGAGCCCGTAGTTGCGCAGCTCGAGATCGCGGATGACCCGCGGGTGCAGCAGGCTCATCACATACGAGAAGCGCGAAGCGCGGAAGCCCGGCGCGAACTCCTCGGTCACCGCCGCCCCACCCACGAGCTCGCGCCGCTCGAGCACCAGCGTCCGCAGCCCCGCCTTGGCCAGGTACGCGCCGCACACCAGGCCGTTGTGCCCCGACCCGATCAGGATCGCGTCATAGTCAATCGCCATTGCTGGCCGGCGGCCGCCTCGCGGGGAGATATCTCTTCTCGATCGACGCCACCACCACGAAGTTGGGGTCCACCATTTCGTTGAGGTGGACGACGGCCACCTGAGAAAGCAGCTCGTAGGCGTCGAGCTCCGAGAGGCCGTAGTCGTGATGTATCCACTTCACGAGCTCGGTGAAGGCGATGCGTGTGGCGTCATCCAGCGGCCGGTACGCACCGACGGTCATGATCGCCTCCGCGCTCTCGAAGCGCGGCCACTCGATCCGCTGGTGCTTGATCAGGCTGACCTGTACCCGCGCGCGCAGCGGCACCTCGATCGCGGTGCCGGCGATCTCGGCATCGCCCATGGCCGCGTGTCCGTCGCCCATATAAAGGAGAGCCCCGGGGGTGTTCACCGGGAAATACACGGTGTTGCCCACGGACGCCTGGGGAGAATCCATGTTGCCGCCGAATTCGGCCGGCACCACCGACGAGCGCGACTCCCCGCCCGCGGGCGCCACGCCGATGCAGCCGAAGAACGGGTGCAGCGGGATGCGCGCGGTGAAGGGCGAGTCGTGCGCATGGAACGTCGCAGTGTTCGCCGCATGGTCGATGTCGTAGAGCCAGATCCGCTCGGGCAGATCGGGGTTGAGTACCGGCGTGTACTTGCTCGAGCTGATCCCGCCGAAGCCCCCGACCATCGCGCCGACGCCCTGATTGCCGTCCACCTGCAGGTCGAGAATCCTGACGGCGAGCGTATCGCCGGGCTCGGCCCCTTCGATGTAGAAGGGCCCGGTGAGCGGATTATCGCCGCGCACCATGCTCAGGGTATCGGTTGGCTTCTGGATCGCGTTGCCGAAACAATCGAGCGTGTTGGTCTCGAGGATGTCGCCGGGCTTCAGATGCGCCACCGGAGGGGCGGGTCCGAACAGGTATTTCACCGTGTCGATGCTCGCGTGATAGCGCATCACCGACGGCTGCTGAGCGCCGGCCGCTCCCGCCAGGCTGAGCGAGAGGATCAGCGGCGCGAGTGCAGTGAGGCGTGGCGGCATTGGCGGCCTTTCGTCGGATAGCAACCCGTATTTTAGGTCAAAGCAGCAGCGCCGGCCGCCTGATGAGTGGCCGGCCGCCCGGTGGCACGCGAGCGCACGGTCGCCTCGGCGAGGTAGTCGACACGGGCGGCATTCCCGGCCTGCGCGCGGCGCTCCGCGACCCAGGTCTCGACATGAGGGTCGCGCGCCCCGGCACGACGCGCCGCGGCGAGCGCCAGCTCGCGCGAGACACCGCGTGCGTAGTCGATCGCCGCGGCAGCATCAGCGAAATCCCGGTTGCCGGCCGGATCGTGCACCCGGAACAGGTCAAGTGCCGGTTGGTTCACGAGAACCTCGCAAGTCTCCGATACCACCCCGGCTACGGCCCCCACGGCATTACAGGCGGCGGCATGCTCGGGCACGATGAGCTCGGCACGGAGGCGGCGCGCAACTTCGGGGTAGTAAGCGCCCGCCGGTGCCCCGACCGCCACGAGTGGCGGCGCGAGACGCAGCGGCGCATCGATCAGCCGCGAGAACGGCAGGCCCGCGACCACGTCCTCGAGCAGACGCCCGAGGGGCCCCCAGCGCCCGTGACTTGGCTCGATGCCCGGATCATGCGCCAGCGCGCATTCGAGCACGACGCGCGCCGCCTCGCGGACCACGTGCTGGTAAGTCCGCTCGCACAGCGCTTCGGCACTGTCCGCGGCGGCGCGCGCCCGCGCGTTGCGCTCCTCGGTGGCGAGGATCGCGGCACCGAGCCGCGCCGCCTCGACGCTCCAGTCCGCCTGCCGGCCGAGTACGTGCATCGCATCGCTCGGCGTGAAGCCCGCAATCGTTACGAGCCCGCGATCGACGAGCCGGCGCACCGCCTCGACTCCCTGGCCGGTGCGCGCCACGTCCCCGAGCCGCCGCGGGACCTCCGAGAGCAGGTCCCACACCCGCTGCTCAAGCCGATCGAGCTGCGCGCCCGGATCACGGCCTGGATTGCGAAAGACATAGCGCCCGGCATAGGGCGGCGGCCGCTCGCTGCCGGCGAGCCTGGCAAGATCGGCGAGCACAGCGGGAAAGCGCTGCGCGAGGAGACTGAGTGGCGTTGCCTTGCGCGGTCCGACCCGCAGGCGCCCGTCGCGGTCGAGGCACACCTCGCTGTCGCCGCCCAGGCCGCAGGTGTGCACATCGATCGCCTCGACCATCGTGCGCCAGCCACCGATCACGGCGCCCTCGCCACGCACCACCGGCCGGCCGTCACGGACGATCGCCACGTCGGTGGTCGTGCCCCCCATGTCGGCGACCACGAAGTCCGCAAGCCCGCCGAGGAATCCGGCACCCACGACGCTCGCCGCCGGCCCCGACAGCACGGTCTCGACCGGGTACTCGAGGGCCACCTCGGCCCTGATGAGAGTGCCGTCGCCCTTCACGACCATCACCGGCAGGGCCAGACCTTCGAGCGCGAGCACGCGTTCCAGGGCTTCGAGCAGCTGGCGGATCTGCGGCGTGAGGCGCGCATTCAACGCGGCCGTCAGGGCACGCTTGGGCGCATCCAGCTGCGAGCTGAGCTCGTAGCTGCAGGTGACCGGCCGCGCGCACTGCGTGCGGATGCGCGCTCTGGCCCGCTGCTCGTGCGCGGGATTGCGCACCGAGAACATCGCCGCGACCGCGAAGGCCTCGACCCTGGCGCCGTGTTCGCGCACCGCGCTATCGATCGCCGCCTCATCGAGAGGCTCGACTTCCTCCCCGGTCGCCTCGTGGCCGCCGCGCACCCGTACGACAACGCCATCCCCGGCGCGCCGGAGGCCGGAGCGCTCGACCATCTGCTCGTTGAAGCCGATCAGGATCGTGCAGATCGGACTGAAGCGGCCCTCCACGACGGCGTTGGTCGCGAGCGTCGTCGACACCGAGACGAGGGAGATCTGCGCGCGCCGGCTGCCGAGTTGCGAGAGCAGGGCGCGCAACGCCGCCGCCAGCCCGAGCGACAGATCCCAATGGGTGGTGAGTTCCTTGGCACTGGCGATGACCCGGCGCGCACCGTCGAGCGCTACGGCGTCGGTGTAGGTGCCTCCGGTGTCGAGTCCGATCCAGATCTCGCTCATCGCGCGATTAGAGACGAACCCCCGGCTGCCCGCCACTCCTCAAGCGGCGGCCGCTGACCGCCGGTAGTCCTAGGCATCAGCCGGTCGGATCAGCCCGGGCTCGTCGAATTCCAGGTGATTCACGTAGGGCGCAACCGGGTGACAGACCATCAGGGTGTGCGGGTACGGTTGCAGCAGCCCGTGCACTTCGCCGGCACCCGCTGAGAGCCACGTCTGGTAATCCGGCGCTCTGAGTATGGCAGGCATCTGCGGCGTCTCCGGGCTGATCTCGGCCAGCAGCGGATTGACATCGACGGTCACGAGCGCACAGCTCTCGATGACTTCGTCGTTGGCTTCGGCGCGCGCCCAGAGCACTGCGACACCGAAGACCGGCCGGTTCACCAGGCGTATGTAGTAAGGCCGATGGTAGCCGGCGCTCGCGCGCTGCCACAGATAGAAGCCCGCCATCGGGACGATACCGCGCTGGCCGCACACCCACAGGCCCTTCAGGTCCTGCGCAGACATGAGGGTGTCGCTGCGGACCGCGCCGCAGCTGGTGAGATCGATGGTGCCGCGGGCGTTCTTCTGCGCGAGACCCCATCTCATCATCACGCCCTCAGATTCGCGGTCGTGCATGCGCGCGACCGGCACACTCTGCGAGATGGCGACGTTGAAGCGGGCAGAGAACTGCCACCAGGGGTGCGCGACCGGAAGCTCCCGGTCGACTTCCTCCCGGCCGGGGATCACGAGACGTTCAGCCATGCAGCGGAGCCTACGGTGCGCCAGCGCCTGAGAGAAGCTGTCCGTCGGGTGCGACAAGATGGGTAGACTCTCTCCGTGAGACAGACTTCACTCAGGTCGGGGCTCCTCGCGCTGATCTGCGCGGCGGCGGCCCTGAAGCCTGGTGTCGGCGTTGCAGCGGAGGCCGCGGGCACCGTGCTGCGCGACGTCGTGGCCGCGGACTACACCCCGTACGCCGAGAGTGCGGAGCTGCTGCGACGCCTGGCGAGTCCCCTCACCCGCCTGGCGGAAGAGCGCGCGCTCGCCCAATCGAACTCAACGCTGACGCGCTATTCGCTCGCGGTCGCCGCCGAGCGCTTTCTGATCTACCAGCCTGCCGCGCCACCACCGCCGCACGGCTTCGCGCTGCTGGTGTTCGTGCCACCGTGGCAGGACGCGCGCCTGCCCGCGGGCTGGGCGACGGTGCTCGAGCGCTTCGGCGTGGTGTTCATTACGGCCGCGCGCTCCGGGAACGATGAGAGTCCCATGGGCCGACGAGTTCCCCTGGCGCTGCTGGGCGCCGCCGAGGCGCGGCGCCGCTTTGCGATCGACCCCGAGCGCGTGTATGTGGGAGGTTTCTCCGGCGGCTCGCGCATCGCGCTGCGGCTCGCGCTCGCGTACCCGGACGTGTTCCGCGGCGCGATCCTCGATGCCGGAAGTGATCCGATCGGGACGCCGCAGCTGCCTCTCCCGTCCCGGGATCTGCTCGCCCTGTTCCAGTCGCAGACCCGCCTCGTCTTCATCACCGGCGAACGCGACGCGGAGCATCTCGCCGATGACGCCGTGAGCATCCGCTCGCTGCATCAATGGTGCGTGGCGAACGTCGAGGAAGCGGTTCAGCCGCGCGTACTGCACGAGATCGCCCCTCCCGGAGCGCTGTCGCAGGCACTCGGGCGGCTGCTGGCGCAGCGACCCCCGGAGCCCGGGAAGCTCGCGGGCTGTCGTGCCGCCCTCGATGCGGACCTGGCCGCGCGCCTGCGCGAGGTCGAGGAGCTGATCGGCAGGGGCGCCACCCGTGAGGCCGCCGCGCGCCTCAAACAGATTGACCGGCGCTTCGGCGGGCTCGCGGCGCCACGCAGCGTCGAATTGGCCGGCCGGCTGTGACAGCCTGAATCAGTCCGGCGCGATTCGCTTGTGCATCGCCACCATGGGAAGGTGAACTCCACCCGGCACCGGATAATCGAGCGGTGCGCCGCGCACGTAGCCGCAGCGCTCGTAGAACGGTATGCCCGGGAGCGTCGCCATGAGCTCCATCGTGGTGAACCCCGCAGCGCGCGCCTCGGATTCGCTGCGCTCGAGCAGCATCCGCGCCAGCCCGTGGCGCGCCCATGCCGGGTCGACGAAGAACGCGCGTATCCGTGCCGCCTCGGTGCGCGGATCGAGCAACGCCTCGTCCCGCTCAGCCCTCGAGCTGCTGCCGAAGAGCGTTCGCCGCCGCCCCCAGCCGCCGCAGGCGACGATCTCGCCTGAGTCCGTGACGACTGCGAAGTAGGTGCCGTCCTCGATCAGCGCCGCATCGACCCCGAAGGCGCCCTGCAGCGCGCCCTCGATCTGCGCAGTCGAATAATGGCCGGCACTGAGCGCGCGAGCGGAGCGCGCGATGAGATCACGCAGCGCCGGGACGTCCGCGGGCGCGGCGAGACACAGCGTGAAGCTCATCCAAGCGTTCCCCGCCCGGCGCGTGCGCGCCGCAGCCCGACGGAGCCTGCGGCGCGACGCGATACCGTCCGGGTTTCAGTCCGCAATCCGCTCAGAACCTCGCCACGAAACGCACGTACCAGAAGGCGCCGTTGAAGCCGAACGGCCCGCCGGTGCGCGGGTACTTCTCGCCGTCGGACTCGCCGCCGGTCTGGGGATAGATGTGACTCGCCGCGGTGTTGGCGATCGCATCCGGGTAGGCGTTGAAGATGTTGCGCCCGCCCGCCGCCAGCGTCAGCCATTTGAGGGTCTGGTAGGAGACCTCGAAGTCGGTCGTCTCCTTGGCAGCGAACAGCTGCCCCGGGTAGTCGTTCTCGTCGCGCCACGTGCCGTAGTAGTTCTCGTACAGCGTCGCACCCCAGTTTCCCAGGCTCCAGTCGAGGCTCAGGTTGGCGCGGCTGTTCGGCGCGTTGTGCTGGATATCGACGATGCGCGCGTTGCTGATGACCGCCGGATCATGAGACGTGACGTCGGTCTTGTTGTAGTTGTAGGCCACCGTCGTGCCGAGACGACCCAGGTTCCCGAGGTCGAAGGGATAGGTGCCCACCAGGTCGATGCCCTGGGTGCGGGTATTGAAGCCGTTGGTGAAGTACTGCACGGTTCCACCCGGTCCGACGTACGAGAGCGCGGCGAGCTGGGCGATGTCAGCCGCCGTAACCGTGAACTGCTGCGAGATCCCGATGCGGTGGCGGACGTCGATCTGGTACGCGTCCAGCGTAACGAGCAGACGCTCGAGCGGCGTCAGCACGATGCCGGCGCTGAAGTTGGTCGACTCCTCGGGCCGCAGCGCCCTGGCACCGTAAAACTGGGCGATGCTGCTCGTCACCGGGTAGGTGCCGATCTGTACCTGCGTCGTAGTGCCCGGCAGGAACGTCGTGCTCAGTGTCTCGACGCTGGACTGCCCCGGCGTCGGCGCGTGGAAGCCGGTGCTGGCTGTGCCGCGCAGCGCCACCCAATCGGTGGCCTTCCAGCGCGCCTGCACCTTGCCGAGCGTCGTGTTGCCGAAGGACGAGTAGTCCTCGTAGCGGCCCGCGATGCCGAGCGTCAGGTTCTTGAGCACGTCCGCCTCGAGATCGATATAGCCGGCGTAGCTGATCTGGGAAGCATCGACCGATGCGGCGATGCCGCCATACCCGTTCGACGCGGTCGACTGGGTGGCGACCACCTGCGCCGGCGGGGTGCCGGCCATGTCCGGCGTGCAGGCATGGGTCACGGCGTTGCAGTTGTACAGGGGCTGAGAGGTGTAGGGGCCGGCGGCGTAGGACGGCTGATCTCCCAGCAACTGCTGATAGTTCTCGTCGCGATACTCGGCGCCGGCGGCGACGGTGACGGGTGAGGCGAACGCCGGGACCTGCCAGGGGTAGGTCACGTCGACGTTGAAGTTGCGCTCGTTCTGCACGAACTTGCCGTCGTAGAAATTCTCCGGCGACTGCGGCCCGAGTGACGGATTGATGGTGTCCTGGAGCGACACCGCGAGCGAATTCGTCGCGGTCGTGCCGGAGATGTCGTAGGTCATGCCCCAGGCGTTCGTGCCCTTGTAGCCGACGGCGCCGAAGAACTGCTGCGTAGTGCCGAAGAAGCGCGGCGTAAAGCCGGCCGGATAAAACGAGGCGAAGTTGAAGATGTTGGCGTCGTTGACGTAGCCACCGGCCGGGCACCCGGAGTAGGTCGCGAAGGCCGCCGACGCGCACGCATCCAGGAAGATATTGTTGAAGGCCGGGTGGTTGGTGAACGTATCGCCGGTGTTCAGATCAGTGACCGTCTTGGGCAGGCGATAGTTGAAACTCTCGTTGGCCTCGATATTGGCGTAGTTCATGAACAGGTAGAGCTGATCGCCGTTGTCGAGCTTGATGCCGGCGTTGGCGAAGGCCTTGAAGGCGTCGCTCGGTGGCGTACCCCACTGTTGCACCGGTCCCGGATAATGCGGCAGATCCGGGGCCAGGTTGGGGAAGTTTTCCGCGAATGCGAGCGCGGAGGGACGCGTCGGGTTGCGCACCGTCTGGTCGTACTTCGCCCACTCGGCGCTCAGGTTGAGGAAGCCCTGCCCGCCCAAAGGCAAGCCGATGTTCGCGGCGACCTGGCGGTCGGTGCCGTCGTTCTTGTAGCCCTGTCCCGGGAAGTACTGGCCGAGATGCCCGTCGATCTCGATACCGGATGGGTTGTCGCGGAACTGGTAGTTGAGCACGCCGGCGATCGCATCCGAGCCGTACTGCGCGGAGGCGCCGTCGCGGAGAATTTCCAGCGCCTTGACTGCGATCGAGGGAATCGAGGCGAGATCGGGTCCCTGGGAGCCGAAGGCCAGCTCGGTCTCGCCGCCCTGGTAGACCTGCACGAGCGCCGAGCGGTTCATGCGTTTGCCGTTGAGCATCACGAGCATCTCGTCCGAAGGCAGTCCGCGGAGCGAGGGCGCGCGCACGAAGCTCGAGGCGTCGGAAATCGAGTTCTGGCCGACGTTGAAGGACGGCACCCGGTTCGACAGCGTGTCGAGCATGTTGGAAGTCGTCTGCGTCGACAGCTCGGAGCCGGAGATCACGTCGATCGGCGCCGACGACTCGGCGACGGTGCGGTCGGTACGCCGCGTTCCCGTGATGATGACTTCCTGCATCTCCGTCGGTGGAGTCTCGGCCTGTTCGGCCGGCTTGGTCTGTGCCACCACCGCGCTCGAACCGAGCGCCAGGATGGACGTCAGTCCCAGCATCAGTACTGCCTTCATGTTCTGCCTCCCCAGGCTGTAGCGAACTCTGTTTCGTTTGAGCAATGACGGCGCCTTACCTCTTCTTCTGAGCAGTCTGTAAGGCCGTCGGGAACATAATACTCAGTGCGGCACGTTTGTTACCACTTTGTTGCGTTTTAACAACACCGTGCCGCGAGCTTGAACTTACCCGCCAAGCTGCCGAACTGAAAGTGGACTCGAAGTCCGGCGAACGCATTAGCCGCCGGTGCTGTGAGTCGGCGTGAGCGGCGCCGGATTCGCGCCGATGTCACCGGTCGCGGACGTTTCAAACGAAATGTGGCGCGCCGCGGACGAAATACGCCGTATGCGAAGGCAGGCGCAGGCTCCGACATATCTCACTCGGAGGCACGATCATGAAAGCGCTTCTCATGGCCAGCGGGATCTTGGGTCTGGTCACTGCCCCTGCGGTGCGAGCCGATCCGCCGCCCTCCTTTCACCAGGTCCCCCCATCGGCCGAGAGCCTCGAGAACCCGTACCGCGGTCAACGATCGGCGGCGCAGGCCGGCAGCGAGCTCTACGCGGCCCACTGCGCCGCGTGTCACGGACGCAGTGCGGAAGGCACCGGCAGCATCCCGGCGCTGGCGCATGCGCGGGTGCAGACCGTACCGGACGGCGCGGTATTTTGGTTTATCACCCATGGGTCCAGGAGCGGCGCGATGCCCTCGTGGGTCGCGCTCCCAGAAGAGCAGCGTTGGCAGCTGGTCACCTATCTGAAGACGCTGGTCGCCGAACCCGCCGTCGCACCAGCACCCGCTGCCGCAAACATGACACCGATCTCTGCGCCGCCCCCGCCGGCACCGTTCACGGATTTCAGGTCTGAGGTGCCCGGCGCGGTACACAAGATCACCGTCGGTGATCTTCCCTCCCCGTACGCAACGCGCTCAGCCGGCAACGCACCGGCCATAGTCGCGCGGCCAGCCGACGCCTGGCCGAGGGCTCCCGAAGGCTTCAGGGTTCAGCTCTACGCGGATGCGCTCGCAAGGCCCCGCGTCATCCATGTCGCACCGAACGGCGATGTATTCGTCGCGGAGAGCGGCGGCGGACAGATCCGTGCTTTCCGCGGACTGGACGCGGACGGCAAGCCCGAGCGCTCCGAGGTCTTTGCAGAAGGCCTCACCCAGCCGTATGGCCTTGCCTTCTACCCCGCTGGCTCGGATCCGCAGTGGCTCTACGTGGCGGATACGGACTCGGTCGTGCGCTTCCCGTACCGCACCGGTGCCCTGAAGGCAACCGGCCTCGCTCAGCACGTCGTCGACCTTCCGCACGGTCCGGGACACTGGACGCGGGACATCGTCTTCTCCGCCGACGGTAAAACGCTGTTCGTCGCGGTAGGCTCGGCATCGAACGTCGACGATCCTGACACGACGCCGGCGGAGCAATATCGCGCCGATATCCTGGCATTCGACCCCGACGGCTCGCACATGCGCGTCTACGCGTCCGGGATCCGCAACCCGTCGGGTCTGGCGGTGGATCCAAGCACCGGTCGATTGTGGGCTACCGTCAACGAGCGCGACGGTCTGGGCGACAATCTCGTGCCCGATTACATCACTTCGGTCCGTGAGGGCGGTTTTTACGGCTGGCCATGGTGGTACATGGGTCCCCACCAGGACCCCCGCCTCCTCGGCAAGCACCCGGGGCTGCGCGAACTTGTCATTACGCCCGACGTCTTGCTCCAGCCGCACAACGCCTCGCTGCAGATCGCCTTCTACCAAGGCCGACAGTTCCCGGCTGAATACCAGGGGGACATGTTCGCCTCCGAGCACGGCTCGTGGAACAAGGCCGTTCGCACCGGCTATGAGGTGATTCGAGTGCGGCTGCATCAGACCGGCAAGGCCAGCGGAGAATACGCCGACTTCCTGACCGGCTTCGTGCTCGCTAACGGTCAGGTGTGGGGCCGTCCGGTAGGCGTTGCCACCGCGCTCGATGGCTCATTGCTGGTGACCGACGACTGCTCGAACTCGATCTGGCGCGTCAGCTATGTCGGCGGATAGCGCCGCGGGTCAAGGCCGTTTCACGGCGGGAATCACCACGGTGGAAATAAACCGTGGTGCGGTCCGCAGCGTCACACGCGCAGGCCGACAGGGAATGCCCGCCAGACTGAAACGCACCGTCTCCTCGTAGGGGCGCACAGCCTGGTCCTGCCATTGGCTGTCGAGTACCTCGGCCGCCAGCTCGTGCCAGTTGCTGCCGCCGACGTCCTGGCACTGGCCCCACCGCAGGGTAAACGCGTGCTTCGCGTTCGTGCCGCCGTAGATCATGCCGACCACGAGTTGATCCGTGCGAGAGTCGTAGTAGGCCCTGGCGAAGCTGTCGCCTTGCGCCCCAAGAGACAGCATCAGTGCCGCGCAGCCACTCCCCACCGCGGCCGTTGGCCATCGCACGCGACGAGTCGTCTGTGACGCGCATCGTGTGCTCGGGTTAATGGAGGTCACGTCGGCTCTCTGGTCAAAGTATGAACGGTGGCTGCAACGGGCGCGACGGTTTGCGGGTCGCCGGCATCCTGTGTCGCGAGTCCGCCGATGGCCGCCCAGTCAAGACGCTCGCCGCCTTGCGCGAGGAGCCGCAGAAAGCGGTCATGCAGCAGACTGCCGAGCGGCATAGGCACGCGCAGACTCTCGGCCGCCGCGAGCGCGAGGCGGATGTCCTTGAATCCGAGCGGCGCCGCAAAGGCGGCCGGTTCGAATCTGCTTTCGGCGATCAGGTCACCGTAGGTCTTGTAAGCCGGCGCCGGGAAGATCGTGGAAGTGAGCAGATCGACGTAGGCACGCCGATCGATGCCCGCCTTGCCTGCGAGCGCTATGGCCTCGCCCAACGCCTCGATTGCGGCGGCGAGCAGGAAGTTTCCGCTGAGCTTGGCGACATTTGCCGCTGCGGGTTCTGCGCTGATGACGACGGTCCTCTGCCCCAACGCACCGAAGAGCGGCGCGCACGTTTCGACGGCGGCGGGCTCGCCCCCGACAACGATGAAGAGCTTGGCCGCAGCGGCCGCATCCGGCCGGCCGAAAACCGGCGCCGCGACGAACCGCTGCCCGGCGCGGGCGTGCGCTTCTGCGAGCTGCTTCGCGAGCGCGACACTGATCGTGCTCATCGAAACATGGATCGCGCCCGCCGCAAGACTCTCGACAATGCCCTCCTTCGTCAACGCCACTTCGGTGACCGCGGCATCGTCCGCCAGCATCGTGATGATCACCTCGCCGTGACAGGCAGCAGCAACGCTGCCGGCCTGGTGCGCACCCAGTTCACGAAGCGCCCGACCCTTGTCGGCGGTGCGATTGAACACCGCGACTTCATGGCCGGCCTTGACCAGGTTCGCCGCCATGGCCGCGCCCATGCGGCCCAGCCCGATGAATCCAATTTTCATGACTGCAAGAACTCCGTGGATCCAGGGCCGTCAGGCCCGCGTCGCGGGTGCCATGAACTCCGGCCCGACCGGCTCGGTGATCGTCTCATTCAGGATGCGATCGATCTTCGCCCGCGTGGTCGCGTCCAGCGACCAGCCCGCAACACCGGACACGGCCTCCAGTTGGCCGGGATGGCGGCCGCCCCAGAGCGCCACGCTGATACCCTGATCGAGCATCCAGCGCACGGCCAGTTGAATCACGCGGCGATTGAAGAATCGCGCCAGTTGATCGAGCTGTGCGACAGCCGTCAGGTACTGCGCGTAACGGGGCGGCTGGAACTTCGGGTCGAGCCGCCGCAGATCATCGCCCTCGAAAATCGTATCCAGCCGCATCCGGCCGCTCAGCAGCCCGCGACAGAGGGCGCCGTAGCCAAACGTCGCGATGTTGTTGGCACGGCAGTAGGGCAGAATGTCCGCCTCGATAGCGCGCTCGAAGAGATTGTAGGGCGGCTGCAGCACGTGCAGGGGCGCAACGCTGCGGAAGCGCTCCATCTGCGGCACCGAGAAATTGCTGGCGCCGATGGCACGGATTTTACCCTGATCGTAGAGCGCGCGCATCGCCTCGGCGGTCTCCTGGATGGGCACGAGCGAGTCAGGCCAGTGCACCTGGTAGATGTCGATGTGGTCGGTACGCAGTCGCCGCAGCGAGTCCTCGACCTCGCGCACAATGCGCTCGCGTGTCGCGTTGCGGTAGACCTTTCCGTCGCGCCACTCCAGTCCCACCTTGGTAGCGATGACTGCCTGCGCCCGCAGACCGGCGGCTCCGAGCGCCTCACCGACGATTTCTTCGGATACGCCAAATCCGTAAACCGGTGCCGTATCGATCAGGTTGATGCCCTGCTCGAGTGCGGCCCGGATCGTGGCGACCGACTCGCGCCGGTCGGTTCCGCCCCACATCCAGCCGCCCATCGCCCAGGTACCGAGACCCACGCGCGACACGCGCAGCTCAGTGCCGGGAATCTCCACGAGCTCGGTCTGGACTTCGGGTATCTGACGCTGAACTGACTGTCGCATGACTCGTGTGCTCCTCTGTGGCGAATGTACACAGCCTGTGCGCGCTGCATTGCCCGCGGGTTTCGATCCGGGCTCATCCTGTTGCAGCTGAAACAGGCTCGGGCGCATGGGTCTCGCGTTCATCGGACGGGATCGGAAGAAACACCCTCCAGGCCTGCGTCGGATGGCGGGCCGCCCATACAAGTGAGGCCATTCCAGTAGGCTGGGGCTGCGTATCCGGCATCGCCACCGCCGACAACGGCGCGGCCGCGACGCTAACAGCCTCCGCCTGGTCGCCAAGGCTCCGCAAGTCAGGCGGCCGGAGATCGAGGGTTCCTCGCAGCACATCCCGACTCGGTGCGCGCATCGCGGTGTCCAGGTCGAGATGGATGGACACCACCCGCCCGTCTTTGCGCATCGCTTCGACCACATTCCGACAGCGATACTCGGGGCCGGGCCCCTCAAGCTCGGTCACGATGACCGATCCGGGCTGCCGCCCCAGCAAGCTCAATCGATAACTGACCTGATTGCTCAGGAGGGAGCTGAGGAAACCCGAATCCCACGGCTCGGGAACATCTGGCGTCAGCTCGATACTCAATCGCAGGCTGCACCCTGCAGGTGATGCCGCCGCGACATGGCCGGTGAGCACGGCGGCCAGCAGCGTGGCGCTCACGACTCCAACTCTGCGCCGGGCGAAGATCATCGGACTCGTCCTGGACTTCGTGCGCCCGTGGCCGGCAACACCTGGTGGATTGAGGCGGGTTCGGCAGGAGACGGGCGCATCTCCCCGCCGCTGCCAAGGTCGGTGGCGGCTGCAGCATTGGATTGCCGATTGAAGACCAGGACTTCGCACAGCGTGATCAGCACTGCTGCAACGAGAGTCAGCCACTGGTAGGTTTTCATGAGGGTCTCCGCGTATGTCGTCCGGTGCTATTACCGCCCAGACTGTATCGATGCGGCGTCGCGCGCGTATTGCGCCGCTGCTGCGACACATTTCAAAGGAAATGTTGCATGCGGGCTGACTGAGCAACCCCGGCGCGGGGTGCACCCCGCCGCAGCGCGCCGCGCTCTGGCACCTCCGCGAGGAGCGCCGCTCATGAATTCGGACTCTGTGTGTCGGTCCAACCCCCGCCGAGCGCGCGGATGAGCTGCACGCTGGCACGCAGCTCGCGCGTGTCGAGGTCGAGCGCCGTGAGCTCGGTCTGCAGCGTGACCGTCTGCGACGTCACCACGTCGAGATAGCTTGCCGCGCCCTCACGGTACTCGGTCAGCGACAGATCGAGCGAACGCCTGGCCGCCGTTACGGCCGAGTGCTCCTCAGTTGCCGCGATTCGATAGTGGTGTGTCAGCGCGAGGCTGTCCTCCACCTGCTCAAATGCCGTGAGTACCACGCCGCGGTACAGGCTTCCGGATTCAGCGAGTGCGGCCTGCGCCTGGGCAACCTGCGCCTTGCGCTTGCCGGCATCGAACACACTGAGCAGCAGTGAAGGGCCGATCGACCAGAACGCGTTTGGCGCCGTCATCCAGCTGCCGACCTGAGTGGACTGATACCCCAGCGCTGCGCTCAGCGTAACCGAGGGAAAGAACGCGGCCCGCGCAACCCCTACATTGGCGTTGGATGCGGCGATGCGCCGCTGCGCCGCGGCGATATCGGGCCGGCGCTGTACGAGGGTCGATGGCACCCCCGCCGGGACCTGCGGCAGCGCAAGCGCCGTACGCCGTGCCGCGATCGAGAACTCGGAAGCGGACTCACCGATTAATGCGGCGATGGCGTGCTCGGAGACCGCGCGCAGTGCAAGCGTCTGCTCCGCCAGGGAGCGCGACGTGTCGAGCTGGGTCTGGGCGCGCGCGACGTCGAGGCCCGCGGCAATTCCGCCGGCGTGGCGTGCCTGGGTCAATGCCAGCGCCTTTTCGTAGGCGTTCACGGTTTCATTCAGCAGCGCGATCTGCTGATCCAAGCCGCGCAGCACGATGTAGTCGTCAGCAAGCTGCGCTTGCAGACTCAGGCGCGCGGACTCGAGGTCCGCCTGGTCGGCCTGCGCCTGTGCTCGCGCGGCTGTGACCTCATTGCGAATACGACCCCACAGATCGAGCTCGTAATTCGCCTGCGCGCCGACCGTGAAGGAATTGTAGTTGTTCGACGAAGCGGCCGGGCGCAGCGGTCTCATGTTGGAGAGCCCATCGCGCTCGGTATCGGCGCCGAGTGCCAGTGACGGGAACAGGCCGGAGCGTATCTGATCGGCGTACGCCTTCGCCTGCTCGTAACGCGCCAGCGCCGCGGCGAGATCGGGGCTGTGCGCGATGAGCTGCGTCTGCAGCGCGTCAAGCTCCGGGTCCCGGTATTCCTTCCACCACTCCCCGCGCGGCAGCCCATCGGCCGGCTGCGCCGCTATCCAGGGCCCGGCCTCTTTGTAGGCCGCGGCGGTGGGCACGTCCGGTATCTTGAGCGGCGGCGCCAGGGCACAGCCGCCGAGCGTCGCGGCTGCGACCAGAACGGCGCCGGCCAGTATGCTATTCGCTCTCATCGCCCTGTCCCACGGCAGGTGCCTGAGGTGAGCTCGCCGCCAACATGCCACCACCGGTTGAGCTGGGGGCGATTCGGACCGGATCGCCCTTGCCGATGCCATCCGGCGGGCTGTCGATGACCCGATCACTGGCCGCCAGGCCCGAAGAGATCTCGATCACGGTCCCCAGATCGCGAGCGACCGCGACCGGCTTCAGAACGACGCGGTTGTCCGAGCCGATCGTCGCCACTTGCGCGCCGCGGCTGTCGAAGATCAGGGCGCTGGCCGGAACGCTCAGGGTGGCGGAAGGCGGTGGCAGATTGAACCGCACATTGGCGAAGGCGCCCGGTACGAGCTCCCCGCTTGCGTTGTCCACCGCGAGCTCTACTAATGTCGAGCCCGAGCTCGGGTCCACTGACTGGGAGCTGGCCTCCACCGTGGCGGTGAACGTCCGGCCCGGGCGCTCCGGCACGGTCATCTGCGCCTGCATGCCGGCGGTGACCTGAGCTGCATAGTTTTGCGGCACACTCACGTACAGCCGCAGCTTGTGCGTATCGGAAATCACAAACAGCTCGAGCCCTTTGCCGCTGCCGGCGTTGATCAGCGCGCCGACATCGGTAGCCCGGGCAGTGACGATGCCGCTGAAGGGCGCGGTAATCCTCTTGAATCCTTCCATGACCCGGAGGCGATCGACGTTTGCCTGCGTCGCCTTGACGATGGCGGTCTTGGCAGCCAGGTCGCCGTTCTTCATGTCGACGTCCTGAAGCGAAACTGCATCGGCCTTGACCAGATCCTGCCAGCGCCTGGCGGTCGTGCTCGCGAGCGCCGCGTTAGCCCGCGCGCTCAGCAGATCCGCTTGAGCCTGTGCCAATTGCTGGTCGAGATCCGGCGCCTCGATTTCGGCGAGCAGCTGACCGGACTGGACGGAGGCGCCGATATCGACCTTCCAACTCTTCAGATAGCCGGGGATGCGCGCATAGATCGGCGCACGCGAATACGCCTCCAGTCGCCCGGGTAGCGCCAGGGCGGCGGCGCCGTTGGCGTGCTGCGGTTGCGTGACACTCACCACCGGCGGCGCGTTCGCGCTGGTCCACTCGCTGAGGTGCTTGCTGTTCGCAGCCCGCGAAGCGATACCGGTACCTACCACGAGAACCGCGAGGGCGCCGCCCACCAGGGCGGCGATGCGCAGTGCGCGACGCGAGACGGTGTGAACGATGGGTTCAGGCGACATGAGGCTCTCCGGTGACAGGGGACGGCGCGATAGCGCGGCCGTAGTTGCGGTGTACGATGCTGAAGACAACGGGGACGAAGACCAACGTCGCCACGGTTGCGCACGCCAGCCCGCCGATGACCGCGCGCCCGAGCGGCGCGTTCTGCTCGCCGCCTTCACCCAGGGCCAGCGCCATCGGCACCATGCCGATCATCATCGCGAGCGCGGTCATCAATACGGGGCGAAAGCGCTCGAAGCCCGCCTCGAGCGCAGCGGCGACCGGGTCGCCGAGCTCCTCGAGGCGCTCGCGTGCGAAGCTGACGACCAGCACGCTGTTGGCGGTCGCAACCCCCATGCACATGATTGCGCCGGTGAGCGCCGGCACCGACAGCGTGGTACCGGTGGCAAACAACATCCACACGATGCCCGCGAGCGCGGCCGGCAGCGCGCAGACGATGACGAATGGATCGCTCCAGGACTGAAAGTTGACCACGATCAGCAGATAGATGAGCACGATGGTGCCGAGCAGGCCGAACAGCAATCCGGTGAACGCGCTGTTCATCGTCTGTACCTGGCCGAGCAGCGCTACCGTGCTCCCCCTGGGCGCGTCGTGCGCGGTGTCGCTGACGATCCTGTTGATGTCGGAAGCCACCGCGCCGAGATCGCGGCCCTGGGTGGTGGCGTAGATCTGAACCATCGACTGGATGTCGTACTGCGAAACGACCGCGTTCGAGGCGTCGCGGCTGACGCTCGCGACCGCCCCCAGGACCTGCGGCACCGCCGTCGTGCCGGCGCTAATCGGCAGGTTCTGCAGTTCACTCAGGCTGTCGATGCGGTACTGCGGCTCTTGCATGACGATCGGGTACTGCACCCCGTTGTGCGGGTCCAGCCAGAAGGTGGGCGCTACCTGGCTACTGCCCGCGAGCATGACCAGCAGGCTGTTGGTGACGTCGCGCTCGGTAAGGCCGAGATATTGCGCTTGTGCCCGATCCACGTTGACGTTGAAGCCGGGATTGCTCGGCGACTCCTGAATGCGCGCATCGGCGACGCCAGGTACCAGGCGAATACGGCGCAGCAGCTCGGCCGCGTAACGGAAGTCTGCGGCCAGATCCGGTCCGCGAACCTGCAGATCGATTGGGGCAGGCGAGCCGAAATTCAGGATCTGGCTGACGATGTCGGCCGGCAGGAACGAGAAGGTGGCTCCCGGAAAGCGCAGCGGCAGCTGCTCGCGCAGTCTCTTCACGTATTCGGCGGTCGGCCGGTGAGCCGGCTTGAGGGCGATCTCGATGTCTCCGTCCTGCGTGCCGATCGTGCCGGTGTTGTTATAAGAGAGGTTGATCCCGCTTACCGGCATACCGATGTTATCGACCAGCGTGCCGAGCTCGACAGGAGGAATGGCCTGGCGGATAGCCTTCTCGATCCCGGCAAACACAATGGCACTGTCCTCGACGCGCGTGCCCACCTGCAGGCGCACGTGCATGAGGATCTGACCCGAATCGACCGCCGGGAAGAGGTTGCGACCGAGCAGCGGCACCAGCAGGAACGAGGCCAGAACGACGCCGACAAAGCCGCCTATGAAGGTGCGGCGGTGACTGAGCGCGAGTTGCAGCAGCGCGTGATAGAGGTCCCGGACGCGGACGAATCGTGTTTCGAAAGCGCGCTGAAATCGCACCAGCGGATTGCGGGACTCCCGCGCCGGGGCTTCAGCGCCTGCCGCCGGGGCGCCGCCGCCCGAGGACTTCGCGTGGGACGGATGCCGCCGCAGCAGGTACTTGGCCAGCGTCGGCACGAGCGTGCGCGACAGGATGAAGGAGCTGATCAACGCGAAGATGACGGCCTCTGCCATCGGCACGAACAGAAAGCGCGCGATGCCCTGCAGAAAGAACATCGGCACGAACGCGATACAGATGCACAGGAGCGACACGAACGCCGGCGTAACGATCTGCCTGGCGCCGTCGAGGATCGCCGGCTCGACTTCCTTGCCCTGCTCGAGGTGCCAGTTGATGTTCTCGATCGTCACGGTCGCATCGTCGACGAGGATGCCGACCGCCAGCGCAAGCCCGCCGAGGGTCATGATGTTGAGCGTCTCCCCGAGGACCGACAGGGCGGTCACCGAACCCAGCACCGCCAGGGGGATCGAAGTGGCGATGATCACTGTCGAGCGCCAACTACCGAGGAACAGCAGGATCATGAGGCTGGTGAGGGCCGCGGCTATCACGCCTTCGCGGACCACGCTGCCGATCGCGGCGGTCACGAAGACCGACTGGTCACCGATCGCAGCGACATCGAGCGCCGCCGGCAGAACCGCCTTGAGCTGCGCCATCTTGGCCTTGATGCCCTGAATGATCGCCAGCGTCGAGGTGGCGCCGCTCTTCTCCACGGTCAGCAACACCGAGCGTCCGCCGTCGACGTGCACGATATTGGTCTGCGGCGGATAGCCGTCGCGCACCTGGGCGACGTCGTGCAGATAGATCATCGCGCCGTTCACCGCCTTGATCGGCAGGTCGCCGAGCCCGCCGATGTCGGTGGGCGAGTTGTTGAGCTGCATCGTGTATTCGAACTTGCCGATCTTTTGCGTGCCGGCCGGCAAGATCAGATTCTGGGTCGCCAGCGCCAGCGCCACATCCTGACCGGAGAGGCCGCGCGCCTGCAGAGCTGCCGGGTCCAGGTCGATCTGCACTTCGCGTGTCTTGCCGCCGAACGGCAGCGGCAGGGACGCGCCCGGCACGGTGATGAGCTGGGTGCGGATCATGTTGGTGCCGAGATCCGAGAGGGTCTGCTCGGACATCCCCTTGCCCGAGAGCGCGAGCTGGATGATGGGCACGGTGGAAGCGCTGTAATTGAGCACCAGCGGTGGGGTGATGCCGGCCGGCATCAGTTTGAGCTGGGTCTGGGAGACCGAAGTAACCTGGGCGTTCGCCGTGCGGATGTCGGCGGTCGGCTGGAAGTAGATCTTCACCACGCCGAAGCCGGCATAGGAGATGCCCTCGATGTGCTCGATATCGTTCACCGTGGTGGTGAGCGCGCGCTCGAACGGCGTCATGATGCGGCCGTTCATCTGATCGGGGGGCAACCCGGTGTACTGCCACACAACACTGATGACCGGAATGCGGATGTCCGGAAAGATATCGGTGGGCGTGCGCAGCGCCGCGAGCGTGCCGAAAATCAGAATCAGTAGCGCGAGCACCACGAACGTGTAGGGACGCCGCAAGGCAACTCGAACCAGGGCCAACATACTGTCGCTTCTCCCTCGGGCGCATCGTGCGGCGCCGATTCCGGCGCCGGCGCGCCTCGGTACTGGCTAGGGGGAAGCTTGCACGGCCGCTCCTGCGCAGGGATTTCCGTGCGCCGTGCGGACATTTCAATTGCAACGCTGGTTGTTGGGCTAGCTGCCCGGGCCCGGGCGGACCTGATCTTCAGTACAGGACATCGACTGCACAACTGAAGGTGTAGCCCACCCCGCGTTCCGTGACGATGAATCGGGGTTGCGACGGATCTGCCTCGATCTTGCGGCGCAGCCGCGCCACCTGAACGTCGATTGAACGGTCGTAGACCTCGTTGTCGTACACGCGACTCGCCTCGAGAAGCTGGTCCCGCGTGAGGACCCGTTGCGGGGCACCGAGCAGTGCGGCGAGCAGATTGAACTCGCCATTCGTCAGCTCGACGGGCCGTCCGTCGAGGTGCTTGAGACGTCGCGTGCGCAGGTTGAGCTCGAATTCGGCGAAACGGTAGGCGCGGACCTTGTGCTCCCGCGCTTGCGAGAGCGCCGCGCCTTTCGTGCGTCGCAGCACGGTCCGGATGCGCGCCAGGAGCTCGCGCGGACTGAAAGGCTTGGTCAGGTAGTCGTCGGCTCCCAGCTCCAGGCCCATGACGCGGTCGGCTTCATCGCGCACGCCGGTGAGCATGACGATCGGAATCGCAGAGCTGTCGCGCAGCGTGCGCGCAATTGCCATGCCGTCTTCGCCGGCCAGGCGCAAGTCCAGGATGACGAGATCGATCGCCTCGTCGGCGAGAATCCGCGACATCGAGCTGCCGTTGGCCGCCACGCTGACGCGCAGCTCGTTGTCGCGGAGATACTCCTCCAGCAGCGCACGGATCTGCGCATCATCATCGACCACCAGGATGTGCGGTCGAACCGCTTCCGACATGGCTGCCACCTCCGGCGCCCGCGCCCGCGCAATCTACCACGAAGCACGCGCACCCGATTCGTACCATCTTCAAAGCACGAGCCGCTGTGCTCCAGTGGAGCTGTGCGGCTGAGGTCTGCCCAGTACGCGCGCCAGTGACTCGGCCAGGTCGCGCCTTTGCAGCGGCTTGTGCAGTACCTCTTGCACGCCGACGGCTGCGGCCTTCTGCGTCAGCTGCGCACCCCCGTGGCCGCTCATCAGGATGATCGGCACGTCCGGGTGGGTCCGCCGAATCTCTCGCGCCAGTTCAGTGCCCATCAGATCCGGCATCGCCTCATCGGCGAGTATGAGATCGAAGCGGTCCGGCTCGGCCCGGAATGCCTGCAGGGCCGCGCTGCTCGATTCGAATCCCACGGGGTGGTAGCCGAGCCCCTCGAGCGTCTCCCTGGCAAGCGCCAGCAGCGCCCCCTCGTCGTCCACGCTCATTACCGTTTCACCGTGTCCGCGCGGCAGGTCGGCGAGCCCCTTGACGATGGGTTTTGCGACTTCGCCAGACAGCGGCAGCCAGATCTCGAATTTCGTCCCCTGACCCGCAGCCGTAGCCACGTCAATTGCGCCACCGAGCTCGGAGACGATGCCGTGCACCAGCGACAGCCCAAGCCCGGTACCCTCGCCCACACCCTTGGTGGTAAAGAACGGATCGAACATGCGCTCGAGCACGCCAGGCGCGACCCCGGTGCCCGTGTCGCTGACGACGAGCCGCACATACGCCCCCGGGGACACGCTTCCGCGCGCAAGGGGGCGCTGCTCGCTCAGCTGGAGGCGCTCGAGAGCCACTCTGAGGACGCCGCCGCGCTCCATCGCATGAAGTGCGTTGGTACACAGGTTCATCACCACCTGATGCAGTTGCGTCGCATCTCCGATCACCGCCGCGTCACCGGCCGCGAGTGCTTTCTCCAGGCGAATGCCGGCGGCCAGGGAGGTCGCGAGCAGCTCGAGCGTTTCCTCGACCACCGACTGAACGTTCACCGGCACGCGCTCACCCAGCCCGCTGCGACTGAAGCCGAGAATGCGGTCGACGAGCGTCTTGGCGCGCCCCGCGGCGTGCATGACATTATCGAGGTAGCGCCCCATGGCGGTGCCGGCAGCGGCCTGCTGCTGCGCCAGCTCGCCGTATCCGAGAATCGCGCCGAGGATGTTGTTGAAGTCGTGGGCGATACCGCCGGCCAGCGTCCCCATCGCCTCCATCTTCTGCGACTGCCGCAGTTGCGCCTCCAGGTGTTCCCTCGCGGCTTGCGCCTCCTTTTCACCGGTAATGTCGCTCGTCGAGCCGACGAGTCGATACGCCTTGCCGGTCGCGTCGCGCAGACAACGGCCACGTACCAGCATCCAGCGCCACTGACCGTCAGGTTGACGAATGCGGTACTCGCACTCATAGCGCGGCGTACGCCCCTCGAGATGATCTGTCAGCGCGGCCTCGACGCGCGGCAGGTCGTCGGGGTAGATCACGGTTTGCGCCAACCAGGCCGCGCGCGTAGTAACGGCACTGTCCGTGCTGAGTCCCGCCCACATCTTCGCCTTCGGTGACAGGAACAGCCGATCCGTCGCAAGGTCCCAGTCCCAGTGCCCCTCGTTGGCTCCTTCCATTGCGAGCGCATAGCGCTCCTCGCTCTCGCGCAGCGCGCGCTCGCCCGCCTCGACTTGTCGCAACTGCCGCGACAGACCCGCAATCGTTGCCGCCCCCAGCAAGGTTACGACCAGCGTGCGCAGCGCGAGGCGGAAGGCCTCATCACGCCACGGTTGCAACGCGACCGCCTCTGCGCGAGTGACCGCGAGCTCGAGCGGCACGTCCCGCACGCGTGCCACGGCGACGAAGTCCCGCTTGCCATCGATGGGATTCACGAGGCGCCTGAGCTGCGCGCCTGATGCGGCAAGGAGCTGCGGGAATTTCTGCCCGAGCGCGCGCGGCGTCGGCGGGTTACGCACCAGCAGCGTCCCGTCATCGCGCAACAGCTGGATCGCACTGCCCGCGCCGAGGTTCACGGCGCCATAGAACTGCTCCAGATCATCAAAGTCGACGATTGCCGTGACCACGCCGGCGAAGTCCCCGGCTGCGTCGTCGAGCCGCCGGGAGAGCTCTACCCCGGCGCGATTTTCGGAGCGCGTCACCAGGGGCTCGCTCATGAAGAGCCCCCTTGCGGTGCCATCGCGCTGGGCTATGAAATAGGAGCGGTCCGAGACGTCAAAAAGCTGCGGCGTAGACCCGCCCGAGCGGTAAAGCTGTCTACCCTGCCTGTCGACGATCGTGAGGAAGCGCACCTGCCGCACGCCGGCCGCGCGGTTGGCGAGAACCTGGCTCACACGCGCCGGCTCCAGCTGCCGCCCGTTGGTTTCATACCAGCGCGCCGTGTCGCGCAACAGAAGATCGATTCCCTGCCAGGTCCACGCGGTCTGCTCGCCGAGGGCCTTGGCTACGTTATTGAGCTCGCGATTCGTCGCAACGAGGGAATTCTGATACGCGCGCCAGGCGTCGTAAGCGGACGAGCCCGCAAACGCAAGAATGACCAGGACGCCGAGCACGATCGCGCCGAGCCGCAGGCGCCTGAACCGGGTGGTTCGGTCGCGCGGGGACGAAGCATCGTCTGGTGAGGGCATTCGAGTACGATCAATGCGCTCAGCTCGGTGTACCAATGATAGCGCGCACGGCGGCGAGCAGCTCGCCGCGGGTCAGGGGTTTTGCCAGGAGCTGCTCGACACCCGGCAGCTGCGCGGTCGATCCCGTAGCGCGGAGACCGGAGCGGAACAGCCCCGAGATAGCAATGAGCGGAGTACCAGGATGCGCGGCCTGGATGTCGCGCAGCATCTGCGCACCGGCCTGCCTGGGGCTGCTAATGCTGGCGATCACCAGATCCTCAGCGTCTGCGCGCTGCACTGCGCGCGGCGCGGCCTCGCGCACGCGATAGCCCGCCTGGGTCAGCCACTCCTTGAGCAGCCCGCTCATGAGATCATTTTCCTCGTATATCACGATGCCTGACATGGTTAACAGGAATGTAGGGCAGACAGCCTCTTGCCGGCATTTCGCGGTGCCGGCCTTTTGTTTCACTTGTAGCGCGCTCAGCAGCGCCTAGGGGAGATCCGGATTGTTCCGAGCACCGCCCGTGGCCTGCACGAGTGCCACGGCCGCGATGGGCTTTGCCCATTCGGGCATCACGGATGCCAGATGCACAATGGCGCGGTCGCGGTAGTGGAGAAGGAGAACCGGCTGCGGAGGCACACCCACGTGAGGGTCACCTTCGACGCTATTGTCATAGAGCACGAGCTCATCGAGCGAGGGTAGGATCATGCAGAGATTGCTGCGGCTTTTATCGTAGCGTTCGCGGATCTTCACCTCGGGAATATCGTGTCCTCCGTAGCGCACGCGCAAGCGCACCCGTGCAATGTGAAGCTCCACGCTCGTCAGCCCGCAGTACCACATTCGCACGCGAAGTCCGGCCTCATGGGCCCTCACGAGGAGGCGCGCAATCGTCGCGCCTCCCAGAGTGGTCTCAAAGTTAAAGCTCTGTCGTTCGGCGATCGCCGCCTCGAGCCGCTCTTTGCCGATGCGCCACGCCGCGGCGTTGGCCTCCTCGGCACTCAGCGTGGGGTTACTGGCGAGCAGGAGCCTGGTTTCGACATCCGGGTTATAGAACGGGATCTTGTCGGTCGCGAGCTTCGCTCCGCCGATACTGCTTTTGCCCGCGCCGTTGGTCCCTGCAAGGACCGTGATGGCAGGAACCAGGCTCTCAGCTCCGCTTGGCGGCTGCGACCGCCGCGCGGCCTAGCTCATCGGGCGTTGCCTTAAACAGTGCGTCTACTCCGGCAGCGGCCTCGGGCGTGCGCATCCGCTTGACCATCTCGTCGTAACGCTGCGTCAAAAGGTTCAAGCGCTCCTCGCGCAGGGTGAGGAGCTCGAGATAGTCCTCTACGGCAATGAGCACGGCTTCTGGAGTGTTGTGGCGCGAGATAGCAACCGCCCGGCGTTGCGCGACCCGATCGATCACGTCCCGAGCCTGCTCCTTGAACTCGGTAATCGAAAACGACTCGATCGCCTCGAGAGCTTTGACCTGCCGTGCCCGACTCATGATCTGGCTCCTCAGATGACTACAAAGACTATACTCCTTTTCGTACGAAACGTACCTAAAGTACGAATATTTTCGCCTATATAAATCAAGATGTTATCTTCTCATCAGACCGGACGAGCCCTGGACTCCCGGGTTCCTGATCTCCGGCTCTCACCCATTCTCATTATGTCGGCGAGACCAACGCGTACTCCGCCGTTGGGCCCCCAATGCTCAGCGCTGCATTCGAAGCCGGCTCCCGTCATGAATTGATCAGCTGAGCACGGGCGAAATCATGCTCCCGCGGATCGCGATGTCACTGGCCATCGGCCGGCTGGTCAGCCGGCCGATGGCGGATATATTTGAAAGTGCCCACCGACTTCGCGATGAGTCGTCCGGCCTCATCGCGCACCTCGCCCTCGCAAAACGCCAGCGTCGAAGAGCGATGAAACATGTTACCGCTCGCGGTGAGGCGGCTGCCCGCGAGCGCCGGCTGCACGAAGCTCGTCTTCATCTCGACCGTGACACCGCCCGACGTTCCAGCTGTTGAGGTGGCGCGCATGCAGCTGCAAGGCGATTGTCGCGCGCCCTGAATCGGCCGCGAGAAACTCCACGCCCAGATCGTTGACGAACGGAATATCGCCGCGGAACCCAGATGGTGCAGTCACGGCCGCACGTTCATTTCACGGCTGCAGCTGCCCAATGGATTGGCTAATCCCGATACCCGGGACTCGATCGATCGAGCTTTCGCAGCAGACCCGGCCATGCGAGGTTGCCTCCCAATCCTCGCGTCACCTCTTTAGCGGCGGCCCGAATGCCGCCGAGAATGGGCTCGGGTATTCGCAGCAACTCCTGTCCGCCGCTTTGAGCACGCACCTGGATTGCGCACGCGGCTTCGAAGATATACATGTACAGAAAGGCTTCGGCCGGCGAGGAGCCGGTGGTCAGCAGCCCGTGATTACGCAGCATCAGATAAGACTTGTCGCCGAGGTCCGCAACCAAGCGCGGCTGTTCGGCGGCATTGAGCGCGACACCCTCGTAGTCGTGATAGGCCAACGACGCCAGCACGAACAGGGATTGCTGCGAAATCGGCAGCAACCCCTGCCTTTGTGCCGCGACGGCGACGCCGTTGAGCGAATGGATGTGCATGACGCACCCGACATCCTCTCGCGCCGCATGAATGCAGCTGTGGATCGTGAAGCCGGCCGGATTGATTTCGTGGGGTGAGTCCATGATCTTGCGGCCGCCGAGATCGATCTTGACGAGCGAGGAAGCCGTGATTTCCTCGAACATCATGCCGTAGGGATTGATCAGAAAATGATGCTCCGATCCGGGCACCCGGGCCGACACGTGAGTGAAGACGAGGTCATCCCAGCCGTAGAGCGCAACCAGCCGATACGCGGCCGCGAGATTCACCCGCACGTCCCATTCGGCGGCGCTGACTTGCTGTCTCACTGAAGTGGCCGTTTCGTGCTTCATTCAGTGTGCCGCCCGCGCCGCGGTGGGTCCCCCGATGAGCCTGCCGGCGACGATGGTGGCGCCGATCAGCAAGCCGCCACCCGCCGCCGCCATGAGCAGCCACAGCTGAGGATTGGGATGTGGCGTCGCCAACGCGAGGCCCGCGACCGTGAACAACATGAAGGTATGGCTGTTGAGAACCAGCGGGATCATTTCGCCGAGCGCGAAGATCGCGTAAACGGCGGCCAAAATGTAAACCAATCTGCCCCAGTCGGCGCCGATGAGGTGCGCGAGCAGGCCGATGACGCTCGGTGCAAGGATCACGAGTCCAATACCGGCGGCGGCGCCGATCAGAACATGCGGCGCCCTCTTCGGGTTCATGTGTTCGACGAAGAAGAGGACCCACGCCACGTACGCCGGCCATGCCGGCAGCTTGAAATGATGGGTGACGAGCTCGGTGATGACGATCAGCGCGAGCACACAGAGTCCAAGAATCAGGCGGTGGCGGTTGAATTTCATGAGGCGGCTCCTACGGCTTCGACTCGCAGCGCATCGCTGAAGCGCGCCAGATGATGGTCGGCGTCGCCAAATGTCATATCGATCATTGTGAGGCGCTTGAAGTAATGGCTGACGTTCAGCTCGTCGACCACTCCCATCGCGCCGTGCAGCTGGACCGCCTGCTGGCCCACGAAGCGTGCGGCCTGTCCGATATAGGCCTTCGCGCCCGATATGGCGCGACGGCGTGCCGCGGGGTCGTCGCCGTCGGCTGGGATCGCCGCAATGATGGCCATCGAACGGGCCTGCTCGGCGGCGATGAACATGTCGGCCATTCGATGTTGCAGCGCCTGGAAGCTGCCGATCACGGTGCCGAACTGTTTGCGGGTTTTCAAATGATTGAGTGTCGCCTCATTGAGCGCGGTCACGATGCCAACAGCTTCCGCGCAGAGTGCGGCGATACCCTGCTCGACGGCGCGCTCAATGACGGGAAGTGCTTGATCGGCTGCGCCGATGACGGCCGCATCCTCGATAGCCACATCCTGCAAATGCAAATCTGCGGCTCTGCCGCCGGAATGGGTGGGATAGGCTTGCAGCGTCAATCCCCGCGCATCACGTGGCACCAGAAACAGGGAGATACCCTGTGCGTCGGTCTGATTGCCGCTGCTTCGCGCCGACAGAAGAAAATAATCGGCCGACGGGGCATCGAGCACGACGGACTTGCGGCCGGTGAGCCGCCAGCCTTTGCCATCACGGACGGCCGTCGCAGCGACGTGCGTGAGCTCATAGCGCCCGGCGGCCTCATAGGCGGCGAGAGCGATCTTGAGCTTCCCCGCGGCGATCTGCGGCAAGAGCGCCTCCTTGATCGCGTGGGCAGCGGCATCGCGCAGCAGCCCACCGCAGACCACCACCGTACTCAGGTAAGGCTCCAGTAGCAGTCCCTGGCCGACCAGCTCCATGACGACCATGATGTCCACACCGCTGCCGCCCAGCCCGCCGAACTCCTCGGGAAAGGGCAGGCCGAGCAGCCCGAGCTCGGCATACTGGGCCCAGGCTTGCGCGGAATAGCCGAGCGGTGAGCGCGCCAACGAGCGGCGCCGCTCGAACGCGTAATCTTTGGCGATGAAACGCCGCAGCGTCTCCTGCAGCGCCAGTTGTTCGTCCGTTAGGCGGAAATCCATCGCCGCTCTCTTAGAGCCCCAGGATCAGTTTCGAAATGATGTTCTTTTGGATCTCGGTCGAGCCTGCATAGATCGTGGTCTTGCGGTAGTTGAGATACTGGCCGGTGAGCGGCGGCGCGAAGGGAGCATAGTGATCCGCCAGTAGCGGCGGTGGCACCCAGTCCACGTCCAGCGCCTCGCGCAAGTAAGGCAGGGCATCGTGTCCGAGCGCATGCATCTGCAGCTCCGCGAGCTGCTGGATGATCTCCGATCCCTTGATTTTCAGCAGCGACGCCTCGGGCCCCGGAGCGCGGGACTCCGCCGCGACCGCCGAAAGGACACGCAGGTTCGTGATCTCGAGCGCCATGAGCTCGAGCTCGACCAGCGCGATGCGATCGCGGAAGCGTGCATCCTCGATCAGCGGCTGGCCGTTACGCAGTTGCCGCGTTGCAATCTCCTTCAGCCGCTTCAGCGCACGCTTGCAATTGCCAATGCCGGCATTATTGGTGCGCTCATGCGAGAGTAGGAATTTTGCGTAAGTCCAGCCTTTGTTTTCCTCGCCGACCAGGTTTTCGACCGGCACCCGCACCTTGTCGAAGAAAATATCGTTGATTTCGTGTTCGCCGTCGATCGTGATGATCGGCCGCACCGTGATGCCCGGCGATTTCATATCGATCAACAGGAACGAAATGCCTTGCTGTGGGCGTGCCTCGGCGCTGGTGCGCACCAGACAGAAGATCCAATCGGCATACTGGCCGAGTGTGTTCCAGGTTTTTTGGCCGTTGACGCGGTAATGAGCGCCTTCGCGCACCGCGCTCGTGCGCAGCGATGCGAGATCGGACCCCGAACCAGGCTCCGAATACCCCTGGCACCACCAGTGCTCGCCGGAGAGGATGCGCGGCAGGAAGTGATCCTGTTGTGCCGCTGTTCCGAAGCTCATGAGCACGGGGGCGACCATGCGTAACGCGAACGCAATCTGTGGCGGCGCGCCGGCCGCCGCACCCTCTTCGTCAAAGATGTGCTGCTCGACGACGCTCCATCCGGCGCCCCCGTAGCGCCGCGGCCACATACCGGCGCCCCAGCCGCGACGGTAGAGGATCTTCTGCCAGCGCACCAGGTCGTCTTTGTGCATGCGCCTTCCCAGGCGCACCTTGGAGCGGATGTCGGCCGGAAGCTCAGCCTCAAGGAAAGCACGGACTTCGGCGCGAAAGGATTCTTCTTCCGCAGTGTAGTTGAGATTCATGAGAGTTTGCTCATTCGATCATGACGACGACTTTGCCGCGCGCCTCGCGCGCACCGAGCCTCGCGATCGCGTCCATTCCCCGTTGCAGCGGAAAGTGCTCAGTGACCGCCGGCTTGATGTGGCCCCCGGTATAGAGCGCCATGAGCGCCGCGACATTGGCAGCGTGCTGCCGGGGCTGGCGCGCGGTGAACTCTCCCCAGAACACACCGATGATCTGGCAACTCTTGAGCAAGGTCAGATTGAGCGGCAGCTTCGGGATACCGGCGGTAAAGCCGACGAC